>NZ_CP150496.1:1380000-1980000 GCF_038019025.1 Polaribacter marinaquae
CCCAGGTGGGACACTTATCACTTTCGCTTAGTCACTGAGATAAATCCCAACAACTAGTGTCCATCGTTTACGGCGTGGACTACCAGGGTATCTAATCCTGTTCGCTCCCCACGCTTTCGTCCATGAGCGTCAGTACATACGTAGTAGACTGCCTTCGCAATCGGTATTCTGTGTAATATCTATGCATTTCACCGCTACACTACACATTCTATCTACTTCCATATGACTCAAGTCAACCAGTATCAAAGGCAGTTCCATAGTTAAGCTATGGGATTTCACCTCTGACTTAATCGACCGCCTGCGGACCCTTTAAACCCAATGATTCCGGATAACGCTCGGACCCTCCGTATTACCGCGGCTGCTGGCACGGAGTTAGCCGGTCCTTATTCTTACAGTACCGTCAAGCTAGTACACGTACTAGTGTTTCTTCCTGTATAAAAGCAGTTTACAACCCATAGGGCAGTCTTCCTGCACGCGGCATGGCTGGATCAGAGTCTCCTCCATTGTCCAATATTCCTCACTGCTGCCTCCCGTAGGAGTCTGGTCCGTGTCTCAGTACCAGTGTGGGGGATCTCCCTCTCAGGACCCCTACCTATCGATGTCTTGGTAAGCCGTTACCTCACCAACTAACTAATAGGACGCATAGCCATCTTTTACCGATAAATCTTTAATTACAACCTGATGCCAAATCGCAATACTATGAGGTATTAATCTTCATTTCTAAAGGCTATCCCTCTGTAAAAGGTAGGTTCTATACGCGTTACGCACCCGTGCGCCGGTCGTCATCTGTGCAAGCACAATGTTACCCCTCGACTTGCATGTGTTAAGCCTGCCGCTAGCGTTCATCCTGAGCCAGGATCAAACTCTTCATTGTATATCTTAAATATTTTAATGAATAAGTTTCAAAAGAATTTACATTATTAATAATGTGGTTATTCTACTCTTTGTTTACGCTGTCAATTTCAATATTTTCAATGAACTTTTAAGGTATCAAATCTTGCTCTTTAAAAACAAAACCTAAATCTTAATCTTGTAGAAATGATAGAATCGAACTACCTAACTTAAATTACCGTTATTCCAAAATCTCTCTGAACGTTTTTGCTATCTCGTTTAGCGGGTGCAAATATAAAACTTATTTCTAATCTAACAAGAAAAATAAATCTTTTTTTTAATTTAATTTCTTAACCCGAAAACAATAAAACAATGAACTTAATTACTAACCCATATTTCCGTTAGCGGGTGCAAATATACACCGCATTTTTAATCCCGCAACTATTTAATCAACCTTTTTTGAAATTATTTTAAATTAAACCATTAAACAATTACAATTCAAATACTTATAATTTACAATAATTTTAAAAATTAAAACAAAACATATAATTCCTACTACTATTTCATGTATTGACAACGATCATTAAGTTTTAAACCATTTTGTATATCACTCCAAAACAATAAGTTGACGGATTTAACACATAATCAACACCTCCATTTCTTGATCAGAATAACACAAAGACTACATTTAAACATCATGAAAATAATCCTTAAAAAAGGAAACATTATGATTTAGTTAATAAGTACATATATATATTGTGTGAAATTATGTTTTCTAATATCTTTGCAAATTCAAACATTAATAAATTAAATGATTAAAATTACATTACCAGACGGAACAGTTAAGGAGTTCGAAAAGAATAGTACTCCTATGGATGTTGCTAAAAGCATTAGTGAAGGTTTTGCTAGAAACGTAATATCTGCAAATTTCAATGATAAAACAGTTGAAACCACCACTCCGTTAACCACCGATGGTTCTTTAATTTTATATACATTTAATGATGAAGGTGGTAAAAAAGCATTTTGGCACTCATCTGCTCACGTTTTAGCAGAAGCAATCTTAAGTTTTTATCCTAAAGCAAAACTAACAATAGGACCCGCAATAGAAAATGGGTTTTATTATGATGTAGATTTAGGCGATGAAGTAATTTCTGATAAAAACTTTAAAGAAATAGAAACTAAATTTTTAGAAATAGCTCGTGGTAAACATGAATTTTCTTTAAGATCTGTTTCTAAAGCAGACGCGTTAGAGTTATATAAGAAAGAAAACAATGAATATAAAGTTGAATTAATAGAAAATTTAACTGACGGTGATATAACTTTTTGTGATCATAGCAATTTTACAGATTTATGTAGAGGAGGACACATTCCTAATACTGGAATTATAAAAGCGATAAAAATAATGAGTGTTGCTGGTGCCTACTGGCGTGGCGATGAAAAGAATAATCAATTGACAAGAGTTTACGGAATCTCATTTCCGAAACAAAAAATGTTAACTGAATATTTACAAATTTTAGAAGAAGCTAAAAAACGTGATCACAGAAAACTTGGTAAAGAATTAGAACTTTTTACTTTTTCACAAAAAGTTGGCGCTGGTTTACCTTTATGGTTGCCAAAAGGAGCTGCTTTACGTTCTAGATTAGAAAACTTTTTGAAAGCAGCTCAGAAAAAAGCTGGTTATGAAATGGTAATGACACCGCATATTGGTCAAAAAGAGCTTTATGTAACTTCTGGTCATTATGAAAAATATGGAGAAGATAGCTTTCAGGCAATAAAAACTCCTAAAATGGATGAGGAATTCTTACTAAAACCAATGAATTGTCCTCACCACTGTGAAGTCTACAACTTTAAACCATATTCTTATAAAGATTTACCAAAACGTTTTGCAGAATTTGGTACAGTATATAGGTATGAGCAAAGTGGAGAATTGCATGGTTTAACACGTGTAAGAGGTTTTACTCAAGATGATGCACATATATTTTGTACACCAGAACAATTAGATCAAGAATTTAAAGATGTAATTGATTTGGTTCTTTATGTATTTGGATCTTTAGGTTTTGAAGACTTTACAGCTCAAGTTTCTATAAGAGACAAAAGCAATCCAGAGAAATACATTGGAGATACCGACACTTGGGAAATTGCAGAAAACGCAATTATTAGTGCAGCAAAAGACAAAGGATTGGATTATGTTGTAGAAGAAGGTGAAGCTGCTTTTTATGGTCCAAAGTTAGATTTTATGGTAAAAGATGCTTTAGGTAGAAGCTGGCAACTTGGTACAATACAAGTAGACTACAACTTACCTAAGCGTTTTGATTTGACCTATAAAGGATCTGACAATCAACAACACAGACCAGTAATGATACATAGAGCTCCTTTTGGTTCTATGGAAAGATTTATTGCTGTTTTGTTAGAACATACAAGTGGAAATTTCCCACTTTGGCTAACTCCAGATCAAGTTATCTTATTGCCAATCAGTGATAAATATCAAAAATATTCAGAAAAAGTTTTAGAATCGTTAGAAAATTCCGAAATTCGCGCCCTAGTAGACAATAGAAGTGAAAAAACTGGTCGTAAGATTAGAGATGCAGAAGTAAGCAAAATACCTTTTATGGTAATTGTTGGTGAGAAAGAAGAACAAGATGGCACAGTTTCTGTAAGAAGACATGGAGAAGGAGATATTGGAACCTTTACAATTGAAGAATTTATTTCTTTAATTAAAACAGAAGAAAGTAAAACATTGAAGAAATTTTAATTAATTTTGAATTTCAACAAAAATAAAAGGTTGGTAACACAACTAAATGTATAATTTAAATTTATAAGTCATAGCAATACGTAGAAGTAGGTCGAGAAGACCGTTAAGAGTAATCAAAGAAGATCAACATAGGATTAATGAAAAAATAAAATATGTTGACGAAGTTCGTCTTGTGGGCGATAATGTAGAAGTTGGTGTATATCCTTTAGCTAAAGCTAAAGAATTAGCCAGAGAACAGGAATTGGATTTGGTAGAGATTTCACCAAAAGCGAAACCACCTGTTTGTAAAATTATTGATTACAAGAAATTCTTGTATGAGCAAAAGAAACGTGAAAAAGCTTTAAAATCTAAAGCTACTAAAGTAACTATTAAAGAAATACGTTTTGGACCTCAAACAGATGAGCATGATTATGAATTTAAGAAAAAGCATGCCATTAAATTCTTACAAGAAGGAGCTAAATTAAAAGCGTTTGTATTCTTTAAAGGTCGTTCTATTATATTTAAAGAACAAGGACAAATTTTACTTTTAAAGTTAGCACAAGAATTAGAAGAGTATGGTAAAGTGGAGCAGCTTCCAAAATTAGAAGGTAAACGTATGATTATGTTTATTGCTCCTAAAAAAGTAAAATAACAATCTTATAAGCAAGATAAAAACGAAGGAGAAATGCCTAAAATGAAAACAAAATCTAGCGCCAAAAAACGATTTAAAGTTACTGGTACTGGAAAATTAAAAAGAAAGCACGCGTTTAAAAGTCACATCTTAACAAAGAAGTCTAAAAAACGTAAATTAAAGTTAACTCATGCAGCTTTAGTACATAAAGCAGATGAGTCTAACATTAAGCAACAGTTAAACTTAAAATAAGTTTAACCAGGGAATTTAATTATTAACCATGGAGTTAGGCCAAATATGAAAAGTATTCTGAAAAGAATCGCCTACTACAAAACACATTGAAATTATGCCAAGATCAGTAAATTCAGTAGCCTCAAGAAAAAGAAGAAAAAAAATCTTGAAGGCAGCAAAAGGTTACTTCGGACGTAGAAAAAACGTTTACACAGTAGCAAAAAATGCGGTTGAAAAAGGAATGCTTTATGCATACCGTGACCGTAAAAACAATAAGAGAAACTTCCGTTCTTTATGGATTGTACGTATTAACGCTGCAGCTCGTTTACACGGAATGTCTTACTCTCAGTTTATGGGGAAAGTAAAAGCTAATAATATCGAATTAAACCGTAAGGTTTTAGCTGATTTAGCTGTTAACAACCCAGACGCTTTTAAGGCAGTTGTAGAGAAAATTAAATAAATATAAATTACTTGCTTATAATAAAAACCCAAACGTATACGTTTGGGTTTTTTTATTACTTTTATTATTTTAAAAATTATATCAAATATTATAAAATGAGATTAAAACTGATAACACTTACAGCTTTATTTATTACTGTAATTTCAATTGCACAAGAAACTACAAAACCAGAAGACACATCACTTAGCGGGCAGTTCGATAAAATATATAGAACTTCTACAACTTACCAAACATATAAGGTTATAAGTAAAGACAAGTTTTTACAGTTAAAACAAAATGTTTTAGATTCTCTTAAAAATTCTAAAGAATTAGTAATCGAAAAGAACGGACTTTTAAATACAGAAAGGGAAAACACAAAAAAAACTTTAGAAACGCTTAACGATACAAAAAACAAGTTAGCAACTGCAATAAAGAAAGAAGGGTCTATATCTTTATTAGGTGCACAAGTTAGTAAAACAACGTACAACCTAATATTATGGACAATCATACTTGTCTTATTACTAAGTCTAGCCTATTTTATATTTAAATACACTAGAAACAATATACTTACTAAAAAAGCTAAAAGTGATCTTATAGAGGTAGAATCTGAATATGAAAAACATAGAAAAAAATCTATTGAAAGAGAACAAAAACTTAGAAGAGAATTACAAGACGAAATTAATAAACAAAGAAATTCGTAATTAAAATTAGTTAAATTGAGATAAATATAAATTAAATAACTGATTATTAGGTTAATATTAATTTTTGCATTCAAAATTTATAGTTCTACTTATATTTTGTAACTTTAAGAACTAATCAACTAAATAAGTTTTGAATATACTACATATTAGTGCAGAGTGCTTTCCTATTGCAAAAGTAGGTGGTCTCGCAGATGTTGTAGGTGCTTTACCAAAGTACCAAAAAGAAATAGGCACTACCAGTAATGTGGTAATGCCTTTTTACAATAATAAGTTTACTAAAAAAAATTCTTTTGATAAAATTCATGAAAATTTTATCGCTTTAGGACACAATTATTACAACTTTAAGGTTTTAAAACTTAAAGACAATGATTTAGGTTATGACATTTTTTTTATTGACATACCAGATTTAACTCATAAAGAATATGTTTATTCTAATGATGATACAAATCGTTTTTTAGCGTTTCAAATTGCCACTTTAGACTGGATTTTATCCATAGATAATAAACCAGATATTCTGCACGTTCATGATCACCACACAGGATTAATTCCTTTTATGGTTTCGCAATGTCATAAATACATAGCTTTAAAAGATACGCCAACCATTTTAACTATTCATAATGCACAATACCAAGGTTGGTTTTCTCATAATAAAGTAAATTTAATTCCTCCGTTCGATTTTACAAAAGTTGGTCTTTTAGATTGGGACGGAAGTATAAATCCGTTAGCTGCAGCAATTAAATGTGCGTGGAAAGTTACAACGGTATCGCCTTCTTATATGGATGAATTAAAAAATAATGCTAATGGATTAGAGGCACTATTAAGACATGAAAGCAAAAAATGTATCGGTATATTAAACGGAATCGACACAGATGTATGGAACACTAATACAGACAATCGTTTAATAGAAAATTATACTATTGAAAATGCCCAAAAAGGAAAACTAACTAATAAAAAATGGCTTTGTGATAAATATAATTTAGATATCGATAAACCTCTGTTTGCTTTTATTGGACGTTTAGTTGGTGAAAAAGGTGCGGATTTATTTCCAGAGATATTCACAAGGGCGTTAGCCAATAATAATATTTCTATATTTTTATTAGGTTCTGGCCATAAAGAAACCGAAGAAAAACTTAATAAAATACCTAAAAATAACTTTAATACATTTATTGGTTATGATGAAAAATTGGCACACATAATTTATGCTGCTGCAGATTTTTTATTAATGCCATCTCGCGTAGAACCTTGTGGGCTTAATCAAATGTATTCTCTACGATACGGCACTGTGCCCGTTGTAAACGCCATTGGTGGTTTAAAAGATACAATTGTAGATATTAAAGATCAAAATGGTTTCGGAATTTGTCATAAAGGCGTAACAGTTTCTAATGTTACCAATGCTATTTTAAAAGCTACAGACTTTTATAAAGACAAGCAAAGATTTAATAATAATATTCAAAATATAATGCAAATAGACCATTCTTGGAGCAATTCGGCTAAAGAATATGTCAATTTATATAATTCTTTAAAAAATTAAACAAATGATAAACGACAAAGTACTTGGAATTATTTTAGGAGGTGGTCAAGGTTCTAGATTGTATCCTTTAACTAAAAATAGATCTAAACCTGCTGTACCAATTGCAGGAAAATACCGTTTGGTAGATATTCCTATTTCAAATTGTATAAATGCAGATATTAAAAGAATGTATGTTTTAACTCAGTTTAACTCTGCCTCTTTAAATCAGCACATAAAAAATACATATCATTTTAGCTTTTTTAGTTCTGCTTTTGTAGATGTTTTAGCAGCAGAACAAACCATGGAAAGTGATAAATGGTTTCAAGGAACTGCCGATGCTGTAAGACAAAGCATGCATCATTTTTTAGAACACGATTTTAAATATGCTTTAATTTTATCAGGAGATCAATTATATAACATGGATTTTAGAGATATGATTGCTAAACACGAAGAAAGTGGCGCAAAAATATCGATAGCAACATATCCTGTAAATGCTAAAGACGCAACTTCTTTTGGTATTTTAAAAACAGATGAAAACAACACAATAACTTCTTTTATAGAAAAACCAAACGCAGAACTTTTACCAGATTGGAGGTCTGATGTGAGTGATGAAATGAAAGGTGAAGGTAGAAATTACCTGGCATCTATGGGAATTTATATTTTTAATCGAGAATTGTTGGTAGAATTAATGGCCAACCCAGATACTATCGATTTCGGTAAAGAAATAATTCCGCAAGCAATTGGAGAACACAAAACAATGAGTTATCCATATGAAGGTTATTGGACAGATATAGGAAACATTGATTCGTTTTTCGAAGCAAACTTAGGACTAACCGACGATTTGCCTAAGTTTAATTTATACGACGAAAACAGAGTTTATACAAGAGCGAGAATTTTACCAACATCAAAAATTTCTAATACAAAACTTAACAAAACAATAATTGCTGATGGATGTATTATAAATGCAGAAAAAATAGAAAAATCTGTGATTGGTATTCGTTCTAGAATTGGTAAAGAGACAATCGTTACAAATACTTACATGATGGGTAACGATTTTTACGAATCTTTAGAAGACATCAAAGAAAATAATATCGAAAATCAAGTTGGTATTGGAGACAGGTGTACAATTAACAATTGTATTATAGATAAAAATTGTCGAATTGGTGATGATACTAAAATTAATGGCGGACCACATTTAGAAGATATCGAAACAGAAACTTATCAAATTAAAGAAGGAATTGTTGTTGTTAAAAAAGGTGCAATTATACCCAAAGGAACAGTAATTTAATATCTGATTATTTTCAATTTTTAAAAGCATTACATGTCTAAAGTTATAGCACATTCACTATTTTCAGATTTTGATATTAATTTATTTAAAGCTGGTAAGCATTACAGATTGTATGAAAAATTTGGCTCGCACATTACAACAGTTGATGGTATAACTGGCACCTATTTTGCAGTTTGGGCACCAAGTGCTAAAGAAGTTTCTGTTGTAGGAGATTTTAATTATTGGAACGACAAAGAACATCAATTAAATGTAAGATGGGATTCTAGTGGTATTTGGGAAGGCTTTATCCCTTTTGTAGAAAAAGGAAGTGTTTACAAATATAAAATACAAAGTAACAATAACAATATTGTAACAGAAAAGGCAGATCCTTATGCTCGAAGATGCGAGCATCCACCAAAAACAGCATCAATAGTTTGGGAAGATAATTATTCTTGGAAAGATCAAAAATGGATGAAATCTCGTAAAGAAAAGAACGCGTTAAACGCTCCTTATTCTGTTTACGAAGTTCATTTAAACTCTTGGAAACAAAAAATTGAAGAAAACCGATTTCTAAGTTATAATGAATTGGCCGAAGAATTGGTAAATTATGTGGTAGAAATGAATTTTACACACGTAGAATTTATGCCGATAATGGAATATCCTTATGATCCAAGTTGGGGATATCAATTAACGGGTTATTTTGCGCCAACATCTAGATTTGGTTATCCTGATGAATTTAAATATTTAGTAGATAAATTTCACGAAAATAATATTGGTGTAATTTTAGATTGGGTTCCGTCTCACTTTCCTTCGGATGCTCATGGTTTAGGGTTTTTTGATGGCTCTAATTTATACGAACATCCAGATCTTAGAAAAGGTTATCATCAAGACTGGAAAAGTTTAATTTTTAACTACGGAAGAAATGAAGTAAAATCTTTCTTAATAAGTAATGCATTGTTTTGGTTAGATCAATATCATGCAGACGGTTTAAGAGTAGACGCTGTAGCATCCATGTTATTTTTAGATTATTCTAGAAAAGATGGCGAATGGGAACCTAATGAATTTGGTGGTAGAGAAAACTTAGAAGCAATTGCATTTATTAAAGAAATGAATGTTGCCGTTTACGAAAACTACCCAGATGTTCAAACAATTGCAGAAGAATCAACATCATTTCCTAAAGTTTCTAGTCCTGTTTTTTCTGATGGCTTAGGTTTTGGAATGAAATGGATGATGGGTTGGATGCATGATTCTTTAGACTATTTTGCCAAAGAACCAATTTATAGAAAACATCATCAAAACGATTTAACCTTTAGTTTAAATTATGCATTTACAGAAAACTTTATGTTACCGCTTTCGCATGACGAAGTTGTCTACGGAAAAAAAGCAATTGTAGAGAAAATGCCTGGTGATGAGTGGCAAAAATTCGCCAACTTAAGACTATTATATAGTTTTATGTATACACATCCAGGAACCAAACTTTTATTTCAAGGTGCAGAATTTGGTCAAACAAGTGAATGGAATTTTAACGGAAGTTTAGATTGGCATTTATTAGAATATGATGTTCATAAAGGTGTTCAGAATCTGGTTAAAGAACTAAACTTATTTTACAAAACAGAACCAGCTTTACATCAAAAACAATTTTCGTTCGAAGGTTTCGAATGGATAGATCATGGCGATCATGAGAATTCTGTACTATCTTTCATCAGAAAAGGAAACGAACCAAAAAATGATGTAATAATTGTTTTAAACCTAACACCTGTTCCTAGAGAAAATTACAGAATTGGCTTACCGAAATCGGGTACATTAAAAGAAGTTTTTAATAGTGATAAACAAATTTTTAATGGAACCAATAATTACAAAAACGTTAAACTAAAATCTAACAAAAAAAGTTGGAATAATAGATTAAATTCAATCGAATTAAACTTACCTCCGCTAAGTATGTTAGCTTTCAAATTTAAATAAACTTAAAATATAAATCCTCTTTATAAAAATACTAATAGTATCATAAAAAAAGAGGATTTAAATTTTAAACTTCACAAAAATAAACGTCATTTTTAAGACTTTAAAAAATCTTTTCTTATCATAGAAAAGAAATCTTATTTGCCTAATTTTTAAATAAATAAGTAATATTTTTGTTTTTAACACAGACTTAAACGTTATCGTAGAAATAACATTTTTATTACTAAAAAATCTAAAACTTTAACGATTTTTGAATGAATATTTAAACAACCAAGATTATGATTGTTAATACAGAATTAGAACAGAAAGGAAATTTATTTCCATCAGAAATAATAAGTTACCAAAAGGATGTAGATACACTTTATTTTAACACAAAAAATGGTGTTGTTTTACAAGTTACTGTTGTTAGAGACAGTGTAATTCGTTTTCGATACAGCACAACTGGTAAATTCGAAAATGATTTTTCTTATGGTGTTACTATACACGCTAGCAGAGGATATAGTTTTTTAGATGTATCAGAAGATGAAAAAAATTATATCATTACAACATCTAAACTTATCTGTAAAGTAGAAAAACTAAGTTTACAAGTAAAATTGTTCGATGCTCTTGACAATAAACTTATTAATGAAGACGAAATTGGTTTTCATTGGGAAGAAAGCTACGAGTTTGGTGGCGACATTGTAAAAATGAGTAAAATCTGCCAAAAAGGAGAAAGCTTTTATGGTTTAGGTGACAAACCTGTAGAAGTAAATTTAAAAGGAAAACGTTTCGAAAATTGGGCAACAGATTCTTATGCTTTTGGTAAAAATACAGATCCTATTTATAAAGCAATTCCGTTTTATACAGCAATACAAGACAACAAATCTTACGGAGTTTTCTTTGACAATACTTTTAAAACTCATTTTGACTTTGCACATGAAAGAAGAAATGTAGCAAGTTTTTGGGCGCAAGGTGGTGAAATGAATTATTATTTTATCTACGGACCAAAAATGGATGATGTTGTTAAAAATTATACAGATTTAACAGGTAAACCACATGCATTACCACCGTTATGGGCATTAGGTTTTCATCAATGTAAATGGAGTTATTACCCAGAAAGTAATGTAAAACAAATCACAAAAACATTTAGAGATTTACAAATTCCTTGTGATGCAATTTATTTAGACATCGATTATATGGATGGTTTTAGATGTTTTACTTGGGATAAAAATCATTTTCCAGATCCTAAGAGAATGGTGAAAGAATTAGAAGACGATGGTTTTAAAACTGTTGTAATAATAGATCCAGGAATTAAAATAGATTTAGAATACGACGTTTTTAAAGAAGCTTTAGACAAAGATTATTTTTGTAAAAGAGCAGACGGACCTTATATGAAAGGTAAAGTTTGGCCTGGTGAATGTTATTTTCCTGATTATACAAAGCCAGAAGTTAGAGAATGGTGGTCTGGTTTGTTTAAAGAATTGATAGAAGATATTGGTGTAAAAGGAGTTTGGAATGATATGAACGAACCTGCAGTAATGGATGTTCCTAACAAATCTTTTCCAAATGATGTACGTCATGATTATGATGGCAACCCTTGTTCTCATAGAAAAGCACACAATATTTATGGTACACAAATGGCACGTGCAACTTACCATGGTTTAAAAAAATATGCATATCCAAAAAGACCTTTTGTAATTACAAGATCTGCATATTCTGGTGCACAACGTTACACATCAACCTGGATGGGAGATAATGTTGCAACTTGGGAACATTTAGCAATTGCAAACAATCAAGCGCAAAGAATGGCAATGTCTGGTTTTTCTTTTGCCGGAAGTGATATTGGCGGTTTTGCAGAACAACCTCAAGGAGAATTATTTGCTAGATGGATTCAGTTAGGTGTATTTCATGCATTTTGTAGAGTACATTCTTCTGGAGATCACGGAGATCAAGAACCTTGGGTTTTTGGAACTGAAATAACAGATATTGTTAGAAAATTCGTGGAACTTAGATATCAATTATTGCCTTATTTATATACCGCTTTTTGGAAATATATAAATGATGGTAGTCCTATTTTAAAATCTTTGGTTTTATACGATCAAGAAGATACCTCTACACATTATAGAAGTGATGAGTTTGTTTACGGAGAACAAATTTTAATTTGTCCAATTATAGAACCGAATGCCAAAGGTAGAAGAATGTATATACCAAGAGGAAAATGGTATAACTTCTGGACAAACGAAGTTGTAGAAGGTGGTAAAGAAATGTGGGTAGATGCAGATATTGATAGCATGCCAATTTTTATTAAAGAAGGTGCTGTTATTCCTAAGTATCCTGTACAACAATATGTAGGTGAAAAAGAATTTGATGAAATAACATTAGATGTTTATTACAAAAAAGGAAAAGAAACCTCTCAATTATTTGACGACGCTCACGATGGTTACGACTATAAGAAAGGAAGATTTAGCTTAAGAACTTTTAAAGTTACTGGTAAAAAAGAAGAATTAATTTTACAACAACACAAATCTGGAGATTTTGATGCAAACTATCATAGTTTTAAAATCAACTTCCATAATTTACCATTTGCAATTCAATCTGTTCAAATAGATAATGTTGAAATTGAACTAGACAATATTAATAGTGATAAAAATCAATCTATCACTATAAATAAAGAGTTTACAGAATTACACTTATTTGGAAATTAGTTTACTTATACCTGAATTCAGGGTTATGTATCCCTGAATTCGGGGATACTAAAATTTCACTGATTTCAGGGATTGTGAGATACTCTTAACTACAATATCTTTGTAGTGTTATTAGATCAAATTCCCCCAAATTGTATAATTTATTGGATTTTTTAACGAATATTTGTTTAACACGAAAAAGGCGGTTATTAGTTTGTAATGAACTTTAATCGCTTTTTTATTTTACATACTTTCATCGGTACCTAAACTTGCTTTTTCTTTTTTATTACTTTTATAAGCTACTGCAATAATTGCAATCTCTAATAAAAGTAAACCTATTTTTGCTTTCTTACTCTTTGTTAACGCAGAAGTTAATCCTATAATTTTTGTAGCTATCATAATATTTGTTTTTATGTAAAGATAACTTCAACTTAAAAATTAAATTAATTCATATCATTTAAAAAATACCTGAAATAAAAAAGCCTCAGATTTAAATCTAAGGCTTTTTTTTATGAATTAACGATAAAATTAAATTCCGTCATTTAAACTCTTTAGCTTTTCTGTATTTTCAGCAAGCATTAATTCGTCAATTATTTTCTGAATATCACCGTTTACAATATTTGGTAAATCATATAAAGACAAACCAATTCTATGATCTGTAACTCTACCTTGTGCATAATTATACGTTCTAATTTTCGCACTTCTATCTCCAGAAGAAACCATAGAACCACGTTTTAACGCATCTTCTGCATTTTTCTTTTCTAGCTCCATATCATACAATCTAGAACGTAAAACTTTAAATGCTTTTTCTTTATTTTTATGTTGCGATTTTTGATCTTGACATTGCGCCACTAAACCTGTAGGAATGTGTGTTAAACGCACTGCAGAATATGTAGTGTTAACAGATTGCCCACCAGGACCAGAAGAACAGAAAAAGTCTATTCTTACATCTTTCGGATTAATTTCTACATCAAATTCTTCTGCTTCAGGAAAAACCATACATGTTGCTGCAGATGTATGTACTCTACCTTGAGTTTCTGTTTGCGGAACTCTTTGTACACGATGTACACCCGCTTCAAATTTTAAAGTACCATATACATCATTACCAGAAACCTCAAACTGAATTTCTTTAAAACCACCATTTGTTCCTTCAGAATAATCTACAGTAGAAACTTTCCAACCTTTACTTTCGCAATATTTAGAATACATTCTAAATAAATCTCCTGCAAAAATACTTGCTTCATCTCCACCAGTTCCTGCACGTAATTCTACAACCGCATTTTTAGAATCTTCAGGGTCTTTTGGTATTAATAATATTTTAATTTCCTCTTCTAATTGAGGAATTCTAACATTAGCTTCTTCAATTTCCATCTTTGCCATTTCGTTCATCTCTGCATCAGAACCGTCGGCTAAAATTTCTTTAGCTTCTTCGATGTTGTTTGTTAAAGTTTGATATTCATCACCCTTTTTAACCACATCACCTAAATCTTTATATTCTTTCATTAATTGCGCGTAACGCTTTTGATCCATGATAATTTCTGGCTGAATAATCAAATCAGAAACCTCATCATAACGTTGCTTAACAATTCTTAATTTATCTAACATCTTCTACTCTTTTCTTGGATTGCGAATTTACAATTTTTATCGGAAAGTTAAATGTTTCGTTTTGAGTATATTTGAATATTTCTAAATTTTAAAAATGAAACCAACACTAATTTTATGCTGTTTCTTAATTATTTTTTCTTGTAATAAAGAAAAAACAATATTAGAAAAACCTTCATTTTTAATAGGAAAATGGATTCGAGTAGAAAAAGCAGATAGCACTTTAACATTAGAAACTTGGCATAAAAATTTCACAGGAGAAGGGATTACTCTAAAAGGTAAAGACACCACTTTTTACGAACAAATGGAAATTATTAATTTAAAAGATACTTTATATTTAAAAGTTACAGGCGTAAATGAAACTGCTACTCTTTTTAAATTTACAAAACAAACCGACACTTCTTTTATTTGTGAGAATTTAGAAAATGAGTTTCCCACAAAAATAAAATACTACCTAGAGAACAAACTTTTAAAAGCCGAAGTTTCTAACAACGATTTTAAGATTGATTTCGTTTTTAAGAAAAGATAATTCAATAAAAAACTCTAAACGGTAATGTTTAGAGTTTTTAGTAAAATTTATTTTTTTAATAAGCTTAATACTCAAAAGTACCAAACTCACTTTTTATTGTCAGTTTTTTAGTTTCTGATGCTTCTACTCTACCTACAATTTTAGCATCAACATTAAAAGATTTAGAAATCTCTATAATATTTTCTGCAATTTCCGGAGAAACATACACTTCCATTCTATGACCACAGTTAAATACTTGATACATTTCTTTCCAATCTGTTTTAGATTGTTCTTGTATCAATTTAAACAAAGGTGGTATTTCGAACATGTTATCTTTTACAATGTGTAAATTATCTACAAAATGTAAAATTTTAGTTTGCGCTCCGCCAGAACAATGAATCATACCATGCACTTTATCCGAAGAAAAATTATTTAAAATTTCTTTAATAATTGGCGCGTATGTTCTTGTTGGAGATAAAACTAATTTACCTGCATCGATAGGAGAATTTTCTACTTTATCTGTTAATTTTGTATTACCAGAATACACTAAATCTTCTGGCACAGCCGCGTCAAAGCTTTCTGGATATTTTTCTGCTAAATATTTATGAAAAACATCGTGTCTAGCAGAAGTTAATCCGTTAGAACCCATTCCGCCATTATATTCAGTTTCATAAGTTGCTTGTCCAAAAGACTCTAAACCAACAATTACATCACCTGCTTTAATATTTGCATTGTCAATTACATCAGTACGTTTCATTCTTGCAGTTACTGTAGAATCTACAATAATTGTTCGCACCAAATCTCCAACATCTGCAGTTTCTCCTCCTGTAGAATGAATTGTAACTCCGAATTTCTTTAAATCTTCAATTAATTCTTCGGTACCATTTATAATTGCTGATAAAACTTCACCAGGAATTTTACTTTTATTTCGTCCAATAGTAGACGATAACATAATATTATCTGTAGCACCAACACATAATAAATCGTCGATATTCATTATTAATGCATCTTGAGCAATACCTTTCCAAACAGAAACATCACCAGTTTCTTTCCAATACATGTATGCTAATGAAGATTTTGTACCAGCACCATCTGCGTGCATTATTAAGCAATAGTCATCATCGTTTGTTAAATAATCTGGCACAATTTTACAAAATGCCTTCGGAAACAAACCTTTATCTATATTTTTAATAGCATTATGTACATCTTCTTTAGATGCAGAAACACCTCTTTGTGCGTATCTTTTAGAAACTTCTTTACTCATGTTGTTGTGTTGTTGTTGATGCAAATTTAGTCTTTTGATTAAAAAAAGCCATACTTGTTCTGTTATATTTTTATCTAGTAAATAACAGCTCTCTGTATTTTGTTAAAGGCCAAATATTATCATCTACCATTGTTTCTAATTGATCGCAATGAAAACGAATTTCTTCGAAAAAAGGTTTTACTTTATTGCAATATTGTTGTGCAGATTTTAACCCATTTTGCTTATTTGCTTTCGATCTTTGTTCTTCCATTTTAATTACCAAAGCATTAATTTCTGTAATATGGTTAGAAATTACCATAATTAATTCTACTTGCTCTTTGGCTATCTTTTTAAACTCATCTCCAAAAATTTCTTTTAAATTCTTAGTATTCTCTAATAATGTATTCTGATAAATTATAGCTGTTGGCACAACATGGTTTCTTGCAACATCTGCCAAAACTCTGCTTTCTATTTGCATTCGTTTGGTGTACTCTTCTAATTTTATTTCGTAACGAGCCTCTACTTCTACTTTACTCATTACATCCATTTCTTCGTATAAGCTTACAACTTTATCCGAAGTAATAATTTTTAATGCCTCTGGTGTATTTTTATTATTACTTAATCCTCTTTTTACAGCTTCTTTTTCCCAAGCATCACCGTAACCGTCTCCATCAAATCTAATTTTTTTAGACTCTTTAATATATTCTCTTAAAACATTAAAGACTGCTTCGTCTTTTTTAAGACTTTTTGTTTCGATTAATTTATCTACTTCAATTTTAAATTCTTTTAATTGTTTTGCAACAATTGTATTTAAAACAGTCATTGGTCCTGCACAATTTGCAGAAGAACCTACTGCTCTAAACTCAAATTTATTTCCAGTAAAAGCAAAAGGAGAAGTTCTATTTCTATCAGTATTATCTAATAAAATCTCTGGAATTTTACCAATGATATTTAATTTTAAATCTGTTTTTTCTTGAGGTGATAATTTACCTTTAGTAACATTTTCTAATTCATCTAAAACTGCCGATAATTGATTTCCTATAAATACAGAAATTATTGGCGGTGGCGCTTCACTTGCTCCTAACCTAAAATCATTTCCTGCAGATACTACAGAAGCTCTTAACAGTTCTTCATATTCGTAAACCGCTTTAATTGTATTTACAAAAAATGTAAGAAATTGTAGGTTTTTCATCGGCGTTTTACCTGGACTTAGCAAATTTGTACCATTATCTAATGATAAAGACCAGTTGTTATGTTTACCAGAACCGTTAATTCCTGCAAATGGCTTTTCGTGAA
Organism: Polaribacter marinaquae; assembly: GCF_038019025.1. Taxonomy (NCBI): domain Bacteria; kingdom Pseudomonadati; phylum Bacteroidota; class Flavobacteriia; order Flavobacteriales; family Flavobacteriaceae; genus Polaribacter; species Polaribacter marinaquae. The sequence continues at coordinate 1,397,613 of NZ_CP150496.1, forward strand.
AAAGAACTCTAAAATTATGTCGTTTTGCAACTTTCTGCATAACATCCATCAGTAAAGAATTATGATCTACTGCTAAATTTGCTTCTTCAAAAATTGGGGCGACTTCAAACTGATTTGGAGCAACTTCATTATGCCTTGTTTTTACAGGAATTCCTAAAAGCATGCACTCTTCTTCTAAATCTTGCATAAAGCTCATAACTCTCACCGGAATAATACCAAAATAATGATCGTCTAATTGTTGACCCTTTGCAGAAAAATGGCCTAATAATGTTCTACCTGTTAATTGAATATCTGGTCTAGACAATGCCAATGCATTATCAACTAAGAAAAATTCTTGCTCCCAACCTAAGGTTGCATTTACCTTGCTAATTGTTTTATCAAAATATTTACAAACAGCTGTAGCGTGCGTATCGATGGCTTGTAAAGCTCTTAAAAGTGGAGTTTTATTATCTAAAGCTTCACCTGTATAAGCAACAAAAATAGTAGGTATACATAATGTTCTTTCGTAAATAAAAGCAGGCGATGTAGGATCCCAAGCAGTATAACCTCTTGCTTCAAAAGTATTTCTTATACCGCCTGTAGGAAAACTAGAAGCATCTGGTTCTTGTTGCACCAATTGTTCTCCGTCAAACTTTTCCATTGCCAAACTACCATTTATAGACTCGAAAAAAGCGTCATGCTTTTCTGCAGTTGCACCGGTTAATGGCTGAAACCAATGTGTATAATGAGTAGCACCTTTAGACATGGCCCAATCTTTCATGCTAACTGCAACCTGATCTGCAATTTTTCTATCTATTCTTGTACCATGCTCAATAGCATTCATTACACTTTCATAAGCGGAACGTGTAAGATACTGTTGCATAGCATATTTATTAAACACATTCTGTCCGAAAAGAGTAGATCTTTTTTCACTTTGTTGTACTTTAATCGGTTTTCTTCTTAAAGTTTCCTGTAAAGCATTGAACCTAATAATTGACATATTGTTATTTTTTTAAGTCTTTTTTTTACTTTTAAATAAATGACCCCCATTAAAATTAGGGATTAAATTATTTTTTTACAAAATTAGACATTTTACCCCTATTTTTTTTGATATGTAGGTAAAATATTTCATTTTTGTAATGTTAACATCATACACAATTATTTATTATGGCAAAAATTAAATTAGAATACATTTGGTTAGATGGTTATTACCCTACTCAGAACATGAGAAGTAAAACCAAAGTTGAAGAACATGAAAACTTTCAAGGAACAGTTGAAGAATTAAGTAATTGGTCTTTTGATGGTTCATCTACAAAACAAGCTTCTGGAGGTGACTCTGATTGTTTATTAAAGCCTGTTGCAATCTATCCAGATCCAGCGAGAATAAACGGTTATTTAGTTATGACTGAAGTTTTAAATGCAGACGGAACACCACACGTTTCTAATGGTAGAGCTACAATTGATGATGATGATAACGATTTCTGGTTTGGTTTCGAACAAGAATACTTTATTATGGATACGAAAACTCAATTACCTTTAGGTTTCCCTATTGGTGGTTATCCAGCTCCACAAGGAATGTATTACTGTTCTGTAGGTGGAAAAAATACTCACGGAAGACTTTTAGTTGAAAAACATGCAGATCTTTGTATTGATGCAGGTTTAAATTTTGAAGGTATCAATCAAGAAGTTGCATCTGGTCAATGGGAGTTCCAATTATTTGCTAAAGGAGCAAAAAAAGCAGGTGATGAAATCTGGATTGCGCGTTACTTATTAGATAGATTAACTGAACAATATGGTTACTATATCGATTATCATCCAAAACCATTAGGAAAAGATATGGATTGGAATGGTTCTGGTATGCACGCAAATTTCTCTAACGAAGTTTTAAGAACTTGTGGTTCTGAAGAAATTTATGGTAAAATCTGTGAAGCATTTAGACCAGTTGTAAAAGAACATATTGCTGTTTACGGTGAGTTTAACGACCAACGTTTAACTGGTGATCATGAAACTGCATCTATTAACGATTTCTCTTGGGGAATTTCTGATAGAGGAGCATCAATTAGAATACCAATTATTACAGTAGAAAAAGGATGGAAAGGATGGTTAGAAGACAGAAGACCTGCTTCTAATGGAGATCCATACAAAATTGCTGGTAGAATTATAAAGACTGTAAAGTCTGCAAACATTAGCTAAGACTAATAATCAAAACTAAAAAAGCTCGCAAATTGCGAGCTTTTTTTATACCTAATTTTTAAAGAACTAAATAGATAAATAGTACATAAGCAATAAATAGAAATATACCTTTAAACCTACTTAAAACATACTTTTTAGGCAGAAACACTAAAGGAATTAAAACAGCGGCAAAACCTAGCATCCAAAAGATATCTCTTGACAAAATTTGATCTTCTGTAACATAGATGTTTTTTACTAAAGATGTTACACCTAGTACAGATGCTATATTAAATATATTAGAACCAATTAAATTCCCTAGAGATATTGCTTTTTCTCCTTTAACAGCCGCTATTACAGATGCAGCCAATTCTGGTACACTAGTTCCTATCGCAATCATTGTTATTGATATCACTCCTTCACTTACCCCCATGTTTTTAGCAATATCCTTGGCTCCGTCAACTAGAAATTCAGATCCATAATAAAGTGCAATAGCTCCAATTAACAACCAAATAAAAATTTTGCCGTAACCAATTGACTCCAAAGCTTCATCAACATCCTCTAAAGAAACATCTTCTTTACGTGCATTCCTTATTAAAACAAATAAGAAAATAGTTAAACCTATTAATAAAATAATTCCTTCTGCTGTAGTTAAAATATTGTCGTTTTTTAAGAAATAATAAAGAACCAAAGAAAACACCATCATAACCGGCCAATTCAATTTATAAAACCCTTTATCTACAGCTATTGGCCCAATAATCGCTGTAATACCTAAAACCAAACCAATATTTGCAATGTTAGAACCAATAACATTATTTATAGCAATTGCCGGAGAGCCATCTAAAGCAGCTTGTAAACTTACAAGTAACTCTGGTGCAGAAGTAGCAAAAGAAACTACCGTCATACCAATAACCATTTTAGATATATTTAGTTTAAATGACAAACCTATAGAAGATTTTACTAAAAACTCACCACCAACAACCAACATAACTAAACCAATAATTACATAAAAAATACTCATAAAATTTGTTTTTTGCGAAGATACATTATTATCACTTTAAGATAAAGGAAAAGATAGAAAGCGAAAAATACTACATATAAAATATCTGTTTTGCTTTATTTTGAAAAAACAATAAAATAAAACGCTTAATTTAATTACATATTAAAACATTATTACAGTTACTGATTAATAAAACAAACTTATATAAAGAATAATAAGTTACATATTATAACTAATTATTATTTTTTAATTACAAACTTAAAATCAATCTAATAAATAAGTATTAAAGTGTTTGGTAGCAAGCTTTCAATCTATATATATTGATAAGACAATTTCGAAATTACCTCAATTTATTAACTTTTAAAACTTATATTATGATACTTATTATTACAAAAACCGTTAAAGATATTGCAGACATTATTTTTTCTGTACTATTCTAATCTTCATATAAAACAACTCTTTAAAAAGAGTTGTTTATTTTCATTAAATTTGATATTGAAATTAACATCTAATGAAAAAACGAGTATTTAAATTTCTTGCAAAAATTAATAAACTTTTTCTACCTTCTTATACTAAAAGAGGTTTAGATCTCTCTAAAGCTACAAAACTGCAAATGGCTATCATTGGTTGGCGAGCTTTTGTAACACAGAACTCATTAGAATAAAAAAAACTATATATTATGAAAACAGAACATGTAACAATATTCTCTGGTTCTTTTATTATTGTAAAAGGACTACAAAACAGATTAGACAGCATCAACATAGGGTCAATAATTAAAGATAGAGTAGAATCTGCCAGATTAGGTGGCTTTGGAGAACATAGAACAGCTGTTGAACTACTTATCTTAAAATCTGATATTGAAAAAGCCCAAACTATTATAGATACGTATGCTAAAGAAATAAATTCGTAAAAAAACCGCATAAGATTTCTTAGTTTAAAAAAATGCATTTATATTTGCACCCGCAAAAAGGCCATGTGGCGCAACTGAATAGCGCACTTGATTACGGCTCAAGAGGTTCTAGGTTTGAATCCTAGCATGGTCACAAAAAAAGCTTCCATTTATATGGAAGCTTTTTTATTTAATTAAAAAATTAAATCCGTTTTAATAGTTATTATTCAAAAACAATTAACTAAATTTAAGTTTTTAATACTATTCTTAAAATTTATAACAATATATTATACCCCTTATCTTTACGCAATAAGCGTCCCACTTCTTTTGAAGTGGGTTTTTTTTACACAAAAAGACCTTAAACTTTCGTTTAAGGCCTTTTATCTAACCAAACTTAGTATTAAAACTAACTACTACTATCTTTAAATAATTTTTTTGAACCATAAGCTACACCTATAGCCAATAAGACACCTGTAAAACCATCTATTGGAAGACCTGGTGGCGGTGGCGGTGGAATTGGAGGTGGAACCATTTGACTGTAACCTAAAAAAGGAACCGTCAAAACCACTACAAATATTATTATAAATCTTAAATTCATTTCTTGCTTTCTATTATATAAGACACATACGAATATAAAAGTCACATGGTTTTTATAAAAAAATAAAAAAACTTGAGATTTACCTCAAGTTTAGCCTAAATATTGCCTCAATGCAATTCTATGTTCTGGTTTACTTTTATCGTAATTTTGAACTACTAATTCTAAAATTTCTGGCGCTTTTTGCCCTACTTCTTTTTTATTTGAAAATTTAGAAACATATAAATTATATATTGAATCTTCTTTCTCGAAAATTAAAAAATGAGTTTCATTTAAATCTGTAAAACAAATTTCATTCCCAGAAAAAGAACCTGACTCATCTTTAAAAAAGTCAGAAAATTCGAAATACTTAAAAACGTTTTCCATACACCTTATATTAATTCTGCTGATAAACCCAATTGTAATAATTTAGAGCATCTTGGCTCTAAATCTTTAAATTCACCAGATTTTACAGTACACTTACCTTTATAATGCACTAAAGTTGCACATTGTTCTGCTTGCTCTACTGTATGATCACAAACACTTACTAAAGAATCTATTACATGATCAAAAGTGTTCACATCATCATTATGCAAAACTATTTCGTGCTGAAAAACTTCCTGCTCTAATACGTCTACCTCTTCTTGATTTTTTTCTTTTGTGCTCATATTATAAATATATTAAAAATTTATTTATTGTACTTTAACGCCACCCAATCGTTTCTCTTAATAAAAGTCTCTAGCTTTAAATTGTATTTAGAAACTTCTGCATCTATAACAGGAATATCATCTTCATAGAACCCGCTTAATAACAAAACGCCGTTTTCATTTAAACATTCTGTATAGATTTTCATATCCATTAATAAGATATTTCTATTAATGTTCGCAATAATTACATCGAATTTTTTATTAATTAATAATGATGAATCTCCCTCAAAAACAGCAATATTCTTACAATTATTTCTAGCTACGTTTTCTAATGAATTTTCGTAGCACCAATTATCTATATCTATAGCTTCTAATTTAGAAGCTCCTTTCATTTCTGCAAAAATTGCTAAAATACCTGTACCGCATCCCATATCTAGAACAGATTTACCTTCTAAATCTAAATTTATTAAATGTTGTACCATCATATGTGTAGTTTCATGATGACCTGTACCAAAACTCATTTTTGGCTCTATAACAATATCATATTTTAAATTAGGGTTTTCATGAAAAGGTGCACGAATACTAACTAAATCATCTACTTTGATTGGTGTAAAGTTTTTTTCCCATTCTGCATTCCAGTTGGTTTGTTCTACTTCATTTTTTGAATATTCTATAGAAAACTCATCAGAATTTAAGACAAAAATAGATTCTAGAATTTCTAAATTCCATTCGCTTTTCTGAATATAAGCTGTTACTCCGTTTTCATTTTCTACAAAACTTTCAAAACCAACGTTTCCTAACTCTGCTATTAAAATCTCTGTTGCTGGTTCTTTTGGTGAAACAGTAAAATTATACTCTATATATATGTTATCCATAATTATTATATCAAAAAAAATGCATCGAGAAAATATCTCGATGCAAATTTATTGGTTTTCTTTTAAAGTTACCTAATTAGATAGCATTAATAATTCCTGTAAAATCTTCTACTTTTAAAGCTGCTCCTCCTATTAATCCTCCGTCTACATCTGGTTTAGAGAAAATTTCTTCAGCATTTGCAGGTTTCACACTTCCGCCATATAAAATAGAAACACTATCTGCTACTTCTTTAGTATACTTTTTCTCTATAATACTTCTAATAAAAGCGTGCATTTCTTGTGCTTGTTCTGGACTTGCAGTTTCACCTGTACCTATTGCCCAAACTGGTTCGTAAGCTAAAATTATGCTACCCCAATCTTTTGCTTCTAAATGAAATAAAGCGTTAGAAAGCTGGCTTTCTACTACTTTAAAATGATTATCTGACTTTCTATCTTCTAACAATTCGCCGAAGCAAAAAATTGTTTCCATACCGTTTTCTAAAACCGCATCTACTTTTTCTGCCAATGCAGCATCAGTTTCATTAAAATAAGTTCTTCTTTCAGAATGACCTAAAATTACAGTTTCTACTCCGATAGCTTTTAACATATCTGCAGAAACCTCACCTGTAAAGGCACCATTTTTAGCCTGATGCATATTTTGAGCAACTACTTCTATCACAGATTTTTTTGCCGCTTTAACAGAAGATGATAAGTTTACAAAAGTAGGCGCTACTATTACACGTGTATTTTCTAACGGTAAATTTTTAATCGCTTTTTTTAATGATTTTATTAAACTTTTACTTTCTTCTTTATTGTTATTCAACTTCCAATTTCCTGCAACAATCTTTGTTCTCATAATTATTATTTTAAAAGCCTTAACAGCTATATTTTTAATTTTAATTTCTGATGTAAATTTAAGAAATGGAACTTAAATTATTAGTTACAATCGAAATTAGTTACTAAAACGATTTATATAGCTTTATTTAGAGCATCTACAATAGCTCTATCTGAAGCCCTTGTTGCATTAAACAGTAAGATTCCTCCTTTTTCATCAACAACTAAATACCTAGGAATCCAACTAAGGTCTATAAAATCCACAAAGTCGCCGTTGTTCATTCCTTTAGGTAAATTATAATGTTCTCCATTAATTTGAAATCTTTTAATTCCATTTTTCCATGCCGTTTGACTTTTATCCACAGATAAAAACAAAAAAACTACATCTGGATATTCTTTTTGAAGATTCTTAACACTTGGCAAACCCTTTAAACAATCTGAACACCAAGAGGCCCAAACATCTATTACAATTTTCTTACCTTTATATTGATTTAAAACACTTTTAAATGTTTTTTGAGATCCATTTAAATCAAAAACAACTTCTTCTAAAGCTAAATTTGAAAATTCGGTTGGCTTTTCTAAATTACAACTAGAAATGATTACTACTAAAATTAATAAGATTTTTTTCATTAGAGATACATAATAATTTATTTTATGGTCTTCTTTACTTATTAAATCTTACAAATTAAAGTGAAATTAAGTATTTTTGTGCAACTTTATTAAAATTATGACAACACAAGAATTAGTAGCTCAAATTAGAAAGAAAAAATCGTTTTTATGTATCGGATTAGATGTAGATCTAAACAAAATTCCGGAACATTTGCTTAAAGAAGAAGATCCTATTTTCGAATTTAATAAAGCAATAATTGACGCTACACACCATTTATGTGTTGCCTATAAACCAAATACCGCTTTTTATGAAGCTTATGGTTTAAAAGGATGGAAATCTTTAGAAAAAACAATTAGCTACTTAAATAAAAAGTATCCAGAAATTTATACAATTGCAGATGCAAAACGTGGTGATATTGGAAACACCTCTACAATGTACGCAAAAGCTTTTTTTGAAGATTTAGCATTTGACTCTGTAACTGTTGCGCCATATATGGGTAAAGATTCCGTAGAACCTTTTTTAGCTTTTGAAAACAAACACACCATTATGTTGGCATTAACTTCTAATGAAGGTGCTTTTGATTTTCAAACAAAAAAAATTGATGATTTAGAAGTCTATAAACACGTATTAGAAACTTCTAAAAACTGGCAAAACTCTCAAAATCTAATGTATGTTGTTGGAGCAACAAAAGCCGAATATTTTAAAGAAATTAGAAAAATAGTACCAAATTCTTTTTTACTTGTGCCAGGTGTTGGTGCACAAGGCGGTAATTTAGAGGATGTGTGTAAGTATGGTTTATCAGAAAACATCGGACTTTTAATAAATTCTTCTAGAGGAATTATATATGCTTCTAAAGATGTAAACTTTGCCAATGAAGCTGCTAAAAAAGCCGAAGAACTTCAGGTTAAAATGGCTACTTTAATATAAGTATTGAAAGACGATTTAAGAATCATATCATTAGTACCTAGCATAACCGAACTGCTCGTCGATTTAGGTTTAGAAGCTCAAATTGTTGGTATTACAAAGTTTTGTGTACATCCTAAAAATCTTTTAAAAGAAAAAACAGTTGTTGGTGGCACAAAAAATATCAAGATAGATAAAATTGAAGCTCTAAACCCAACAATTATTCTTTGCAATAAAGAAGAAAATACAAAAGAAATCGTAACAAAATGCAGCAAAATCACTAAAACTTATGTTTCTGATTTGTTTACTATTAAAGACGTACTTAATTTAATTGATTATTACGGAAAAATTCTTTTTTGTGAAGATAAAGCTTCTGAAATAATATCAGAAATTGAATTAAAATTGAACGATTTCAATCAATTTATTAAAAATAAACCTACCTTAAATGTTGTTTATTTTATATGGAAAAACCCATGGATGATTGCTGCTAATAACACATTCATTAATCACTTATTAGAAATAAATAATTTTAATAATATTTATAAAAATTTAAGTCGATATCCAGAGATAAACATTGATGATTTAAAAACCCGAAACATAGATTGTATCTTTTTATCATCAGAACCTTTTCCTTTTAAAGAAAAAAATAAAAATGATTTTATTTCTAACTCGAAAGTATATTTGGTTGATGGCGAATATTTTTCTTGGTACGGAACCAGACTTATAAAAGCGTTTGATTATTTTAAAAAATTAAGAAACGATATAGAATCATTTAATGCTTTAAATAATTAGTTTTGTAAACTAAAATTTAGCACAAAAAAACCACCTTTTTAAAGGTGGCTTTTTACATATATAAATCAGATTTAATTTTGATCTGCTTCAGTTAAATTTGGATTTGCATCAATTTCTCTTTGAGGAATTTTCCAGATCCAAGCATCATTTAAAGAAGGTTTGTCTTGTTTAAATCCGGCTTGATACAATACTTCTGCAGCTCCAGAATTTGTTAAATCAATACCTTCATCCCAACGAATATGATCTAACCAACTAAACCCTTCTCCATATAACTCTACCCTTCTTTGAAGTTTAATTTGATTCATTAGTTTTTCTTTTGTATCGAAAACAGTTACATCAAAAGCACTATCTCTTTCTTCAGCTAAAGGTTTTAAAGCTGTTTGAGCGCCAGTTACATCGTTCATCATAGCTTCTGCTTCTGCTTCAATTAAATACATTTCAGAAGAACGCATATAAATTACATCATCTGGATCTATAGTTCCTGGATTTTTTTGTCTAAATTTCACATGCATGTATGGGTGAGTATTATGTCTTGTTGTAACACCCCATTTACTTACAATTTCTGCTTTAGCTGCATCAAACTCCTCTTCAGTATCGTAGTTAGGATCTGTTAAAAAGCTTCCTCCTTCACCATTTGCAGCTGCACCATTTGTATTAGGAGCCATTGGTAAAAATAAATCTGCCCTGTAATCTGTATCCGGAATCGCATCGTAAACTTCTTTACTTATTGTTTTAGGGTTACCTCTGTTTTGACTTCCTTGAAAGGTAGGAGAAATATAATAGAAATAAGAACGGAAAAATGTAGTTTCAGATTGAATTACATTACCTCCCCAAATTACTTCTGATAAATCTACTGTGTTAAACCCAGACTTCCAATCTGCTTCGTTAATTAAAGGATAACCTTCACGAGCTTTCTTTGCCGCATCAGAAGCAGCTTGCCAATCACCTTCAGATAAAGCAACTCTAGCTTTGATACCATATGCTGCATTTATATTTAATTGAGATTTATCTACTCTTGCAGATGCATTTTCAAAAAATTCAATAGATTTTCCTAAATCTAAATTTATCTGATCATAAATGGCCTGAACAGAAGATCTTGGTTCACTTGTATAAGGCGCTTCTGTTTTAAATAACAAAGGCACACCAGGGTCTGTAGAAGGATTACCAATTAAATATCCTTTAGCATAAGTTGTAACTAAAGAATGATAAGCCCAAGCTCTATATGCATAAGCTTGCCCTAATATATTACTCATATTAGCATCGATGGTTAAACCATCTTCTTCTACTTTATTAATTATTGCGTTACAACTAGCTATAAAATGATAACGTTGATACCATAATTGGCTTACTGATTCAGAAGTTTCTAAAGTATGAACATTCCATTGTAATTCTGCTCTCATCCATCCATTAGCCCTAGCCGTATGAATTAAATCTCCAGTTAAAACATCAAACATCGGAATCCAATATTGCATACCAGCTCTACTATTAGATCCACCAGGAATTATACCTGCTTGAGCATACATTAATCTATGTAGCCCATTTAAAACCAATGCCATATTTTCTGGCGTAGACAATGCATCTCCTGCAGAAATTGCATCTGTTGGTTTAGTTTCTAAAAAATCTTCGTTACATGATGTTAAAGTGATCGTTAAAACCACTAGCAACAATGCGCTTATTTTTTTTAACATAATTATTCTTTATTTTTTATTATTTATTAAAATGACACATTTAAACCAAAAGTTATAGTCTTAGATGGATTAAAATCATTTCCAGAAGGAGTTCCTCCTAAATTATACTGTGGATTTAAACCTGTTCTAGCACTTTGTAAAAATAAATTTTCACCAGAAACATAAACCCTTAAACTATTTACACCAAATTTCTCTGTAATATCATTATTAAAAGCGTAACCAAAGTTTGCATTTTTTAAAGCTAAAAAAGAAGCACTAGTTAAAAATCTAGTTGATTGTGCCTGAACTTGATCTGTATTTCCAACTTCTAATCTTGGTACACTTGTAATATCACCTGGCTGTTTCCATGCGTTTAAAGCATCTGGGTGATATGAATCTCCGTATGATCCTGAGTGCATCATATCTGAATATCCGTAATCTAAAAACTTACCTCCAATACCATAAGTAAATAATAAATCTAAAGAGAAACCTTTATAAGAAAAAGAATTAGATATAGAACCTAATACATCTGGAATAGTAGTCTCATCTGCATATGCTCTACCTGCATCTTGCCAACTATTGGTAGTATCGTGATTACCGTCTGCATCTAAAACAGGAACTCTATCTCCATTTTCTCCGTCTTCAAACATATAATATAATGCATCTCCGTTAGCAGGATCTACACCAGCTGAGTGAAAAATATAAAAATCATACCTAGACCTTCCTTCTTCCCATCTTTTTGATCCAGTAACAAAAGGATCTGGTAAAGACGTAATTTCATTTTTAAATGTAGAAGCTTGTACACTTAAATCCCACTTAAAATCATTCTTGTTAATTAAATGCCCTGTTAATCCTAATTCATAACCAGAATTATACATGTCTGCAATATTAAAAGGAGCAGAATTTATACCATTAGATAAAGGTATTGGTAAGTTGTATAATAAATCTGTAGAATTCTTTTTATAGTATTCTATAGAACCTTCTAAGAAATTATTAAATAAACCGAATTCTAAAGCAACATCCCAACTACCTACAGTTTCCCATGTTAATTCATTATTTCCTGGATCAGTAAAAACTAGACCAGGTGCACCTGCATTAGATGTAATACTGTATAAAGCTTGAGAAATAAAGAACCCTAAGTTATCGTTACCTACTTGACCATAAGATGCTCTTAATTTTAAACGATCTATAAATGAAACGTTTTCCATAAATTTTTCTTGGTCAATTCTCCAAGAAGCTCCTAAAGAATAAAAGTTACCCCATCTAGCGTCTCTACTAAAAGAAGACGAACCGTCTCTTCTAGCCGAAGCTGTTAAGTAATATTTATTATCAAAATTATAGTTTAATCTAGCAAAATAACCTTCTACTCTTTTTAAAGTACTAGAACCATTTAAACTAACTGGCACAGAAAAATTGTCGAATTCAAATATACCACTTGCAGTTTCTGTAGTTGCTAAAGCATTATTATTAGAAAATGCTCTATCATAGCTTTCGTGACCTGCAGTAATATCAAAATTATGCACATCATTAAAAGATTTTTTAAAGCTTAAAACTTGAGAAAAGTTTTGCACATCTCTTCTAAATCTAGTTTCACCATATCTAGCCGTAGGTTGTCCGTCTCCAACAATTGGATTTTCATAACTTTTATTAATTCCTTCATTAATATCTCTACCATAATTAAATTTTAAATTTAGCCCTTCTGCTAATTTAAAATCTGCATAATATCTAAAACCATAAGTATTATTTCTATTTAACTCATCGTTTAAAATAGCTTCTGCTATAGCATGACGACCAGCATTGTATGGTCTTTAACCTTGATTTAAAGAAAAATCTCCTTCTCCAAGATCATACTGAGGATTACCAGCAGCATCTAATATTAAGTTACCATTTGCGTCATTTAAGTAAACTGGATAAATTGAAGCTATGTTTTTAGCAAAAGCAAATGGATTTGCGATACTAGTTCCTCTAGACGGTGGTCCTTTAGATTCTGATATCGAAACGTTTGCACTACCTCCAATAGACAACCATTTGTTAACATCAAAATCTGCATTAAGACGAGTAGTAATTCTATCGAATTTAGATGTTATTATATAACCTTCTTCTTCTAAATAAGATGTAGAGAAAAATACTTTGTGATTCTCACCACCAGTAGCCACATTTACAGAATGATTAACTCTTGTACCAACCTGATCTAATTCGTCATACCAGTTTAAACTTTTATAAATTAAATTAGCGTTTGGATTTAATTTACCATCTACACCAACTATTTGATCATTAGCAACATTAAAAGGATTATAACCTAGACGATTATAAATTTCTGCTGAAGCTCTCGATTCTCTATCCGCTCCTGTTAATGAGTTCTTGTAAGCTTCCCACATTAACTCGTAATATTGACCAGGATTGGCATAATCATATTCTGGTATACCTCTAGTTACTAAACCATACTGTGTAGAAAAGTTTACTTGTGTTTTACCTTTAGTACCACTTTTAGTAGTAATTAAAACTACACCATTTGCAGCACGAGCCCCATAAAGAGCTGTTGAAGCTGCATCTTTAAGAATAGTCATAGATTCGATATCTTCTTGATTTATTGTATTTAACGAACCTTCAAATTGAATACCGTCTACAATATATAAAGGTGTAGCTGAACCATTTAACGTACCAACTCCTCTAATAACGATTCCTGGGGAAGAACCCGGTTGACCAGAAGAAGATACTATTTGAACACCAGTAGCCTTACCTTCTATAGCTGCAATAGGTGATGTAACATTTCTTAATGCTAAATCTTTAGCACCAACTACGTCTGCAGAACCAGTAAATGCAGCTTTTGTTGTTGTACCATAAGCCACAACAACAACTTCATCTAAAACACTACTATCTTCTTTTAAGCTTACGTTAATAACATTAGAGTTACCTATTATTTTTTCAATAGTTTTATAACCTAAATAACGAAATACTAAAACATCTCCCTTGCTTGCATTTATCTTGTAAACACCATCAAAATTTGTTTCTGTACCATTGGTAGTTCCTTTTACCAAGACACTAACACCTGGCAAAATACCAGAGGGGTCAGTTACTGTTCCAGATACTGAAACTTGCTGCGCATTTGCCACAATTGCTCCCATAAAGAGAAATAGCAACAAAACATTCTTTTTAATTTTTTTCATAAAATATTTGAGTTGAATTATTATTATAAAACGAATCTAAATATTATGTTAAGAATGAAGGTTGCAAAAGAAAAAATTAACACAGGCGTGGTAGATACTTTAACAATTCCTTAACTAATCGGGATTGTAAGTTGAATTTTTTAAGGAAAATTTATTAAAACATAAAATCTACAAAGAATAATTTAACAAAACTTGTTAAATAAAAGTTAATTAAAAACTTAAAAAACTAAAAATGAGAGACATAACTTTGAAAAAAAAATTAACGTTGCAAGTAATTAAGTTTGTTTAATTTTTCTAAAATTCTCATGGCTTTATATGCAGCAAAATCGCTTATAGTTTCATCTATAAAACGATAGCTGTTAGATTTTTCTAACAATTTAAAATAACTGTCTTCTAAATGCTTACTGTAGGTATGTAGTTGATGTATACGTGACATAATTAAAACAATTTGTCTTTAAATATAATAAAATATTTAAAGACAAATTGTTAAAAATCAGTATTTTATTAATCTTGTAAAGCAAAAACTTGCTTTAGTAGCGCTGTATTTCTTAATCCAACTTTTTCTCTAATTCCTTTTTCTTCAACCTCTATCATCGTAAATACTCCTTTTAAGGCTTCTGTAGTTACATAATTCGTTAAATCTGGATTTACTTTTTTAACAAAAGGAATATTATTGTATTTTGAAATTAAATTATTCCAAACCTTATCTGCACCAACTTTAGAAAAAGACTTATCTATTACAGGTGTAAAACTTGCATATAAGTTTTGCTCTGTCTTTGTTTGCAAATAATTAGTTGCGGCGTTTTTATCTCCTAAAAGGATGTTTTTTGCATCATTAAAAGTTATTTCTTTTACCGCATTTACAAAAATTGGTGTGGCAGTTTTAACAGCATCCTCTGCCGCTCTATTTAAAACCTTAATACCTTCATCAGCTAAATTACCTAACCCTAAACTTCTTAAACCTTTATCTACAGCCTGAAGTTCTTCTGGTAAAATTATTTTAACTAATTCATTTCTATAAAAGCCATCTTTAGAGGTTAACTTAGTAACTTGATTCTTGATACCGTTATCTAAAGCTTGTCTTAAACCATTACCAATTTGATCTTGGGTTAAGCCACCTCCACTAGGTAAATTCTTTACTACATTTTGCAACTCTGCACAACCTACAAATTGAAGCGCTACAACTAAAACTAATATTCTTTTTATCATTATTTATTTTTTATACTTTATATTATTAAGATACTTTTAAAATTTTAAAGTCACTATTTATTTAAAAGAATCTGTTTTTTTATCATAACCATAAGGGCAATGTTTACAACCACTTTTACAACAGTAACCTCTTCTAAGATGAAACTTTTCTGTAAAAACCTTATAACCCTGCTCGTTTATATAGTAATCGCCTTCTTCTAAAGGAATTCTTTTATTATACATCCTGCAAAAGTATCAATTTAAAACATAAAAAAAGCGCTCTTACGAACACTTTTCAATTAAATATTATTCTTTTTTTTCTGGAGGAAATTTAGACACAATTTCTTTTACAAACTCCTTTATTCTTTCTTCCTTTTTTTCTCTGTTCTGAACTTTTAAGGCACCCGTACCAACACCTTGCCAAACCAACTCTTTTTTATTTTTATCTATAAAATCAATAAATAAAGTACCTTCTGTATATTGCGAAACGTTAATATTATTGTTGCCATTCCACATCCAAGGATTCCATCCCCAACCAAAACCATAACCTAAATTATTATTTTGATTTACATTTACTTTTTCTCTAGATTTTGTAAAAATACTCACTAACATATCTGGGTTTGTAGACTTTGTGAATCCTAAAAGCAACAACTCACTTTCTATAGCATTCAAAATTCTTTTTTTATCCAAATCTGAAATAGCTGCTTTATCTATGCCTGTTTTATAAAAAGCAAAGGTTTTGTACTTATTAAAGTCTACTTTTGTATCGTAATCTGTAACTACTTTTACAGAATTACACGACGAAAAAACAATAACAAATAGCAATAACGTAATTTTAATATATCTCATAATGATTATTTTAACAGTTAAATTCTGCTTTAAAATACACCAATTATTATGCCATATTTAAAGAAATTAAGCAACATCAACTTAATAAGATATTTTTAATTTATAAAACCATAAAGAATTGTAGAATTTTTTAAGATTTTCGTAAATTGCAACTTCAAATTATAACATTTATTACGAATGGAACAAATTACACCATATAAACCTACATATAAAGTTAGAATAGTAACAGCTGCCGCTCTTTTTGATGGACACGATGCTGCTATTAACATCATGCGAAGAATTATACAATCTACTGGCGTAGAAGTTATTCATTTAGGCCATGATAGATCTGTAGAAGAAGTTGTAAACTGCGCAATACAAGAAGATGTAAATGCCATTGCAATTACTTCTTACCAAGGTGGTCACAACGAGTATTTTAAATACATGTACGATTTATTAAAAGAAAAAGGCGCTGGACACATCAAAATTTTTGGTGGCGGTGGCGGTGTAATTCTTCCGGAAGAAATAAATGAATTAATGGATTACGGTATTACAAGAATTTATTCTCCGGATGACGGTAGAGAATTAGGTCTGCAAGGAATGATAAATGACTTGGTACAACAATCTGATTTTGCAATTGGAGATAAACTTGATATTGATGTATCTAAATTAGCCGAAAAAGAAATCGGACATATTGCAAGAGTTATTTCATCTGCAGAAAACTTTCCTGAAATTGCAAAGGACACTTTAGATGACATCCATAATAAAAATAAGAATTCTAAAACTCCGGTTTTAGGAATTACAGGAACTGGTGGAGCAGGAAAATCTTCTTTAGTAGATGAATTGGTTAGACGTTTTTTAATCGATTTTCCAGAAAAAACAATTGGTTTAATTTCTGTTGATCCATCAAAAAGAAAAACTGGTGGTGCACTTTTAGGTGACAGAATAAGAATGAACGCAATTAATAACTCTAGAGTTTATATGCGTTCTTTAGCAACTCGTCAATCTAACTTAGCTTTATCTAAATATGTAAACGAAGCGGTAGAGGTTTTAAAAGCTGCTGAATTCGATTTAATTATTTTAGAAACTTCTGGAATTGGGCAATCTGATACAGAAATTATAGAACATTCTGATACTTCTTTATATGTTATGACGCCAGAATTTGGTGCTGCTACTCAATTAGAGAAAATAGACATGTTAGATTTTGCTGATTTAGTTGCAATTAATAAGTTTGATAAAAGAGGTGCTTTAGATGCTGTTAGAGATGTAAAAAAACAATATATGCGTAATAATAATTTATGGCATATACATCAAGATGACTTACCTGTTTATGGCACAATTGCTTCTCAATTTAATGACCCAGGAATGAATACTTTGTATAAAAGTATTATGGATAAATTGGTAGAAAAAACAAATGCTGATTTGAAATCTAAAATGGAAATTACTAAAGAGATGTCAGAAAAAATCTTTGTAATTCCGCCGGCAAGAGTTCGCTATTTATCTGAAATCGCAGAGAATAACAGAGCTTACGACAAAACTGCTAATGACCAAGTTAAGGTTGCGCAAAAGTTATACGGAATTCACAAAACTATCGAATCTATTGTAGAAAAATCCGTAGCAATTACAAAAGCTGGTATCGATTTAGATACAATAATTAATGATTTAAACAATGATGATACTGATTTTGTAAAATTATTAGTAGCTCAATTTGAAAAGGTTAAACTAAATTTAAATCCTTATAACTGGGAAATTATTTTAAATTGGCAAGAAAAAGTAGAAAAATATAAAAACCCTATTTATACGTTTAAAGTACGTGATAAAGAAATTAACATAGAAACACATTCAGAATCACTTTCTCATACGCAAATACCAAAAGTAGCATTACCTAAATATGAAGCTTGGGGTGATTTATTACGTTGGAATTTACAAGAAAATGTTCCTGGAGAATTTCCGTTTACAGCAGGTTTGTATCCGTTTAAAAGAACGGGTGAAGATCCTACAAGAATGTTTGCTGGAGAAGGAGGACCAGAAAGAACCAACAGACGTTTTCATTATGTAAGTTTAGGAATGGATGCCAAACGTTTGTCTACAGCTTTCGATTCTGTTACCTTATATGGTAATGATCCTGGTGAAAGACCAGATATTTATGGTAAAATTGGTAATGCCGGAGTTTCGATTTGTTGTTTAGATGATGCTAAGAAATTGTATTCTGGTTTCGACTTGAGCCATAATATGACATCAGTTTCAATGACAATTAATGGTCCTGCACCAATGTTGCTAGGTTTCTTTATGAATGCTGCCATCGATCAGAACTGCGAAAAATATATCAAAGAAAATAATCTTGAAGCAGATGTTGAAGCAAAATTCAAAGAAATTTATGATGATAAAGGATTAGAAAGACCAACTTATCAAGGTAATTTACCAGAAGGAAACAATGGTTTAGGACTAATGTTATTAGGTTTAACTGGTGATTTGGTTTTACCTTCGGATGTTTATCAGCAAATTAAAAAAGACACTTTAGCGCAAGTTAGAGGAACTGTACAAGCAGATATTTTAAAAGAAGATCAAGCACAAAATACTTGTATTTTTTCTACGGAATTCGCATTACGTTTAATGGGTGATGTACAAGAATACTTTATAGAAAAACAAGTTAGAAATTTTTATTCTGTTTCTATTTCTGGCTATCATATTGCAGAAGCTGGCGCAAACCCAATTACCCAATTAGCGTTAACTTTATCTAACGGATTCACCTATGTAGAATATTATTTAAGTAGAGGAATGGATATTAACAAATTCGGACCAAACTTATCTTTTTTCTTCTCTAACGGAATTGATCCTGAATACTCTGTAATTGGTAGAGTTGCTCGTAAAATTTGGGCAAAAGCCATGAAAAATAAATACGGAGCAAATTCTAGAGCACAAATGTTAAAGTATCATATTCAGACTTCTGGTAGATCTTTACACGCTCAAGAAATAGACTTTAATGATATTAGAACTACGTTACAAGCTCTATATGCAATAAACGACAACTGTAATTCTTTACACACAAATGCCTATGATGAAGCCATTACAACACCTACAGAAGAATCTGTAAGAAGAGCAATGGCGATTCAGTTAATCATCAACAAAGAATTAGGTTTAACTAAAAACGAAAACCCAATACAAGGTGCTTTTATTATTGAAGAATTAACAGATCTTGTTGAAGAAGCTGTTTTACTAGAGTTTGATAGAATTACAGAACGTGGTGGTGTTTTAGGAGCTATGGAAACAATGTACCAACGTTCTAAAATTCAAGAAGAAAGTTTGTATTATGAAACACTTAAGCATAACGGAGAATTCCCTATTATTGGTGTTAACACGTTTTTAAGTTCTAAAGGTTCACCAACAGTGCAACCGGCAGAAGTTATTAGAGCAACAGAAGAAGAGAAAAAACATCAAATACAAACTAAGGAATTATTAAATAAGGCGAATCCTGAAAAAGTTGCTGCTCAAATTGAAATTTTACAAGAAGCAGCAATTCAGAACGAAAACTTATTTGATAAACTAATGGAGGCGACCAAAGTTTGTTCTTTAGGACAAATTACAGAAGCGCTGTTTAAAGTTGGTGGACAGTATAGAAGAAATATGTAATATCTTTTTATTACCTTAACAATCTCAAAATTATTTACATGAAAAAAAAACTCACTATTCTACTAAGCTTTTTATTATTAAGTTTTGGTATTAATTCTCAATCACAAAAAATCACTATCAAAGTAAAAAACCAAAGAAATAAACCTATTTCTGGTGCAATTATTTTAATAGATGATTTAAAGCAAGATAAAACTACTAATTTTAATGGAGTATTTAAAACTCGATTAAATAAAAAACCAAAAACAATTAGTGCATTTCATCCAGAGATTGGAATTACTAAAATTGCATACAACGGAAAAGAGAAAATTAACATTTACATAAGAGGTGGTAATGAAAAAGTAATAGTAAAAAATGCTGCAAATGAAGTCTCAGGAAACTCAATACAGTTTAATTCTATTTATGACTATCTAAGAGGAAAAGTTTCTGGAGTTAGTATTTCTGCTGATAATGTTATAAGAATAAGAGGTTATAATAGTTTCTCTGGAAATATGGATCCGTTATTCGTTCTTAATAATATTGAAGTACCAGAAAGTGTATTTGCAGCTATAGATCCAAATGAAGTAAAAAAAGTCACCATACTTAAAGGACCAGATTCATCTAGCTATGGTGTTAGAGGAGCAAATGGTGTTATTGTTATTAAAACTAAGTAATTTACTTTTAAGTTCTAATAAGTCTAAAAAAATCATTCTTTTAATAATTGATAAACTCCGCATAAATTATGCGGAGTTTTTTTTATAAACTTACTGCGTTACTTAAATCTTTTTAATAGCGTTTTTATCTGTTTTTTACTTCAATCAATTATACTTTAAAATTCAAATCTCCACTCTTTTTTAATAATACTATTATTTTAAATAAAAAAGATTTTAAATTAATGCGTCTTTTTAAACTTTTTTGAGTCTATTATATGAACATTAAAACAAATATCATGAAAAATAAAAATTGTACATGCGATTGTAATGGCTGCAAAAACGGATCTTGTAAAGACTGCACTTGCGTTAATTGCACATGTAATTCTTGTAATTGCTAAAAATTAATTCACAAAAAACGAAACAATCTTAACACTTTAAAATTGTTTCGTTTTTTATATTTTTTTACATTTAAAAATGACTACAAAAGAAGTTTGGACATCTTATTCTGATGATTTAAAAAATTTTATACTAAGTAAAGTAAAAAACTCTGAAATAGCAGATGATATTTTACAAGAAACTTTTATAAAAATACACACCAATCTTCATACTTTAAAAGATTTAAATAAATTAAAATCTTGGTGTTTTACCATTGCTAGAAATTCAGTTTTAAATTATTGGAAAACCACAAATCAAACTTTTGAAATCGCAAATTTCGAATCTGAAACGAACATTACTCTAAATAACCACACAGAAAAAGATTGCCTTAGAGGAATTATACAAAGTCTGCCAGAAAAATATAGAAAACCATTATTTTTATCTGATATCAAAGGTCTAAAACAACAGGATATTGCCTTTAAATTAGAACAAAGTTTATCAACCACAAAATCTCAAATTCAACGTGCAAGAAAACTAATTGCAAAAGGCTTTATTGATTGTTGTGGCTTTAAATTCGATAAAAAAGGGAATTTAATAGGTGAAATTCAAGATAAAAAGGACTGTAAAGTCTGTAAATAAGTTTTTTAACACAAATTCTAAGCATTTTTTTATAGCTTAGCTTTTTAATTTAAAAAACTCTTTTTATTATGAGAAATAATTTGGCTGGTATGATGTGTTTAGATTTGTTTATGTCTTCACAAAATGAACACGATTATACGTATTTAAAAAGTCAAATTTCATCTTCGGATTTTCTTAAAGCCCCAATAAAAAGTTTTGACTTTTACATAGATTATTTTACTGATGAAATAAAAAAAATCAACAGAAAAAACGATATCAATACAATAAAAGACTTTGCAAATAAGTTTAATTGGTGTAATGATGTAGATGCTATTTTTAAAAATCAAGATTTCGAAACAATTGTGCTTACGAATAAAGCTCAGGAAATTATTTGGGTGAATGATGGCTTTAAAAAAATGACAGGTTTCAGTAAAAAGTACGCTATTAACAAAACACCAACTTTTCTTCAAGGAGACAATACTTGTGAAGAGACAAGAGCTAGAATTAGAAAAAAATTAATAGCAAACAAGCCTTTTGAAGAAACAGTTTTAAATTATAAGAAAGACAAAACTGCATATAAATGCGAAATTAAAATCTTCCCTTTATCAATAGAAAACACAACGCATTATATAGCTCTCGAAAAGGCAGTTTAACTTAAACTTAAACGTTAAATATAATATTTTACTTCATTTTTAAGTACTTTAGATTTAAATTAGAATCCTAAATAAAAGCAACATGCAAAATTTAAAAAAAGAAGATATAAGTCAAGAAGTTTTTGATTTATATGACGATTATGCGCACAATAAAATGGACAGAAAAGAATTTTTACAAAAACTTTCTTTATTTGCTGTTGGTGCAATTACCTTACCTTCTTTGTTAAGTTTTATTTCTCCTAATTATATTGATGCCATTACGGTTCGACCAGACGATCCAAGATTAAAATCAGAAACAATACATTACGAATCTCCAAAAGGAGGTAAAAAAATGAATGGATTACTTTCTAAACGTGCAAAAAATATTAGAAAACTACCTGGCTTAATAGTAGTTCATGAAAATAGAGGTTTAAATCCGTATATAAAAGATGTTGGTAGAAGAGCAGCTTTAGATGGTTTTATAACATTAGCTCCAGATGCATTAGCCCCTTTAGGAGGTTACCCAGGAAGTGATGATGAAGGTAGAGCAATGCAGAAGAAAAGAGATCGAATAGAAATGCTAGAAGACTTTATTGCTGGTTACAATTATTTAAAAAATCATAAAGATTGCAACGGTAAAGTTGGTGTTGTAGGTTTTTGTTTTGGCGGATGGATTTCTAATATGATGGCGGTAAGATTACCAGAATTATCTGCTGCTGTACCTTATTACGGTAGACAACCAGAAGCAAAAGATGCAGTTAAAATAAAAGCTCCTTTACTTTTACAATATGCTGGTTTAGACAAAAGGGTAAACGAAGGTTGGCCTACATTTGAAAAAGTATTGAAAGAAAATAAAATAACATATACTGCACATTTTTACCCAGAAGTTAATCATGGTTTTCATAACAATACAACACCAAGATTTGATGAAGCTGCTGCAGATTTATCTTGGGAAAGAACTATAGCTTTCTTAAAAACACACGTTAGATAATATTTATTTACAATCACTTTTACGGTTTTATACTTAATTGTTTTAAATTATTTACTTTTAACTTTTTTAAAAGTACAACTTGAAGAAACAGCAATTAATTAGTAAAGAATTAGAAGATTTTTACAACAAAGCTTCCGAAGAAACTCGCCTAGAAAAAGGTATGGGAATTTTTGAATTTGAACGTATTAAAGAATTAATACAACTTCATATTTTAAAAGATAAAATTACTGTTGTAGATGTTGGTGGTGGAACTGGCAAATATTCTGAATGGTTAGCGAAACAAAATCATACAGTGCATTTAATAGAACCTGTTTTAAAACATATAAAGCTTGCAGAAAAAAGAGCAAAAAAATTAAAAAAACCTTTTTCTGTAACTATTGGCGAAGCAAAAGAACTTCCTTTCAAAGACAACTCAGCAGATTTAGTGATATTACATGGCCCTTTATATCATCTACAAAAAAGAGAAGATAGAATTGCAGCAATACTAGAAGCAAAAAGAGTTCTTAAAAAAGGCGGAATTATTTTAGGTTTCGCAATAAACGCAACTGCATCTACTGTTGTTGGGCTAATGAACGGAATGATACATGCAAATTCATTTTTTGATATGTGTAAAAAAGAATTAACTTCTGGTGTGCATAATGCGCCTAAAGATTTTCCTTTTTTATTAGCTGATTCCTATTATCATAAACCTGCAACTTTAAAAACAGAGTTTTTAGAGCAAAACCTTTCTTTTATAAATCTTTATGCTGTCGAAGGTATGATTTGGTTAGACAATGAATACTTTGCAAATATGTTAGATAAAAAGAAATCTAAAACTTTAAAATCTTTACAGAAATTAACTCAGAATGACGAGTATTTACTTCCATTTAGTCCGCACATGATGATTGCTGTAAAAAAATAACCATTAAATCATAGTAAATTTAATGGTTATCACTTTTTATTAATTTATCGTCTTCTTTTTTTAGAAGAACTTCTACTAACTTTTTTCTTTCTTCTATTAAAAGGAACAGCATCATCAAAAGTATTTTTAGCAGGTTTTGCTTTTTTATTCTTTTGCCACGAATTTGTTTCGGGTAATAATACTTTTAATAAATCTGGCCTACCAACTTTACTTAACGTATTTCGAATCCAATCTTTATTTTCTTTTTTGTACCAAAAGAAAAATTTATGCTGATCTTCTCTTTCCTTTTTTGTTTTAGGAGTTTTGGTTGGTTTTAATGTATATGGATGATAACCTGAATAATAAATTACGGTTGCAACAGTCATAGGCGTTGGTGTAAACCCCTGAACTTGCTCTAACTGAAACCCCATATCTTTGGTTTCTGCAGCTAAATTTGCCATATCTTCTACTTCACTTGCCGGATGACTTGAAATAAAATAAGGTATCAATTGTAGGTTTAATCTTCTCTTGATATTTATTTTGTCAAAACGCTCTTTAAATAAATGAAAATATTTAAACGAGGGTTTACGCATCAATTTTAAAACAGGATCAGATGTATGTTCTGGCGCAACTTTTAAACGCCCAGAAACATGTTTTGTCATTACTTCTTCTGTATACGCATCTAATTCTTTTGCATCTGCATTTTTATTGAATTCTGGCACCAACATGTCATGTCTAATTCCACTACCAATAAAAGATTTTTTTATCTTCGGATGTTTATCTACAGCTTGATATAATTCTGTTAAAGGTTTGTGAGAAGTATCTAAATTAGAACAAATTACTGGCGAAATACAACTTGGTGCAACACACTTATCGCAAATAGATTGTACTTTACCTTTCATTTGATACATATTTGCAGACGGACCACCAATATCAGATAAATATCCTTTAAAATCTGGCATATTTGCAACTTTATCAACCTCCTTTAAGACAGATTCTTGACTTCTACTTGCAATAAATTTACCTTGATGCGCAGAAATTGTACAAAAGCTACATCCACCAAAACATCCTCTATGTATATTTATTGAGAATTTAATCATTTCAAACGCAGGTATTGGTCCACGTTTGTTATATTTTGGATGCGGTAAACGAGTGTAAGGTAAATCGAAAGACCCATCAATTTCCTTTTCTGTCATTGTTGGGTAAGGCGGATTAATTACCAAGGTATTCTCTCCTATTCCTTGTAGAATTCTTCTAGCTTTTAACTTGTTAGATTCTTGTTCTATCACTTTAAAATTAGAAGCAAATGTTTTTTTATCTTTTAAACATGCTTCATGAGAATTAATTGTAACATCTTCCCAACCATTAACTACAGGTATTTTTTCTTCTTTTTGATTGATTAAAACCGCAGTTTGTTTGATGTTTTTTAAGCTAGAAAAAGGCACACCTTTTTGCAACAACTCTACAATTTCACGCAAGGGTTGTTCTCCCATTCCGTAAACCAACATATCTGCTTTAGAAGTTTCTAAAATAGAAGGCAGTAACTTATCCGACCAATAATCATAATGAGTTACACGTCTTAACGATGCTTCAATTCCTCCAATTAAAACAGGTACATCAGGAAACTTTTCTTTTAAAATTTTAGAATATACAGAGGTTGCATAATCAGGTCTAAAACCTTTATCTCCGTTAGGTGTATATGCATCTTTATCTCGTCTTTTTTTACTTGCTGTATAATTAGAAACCATCGGATCCATACAACCACCAGTAGCGGCAAAGAATAAACGAGGTTTACCTAATTTTTCAAAATCTTGTAAGTTATCGTTTACACTTGGTTGTGGTACAATTGCCACACGCAAACCATAACTTTCTAAAATTCTACCAATTACAGCAGGCCCAAAAGACGGATGATCTACATAAGCATCTCCGCTAAATAGAATCACGTCTAATTCTTCCCAACCTCGAATTTTAACTTCTTTGTTTGTAGTTGGTAACCAATCTGTTAGTTGATGTTTCTTTGTTTCTTGCATAGTTTGCAAAAATAAGGAGAAAATCTGTCAACTACTTAGACTTAAAAGGAATTTTTCTATTTTTTGATGAAAAACAAGCTCTACAAGAAATGCGCAAGTAAATAGGAATTTATTACGCAAAATTATTGCTTAATCTACAATTAAATGTGGTACATTTTCTAAATTCCAATCTATAACTAAACCACCTGCTAACGATTTTGCTATTTCCTTTCCGTACAAATACTCGCATAAATACAAAGCCGCTTCAAAAGATTTTGCGCCACCAGCAGAGGTAATTACGTTACCGTCATGCACAAATAAAACTTCTTTTCTAATGTCTAAATCTGGAAACGTTTCTCTCATTTTATCTATATCACTAGGGAAAGTTGTCGAAATTTTATCTTTTAACAACCCTGCTTTGGCTAACACAAAAGCACCGTCGCAATGTGAAGTAATAAAACTTGCATCTTCAGCAACTTGTTTTAAAAAATCTATCATTTTTGTATCATCTAAATCTGTATCTAAATGATGTTCTGCAGACGGAACAACTAAAATATCTATTTTAGGTAACTTATCTTTTA
This sequence comes from Polaribacter marinaquae, assembly GCF_038019025.1. Classification (NCBI taxonomy): domain Bacteria; kingdom Pseudomonadati; phylum Bacteroidota; class Flavobacteriia; order Flavobacteriales; family Flavobacteriaceae; genus Polaribacter; species Polaribacter marinaquae. Next base: position 1,424,059 of record NZ_CP150496.1, read on the forward strand.
GATAATTATAATCTGGTAAAATCCTCATTCCTTCAAATGTTGTAACAGCTTCATTTGTATTTGCTACCGTAAAAACATTCATAGCTTTTATATTTTTTCTAAAAATAGTATGCTGAAAAATATCAAATGGTGCTGTTAGTTCTGTATTAAATGTACCATCCATAATAAGAAATGCAACATTATATCTTCCGTCTACTAATGTTGGTAATGGTTTTTCTTTTATGTCTACTTGTTCTACTTTTTTATTTGAGCAACTCAAGCTAAAAAAACACAAAAACAATAAAAATATATTTTTCATAAGTATAGAATTTTAAGAAATCACAATATAAAGCATAAAAAAAACTTTCTAGGAAGAAAGTTTTTTAATTTTAATTTAGTTTATAAAAGCAAAATTAACTTGCAATTAATTCTTTAGAATTTAATGCTTTATTTAAATCTACTTTAATGTATTTGTGGCTTTTAAAAAAATAACGTCCAGATGTTAGTTCAATTACAGCTTCTAAACTACCATCTTTTTTTTCTTCTAAAGAAGTAACTTTCACTTCTTTATTTACAACATTTTTATAAGTTGCAATACCACCTCTTTTAATAATAAAGTTATTTCTAGGAAATTTAATGTGCTTATAATTATTCATTTCAACTTTGCCTACTGTAAAAACATCACCTACTTTAATAGCGTCACTTTTAGATTGAGCAAAATTAGAAAATGACAAAAAACAACACATCACAAGTGTAAAAATTGAAGTTTTCATAATTTATAGTTTTTAAATTTATCTATACAAAAATAAAAGATAAAGTCTAAAAAACCATGTATAACTAGAAGACACAATCAATTTTAAGAAATAATTATGATTTTAACTAAGCCTCTTCTATGCTTTACTGGAGCAATTTAAGTTAAGTTTTTGTAGTTTTATAACCACAAACCAATCATCATTATGAAAACAAAATTTATCTTATTATTATTTAGCATTTTTATCATCACTTCTTGTGAAAAAACAACAGAAGAAGAAAAGAAAAAAGATTCTTACGTTGCAGATAATTACACAAAAAAAGAGGTTGATATCGAAATGCGAGATGGTACTAAATTGCATACCACAATTTATTCTCCAAAAGATACTTCTAAAAAATATCCTATTCTAATGCAAAGAACTCCGTATAGTTCTACGCCATACGGAGAAGGTAAAATGAAATCTAAAATTGGCCCAAACGTTCATCTAATGAAAGAAGGCAACATTGTGGTTTACCAAGATGTTCGTGGTAGATGGATGAGTGAAGGTGTTTATGATAACATGCGCGCCTACATCCCTAATAAAGAAGCAAACCAATCTGATGAAGTTTCTGATACTTACGATACTATCGATTGGTTGGTTAAAAATGTTGAGAATAATAACGGAAACGTTGGTACTTGGGGAATTTCATATCCTGGACATTACGCTACTGTTTCTTCTATAGATGCACACCCGGCATTAAAAGCAGCTTCACCGCAAGCAAGTATTGGTGATTTTTTCTTTGATGATTTTCATCATAACGGAGCTTTTTTATTAAGTTATTTTAGAGCAATTTCTTTATTCGGAACTTACAAAGACACACCAACAGATTCTGCTTGGTACTCTTTTCCTAAAATGGAATCTAAAGATCAATATCAATTTTTCTTAGACAAAGGACCTTTAAAGAATTTAAATGAGTATTTTCAATATGACAAATTAGATGTAACTTCTGCTGAAAATAAAGATAGAATTGATGATTTTTTCTGGAAGGAAATCGTAGAGCATCCTAATTATGATGAAAACTGGAAAAGTAAAGGAATCATTCAGCATTTAAACAGAGTTCCATCTACAGTTGCAACAATGGTTGTTGCTGGTGAGTTTGATGCAGAAGATTTATACGGACCTTTAGAAACTTACAAAGCTATAGAAAAACACGGTAAAGACAATTACAACACGTTGGTTTTCGGCCCTTGGGATCACGGTAAATGGTCTAGAACTGGCGTAGAGAATTATGTTGGTAATTATTATTTTGGCGACTCTATTTCTTTAAAATTTCAAAAAGAAATTGAAACTAAATTTTTTAATCATTTCTTAAAAGGAAGTGGAGATAAAAACTCTGGTTTACCAGAAGCTTATGTTTTTGATTCTGGTAGAAAAGAATGGAAATCTTATGATACTTGGCCACCAAAAAACATTGTAAAAGAAAACTGGTTTTTATCTGAAAACCAAGAATTAACTGCATCAAAAAAATCGACGAAAGCTGTTAAGTTTATTAGTGATATTAAACATCCTGTACCTTATTCTGAAGACATTAAAACGGTTTTTACACCAAGAAAGTACATGACAGATGACCAACGTTTTGCCGCTAGAAGACCAGATGTTTTAGTATTTGAAACAGATGTTTTAACTGAAGATTTTACATTAGCAGGAGACATCTTAGCAAAATTAAAAGTAGCTACTACAGGTTCTGCAGCAGATTGGGTTGTAAAAGTTATAGATGTACATCCTGATAATGTGAAAGAAGACAATAAAAAACTTCAAAACCACTTAAAAATGAGCAACTACCATTTAATGGTTAGAAGTGAAGTTTTAAGAGGAAGATTTAGAAATAGTTTTGAAAAACCAGAACCTTTTACTCCAAATAAAAAAACAGCTGTAAATATTAAACTACAAGACGTTTTTCACACATTTAAAAAAGGACACAAACTACAAATACAAGTGCAGAGTACATGGTTTCCTCTAATCGATTTAAATCCGCAGACCTATGTAGATAACATTTACAAAGCAGATGAAAAAGATTTTAAAACTCAAACACACACTGTATTTACAGATTCTTCAATAGAATTTTCTGTTTTAAAATAAATAATAACGTATGAAAAAAATACATCAATTTTTAATTATCTTTCTTATTGCTTTTACCATTAGTGCTCAAGAAAAATCGAAACCTTTTTTTAAAGATGGCGAAGCACAAATTGTTGAAGGTTTTAAAGATTCAAGCAAGTGGATTCGAACAGATTTATGGGTAGAAACCACCTTTGACACCGATGGTGACGGAAAACTAGATAGAATGCATGTAGATGTTACAAGACCTCTACAAACAGAAACAGAAGGTTTAAAATTACCTATTGTTTACGAATCTAGCCCTTATTATGCAGGAACAGCAAGTGACACACCTGGTTTATTTTGGGATGTTAAACATGAAATTGGCGCAAAAGAAAAACAAAGAACAAGAGTAGAAGTTGTTCGAAGAGGAAAAAGACCTATAATTTCAAATTCCCAAGTTAGAACTTGGGTTCCTAGAGGTTATATTGTTGTGCATTCATCATCACCAGGAACTGGTTTATCTGATGGATCTCCAACTGTTGGAGGAGACAATGAATCTTTAGCGCCAAAAGCAGTAATAGATTGGTTAAACGGACGAGCAAAAGGTTATACCGAAAGAGAAGGAAACAAAGAAGTTAAGGCATATTGGAGTACCGGAAAAGTTGGTATGACAGGTACTTCTTACAATGGTACAATTCCGTTAGCTGCAGCAACAACGGGTGTTAAAGGCTTAGAAGCAATTATACCTGTTGCACCAAATACTTCTTATTATCATTATTACAGATCTAACGGTTTGGTTAGATCTCCTGGCGGATATTTAGGTGAAGATATTGATGTTTTATACGATTACATTCATAGTGGTAAAGAAGAAAATAGATCACATAATAATAAGGTTATTCGAGATACTGAACTGGCCAACGGAATGGATAGGCAAACAGGAGATTATAATGATTTTTGGGCTGGTAGAGATTATCTAAATGATATGAAACCAATGAAAGCTGCATTATTAATGTCGCATGGTTTTAATGATTGGAACGTAATGCCAGAGCATAGTTACAGAATTTATGCAAAAGCAAAAGAAATGGGACTTCCATCTCAGATATTCTATCACCAGAACGGTCATGGTGGTCCACCGCCAATGAAAATGATGAATCGTTGGTTTACGCGTTATTTACACGGTGTTCAAAATAACGTAGAAAAAGATGATAGAGCTTGGATTGTAAGAGAAAATGATAAAAGAACGCAGCCAACTCCGTATAGAGATTATCCAAATCCGGCAGCAAAACCGGTAACTCTTTATTTAGAATCTGGTGCTCCAAAAGCTGGGAAACTAATAACAACTAATTCGTCTAATACAAAAGAAACTTTAGTTGATAATTATTCTTTTTCTGGCGAAAGTTTAGCGCAAGCAGAGAACACAAATCATCGTTTAATTTATGTTTCTGAGGTTCTAAAAGAAGATTTACATATTTCTGGTTTGTCTTCTATAACAATTAAAGCATCAAGTAGTAAACCTGCAGTAAACTTATCTGTATGGTTAGTTTCTTTGCCATGGACCAAAGGTAGAAGAGCCAAAATAACAGACAATATTATTACTCGTGGTTGGGCAGATTTACAAAATCATAAATCCTTAACTAAAAGTGCTCCTTTAAAACCAGGTAAATTTTATGAAATGACTTTTGATTTACAACCAGATGATCAAATTATCAAAAAAGGACAACAAATTGGGTTAATGATTTTTTCTAGTGATAATAATTTTACTTTATTACCAGAACCTGGCACAGAACTAACTGTAGATTTAAATGGTACTTCTATAACATTACCAATTGTTGGCGGAAAAAACGCTTTTGATAAAGCAACAAAATAAAAACAATTCTACACACATACTAAAAGTCTTGATATTAATTTATCAAGACTTTTTTTTGCTTAGAAAAATTAGAAGAAAACTCTTTACTAAAAATTTACGTACTTATAAAAGAGACTTCAGAATAGATTCAGTAATTTAGTAGAGCTTAAAAAAAGGTTTGTTCTGAAAACATTGAAACTCTGTTTTACAAAAATTGCAAACTAACTATAAAATGAAAGAAAAATTAATTTACGGTATTCAGCAAATTGGTATTGGTGTAAAAAATGCAGACATTGCTTTTAAATGGTACGCAACAAAACTTGGTGCAGATGCTTTAATTTTTGATGATAGTAATGAAGCAACATATATGGCAAAATATATGGGCGGTAAACCAAGAAAAAAAAGAGCTTTACTAGGCTTAAACATGCAAGGTGGTGGCGGTTACGAAATTTGGCAATACACAAATAGAAAACCATCTAAACCAGAAAATGAATTTAAAGTAGGCGATTTAGGCATTCAGTTTCCGTTTGTTAAAACAAATAATATTACAGCAACCTATAACCGCTTAAAAATTAGCAACGAAAATATTCTTTCTGAAATTAAAAAGGATCCAAGCGGCGTAAAATGTTTCTTTTTAAAAGATCCTTTTGATAATATTTTAAAAATAAAAGAGCACACTTCTTTCTATCAAAATAAAAAAATTGATGTTGGTGGTATTTTTGGAGCAGCAATCGGAGTTTCTAATATTGATGTTTCACTAAAACTTTATAAAGACGTTTTGGGTTATGATAAAGTTATTTTCGATAAAACTGATAATTTTGATGATCTTGAAAATTTAAAAAATGGTAGTAAAAGGTTTAGACGCATTTTACTTACACATTCTAAAAAGCGAGTTGGTGGCTTTTCGAAGTTTTTTGGAACCAGTGAAATAGAACTTATTCAGTGTTTAGAAAACGAGCCAACAAAAATATTTAAAAATAGATATTGGGGAGATTTAGGCTATATTCACTTATGCTTTGACGTTAAAATTTTAAAGGTATTAAAAGAAGAATGTAAACAAAAAGAAGTTCCTTTTCAGGTGATTAGTCAACCTTCTTTTAATATGGGTGATGCAAATGGGCATTGGGGATATATTGAAGATAATGATGGTACGCTTATCGAATTTATCGAAACAAATAAAGTACCGCTAATTAAAAATTTAGGCATTCATATCAATCTAAAAAATAGAAACCCTAAAAAACCTTTACCCAATTGGATGATTAAAGCTATGGCATTAAAACGTGTGAAAATATAATTTATGACATCAACAGAAATTGCACTTTTATTAAATGATGATTCTGAAAAAATTAAAAGAATTGGAGAAATTATTGGTAAAAAAATACCTGAAAAAAATAATTTTGAAAATTTAAACGAATTTGAAAAAACGTTTATTTATATAGATATTTTAGAAGATAATGTTACAAATGGCGGATTTATTCAGTTTTTTTTTAGTTCAGCAGGTGAATTTGCACATGAGATTTTTCATGCGTACTTAGCTATAAATGCAGAAAAGACAATAGATATTCTATCTGAAGCGATTATGTTATTTCCGCAAATTCCAGTTCCAAAAGATCAAACAATAAGACAACGCATCTTAATGCAAAAGGAATCTAATATCGATCTTTGGGATGAATTAGATCATCGATTTTATAAATATGAAGACGATATTGTAAAGTTGACTTTAGCTTATGTTGAAAAAAATATATCAAATTTCGATTGAGTTTTATCTATCTAATATTTCTTTAATATTTGGTTTAAAATAATCAGGTCCTTTTAAAACTTTACCATCTTCTCGGTAAATTGGTTTTCCGTCTTCGCCTAACTTACTCATATTACTCCTATGAATTTCGTTAAAAACTTCGGTAATTTTATCTTGCATACCGTGTTCTATGATTGTGCCACACAAAATATATAGCATATCACCTAGAGCATCAGCAACCTCTACCAAATCGTTATTATTGGCAGCCTCTAAATATTCTTCATTTTCTTCTTTCATTAAATTATAACGAAGCAAATTTCTACTTTCTGTAATATTTGCAGTTGGTTCATTTTTTATTCCTGCACCAAATGCTGTATGAAAATCGTGTACAGAATTAATTTTATCTTTCATATATATTTTAATTATTAGAAGTTTATAAATTCGTAATTTTGCAACTTATAATGTTTGTTACATCTTTACAAGGTATCGAAAAATCTTAGATAAGAAAAAATAATAATTATTCAATTTTACAAAAAATTATAACCTATGTTTTTAAGCGCTTATTTTACAACCGGTAGAATTATTTTTATGATTTTCTTTATTCTATCATTTATAGCTTTAATGGTTTATAGCTACAGAAAAGATATTAAAAGTCATGAAAGATATTACAAAAACGCTGGTAAAAAAGTACTAATTTATGGTAGTTTGGTTATCATTATATTTGTAACTATACGATTATTGGCAGGTAGTTAATTTATATCTTTTCTATATTCTTTAATCTTTTCCAAGCTATTTTATTGCGTTGAGTATAGATAAAGAAACAACCAATATCTAATAAAAAATAGAACAAGCTAATACCACTTGGCGGATTATTACTAGGTAAAAAATCGAAAACACCAAAGGCCGTACTTGGCCATTTCCAGCAACCAAACGCTGTACCTCCTATTTCTAAAATCGCCACCAAAATGTACATCGAAAAAAAGAATAATTTTTCTTTTGGACGAGTCCACAGTAGCAAGAAAACTACAATAGTCATTACAAAACCAAACACATCGTTAAAGAAAACTACATAAACTGTTGCCAATAAAACAATTATTAAAGCAAACAGTCCTTCTACTACCTCGTGGTATTTTCTAACTATTGGTGCTTTGCTAAACATAAAAATTCTACCATATAATGCTGCATGACCAAATGGTACATATAAAGGCACATTTTCTAATCTATATGTGTACATATTTAAAAGTCTCGAAAAAAGATACTCGCCTCCAAAGCCTAAAATTACCGCATAAATCATTAACTCTTGGGTTCTTTTATTCGCTCTAAAATACATTACTACAAAGCCAATTAACATTAAAATATTAATGGGTAATTGAGAGTTTGTAACGTTTTCTGCAAAATATAAACTATCAAAAAATAGAAAAAACACAAATATTACAAATATGCCTATTCTTCTACTAAATGTATAAAATATAGCTTTTAAGTCTTTAGCTGGTACTTTTAAAATTTTCATTCTGTTGGATATTTAAAACAGTTTGTTGTGTGATCGTTAACCATACCGACAGCTTGCATATAAGCATAAACCACGGTAGAACCAACAAATTTGAATCCGCGTTTTTTTAAATCTTTAGAAATAATATCAGATAATTTAGTAGTTGCTGGCACGTCTTCTCTTTTATGAAATTTATTTAAAATTGGTTTATGATCTACATATGACCAAATAAACTTAGAAAATGAACCAAACTCTTTCTGTATATCAATAAACAATTGCGCATTTGTAATTGCACTTCTTATTTTTAATTTGTTTCTGATAATACCAGCATCTTGAAGCAAAGATTCATATTTTTTTTCTGAATATTTAGAAATTTTTTGATAATCAAAATTATCAAATGCTTTTCTAAAGTTTTCTCTTTTATTTAAAATTGTTATCCAACTTAAACCCGCCTGAAAAGTTTCTAAAACTAAAAATTCAAAGAGTGTTTCATCATCAAAAACTGGTTTTCCCCATTCGTTATCATGATAATCAATATATAATTGACTATCACTAACCCAAAAACACCTATTTTTCATCTACTTAATTTTAACTGGTATAATTTCAGTTTGCCTAGAATTTACATATTCAAAAATATTATTTCCAAAAAAACCAGCTTCTTCTAACATAATTCTAATGTTTTTGCCCCATTCTTTTAAAGCTACAGTTGTATTTAATTCTATGGCATATACTGTATTTTTATGTAAAGGATAATCTCCGTTTACTGGCACTCCGTTTTGAGAATCCCACATACCAATTGTTGTACCAGCACTATGCCCAAACATACCCAAAGGATGCGTATATATAGAAGGAACAAAACCTTCTTTTCTTCCTTGAATTAAAGATTCTTTTAATATTTGATTTCCTGTTTTACCAACTTTCATGTTAGAAGTTAAAATATCTTGTACTCGATTTCCTTTTTTAAAGGCATCTACTAAAAATGTTGGCACAGAATTCTCGTTATCCTTTAAAACATATGCGTGCTGCTGGCAATCTGTATTTAGACCAATATAGGTAATTCCGAAATCGCAATGTAATAAATCGCCTTTTAAAATAATTTTCTTCTCTTTTCCTTTAGAAAAAGACTCTATGTGCGATTTTAAAACTTCGTTATTTCTTTGGATATCTATAGTAGGATGAAACCATGTTTCTAAACCTAAATCGGTTACTTTTTGACGTAGACACCACACCAAATCTTCTGTAGTAGTTTTACCTGGAATGATTTTTTTTGATGAAAAAGTATCTGCAATAATATTGTGTGTAATTTGTACTAGCTCTTTGTACAATTTCATTTCTTTGGCAGTTCTTGTTTCAATCCAACCAATGGCAAGTTTTTCTGCAGAAACCACTTTATTAACATACGATTTTGGTAGATTTTCTAATAACTCATCATAATCTGTTTTAACCAAACCATCTGCCAAAGCAAAATATTTAGAAATATTAACTCCTATTTTATTCGGATTTCTATTCTTTATAATTTCCGATAAAGCTTTCCATTGATCTGGCTCTTTTTCTTTATCCCAAGCAGATTTTATATTTTTACCAATATCATATCTTGCAACAGCTAATCTTTCTAACGTATTTTTAGCTTTATCTCTATAAAAAACAATAATAGTTCTTCTTCGCGCATTTAACCAAGTAGCGGGTAACATGGTTTTTAAAACAGGATCTTCGTTGTATTCTCTAGAAATTAACAGCCACATATCTATGTCTGCAGCATCCATTAATTGTGGCAATAAATTAGTAAATCGGTCTTCTAATAAATTATCTTTTAATATTGCTCTTTCTCTTTCTGATAAAATCTGAGCTTGAGAAAATTGAAAAGTAAAGACAAAAAGTAGAATTAAATATTTCATAATTAAAGGTTGGTTAATGGATAAAATTAATGTTAAATCAATTAAAAATCAATCTATTTTAGATTATTTTTTGCAACTTTACTAACATTAAAATCTCTGATTATGAAAATCTTAAAATATATTTCTTTTCTAATTTTATCTTGTATTGTACTTTTTTCTTGTGCATCTACATTAAGCAACTCAAATAATAACACTAAAGAAGAACCTGTTGTAATTGCAAATGATAGTTTAGAATACGAAATAATTATTATTGATCCGGGTTTTTCATCTTACCTTGCTAGTGTTGCAAAACCAGAAGGGTTTTATGACCAAAATTATCTAGAAGCTAGAAATAAAGCTTGGGTACTTACCTGGAATCAGCGCGCTCAGAATCCAACAAATTATAATCAAGGAGTTTATGAAAACATAATAGATTATAATTCTAACACAGATTATGGCTATGAAGTTAACTACAAACTTTTTAATTATTTTTTATTTGCTCAAAGAAAATATAAAATGAGTTTGGTAGGCGGTTTTAGAACCGGAAGAATTAATTAACTTTTGTATAAGAAACAAAACTGTAATCTAATTTATTTTTTTCATCCGCTGTAAAATCTTCCCTTGAATCTTCTTTCCAAATTTTTGGGTCTATTTCCGGAAAAAATACATCCGCTTCAAAAGATTTATGAACCAATGTAATATCTAGTCGATCTGCTAAATTTTTAGCAATTGTTTCTTTGTAAATTTGTGCACCACCAATTATAAAAATCTTTTCTTCTTCTTTCGCCATTTCAATAGCTTCTTCTAAACTATTAGCAATTAAGCAACCATCTTTAAAGTAATTTTTATTTCTTGTAATAATAATTGTGGTTCTATTTGGCAAAGGCTTACCAATAGATTCAAAAGTATTTCTACCCATTAATATATAATGACCAGTTGTAACTTTTTTAAATCTTTTTAAATCTGCAGGTAAATGCCAAATTAAATCGTTGTCTTTACCTAAAGCGTAATTTTGTGCAATAGCAGCTATAACTGTAATCATATTAATTGAATAAATTATTAATTTTACTATTTATCTTAAAAGGTAGAATAAATGTTACTGCCACACTTTTGCCATTTAGCTTTGCTGCTTTTTTAACTTTAAACTCTTCTACCACTCGTACGATTTCCTTATGTAAATCTTTATCTTTCTCACTTGTATTTATAACTTTTACATTCTTATTTAGATCAATATGAATTTCAACATAAAATTTATAATCAGTTATTACAAGTCCTAAAATTTTATAATCTACTTTAGATAGGAACTTTTTTTGTAAAAAGGAATTGAACTTTGCTCTATTTTTTGAATACAAAGCCTTTGTTCCTTTAAATAATGGATACTCATCTACTTGAATTAATTTATAACTCTTAGTTTCTTGAGCATTACTGTAACAGGTAACTATTAATGCAATTATTATAAATATCTTTTTCATTATACAAAAATAAGAGAAACTTTACTTAGTTACACTTTTTTATGCCTTTTTACAATTATACAAGAAAAAATTTAAATCGATTTCGTTAGAAACTACTGATTTTCAAGTGATAAAAAGATTAAAAACTATTGTATAAATACTAAATTAAAAGAATCATTTTATAGATTTTATAATATAATTATATCAGAATTACAAAAGTGATAATTCTTTATTAAAACACTAATTTTAGGCTTGTTATGTTCTAATACTTGTATACTTTTACTTAAAAATTTGAGACAATTTTTAAATACAAAATACTATGGCAATTAAAAAACAATTTTTAAAAAGCAAACCTGTTTGCAAAGTAACTTTCTCTATTTCACCAAAAGAAGCTAGTAATGTAGCTGTAGTAGGAAGTTTTAACGAATGGAATGCTGCTTCTACTCCTTTAAAGAAATTAAAGAACGGTACTTTTAAAACAACTGTAGATTTAGAAGCTAATAATTCTTACGAATTTAGATATGTAATAGACGGCGTTTACACTAATGATGCAGAAGCAGATAGTTTTTCTTGGAACGATTATGCAGGTGCAGAAAACAGCGTATTAACTGTATAAAATAAAAAAGACTCTCAATTAATTGAGAGTCTTTTTTATTTAAATGGCAACTTTTCCTTTTATATGAGGATGCGGATTGTAGTCTAACAATTCGAAGTCTTCGAATGTAAAATCTTCAATATTTTTTATATTCGAATTCATTTTCATTTTTGGTAAAGGCCTTAAATCTCTAGACAATTGCAATTCTAATTGTTCTTTATGATTATTATAAATATGAGCATCACCAAATGTGTGAATAAATTCTCCTGCCTCATAACCACAAACTTGTGCAACCATCATTGTAAATAAAGCATAAGAAGCAATATTAAAAGGTACACCTAAAAATATATCTGCACTTCTTTGGTATAATTGACATGATAATTTTCCGTCTGCTACGTAAAACTGAAAAAAAGCATGACAAGGAGGTAAAGCTGCTTTTCCGTTCGCTACATTTTCAGAAAATGAAACTGACGTATCTGGCATTACAGAAGGATTCCAAGCAGAAACCATCATTCTTCTAGAATTTGGATTTTCTTTTAAAGTTGCAATTACATCTTTTAATTGATCAATTTCATCACTATTCCAATTACGCCATTGATGCCCATAAACAGGACCTAAATCTCCGTTTTCATCTGCCCACTCATTCCAGATTCTTACGCCATTTTCCTGCAAATATTTAATATTTGTATCTCCTTTTATAAACCATAAAAGTTCATAAATTATAGATTTTAAGTGTAATTTCTTTGTGGTAACCATCGGAAAACCTTCACTTAAGTCAAATCTCATTTGATAACCAAAAACACTTTTTGTTCCTGTACCTGTTCTATCTCCTTTTTCGTTTCCGTTTTCTAAAACGTGCTTTACTAAATCGTGATATTGTTTCATTTTATGATGTAAAGTGTTAATTAGATTTATTTTTCTAAAATAAATAAGTGTAAAAATAAAAAAAGCTTCAAATGGTTTTATGAAGCTTTTTAAATAATATTTTAAAGTTATTAACTATTTAAAAAATAGTTTTTTTGTCTTAACCAATAATCATACCTGCAATAGTTGCAGACATTAAAGAGGCAATTGTACCACCAATTAATGCTTTCATTCCGAATTCTGACAATACTTTTCTTTGACCAGGAGCCAAAGAACCAATACCACCAATTTGAATACCGATTGAAGCAAAATTCGCAAAACCACATAACATATAAGTCGCCATAATTATCGATTTATTATATGCTAAATGTGTTGCATTTGCAACATTTTTTAATTCTGCTAACTGTATGTAACCAACAAATTCACTTGCTGCTAGTTTAATACCTAATAATTGCCCCATAAGTGTCATATCTTCTGTTGGCACACCTATTAACCACATTAAAGGTGCAAAAACATATCCTAAAATAAACTCTAAAGACAACTGATCATATGCTGTATTATTTGCTATAATTTCATTTAAAGAAGTTAAATCTCCTATTAAACCTAAACCTCCGTTTATCATTGCAATTACAGCTACAAAAACCAATAACATTGCACCAACATTTACAGCCAATCGCAAACCTTCTGTTGTTCCGTTTGCAATTGCATCTAAAATATTAGAACCTATTTTTTCTTGCGAAACGGTAACATCTGTATTTACCTCTTCTGTTTGCGGATATAGAATTTTAGAAATTACAATTGCACCAGGAGCTGCCATAACAGACGCTGCTAATAAATGCTTTGCAAAAACCAATTCTAATTCTTTGTCTCCGCCACCCAAAAAGCCAATGTAAGCAGCCAATACTGCTCCGGCAACTGTTGCCATTCCGCCAATCATTACTAAAAGCATTTCAGATTTATTCATCTTTTCTAAATATGCTTTAATTAATAATGGTGCTTCTGTTTGTCCTAAGAAAATATTACCTGCAACAGATAAACTTTCCATACCAGAAATACCTAAAAACTTAGACAATACAATTGCTAAGATTTTAACCATCCATTGTATAATTCCTAAATAAAATAACAGTGAAGTTAATGCAGAGAAAAATATAATTGTAGGTAAAACTTGAAAAGCAAAAATGTATCCAAACGTGTCCATATCTGCAATTAAACCATCAAATAAAAACTTACTTCCAGCTTTTGTATATTCTAAGATTTCAATAAAAAGCTTACCAACCAATTCAAATGCTTTCTGAATAAAAGATACTTTTAAAACGCCAATTGCAATAATTAACTGTAGCGCTAAACCAATTCCTACTTTTTTCCAATCGATAGCTTTCTTTTTAGAACTAAATAAAAAAGCGATTACAATTAAAGAAAACATACCTAATGCACCACGCCAAAAACTCGTAAAAGTAAAGCTACCACTTTCTATAATACCTTCATTTTCTACAACTGATTTTGTTTCTTCTACTTCTTCTACCTTTTTAATTGGTGTTACGTTATCTGTTTCTGCTAATACAATTTTAGTATATTCTGGCGATGCTAATGTATATGTTACATCTCCTTCAGATAAAACCAAGCTTGCATTATCAAAAGATACAATATTAAAATATCTTAATTCTTCTTTTGGTGTTGTAGCATTAAGAATTATAAGATTATTTTGTCTTAAGTAAGTTCCTGTAGAAGCTGGTTTATATGCGTATGCAGGAAGTTGAAATTTACCATCGGATAAAGAAAAAACTTTTGTTTCTTCTGATTGAAGTAAAGATGTCCCGTCTGATTTTTTTACTGAATTAAAGGTCCAATTTTGTTCTAAATCTTGCCCAAAAATTGAAATTGAAATAAAACAAAAGGCAATTAAAAATATATTTTTCATAAGGTAAGTTTCGTGTTAAGACCGTTTACTAATTTCGTCTCTAATTTTTGCTGCCAATTCATAATTTTCATTAGCAACTGCTTTGTCTAACTCTTGATTTAGCTCTGTTATAGATTTTTCTGCATAAGAATCTGATTTATCTACTTCTAAAATTGTATCAATTTCTGATGTAATTTCATCTTCAGCATCATCTGTTAAACCTAATTCTTCTTCAATTTTTAAATAAACACCTGCTTTGTCTAAAATGTTTTCGTAGGTATAAATTGGTGCTTGAAAACGTACTGCAATTGCAATTGCATCTGATGTTCTTGCATCTATAACTTCTTGTTCTCCGTCTTTTTCGCAAATTAAACTAGAAAAGAAAACACCGTCTACTAATTTATGAATAATTACCTCTTTTATTTCTATTTGAAATCTATCTGAAAAGGTTTTAAACAAATCGTGTGTTAATGGTCTAGGTGGTCTTATTTCTTTTTCTAAAGCTATGGCTATAGATTGTGCTTCAAAGGCTCCAATAATTATTGGTAAAGTTCTACTTCCTTCCATTTCACTTAAAACTAATGCGTATGCACCAGTTTGTGTTTGGCTGTAAGAAATTCCTTTTATGGTTAGTTTTATTAAACTCATATATCTTTCTGCGGGAAATAAAATTAGCTTTTTTTAAAATTATTTTAGGCTAATTTTTAAGGGCACAATTTACTAAAAAATTAGATA
Source organism: Polaribacter marinaquae (assembly GCF_038019025.1). Taxonomy (NCBI): domain Bacteria; kingdom Pseudomonadati; phylum Bacteroidota; class Flavobacteriia; order Flavobacteriales; family Flavobacteriaceae; genus Polaribacter; species Polaribacter marinaquae. Next base: position 1,439,358 of record NZ_CP150496.1, read on the forward strand.
GTGAAAACAGTTATTTTTTATACTTTACTTTTTTAGTTATAATAAAGCCTGCCTGAAGGATAGAGCTATTGTTTGAGCTCTTTTGTTTTGTGAAATAAAATGGAACAAAACAAAAAGCGAGTAGCGAAAGCCTGACGAAATTATGATTTTAGAAATTGTTTAATTTAAAAAAACCTATCAAAACAATAAATTCTGATAGGTTTTTGAAATGCTATTACTTCATAATTTGGGCACGCCCAAACTATTTTTAAGCAGCTTTAAACGCTTTTAATTTTTCTATTAATTTAGGTACAACTTCAAAAGCATCTCCTACAACTCCGTAATCTGCTGCCTTAAAAAATGGTGCTTCTGGATCTGTGTTAATAACTACTTTTACTTTAGATGCATTTATACCTGCCAAATGCTGTATTGCACCAGAAATACCAATTGCAATATATAAATTAGAAGCAACTGGTTTACCTGTTTGCCCAACATGCTCTCCGTGAGGTCTCCAACCTAAATCTGAAACTGGTTTAGAACAAGCTGTTGCAGCGCCTAAAACTTCTGCTAACTCTTCTACCATTCCCCAATTTTCTGGTCCTTTTAAACCTCTACCAGCAGAAACTACAGTATCTGCATCTGCAATTGTTACTTTACCGGTTACTCTTTCTATATTTTCTGATGTTACGCCTGATGCAGCAACTTCTGCATCAAAAGCCTCTACAGTTCCTTCTACTGCATTCTCATGTATACCAAAAGAATTTTTTGCTAAACCAATAACTTTTTTGTCTGTAGAAATTACAGTATTAGAAAATGCTTTGTTAGAAAATGCCTTTCTTTTTACTGTAAAAGGACTTGTACTAGATGGTGCAGCAACTACATTAGATGCATAACCTGCTTCTAAAGAAACGGCTACTAAAGGTGCTAAATACAAACCATCTATACTAGAATCTACAACTACAACAGATGCACTTTCTTTTGCTGCTGCTTGTTGTACTACTGCTGCATATTGTTTTGCATTAAATGTTGCTAAACTATCGTTAGAAACCGCTAAAACTTTTTCTGCACCATATTTATGTAATTCTGAAGAATCAGCAGCGTTTATTGTTAAAACAACAACATTTTCACCTAACTGTTCTGCAACTTTTTTTCCGTAAGAAACTACTTCAAAAGCAGTTTTCTTAAATTTTCCGTCTGTTGAATCGGCAAATACTAAAACTGACATATTTTTTATTTTTATATTTTCTAAAGCATTAAAGCGCTTAGAGAAAATGAATTTTTAATTATTTTTTTGATAAAATTTAGAATGTAAAACTTTTACCGAAACTTAAATAACTTTAGCCTCGTTGTGTAATAAGTTAATTAACTCATCTAAATTATCTGCATCTACTAATTTAACAGCTCCTTTTGGTGCTGGTTTTTCGTAAGTTTGAATATTTGTTGATGCATTTGCGCCAGTAGCTTCTACTACTTGTAATGGTTTTTTACGTGCCATCATAATTCCTCTCATGTTAGGAATACGCAAGTCTTTTTCTTCTACAATACCTTTTTGTCCACCAACTACTAATGGTAAAGTTGTTGCTAAAGATTCTGTACCACCATCAATTTCTCTTTTTGCATTTACGCTTGTACCGTCTACTTCCATCTCTACACAACCGTTAACAAAGTTAAAATCTATTAATGATGCTAACATTCCTGGTACCATTTGACCATTATAATCTGCAGATTCTTTACCTGCTAAAACTAAATCGAAACCACCGTTTTTTACAACTTCTGCTAATTCTTTAGCTACTAAAAACCCATCTGTTGGTTTTGCATTTATTCTAATAGCGTCATCTGCACCAATTGCCAAAGCTTTTCTTAGCGTTGGTTCTGTTTCTGCACCACCAACATTAACAACCGTTACTGTAGCACCTTGCTTTTCTTTAAACCACATTGCTCTTGTTAAACAAAATTCGTCATAAGGATTAATTACAAACTGCACACCGTTTTTATCAAACTCAGCATCATTATTTGTAAAATTAATTTTTGAAGTGGTATCAGGTACGTGACTAATACAAACTAATATTTTCATAAATTATAATTTTATATTCTTTTCTTGTTGACGAAATTACGGCTTTTTTTTAAAAAATACTATGCGTGCATAGTATTTTTTTATTTATTTATCAATTTAAGATAAATTGTTGTTTAGATTTTTAGCCTTTTCTAAAAAATACATGAGAATAAATGGAAGTATCATAGACAAATACGAAATATCAAATAAATTACCATGTATGTTTGCATAAAAACCTTCCTCAATTACATTTAATATAAAAGTAACAAACATTAATCCTGATAAAATATAGGTTGAAAACAAAAACACATCACTACTATTTTTAACTTTAAACGAAAAAACGAATGGAAGTAATAGAGAAATTAAGATTAAAATCTTTGGAGCATATCTGGTTTGATGATTAAACGGATTGTGTTCTTTTATGAATGTTAAACTTGGTAAGTCTATAAAAACAGGTAATGAAATAAAAATTAATGACATTAAAAAACATAAAATAAAAAGCAACTTCTTATAAGGTTTTACTTTTATAAATTCTGAAAACATAAATATGGTTAAGGGTATTGCGACAATACCTCTTGTTAATACTAAAAAAGCAGAAAAGAATGCAATTAAATAGGACTGTTTAAAAATATTATTCTTGAATTTTTGCTGCCAAATTGAAATAAAAAGAAGGACTAAAATACAATTACTCATCAAATCGCTTTTACCAATAACTTCCCAAAAATATGAAGGTGCTAACGTAAATAGTAAAAAAATAAAAACCTTTTCATCATTTTTAATTTTAGAAAGTATAATAAATATAGACAAAAACAAAAAAGTAAATGGTTGTAAAAAACCAACATCTCCTAACAAATAAAATGGCAACCCAACATAAAATAAACCTGGTAAGTTAGAGGTAGTATTGCCCAAATGATCTAAAATAGCATAAGGATATTTTCCTTCTAAAATACTTTTTATTAAAACCTCTAAAGCAGACCATCTATCCGTATTTAAGCTTAATCCGTCTACTTTTAAATTAATAAACATCAACAAGCAAAAAAAACACAAAGAAAAAGCAAACAAGATAAAATTCATTTTTTTAACATTGTTTAAAATTGCTTTTACTTTATTATACAGTAATAGACTAAAAATAATTAAAACAATATAAAATAGCATAAAAATAAAACTAGGTAACCCCTCTATTCTATTTGAATACTTTAAAACAAAAAGTGAATTTATAATTATATATACAATTAAAAAAAACTTTTTTTTACTAACAAAATCAATAAACATGTTCAAAATATAAAATTCTTCTATTTTTGATATAAAAGTACATTTTATTTACTCATAAATTCCTTACTTTTGCTTATCAAAAAACAAACAATAATTTAGATTCAATGAAGACAGTTCAATTTAGAGAGGCAATTTGTGAAGCCATGAGCGAAGAAATGCGCAGAGATGAAAGCATTTACTTAATGGGTGAAGAAGTTGCAGAATATAATGGAGCTTATAAAGCTAGTAAAGGAATGTTAGACGAGTTTGGTGCAAAAAGAGTTATAGATACTCCTATTGCAGAACTTGGTTTTGCAGGTATTGCAATTGGTTCTGCTATGAATGGCAATAGACCTATTGTAGAATACATGACTTTTAACTTCTCTTTAGTTGGTATTGATCAAATTATTAACAACGCAGCAAAAATTAGACAAATGTCTGGTGGGCAATTCAATTGTCCTATTGTTTTTAGAGGACCAACTGCATCTGCAGGTCAATTAGGAGCAACACACTCTCAAGCATTTGAAAACTGGTTTGCAAACACACCTGGTTTAAAAGTTATTGTACCATCTAACCCATACGACGCTAAAGGATTATTAAAAGCAGCTATTAGAGATGATGATCCGGTAATTTTTATGGAGTCTGAACAAATGTATGGTGATAAGATGGAAATTCCGGAAGGAGAGTACATTATACCTATTGGTGTTGCGGACATTAAAAGAGAAGGTACAGATGTAACTATTGTTTCTTTTGGTAAAATTATTAAAGAAGCTTACAAAGCTGCAGACGAATTAGCAAAAGACAATATTTCTGTTGAAATTATAGATTTAAGAACTGTGCGCCCAATGGATCACGCAGCTATTTTAACTTCTGTAAAGAAAACAAATAGATTGGTAGTGTTAGAAGAAGCGTGGCCATTTGCAAGTGTAGCGTCAGAAATTACATATAGAATTCAAAACGAAGCATTCGATTATTTAGATGCTCCAATCAAAAGAATAACTACTGCAGATGCACCAGCACCTTACTCTCCGGTTTTATTCGAAAAATGGATTCCGAATGCACAAGATGTTATAAAAGCAGTAAAAGAAGTAATGTATATTTAATACATAATTTTACATAAATTTTAAAAATCCTTTTTTCTTAGTTTGAAAAAAGGATTTTTAAATTCTAGATAAGTTCGAAAACCATTGCGCAAATACACTATAAAATATATTGAAAAACTTATAAGATTTACTACTTTTGCAATAAGTTTAAAAGATAAATAAGAAATTTATGAGTTCAGAAGATAAGAAGACTTTTGATGTTTTAATAGAGATACCTAAAGGAAGTAGAAATAAATATGAGTATGATTTTGATTTAAATAAGATTCGTTTTGATAGAATGTTATTTTCTTCTATGATGTACCCTGCAGATTATGGTTTTGTACCAGAAACTTTAGCTTTAGATGATGATCCGTTAGATGTATTAGTATTAGGTCACGAGCCAACTTTTCCTATGTGTGTTATCGAAGTAAAACCAATTGGTGTATTTCATATGACTGACGAAAAAGGACCAGATGAAAAAATTATTTGTGTGCCAATTTCAGATCCTATCTGGAACAATAAAAGTGATATTTCTGACTTAAATCCTCATAGATTAAAAGAAATAGAACATTTCTTTAAAGTTTATAAAGATTTAGAAAAGAAAAAAGTAGATGTTGGTGGATGGGGAGATGCTAAAGAGGCTTACCAAATATTCTCTGAATCTGTAAAAAGATATGAAGAAAGCGACTACAAAAAAGTAGATCAATTTAAAATCTAAATACATGTTATAAGTATTTTAAAACTCTTTAAATAATTTTAAAGAGTTTTTTTTTGTTTCAAACTTTATTCCAAGTCATATTTTTATCATATTACCACAAATCAATTATTCAGAATAACTATCAAAAAAATTACATAATCCTTTATTTTAAGCCTATTTTATGTGAAATTTATTTTTTTATACACTTTAAATTGAATTTATTACATTTACAATCATTTTTTAACTAATCAAATAAATTTAATATATGGAATCACTAATGATTTGGATGCCGATTGCAATGGCAGTATTAGGTTTAATCTACATGTGGATTAAACAAACTTGGGTAATGAAACAAGATGCAGGAGACGGTAAAATGAAAGAAATTTCTGATTACATTTATGAAGGTGCGCTTGCTTTTCTAAGCGCAGAATATAAGCTATTAGCAATTTTTGTAGTTATTGTTAGTATTGCACTAGCAGCAGTTTCTTTTATTGTACCAACCACTCACATCTTAATTGTTGTTGCTTTTATATTTGGTGCTGTTTTTTCTGCTTTTGCAGGTAATATCGGTATGAAAATAGCTACAAAAACAAATGTTAGAACTACACAAGCAGCCAGAACAAGTTTACCAAATGCATTAAAAATTTCTTTTGGCGGTGGTACTGTTATGGGACTTGGTGTTGCAGGTTTGGCTGTATTAGGCTTAACTGCTTTCTTTATTGTTTTTTATCAAAAATTTATGGGCGGAGTCTGGACTTCTACCACCGATATGACAATTGTTCTAGAAACTTTAGCTGGTTTTTCTTTAGGTGCAGAATCGATTGCTCTTTTTGCTAGAGTTGGTGGCGGAATCTACACAAAAGCTGCAGATGTTGGTGCAGATTTAGTAGGTAAAGTAGAAGCAGGAATACCCGAAGATGATCCTAGAAACCCAGCAACTATTGCAGATAATGTTGGTGATAATGTTGGTGATGTTGCAGGTATGGGAGCCGATTTATTTGGTTCTTACGTTGCTACCGTATTGGCAGCAATGGTTTTAGGTAATTATGTTATTAAAGATATGGGCGGAAGTATAAACGACGCTTTTGGAGGAATTGGCCCTATTTTATTACCAATGGCAATTGCAGGTGCTGGAATTATAATTTCTATTATCGGTACAATGTTGGTAAAAATTAGTGATAACAACGCTAAAGAATCTCAAGTTATGGGAGCTTTAAATAAAGGAAATTGGACTTCTATTATTTTAGTTGGTCTTTCTTGTTTTGGTTTAGTTACTTGGATGCTACCAGAAACTATGACTATGGAGTTTTTTGGTGAAGGTCTACAAGAAATTTCTTCTATGAGAGTGTTTTACGCAACTTTAGTAGGTTTAATTGTAGGTGCAGTAATCTCATCTGTAACCGAATATTATACCGGTCTAGGAAAATCTCCTATTCTTAAAATTGTGCAACAATCTTCTACAGGTGCAGGTACAAATATTATTGCAGGTTTAGCAACAGGTATGATTTCAACTTTTCCTTCAGTATTATTATTTGCTGGTGCAATTTGGGCTTCTTATGCTTTTGCTGGTTTTTATGGAGTCGCATTAGCTGCTTCTGCAATGATGGCAACTACAGCTATGCAATTAGCTATTGATGCATTCGGGCCAATTTCTGATAATGCAGGTGGTATTGCAGAAATGAGCGAGCAAGAACCAATTGTAAGAGAGCGTACAGATATTTTAGATTCTGTAGGTAATACAACAGCTGCAACAGGAAAAGGTTTTGCGATTGCTTCTGCCGCTTTAACTTCTTTAGCGCTTTTTGCTGCGTATGTAACATTTACAGGAATAGACGGAATTAACATTTTCAAAGCTCCGGTTTTAGCAATGTTATTTGTTGGCGGTATGGTACCAGTTGTTTTTTCTGCTTTGGCAATGAATGCCGTAGGTAAAGCTGCTATGGAAATGGTACAAGAGGTTCGTAGACAATTTAGAGATATTGCAGGTATTATGGAAGGCACAGGAAAACCAGAATATGATAAATGTGTAGCAATATCTACACAAGCGTCTTTAAAAGAAATGATGTTACCAGGATTATTAACTATTGGTTTCCCTTTAGTAATAGCATTTCTTCCTTTGGCTTTTGGTATGGATAAATTAGCTATCGCAGAAATGTTAGGTGGTTATATGGCAGGTGTAACAGTTTCTGGAGTTTTATGGGCAATTTTTCAAAATAATGCTGGTGGAGCTTGGGATAATGCAAAAAAATCTTTTGAAGCTGGTGTAGAAATTGATGGAGAAATGACGTATAAAGGTTCTGATGCACACAAAGCAGCTGTTACCGGTGATACTGTTGGAGATCCTTTTAAAGATACTTCTGGTCCGTCAATGAATATTTTAATTAAATTAACTTGTTTAATTGGTTTGGTTATAGCTCCTATTTTAGGTGGACATACTGAAAATAAAGTTCAAGGTAAAGAGGTTAAAAAAGAAATAATAATAAAGCAAAAAGACAATAAACTTGCAAAAGTTTCTAAAACTGAAACTGTAAACAAAAGTTATAACTTGAAATAAAATACTTTAAAAATAAGAGCATAAAAAAAGCTGCATTAACTGCAGCTTTTTTTATCAATAATAAGATAAATTATTTCTTATAAATTACTTTGTAATCATCACCAATTTTTTGGTTTAAGTCTTCTATTGTTTTAAAATACTTATATCTTGTATTAAAAATTCTATCTGGTTTTTCACCAACAATATAATATTTTACATTTAAATCTGGCGCGTTTAATGTAATCTGATCTGAGATTCTCATCTTTTTATCATTTATAGATTGATCCATTTCTTCTAACATAGAAATAACAACTAAATTATTGTTCATGGCTCTAATCTCTTTAATGTCAATCTTGTGCTCTTTATCTGTAACTTCTACTTCTACCATTAAAGTTTGCTCTTCCTTTTCTAACGTATCATCATCATTTGGCATATCTACGTCTACATAAGGCACTTCTACCTCTGTTTCTTCCATTACCACCACTACTTTAGGCACTTTTACAGTTTTAGTAGTTGTACCTACGTTTACATCTGCCCAATCTACATCAAAAGATGGTAATTGTCCTGCTTCTGTATCTACATCAATATCTACATCTGGTAATTTAGTTTTTTTCGTTTGATCTACATCACAGCTATACAATACAGTTGCTGCCATTATTGTCATAATAATTTTTTTCATAATATTTAAAATTTTGGTTAAACTTAATATGCTCTTTATAAAAGCACATGCCAAAACTAAAGGTATTTAACAGTTCTTATTAGCTCAAAAAAAAATCTTCTTAACTCAAATAATAGTAAGAAAATTCATTACTTCCTCTATACAATTAGTATTTTTGTTTGAACCTAATTAATTTATAAACCCTAATAATACATGTCACTTTTCAGTAAAGATCCTTTACAAATAATTGTTTTTAATAGTTATGGTAGCGATACACATTTTTATGTTAGAGGTAGAGCTTTACAAGATGAAAATATCAACCTAGAAAAAAACAATATTTTTAGTTTGTTTGTAAATACCTGGAAACGCTTTGAAAGTGATGAAGTTCGAAATACAGCCTTAACAATTCAATTACCAAATAACCATAAAATTGAAACTAAAACAGATAATAAAGGTTATTTTGAAGTTTCTGAGACCTTAAATAATTTAACTAGTTTAACTGATACCGAAGGGTGGTTAAACTTTGAAATTTCGTTTACCGATACTAATATCAACAGAAAAATTACCAAAAACAATAGATTTTTAGGTAAAATGTTGATACCTAAATTGACAGTAGACTACGGAATTATAAGCGATATAGACGACACCATTTTACATACAGGCGTTATTTCTAGAATGAAATGGCGTGTACTTATAAATACATTTTTTGTTTCGCCTTTAAAAAGGAAAGCGCTTGTTGGTGCTGCAGAATTTTACAACTTGTTACATCTTGGTAAATCTGGCAAAAACGCAAACCCTTTGTTTTATGTTAGTCATAGTCCTTGGAATTTATATCGATATTTAGACTTTTTTCTTGAAAAAAATAATTTTACGGAAGGAGCTGTTTTGCTAAGAACTGCGGGTAGTCTTTTTAAGAAAAAAACTATTGAAGAAAAACCACAAAAACAAAACGAAATTAGAAATATTCTTAACACTTATAACGATTTAAAATTTATCTTAATAGGAGATGCGGGTGAACATGATGCTGATATTTATATGGAAATTACTAAAAATTATCCCAATAAAATAAAAGCTATTTATTTAAGAAGTGTGCTACACAGTAAAAAAATGGAACGCATTAAGTTATTGATAGAGAATTATAATGACACCGAATTTTTTATTGTTGATTCTTCTAAAGAAGCTATAGAACATGCAAAAAAACATCATTTTATTGCATAAAAAAAACTGTTTAAATTTAATTAAACAGTTTATTTATATATAAAGTTTTAGTTTTATCTTTTTAATCCGCCTCTAATTAAAGAAAGCACAAATAATACTAAAAATACAAAAAATAATATTTTAGCAATTCCTGCAGAAGCTCCTGCAATTCCTCCAAATCCTAATACAGCAGCAATTAATGCAATTACTACAAATGTGATTGTCCAACGTAACATAATTTTAAAGTTTTAATGGTTAATATATAAATAGATATTCCTATTTCTTACACTACAAATTTACTTGGTTTATAGTGCTTTACTTAACTCTAATAGATTGATTATTAACTCTAACAGAACACAAGAAGTAACTCTAACAAAAAAAAAAAATGCTTTGCAGCATCTTTTTAGAGTTCTAACTAAAGTTTAAATCTTATGATATTTCTTCTAAAGATTTAATATTGTAAAGACCTGTTTCTATAGTAGCTTTTTGCGATTCTAACACATCTTTAGTACTACTTGGTAAACTTGTTTCTTTTAAAACATCATTATATTCTTCAATAGAAGCTTTCTCTCCTCGTATTGCTTCTTCTAACATAGACTCTTCGTCATCTAAAGAAAATAAAGATTTAACGTCCATCCAAGCTCTGTGAGCTGTTCCTGTTAAACTACCACCTTTATCTACATCTTGGTTAAAAGATTTGATTTCTTTTTTTAATTCGTGCCCAAAAGTATATCTTTCTTCTGCCTTTCTATTAAAGTATATTTTAAGAGAATTGTTCTCTATATTTTCTGCAGCTTTTTTAAATCCTTTTTCTGCATCGTATGTTTTCTCTAAAAGAGCATTTAATTTCTGTCCAACTTCTTGTGTGTAAGTATTCATTTTTCTATTTTTTTTAATGAACGCTCGTTTCGTTTTAAGATGCCAAACGCTTTACATCTATTTGATATTTCAAAATTAGCTCTTATCTAAAAGAACTATTAGTGCAAATACTTTTATAATTAACTCTATAAATTTTTAGAGTTTTTTTTGATATTTATACAGCTATGTTCTCTTTCATGTACTTTCTATAGCTAGTTGCCAAAGTAGTTTTTTCTTTTTCTGAAAAAACTTTACCTGATAATTGAAAAAACTGATGTTCTTCATCTTCTAGATGATGCTCTACTTTTTCTTTTAAATCTTTTGCTGTTTTTAACCATGCAGAAGAATCGTAGTCGGTTTCTTCTAATTTTTCTATCAACTCATCTATTTCATGATGTTCTGCAATACCGTGTCTTGCTTTTTCCTGCATCATATCATTAGTAATTAAAGGCTTGTAAAAATGACGTTCTTCTGCGTTTGCATGCACTTCTAACTCTTCTTTTAATTCTTTAAATAATTGATCTCTTAAGCTTGTGTCTCCAGAAGTATCAACTAATTTGTCTAAAAGTTCTCTTTGCTTGTCGTGGTCTATTCTTATTTCCTCGTAAATGTTCATGATATATTTTTTTTATTTGTTCAAATTTACAGCCGAAATCGAAAATTTTTTAGCTCTTTTCCTAAAAGTATTAATCGATATGATTTTTCTAAATAATTTTAAGTTATCTTTATAAGTAGAACATTTACAGTAACTTCAAGTATTTAATTATGATAACAATTGATATAATTGCGAACAGTCAGAAAGATTTACTTGAACAAATACAGCAAAAAATTGGCGGTTCTATTATAAATAATTGGAACGAAAGTATTCTAACCATAGACAATGAAAATGCTATAGGCACTTTACGATTTGTACCTTTTGATTGGGGCGTGAATCTACTAGATTTTGACATTACACTTCGAAAAGAGTTTGTTTTTAAAATCTTAGCGCAACCAGAGTTTAATCCTATCCGATTTTTATATCCTTCAGTTGGTTCTTTTAAACATCGATTTGGTGTAGACAATACAGAAAAAAAGGTAGAACAATTTCAATCTTTAATTTTCACAAATAAATCAGGCGGTTATAATTACCTACATTTCATCAAAAACGAACACTTAAATCTAAATTTAATAGAAATTGTAAGAAAACAATTTTTACAAAAGAGAACCTCTAACGTTTCTAGCCTAAACAAAAAATTATATGAAGTTTTTGTTGATACAGATCATGAAAATCGTTTTTCTAATTATGGTACGCTTAATTTAAAAATGGCCGATTTAATTAAGAAGCTCAAAAAAGTAAAAGGCAAAGGGATGCTTAGAATTCTTAAAATTGAAGCTGTAGTGTACGAAATATTGTCTTTACACATACAACAACATAATAGACTTTTAGCTGGTGTACCACTACCAACTTCTTTAGATAAAAGCGAATTAAAAATTATTAGAAAATTAAGTGTACTTATTTTAAAAAGACCAGAAAAAGATTATTCTTTAGAAGATTTATCTTTAAAATCTGGTTTAACGCAATCGAAATTACAAGATGGTTTTAAATTTTTATACAATAGAACAGTTACAGAATATATAAGACATGTTCGATTAGAATCTGCTAGAGATTTAATTAGAACTACAGATTTAAATATTTCTCAAATAGTATATTCAATCGGTTTTAGTAGCAGAAGTTATTTTTCTAAAATATTTAGAGAAAAATATGATATTACTCCTAATCAGTTTAAGAAAAAATTAACCGCAGTATTAGAGCAATAAAAAAACCTCAGCGCATTCACGCTGAGGTTCATCAATCAACCAACCACTTATTCGAATATTATAAAAACAATCGAATAACTTTGCTGTTATATTTTATTTAAAAATCTTTTTTATAAACACTAAAGCACTGTATTTACTTAAAAACTTTAGAGAACTACTTAAAATATTTAATGGCTTTAAGCTTTCTTCAAAATCATTTTTCACAACTTTTAGTTCTTCTAATGCGATGTCTCTTTCTAAAGCTAATTGCTTTAAGTCTCTATCAATTTCTTCGAAACTAGTATAGTTTTTCATAACTTTTATATTTAATTAAAAAATACATCAGACATTTTACTAATAACTTTTTTATCTAAAGTTTTTCTAAAAAGATAACAAAGCAATGCAACGACAATTATAATTCCTGCTACAGCTAAATACCCTAAAGCACTACTGTTAAAAAGTTCTCCTAATGCTATTGCTGCCGATATTGATAAGAAAACAAAGCCAATAAAAGCCAAACCTCCTATTAAAAGTATTTTAGCAATCATACCTATAGTTAAGGCAGATATTTGAAACGCTTTTAATTTTGCATGCTCGTAAGATTTTGAAACAAACTCTTTACCAGCATCTGTACCTTTGTCTGCAGAATTACTAAAACTTTTAAAAATGCTCATCTATTTAGACAGATTTTTGTAATTTTTTATTTTTCTCTTTTAACTCTTTCAGCTTTTTCTCTAAAGTAGTAATTACATCTTCTGCTTTATGACTAACGTTAGAAACTACATTTTCTAATTGCGTATCTAAAGTTTCTTTTTTGTCTGAAACAGTAGAAGAAACTTGACTTTGCAATTCGGAAGCTCTTTCTGTCATTTTGTCTTTTGCTGCAATCGCTTCTTCAGAAATTCTCTTTCTTGTTTTTTCTCCTTTATCTGGTGCAAATAAAATACCTAAGGTTGCCCCTATTACTGTACCTGCTAATAAACCTACTACTGTGTTGCTACTATTGCTCATATTTATTTTTTTTATGGTTAACTTTCTCTGTTGTTCTAATTATTGCAATTTCTGTACCATTATAAGTACACCGCAAAGATAATTTGAAAGAGTAGTTTACATTAACTCTATAACTTCAAATCTTGACTCAAACCAATTTTTAATTAAAAATATGCTTAAAAACGCAAAAAACACCTCAAAAAGAGGTGTTTTTATTAAAAAAATATGTTTTTTTTATCTAAAAAGCATAACGCTGTGGTCCTCCTCTTCGGATGTCTTCACTAGCTACATCTTCAAATTGTTTAAAGTTGTGTCTAAATGCATTAGATAATTTAAAAGCTGTTTTATAGTAGGCTTCATCATTGTTCCATGTAGCTCTCGGACTTAATAATTCCGTTGGTACACCAGGACAACTTCTAGGTTGCGCCACACCAAAAACAGAGTGAATATGATAATCTTCGTATGTGTAACTTCCTAAATCGCCGTTTAAAACAGCAGAAATCATTGCTCTTGTATATTTTAATGGCATTCTTCTACCAACACCATATTGTCCACCAGACCAACCTGTATTAATTAACCACACGTTTACACCTGCATCTTTCATCTTCTTACTAAGCATTTCTGCATATTTAGTTGGATGTAAAGGCATAAAAGGCGCACCAAAACACGCAGAAAAACTTGGTGTTGGTTCTGTTACACCTGCTTCTGTACCTGCAACTTTAGCTGTATAACCAGATATAAAGTGATATGCAGCTTGGTTAGGTGTTAATTTAGATATTGGAGGCAACACACCAAAAGCATCTGCCGTTAAAAAGAAAATATTTTTAGGATTTTTACCAATTGATGGTTTTTTAATATTTTCTATATGATAAATTGGATAACTAACTCTAGTATTTTGTGTTATTGATATGTCTGCAAAGTCTATTTCACCTTTATCGTCCATAATAACATTTTCTAAGATTGCTCCTTTTTTAATGGCTCCAAAAATTTCTGGTTCTTGCTCTTTAGAAAGGTTTATTACTTTGGCATAACAACCTCCTTCAAAGTTAAAAACAGAGTTTTCTGCAGTCCAACCGTGCTCATCATCACCAATTAAACTTCTATCTGGATCTGTAGAAAGTGTTGTTTTACCTGTACCAGATAATCCGAAGAAAATAGCCGTATCACCATCTTTACCAACGTTTGCAGAACAATGCATTGGTAAAGTGTTTTTATAAACTGGTAAGATAAAATTCAAAGCAGAAAAAATTCCTTTTTTAATTTCACCAGTATATCCTGTACCACCAATTAAAGCAATTTTTCTTGTAAAGTTTAAAATTGCAAAGTTATGCTGACGTGTACCATCTACCGCTGCATCTGCCATAAAACCAGGTGCATTAACAACTGTCCATTCTGCATCAAATGTTTTAAGTTCTTCTTCTGTAGGTCTTAAAAACATATTATGAGCAAACATATTACTCCAAGGATATTCGTTTACAACGCGAATATTTAATTTATAATCTTCGTCTGCACAAGCATAAGAATCTCTTACAAATAATTCTTTATCCGAAAGGTAATCGGTTACTTTGTTATAAAGTGCATCAAATTTATCAGCGTCAAATGGTAAGTTAATATCACTCCACCAAACTTGGTCTTTGGTAATATCATCTTTTACGATAAACCTATCTTTTGGTGATCTTCCTGTAAACTCTCCGGTATTAACCGCAATTGCGCCTAAAGAAGATTCTACACCTTGTTCTTTTTCTAAAGTTTCTGCATGCAGTTCATCCGAAGTTAATTGGTAACGAACAGTTGCATTTCTGATTCCTAAATTTTCTAACGAAATCGATTTCGTATTTAGATTTATCATTTCTATAATTTTAGTTGTGTTTCTATTATTACACGACAAAATTAAACAATATTTTTTTACAGAAAAGTTATTTACCTCTTTTTTATGAATATATTATTTATTTGATATTTTTTTTACGAATAGTGTAATCATTAAAATCCAACCAATTATAAAAAACAAACCACCCAATGGTGTTACAAACCAAATAGATTTTGCCGTAATTGAAGTTAAATTTATTGCATAAATAGAACCTGAAAAGAATAAAATTCCTAAAAAGAAAAATAAACTTATCTTATTTTTTTGAGAAATTGTAAATCCGTTATAAGTATTTACAAAAAGTAAAACTATTACATGATACATTTGATATCTAACCGCTGTTTCGAAACTAAGCAACTCTGTTGCAGATAAACTTTCTTTTAATGCATGCGCGCCGAAAGCACCTAAAACAATAGCCAAAGCACCAAGCACACTAGTAATAATTAAATTTTTAAACATTTTTAATGGTTTTTGTTTAATTTTAAACAATTAATGTATATTCGTATTACATACAAAAATACATCTTATTCCATGAAAAACATTCTAATTATTGGCGCAGGTAAATCTAGTTCTTCTCTTATAAAATATCTTTTAGACAAATCTGAACAAGAAAATATCTACATTACAATAGGTGATGTATCTGTTGATAATGCAAAAAAATTAATTGGAAAACAAAAGAATGCAAAAGCTATTCAATTGGATGTTTTTGATCAAGAAAATCGCTTAAAGTGTATTGAAAATGCAAATATTGTAATTTCTATGTTACCTGCAAGATTTCATATTGAAGTAGCAAAAGATTGTATCAAATTAAAAAAACATTTGGTAACCGCTTCTTATATATCCGAAGAAATGAAAGCCTTAGATTCTAAAGCAAAAGAAAATGGTTTGGTATTTATGAATGAAATTGGTGTAGACCCAGGAATTGATCACATGAGTGCAATGCAAGTTCTTGATAAATTAAGAGAAAAAAATGCCAAATTACTTTTATTTGAATCTTTTACAGGCGGATTAGTAGCACCAGAAAGCGACACTAACTTATGGAATTACAAATTTACTTGGAATCCGAGAAATGTAGTTTTAGCAGGACAAGGCGGTGCCGCAATGTTTATACAAGAAGGAACTTACAAATACATACCTTATCATAAATTATTTAGACGTACAGAGTTTTTAAAAATTAATGGAAGCGGAAATTTTGAAGCCTATGCTAACAGAGATTCTTTAAAATATAGAAATGTTTACGGTTTAGAAAACATACCAACAATGTACAGAGGCACCATTAGAAAAGTTGGTTTTTCTAGAGCATGGAATATTTTTGTGCAATTGGGTATGACAGATGATACATACATCATAGAAAATTCTGATAAAATGAGCTACAGAGATTTTGTAAATCTATTTTTAGCCTATTCACCTTCAGATTCTGTTGAACTAAAACTACGTTCTTATTTAAAAATTGATCAAGATGATATAATGTGGCAAAAATTAGTTGAGCTTGATCTTTTTAATCCTAAGAAAATTATTGGTTTAAAAAACGCAACCCCTGCACAAATGCTGCAAAAAATTTTAGAAGATTCTTGGACATTGCAAGAAGATGATAAAGACATGATTGTTATGCAACATTTATTTGGTTACGAATTAAACGGAGAAAAAAAACAAATAGAAAGTAGCTTGGTTGTTATTGGCGAAAATCAAAAATATACTGCTATGGCAAAAACCGTTGGTTTACCGGTTGCAATTGCTGCTTTAAAGATTTTAAAAGGCGAAATTAAAACTCCGGGAGTACAACTACCTATTTCTAAAGAAGTGTACGAGCCAATTTTAAAAGAATTAGAAAATTACGGAATAAAATTTAAAGAAAAAGAAGTGCCTTATTTAGGTTATAATCCAAATAACGTTATTGGCTAACATATAAATTTACATATTTAAATAAAAATCTTTTGTAAGATTTTTATAAGCTTCTGTATATTCATGTCGAGAGATTTCTATTGTTAAATTTTCTAACGAAAATTCTTTTTCAATAAAAGAAAACTCTAATAAACTTCTTTTAATTTCTGATGTTTCTGTGCCTTTAACTCGGCAAATTCTAGTAGGAAATAAATGATTTTTTTTTGCTAAATCAATAAAACTTGTTTCTTCTTTAAAAGGAATAATTACAGAAAAAACACCCGATTTAGATAAAATTTTTGCTGTATTACTTATTAAATCTTCAAATGATAAAGCCGATGTAAATCTAGCTTGATTTCTGGCATTGTCGTCGGTTTCGAAATTATCTGTATAAAATGGCGGGTTAGAAACTATAACATCATACTCTTCTTCCTCCTCCTCTATTTCGTCTGCAAATTCTTTAAAAGTTGCATTGTAACAATACAAACGGTCTGCCCAATCAGATTTTTCAAAATTATCTACACTTTGTTCGTAAGCACCTTCATCAATTTCTACAGCATCAATAGTCATTGCATCACAACGTTGTGCTATCATTAAAGAAATAACACCTGTACCAGAACCAACATCTAAAACAGTATCTGGATACTCACCTAAAGAACACCAAGCTCCTAATAAAACACCGTCTGTACCAATTTTCATGGCAGTTTTATCTTGATGCACCGTAAACTCTTTAAATCTAAATGGTTTTGACAAAATATTAGTTTTTTAAACTAAAAATTCTGTGTTTAATTACACAGAACTTTTTAAATAATTAAATTTTAAATATATATTTTTTTAGCAGAGAGAAAGGGATTCGAACCCTTGGTACCGTTACCAGCACACTACCTTTCCAGGGTAGCCTATTCGACCGCTCTAGCACCTCTCTTTTTATAGATAAAGCTCTATAAGTCCGTTAGGAGTTTCTACTTCTATAGTTTTATTTTCTCTATCAACTTTTTTAATAAAATCGTCTACCATTGGTATAAACACCTCGTTACCATCTCTATCGATTTCAAATAATGGTTGAGCAGCTTTGTCATTTATATGAACAATTGTACCGACTTCGCCAAAATTAGCATCAACCACTTTAAAACCTATTACTTCGTGGTAATAAAACTTATCTCCGGTTAGTTTTGGTAACATTGTTGTGGGTAAATAAACACCACATTTTAAAATTGAATCTGCCTCTTCTTCAGAGTAAACATCTTCAAACTGCACACGTAGTTGATTACCTTTATGTAGCGAGCTTTTATCAATAAAAAATGGAACCAGGTTTGTGCCAAATTCGACATAAACTGATTCCATATTTTTGTACAACTCGGGTTCGTCTGTATCTAACTTGATAACAACTTCACCCTTAAAACTATATTTTGTTACGATTCTGCCCAAATAAAAACAATCTTCTTTACGCATATTCGTATAACTTTATAATTTATTCTGCTGCTTTTTCTGCTGCTTCATCAATAGTTTCTGGAGCTGCTTCTTCTGTAGCTACTTCTTCAGCAACCTCTTCTACAACTGGTTTAGCTGCTTCAATTCTTGCTTCGTTAACTGCTTTTTCTGCTGCTAAAGCTGCTGCTTTTGCATCAGATTGAGCTTTAGATAAACCTGCTTCTTTATCAGCTATTTTTGTAGACTTTGCCTCTAACCAAGCTGCAAATTTTGCATCTGCTTGCTCTTGAGTTAAAGCACCTTTTCTAACACCACCAGCTAAATGATTTTTTAACATTGCACCTTTGTAAGATAAAATGTTTTTTGCAGTTTGTGTTGGTTGTGCACCATTTTGTAACCATTGTACAGCTTTATCTACGTTTAAGTTGATTTCTGCAGGGTTTACGTTAGGATTGTAAGTACCAATTTTTTCTAAGTATTTACCATCTCTTTTTGCACGAGCATCAGCGGCAACGATCCAATAGAATGGTTTCCCTTTTTTACCGTGTCTTTGTAATCTGATTTTTACAGACATAATTTGTTAATTTTTTAAGGTTCTCGACCTTGATTATTAATAATCTTACCATCTCGTGGTAAGTGGGCGCAAAAATACAACTTTTTTTCTATTAATCAACTATTATATTGGCTCACAATGATTTTGATAAAAATGTTAAAGCTTAACCCACTATTTTAACATTAAGACCGTTAAAAATAGTTAAGAAATCACAAACCTTGTTAAACATCTTTTATCTTCTAATTTAGCTTGTATCTTTGAGTTGCAGATGCGAAACAATACACATCTATAAAAAACGATATTGAAATTAAAATGAAAATGACACAATGAAGTACACAGAAAAAATTTCGAATAAGTTAAACGAATTACTAGAGAAAAATTACGATGCAGAGAAAGGATATTTAAACTCTGCAGAAAACGTAGAAAGTTCTAATTTAAAAATTTTCTTTAAAAATAGAGCTTCAGAAAGAAGCCAATTTGCTAAAGAATTAAGAACAGAAATATTGTCTTACGGCCAAATTCCGGAAGATGACGGATCTTTTAAAGGTGCAATGCACAGAAACTGGATGTCTTTAAAGTCTTTATTTAGTACAAATGATGAAGAGGCAATTTTAGAGGAAGCTTTAAGAGGTGAAAAAGCAAGTTTAGAAGAGTATAAAGAGATTTTAAAGGAAGATGCTTTTGCACCATCAACAAGAAAAATGTTAGAACAACAACAGCAAAAAATTCAATCAGCTATTAATATTTTAATGGTCGAAGAAGAATTAGCATAGTTAATAAATAGTGAAATTTGAATTTGATAATAGTTAGTTAATTAAAAGTCAATCCTTAATTGGATTGGCTTTTTTTTTTATAAAATGATGTTAAATAATAATTGCTTAACATTAGAGCATGCGTAAAAATTTACATTTATCTGCTAAATCAATTAAACAACATAATGAACGATATTAGACCGATTAATAAAGGTTTTGAAGATTTTAAGCTTTTACCCTATTTACAAAGTTTAAACAAACCAATTAATGATCAATTAATATTTGAGATTGATGTAAAAAAGAACGATTACATCTATTTACCACCAAACAAAGACAATTTTATTTACGAAATAATAACAGGTTCAGTAAAATTAGGTGGCTATTCTGATGACGGTGATAGTTTTGTATATGAAGTTTTACCTCATAATGAGTTTTTTGGTAATTTAAAATATCTAAATGGTATTTTTAATGAATACGCAAAAGCTTTAATCGATTGCAAAATAAGATTATATGACTTAGATTTTTTTAAAAACTTAACCACAACAGAACCCGCTGTTACAAATTGGTTTATTTCTTACATTGTAAAAAGATGGTGTTCTGCAGAGGTGAAATTAAAGACGATTAAAGAAAAAAATATTGAAGATAAAGTAAAGTCTTTGCAAGAATATTACAATATCGAAGTTACAAATACAAAAGGACAACGTTTTTTATTGAGTAATCTACTTTCTAAAAAAGACATGGGTGACCTTATTGGAGTCACCCGTCAAACTGTTGCTACAACACTTCAAAAAGAAAAACAGCTTGTCTTTTAAATACTGAAATTAAATAATATTTAGAGTAAACGTTTTTAATTATTTTAAAGGATAAACTTGCTCTATTTTTTGCTGCAAAGTATCATCATCTCCTCGCATTTCCATTTCTACACTATTTTTGTCAAAATTAATTTTTAACACTCCGAAACTTATTGACGACACAACCTTACCAATTCTTGCCGGATTGTATTCTTTTGTAAAATTCTTACTTGCATGCGTCATTCCACTAGAAGTAAAATCAATTAACGGATATGCTAAACCACTTACTTCTTCTTTAGAAAACTCTGATATATGACGATCTCCAGATAATAGAATTACATTATTAGCTTTTGAAGACACAATTAAATCTAACATTTTTTTACGTTCTAACGGAAAATTTGCCCATTTTTCATACGGATGCTTTTCTGCTATTACTTGTATACTACTTAAAATGATATTAAACTGTGCGTTAGAATTAACTAATTCATTTTCTAACCAAGCCCATTGTTTTTCCCCAAGAATCGTACGATTCTCTTGATCTCCGTTTACACTTTTTTTACTGATATCTGTTCTAAAATAACGAGTATCTAACAACATAATTTTCACCGAACCTTTAGCCGTTTTTATAACTTCAGAATGATAAACGCCTTCTCTATTTCTTCTAGCAGAGTTTTTATCAACTCCTAAGAAATCTAACAATAACTCCTGACTTTTTTCTTTTTTCGGATATTCTACACCCGCATCATTTGCACCAAAATCATGATCATCCCAAACTCCTAAAATTTTTGTTTGTTTTAAAAGAGCATCATAACCTTTTTGCTTTTTTTGAAGATTATAATCTGCTTCCATTTTAGCCATATCTTCTGTATCTGCATAAATAATATCTCCTCCCCAAAGCCATACATCTGGGTTTACAGCTGCAACATCATCCCATAATAAATTCTTTTGATTCGGTTTGTTACAAGATCCAAAAGCGAGTGTAAAATCTGCAGTTTTATCGTTTGTAGATTGCTTTGAAGCTGTATTGTTTTCAGTTGATTTAAAGGTTGTTTTACATGAATATACTGTAAAAGCAACAAATACTATTATTATAATTTTTTTCATTGATATTTTTTCTAATTAATGTTAAATTTTGCTACAACAGGTAAATGATCACTAATAATACTCATTTTATGTGCATTGTATAATTGAGGTACACTTGCAGATTTTTGAATATATTCTTTAAACATATTTGTGTTTATCAAGATATAATCTAATCTACGTTTAGGATCTTTAGAATTGTGCGTCATGATGTTTTTTGGCAAAGGATCGATAAATCTTTCTTTCTTCACTTTTTCATTTAAAAACATATTTATTTCTTCACTGTTTTGTACACTATTAAAATCTCCAAGAACCATAATGTTTTTATTTTTATCCTCTTTTAAAAAACGTTTAAACTGCTGTTTTAAAAAGTTAATCTGTCCTTTTCTCATTGCTATATTTCTCTCTCCTCTACCAGCTTTTAAATGAACTCCCGTAAGAAGAAAATTATAATTTTTACTTGGATACACTTCTATAGACCACATTCTGGTATTTAAATTATTTTGAGTTTGCGCTAATCCGTTTTCATCTTTATAATTTAAAACAGGCGTTGTTACATTACCATAACCATATATTACACCCAAAGGCACTTTGCTCATTACAACTACATTCATATACCAACCATGACTTGGTATATCTGCAAAGTGTTTATATCCCATATTTTGCAATTTAGTTGCTGCAATATTTTTTAAAAAGCTAGCACTTTCAAACTCTTGAAGCACAACAACATCTGCATTTATCTTAGTTAAAGCATCCGCTAGATAAGCTACTTTATTACTCATTAAAGAGTCTGGGTTATTCTCTCTTTTAGAATTTATGTAAGGGTTATCGAAAGCATCCACAAAATGCTCTACATTCCATGTTAAAACTTTAAAACTTTTTTTATTTACAAACTTATAATCAACAGGTAAAACGGCTCCGGTTTTATTTGCTAGATAATTTTCTTTAGCAAAAGAATTATCTGTATCGATAAGATTTTTAGATTGAGAACAACCAATAATCATTAATAAGGTTACAACTATATATATGCTATATTTCATAAATTTCATTTTGTTAAAAAAAAGCCTGATAAAAATTTACCAAGCCTTAAAAACTAAATCAACACTATTTTAATTAAAAGAATATCTAACACCTAATTGTAATCTCCATGGAGTTCCATTAATTGGTTCTGTACCCGCACCAGTTTGTACACTATAAGTATAACTTTTGGTATTTTGATCGAAACCAGTGATATTCATAAAATTTCTTCTTCTACTAAAATTATTTGTTCTTCCCCATTCTTTGTTAAGTAAGTTCATAAAATTGAAAACATCTGCAGAAAACTCTAAAGCACTTTTAGAACCATTAAATTCAATTTTTTTCTGAAGACGAAGATCTACAGTTGCTCTAAATGGGTTTTTACCACCATTTCTTTCTGCAAAACCACCAAAACTTTCTCTTAAATACTCTTTAAAACCATCTGTAGTTTCTGGATCGTTTAAAATTTCGTTGTAATCATCTACAATATTTTGTGGTGTACTTGGATCTGCTGGATCGTAGATATATGCAATATCATTGCTCAAGTTAAAATCTCCGTTTGCACTTTTGTTTCCTGAAGTATGTAAAGAATATCTAGATCCGCCAGTACCAACAACAGTAGCACCTAAGGTAAAACCTTTCCAAGTTGGTGTTGCTCCGTTTACAACAAGTTTAGTATCAAAATGATTATCAGAATACCCATAATTTAAATCTCTAGGATCTCCTGTAACAGGTAAAAAAGTAGATGTATTTGCAACACAACAGTTGTAAGAAGAATTATCTTTAGAACTATTTACGGTAAAACTTGCGTTTAAATAACCGTCTTCACCAATTTTTGCAGAACCTTCTACAACTAAAGCTAAATTATCTAGAATTCCATCAGAATTTAAAACCAACGTTCTTCCAACTAAATCAGAAGCTCTTGACGCCGTCCAATCTGCTCTTCCGTTTGAAGGAATTGTATTTGCAGGCACAAAAACTTCTCTTCCTTCTGGCGTTACAAAATAAGGCTCTGAAACTAAATTAGCTTCTTGATAAACATAATTGTTCTTAGTGTGACTAAAAATTGCATTTACACCTAAACTATATTTATCTCCGAAAAAGTGTGTATAATTTACGTTTGCCTTGTATATTGTTGGAATTTCGAAATCTGGACTTACAGCATTTATTGTAGAAAACGGTGTAACACCCGCTGGCACACCAGGAACTGTATTTGGATCGTTTCTGTAACCAGGAAAATTTGGAGAAGGAACATCTGCACCTGTAACATCAACAGCACCAATTAATGTTCCGCTATTTTGTATATTATTTACTTGCGCATAATAATGTGGCTGAGAAGTAAAAATACCTCCACCAAGTTTTAAAATATCTGTGTCTTTTCCTTTTATATTCCATATTAATTGAAACCTTGGCTGAATATTATCAAAATCTTCTGGCTTTACATCTGTACGAATTCCTAATTCTTGAAAAACTAATGGATTAAATTCTGCAGAATTAACAAATGCTGTTGCATCATATCTAACACCTGCAGAAAAATTTAAATTAGGATTGATATCAAATTCTACTTGTCCAAAAACTGATAAATCTAAAACAGTTTGCTTTACCAAAGTAGAACCTTGTAACGGAACTTCTCTTGCAAATCTAGACGGATTTAAATTATCGAAATCATCTAAAGAATCGAAGAAAAAACGACCATTTTGCTCATTTGACAACTGCGTTTCTAATGCAGTTATCATATTATCTGTACCAAAAGTAAAATTAAACTTTCCTTTAGTTAAATAGGTTGTGTTAGAAATTTGTATTTGATTTTCTAAATTTGTTTCTGGTGTAAAACGCTGTCCACCTAACTGCACACTTCTATTACTTGTTTTTCCGTTTGGCAAAACAGATTCTACTTGTACAATTGCTCTTGGTATGTTTTGAGAAGGCAATTCAGAATTTGGACTAAATATACGTTCTGCACGCTGATATTGTACTTTAAATTCGTTGGTTACACTTGGCGTAAAAACAGAACGTAAAGACAAAAACATACTATTTTCTTTTGATACAAAATCAGAAAAAGATTCTGCAATCTCAATACTAGAATTATCACTTACACTAAAAGGATTGTCCCATTTATTATACAAATTTCTAAATGTTAATCTATGCTTATCATTTATTTGCCAATCAAGTCTAAAGAACAGGTTATTTGCCTCTGTTACTCTATCAAATTGACCAATTTGCTGTGAATTACTTACACCATATTTATCTCTACCAATCTGTAAAAATCTATTTAAATTACCTTCAGATATTCCTAATCTATTCGCATCGTCGTCACTTTCTATATTTGCGATAAATTGAGGATCACCGGCATCTTGTCTTTCGTAAACTAAGAAAAAATGTAATTTATCTTCAATTATTGGTCCTCCAATACTTAAACCAGATTGCGAATTGTAAAAATCTGCACTTCTTTCTTGACCTTGTATTGTATATTGACTTTGTAAATTATCTGCTCTGTGATAAAAAAATGCACTTCCTTCAAAATTATTTGTACCAGATTTAGTAACCGAAGTAATAGAACCACCACCTTGTCTACCCTGCGTAACGTCATAATCGTTTGTAGACACTTCAAACTCTCTAATTGCTTCTTGAGAAATTGTATAAGGTCCACGACCAATTTCACCTGCTGTTAGTGTATTTCTAAAATTTACACCATCAATAGTAACATTTGTAGACGTTCTTCTTTGCCCACCAAGATTTATGCTTCCGCCACCTTGTAAAGGAGACAGGCTTGTTAATCTTGTAAAATTTCTTCCTTCGGATGGTAAATTTTTAATTTGACCTGCGCCAATTTTTGTTGAAGCGCCTACTTGTTGTATTCTTTTTACAATACTATTTGTAGAAATTACAATTTCACTTAAAGAAGTAGAAGATTCTTGTAAAGTAAAATCTAAAGAGATTGCATCGTTAAGATTTAACATAAAACCTTTTTTTACAGCATCTTGAAAGCCCAAAAATTTAGCAGTTACATTATAAGGACCACCCAAAGGCAATTGCTGTATTTTATAATTACCGGTTTCATTAGTTGTTGTACCAGATGTAAAACCAGTAGCCGTGTTTTTTACAATAACAGTTGCACCCATTAAAGGCAAGCCTTCTGCATCTATAATTTTACCTTTAACAGTCGCATTTGTAGCCTGACCATAGGTTTGATTACTGTTTAAAAACAACATACCAAAAGCAAATAATGCTACAATGGTTATTCTTGTTTTCATTATTGATAGTTTCATAATTTAAATAAAAGTTAGGTTTTTAATTAACCTCAAAACTATAATCCAAAACAGCATAACCGATGTTAAATATTAACATTGATAAAGACTTAATATTAACTTAAGATAGATTTAATATTAAAAAGAATAACCAAAATTGTTATTTTTAAGCAATAAAAAAGTGGTTTTTAATGTTGATAAAAGATTGCATTGTTAGTCTAAAAATCAATAACAAAACTCTAAATTTACAGTCCTTTTCAAAAGAATAAAATCATCAAACTAAAAGCAATTTATGTACTTAATTTTTGATACAGAAACTACTGGTTTACCAAAAAGCTGGAACGCACCAATTACCGATACAGACAATTGGCCAAGGTGTATTCAAATTGCATGGCAATTGCATGACAAAATGGGAAATGTGCTAGAACACAACGATTTTCTTATTCAGCCAGATGGTTTTAATATTCCGTATGATGCAGAAAGAATTCACGGTATTTCTACTGAATTGGCAGAAGAACAAGGTATCAAATTAGATAAAGGTTTAGAACTTTTTAACGAAGCTTTAAAAAAAACAAAATTTATTGTAGGTCAAAATGTTGGTTTCGATATTAATATTATGGGCTGTGAGTTTCATAGATTAGGTGTAGAAAACAACTTAACCTCTTTACCTCTTTTAGATACTTGTACAGAAAAAACAGCTACCATGTGTCAAATTCCTGGTGGTCGAGGTGGTAAATTTAAATTACCAACATTAACAGAATTGCACAATCATTTATTTGGCGTTGGTTTTGGTGAAGCTCACAATGCAACTGCCGATGTTGAAGCAACTACACGTTGTTTTTTAGAGTTGATTCGTTTAAGAGAATTTACGCAAGAAGAATTAGATGTAGATGCAGATTATTTTAAGAATTTCTCTGAAGCAAATCCGAAACCAATTCAAGTAATTGGTTTAAAACACATCAATCTAAAACAAGAAAGCGATAAGATTCGTAAGCGTTTAGAAAAATTAAAAGGAGTTTCAGAAACTAAATCTACATCAGAAGGTTTAGCAGAATTAAAAGATGTACAGTTTTCTCATTTACACAATCACACACAATATTCTGTTTTACAAAGTACCATGCAATTGGGTAACATTGTAAAAGCTGCAGCAAAATATAACATGCCGGCGGTTGCTATGACAGATACTGCAAACATGATGGGTGCTTTCCATTTTGTAAACGCAGTTTTAAGTCATAATAAAAATGCCGAAACTCCTATGAAACCAATTATTGGTTGCGAGTTTAACATTTGTGAAGACCATAAAAACAAATCACAAAAAGACAACGGATATCAAGTAGTTTTATTAGCAAAAAATAAAAACGGATATCATAATTTGGCTAAAATGTCTTCTGCAGCCTTTGTAGATGGTTTTTATTATGTACCAAGAATAGACAAAGCTTTAGTAGAAAAATATAAGGAAGATATTATTGTTTTAACCGGAAATTTATATGGTGAAGTTCCTAGTAAGATTTTAAATTTAGGTGAAAAACAAGCAGAAGAAGCTTTACTTTGGTGGAAAGAACAATTTAAAGACGATTTTTATATCGAATTAATGCGTCATGATCAACAAGACGAAAAAATTGTTAACGAAACTTTACTTAAATTTTCTAAAAAACATGATATAAAAGTTATTGCGACAAACAATACTTTTTATCTAGATAAAAAAGATGCCAATGCACACGATATTTTATTGTGTGTAAAAGATGGTGAAAAACAAGCTACTCCAATTGGTAAAGGTCGTGGTTATAGATATGGTTTGCCTAATCAAGAGTATTATTTCAAATCTTCAGATGAAATGAAAAAACTCTTTGCAGATTTACCAGAAGCCATTATCAATATTCAAGAAATTGTAGATAAAATAGAAATATTTACGCTTGCTAGAGACGTTTTATTACCTGCTTTTGATATTCCAGAAGAATTTTTATCCGAAGAAGATAAAATCGACGGAGGAAAACGTGGAGAAAATGCTTTTTTAAAACACCTAACTTTTGAAGGTGCCAAAAAACGTTACGGAGAAATTACAGAATCTATCAAAGAAAGGTTAGATTTTGAATTGGAAGTTATTGAAAAAACAGGATATCCTGGTTACTTCTTGATTGTTGAAGATTTTATTAGAGAAGCCAGAAACATGGATGTTGCAGTTGGTCCTGGTCGTGGTTCTGCCGCAGGTTCTGTAGTTGCATATTGTCTTTGGATTACAAATATTGATCCCATTAAATATGATTTACTTTTCGAGCGTTTCTTAAATCCAGAACGTGTTTCGATGCCCGATATTGATATTGATTTTGATGATGAAGGTCGTGGACGAGTTATGGATTATGTAATTGACAAATACGGCGCAAACCAAGTTGCTCAAATTATTACTTACGGTACAATGGCTGCAAAATCTTCTATTAGAGATACTGCCAGGGTTTTAGATTTACCGTTGTTTGAAGCCGATAGAATTGCAAAATTAATTCCAGGAATTAAACTAAAAAATATTTTTGGTGACGATCCTAAAAGTAAAGGAAAAGTTGATGGTTTAAGAGCTGAAGAGAAACAACTTGTAGAAGAACTAAGAACTATTTCTTATGGTTCTGATTTAGCATCAGAAACTGTAAATAAAGCAACAATATTAGAAGGTTCTGTTAGAAATACTGGTATACATGCATGTGGTGTAATTATTACGCCTGGTGATATTACTAATTATGTTCCGGTTTCTTTGGCTAAAGATTCCGATATGTATGTTACCCAATTTGACAACTCTGTGGTAGAAAATGCAGGTTTGTTAAAAATGGATTTCTTAGGATTAAAAACGCTTACTTTAATTAAAGATACCGTAAAAATTGTAAAAGCTAGACATGGCGTAGAATTAGATCCAGAAAATTTTTCTTTAGATGATGTAAAAACTTACGAATTGTTTCAAAGAGGAGAAACAGTTGGTGTTTTTCAATATGAATCTCCCGGCATGCAAAAACACATGCGTTCTTTAAAACCAACGGTTTTTGCAGATTTAATTGCAATGAATGCTTTGTATCGTCCTGGACCAATGGAATACATTCCGAGTTTTATTAATAGAAAACACGGAACTGAAGATATTGAGTACGATTTACCTGCCATGGAAGAATATTTGGCAGAAACGTATGGAATTACAGTTTACCAAGAGCAAGTAATGCTTTTATCGCAAAAATTGGCAGATTTCACCAAAGGTGAAGCCGATGTTTTACGTAAAGCAATGGGTAAAAAACAAATTGCCGTTCTAGATAAAATGAAACCTAAATTTGTAGAACAAGCAGCTGCAAATGGTCATGATCCTAAAAAACTAGAAAAAATCTGGAAAGATTGGGAGGCATTTGCAAGTTATGCTTTTAACAAATCGCATTCTACTTGTTATGCTTGGATCGCGTATCAAACTGCATATTTAAAAGCGCATTATCCGGCAGAATATATGGCATCTGTACTTTCTAACAACATGAACGATATTAAATCGGTATCGTTCTTTATGGAAGAATGTAAACGAATGGGACTAGAAGTTTTAGGGCCAGATTTAAATGAATCTTACTTGAAATTTTCTGTAAATAAAGAAGGAGCTGTTCGTTTTGGTATGGCTGCTGTTAAAGGAGTTGGTGCAAGTGCTGTAAGAGCAATTATTAAAGAAAGAGAAGAAAACGGAAACTATACTTCTATATTCGATTTAGCAAAACGTGTAGATTTAAGAGCTGCCAATAAAAAATCTTTTGATAGTTTAATTAAAGCAGGTGCTTTCGATTCTTTTACAGATACACACAGAGCGCAATATTTTGATACTGACGAAAAAGGACAAACGTTTTTAGAACGCGCCATGAAGTTTGGTAGTAAATATCAAGAAAATGAAAATTCTGCACAAGTTTCTATGTTTGGTGAAGCTTCTACGGTTCAGTTTCCAGAACCAGATATTCCGCAATGTGAAACTTGGGGAACTATGGAATTACTTTCGCAAGAAAAGGAAGTTATCGGAATTTATATTTCTGCACATCCTTTAGATGATTTTAAAAATGAACTTAAATTTTGTAACGCTTCTTTAAAACATTTTAAAGGTGATCTTGCAAAATATGTTGGTATGAACATGGCTTTTGCAGGTATTATTACCGATGTACAACACAGAGTTTCTAAAGCAGGAAAAGGTTGGGCAGCTTTTACAATAGAAGATTATGGTGATAGTCACGAATTTAGAATTTTTGGTGAAGATTACCTAAAAATGAAACATTTCTTAGTACCAAATTCATTTTTATTTGTAAGATCTACCATACAACCTGGTTGGACGAACAAGGAAACAGGTGTTGCTGGCGAACCAAGATTAAAGTTTACAGAAATGAAATTACTTCACGACATTATGGATGAACTTTGTAAAAAAGTAACTATTCAATTACCGTTAAGTGACATTAAAGAGGATACTATTTTAAATTTAGAATCTATTCTAAAAAACAAACCAGGTAAACAAAACTTAAACTTTACAATTTGGGACGAAAAAGAAAAATTAGAAATCAGTTTGCCAAGTAGAAATACAAAACTGCACATTACTAATGAGTTATTAGCAACTTTAGAAAAACAGCAAATTAAGTATAAATTGAATTAGTTAAACTTATAAAATTGACCTAACTAATAAATTTTAACTATGAAACTATAGCTACTATAAATCAAAAAAAAACAAAATAATAGTAACATAAAACTATTTATTACTATTTTTGTTTAACAAAAATAGAATATCATGAAACAAAAAGAAAACGGAGTTTGGGTAAGTTGGAATGAAAACTTAAAACACAATTATAAGTCTTTATTTAAAATCACCACAGAAAATGAACTACAAGATGTAATTGCAAACAATGATAAAATCCGTTTTTTTGGAAACAAACAGTCCTCTGCAGATATTGCAGCAGGTACCAATGCTTTGTTAGACATGAAAACCTATAACAAAATAGTTTCTTACAATTATAATGACAAAACAATTACTGTGCAATCTGGCGTAATTTTAGGTGATTTATTAGAAGCTATCGAAAAAGTTGGCTGGTGCATACCTTGTTTGCCAGATATTAATACAGTTACAGTTGGTGGCGCTTTAGCTACAGGAACACATGGTACAAGTGGTAAACTTTTATCAGAATACATTACCTCTTGTAGATTGGTTTTGGCAGATGGATCTGTCAAAGAAATTAAGAGTTCGGATGAATTAATGAATGCTGTAAAAGTTTCATTAGGAATGTTAGGAGTGCTTTCTGAAATAACTTTTAAATGTGAAACAGAGTATACTTTACATGTTAAAGAACGCCCAGAAAATGATAAAGAATGGTTACCAAAAATAAAAGATCGTTTAAAACAGCACGATTTTTTACGTGTTCTATGGTTGCCTCATACCAGTAAAGGTTATGTTATAACTGGAGATAAAATTGATAAGGACAAAGAAATTAATGTAAACAACGGACCAAAGTATTTAAAACATAGAAGAACAGCTTCTAAAATTTTATATAAATATTCGCATAAATTTCCTTGGATTACGGCAATTGCAAACAATATTTTAGCTAAAGCTTTTTTTAGTTCGAAAAAAGAACACAAAGGTTCTTTATATCAAGCGACGGTTACAAAATCTAGAGGTTCTACTTTAGAATTAGCAGAATGGACGATAGGTTTAGACAAATTTCCGCAAGTTTTTAAAGAACTAAAAGAAGAAGTAAATAAATGGGACAATAAATCTTTTATTCACATACCGATGGATGTACGTTTTGTACAAAAAGACAACGCTTGGTTAAGCTACGCTTACAAAGAAGATATTGTTACAATGGGTTGTGTATCTAGAAATGCTGCTACGGCAGATACTTATGAGGCATTTAAAAGTGTAGAAAGAATTTTTCTTAAACACGGTGGTAGACCACATTGGGGTAAAAGGTTTGCAGCAAAAGATGCGCAATTATCTAAAATATATCCTAAATGGGAAGATTTCAAAGAACTAAGAAGAGAATTAGACCCAACAAATAAATTTTTAAATCCTTATTTATCTAAATTGGTAAATGAAAAGAAGTTAGCAAATGTTAAAAAAAGTATTGCCTAAAGGTTTTTTATTCGATTTTGATGGCGTAATTGTGCATAGTTTTAAAAGCCACGGAAATGCTTGGGCTAGTGCTTTTAAAGAATTATTTAATAAAGAAATTCCTCCTTTTCCTAAAAGTCATGCAGGTAAATCTCCAATGGTAATTGCAGCTTATTATTGTAGCACAATTGGTCAAGAAAATAAAGCCGAAGAATTGTTTTTACTAAAGGATATTCATCTTGATAAATTTTTTACGATTCCGGACTTATTACCCGGAGTTAACGAATTTACAGATTTTTTATCCAAAGAAAATATACCTTATGGTATTGCTAGTAATGCAACTAAACAGTTTTTAAAAAATAGTATTACCCATTTAAATCTAAATTTTACTACTGTATTTGGTGTACAGGATTATGAAAAACCTAAACCAGATCCAGAGGCATATAAAACTTTAGCCAGAGCATTAAACTTTAATGAAGAAGATTTTAAAGATTTATGGGTTTTTGAAGACAGTTTAACAGGCACAAATGCAGCAAAAGCTGCTGGTATGATTCCGATAGGAATTACAACACAATATACAGATACAGAACTTAAAAGCGCGGGAAGTAGTATAACTTTTCCAACACTTTTAGAAGCATACAACTATATAATAGAAGAAAAAACTAATGATTAATCATTAGTTATTTCTCTAAAAAAAGTTTCTAAATTTTTATTCTGCTTATTTAGACTTAAAATTTTCAGACCGTTTTCTTGAGCAAAATCAAAAATTATGGGTCTCATATCTTGTTCACTTTCAAAAGTAATATACCAAGTATTGTCGTAATTGTTTTTGTAAGAAACCACATTTTGTAGTCTACTTATAAATTGTTCTTCAATCTTATAATCAAAAGTAACTTCTATAATTTGCTCTTTAGTTTGTGTAAGTTCTGCTAATTTTTTATCAATTAAAATCTCACCTTTTTTTATGATAATTACTCGATCGCAAACAGCTTCTACTTCTTGCATGATATGTGATGAAAACAAAACAGTTTTATTTTTTCCTAACTCTTTAATTAAAGCTCTAATTTCTACTAATTGATTAGGGTCTAAACCTGTAGTAGGTTCATCTAAAATTAAAATTTCTGGATTATGTAAAATTGCAGCCGCTAAACCAACTCTTTGTTGATATCCTTTAGACAGTTGATTAATTTTTTTATGTGCTTCTGCAGTTAAACCAACTTTTTCTATACAAATATTAACTTCTGATTTATCGATTTTATGAACTGATGCTTGAAACTGCAGATATTCTTTTACATACATATCTGTATATAAAGGATTGTGTTCTGGTAAATAACCGATGATTTTTTGTACTTCTAAAGGAAATTGTTTCACATCAATTTCATTTACAAAAACTTCACCATCAGTAGGTTTTATAAAACCCGTTAAAATCTTCATTATTGTAGATTTCCCTGCTCCGTTAGGACCTAAAAAGCCAACAATTTGTCCTTTTTCTGCAGCAAAAGAAACATTATTTAAGGCTTTTTGAGTTTTATATATTTTTGAAACTGATTTTACATTTATAGACATTTAAAACCTCTTTTAATACAAAACGGTATTACGTTTATTTTAGTTTGTAGTTTTTGATAAATTTAATCGAATCTTTCGAACATTCTTCATTCGAGACCAAGCTATTTTATGACGTTTTTTATACAGCCAAAGTGTGCCTAAATCTAATAAAAAATAGAAAAAACTTATACCACTTGGCGGATTGTGACTTGGTAAAAAATCGAATACACCCCAAGCCGTAGATGGCCATTGCCAACATAAATAATTAGTACCTACAATTTCTAAATAAGCTACAGTTATGTACATAGATAGATAAAACAATCTTTCTCTTGGCTTCTTTCTTAAGATTAAAATTGTTGCAATAGTCATTACAAAACCAAAAACATCATTTCTAAAAATTAAGAAAACAGTTGCATAAATCAATATAAAAATTGTGAAAAATTTTTCTAGCTTAATTTTATTTTTAATAATTGATGATGCTTTAGAAAAGTATAAAACGGCTACATAAACCAAAGCATGACCTGGTGGCACGTAATGAGGCACGTTACCCAATCTGTAAGAATACATACCCATAACAATAGAAAACAAATACTCGCCAATAATACCAATTAAAACAGCGTAAATCATTTGTTCTTTAACTCTTTTATTTACTCTCCAAAAAGTAATTAAAAAACCAATCATCATGCTAATAGTTGCATATAACTGTGCATTATCTGTAATTTCTACCATGTAGAAACTGTCTAAAAAAAGACCAAAACCTATAAATAAAAATAGTGCTCCTAAACTTTTAAAAGTTGCAAAAAAAGGAGACTTTGTAGCTAACAAACTCATACGGCTAAAATAATTAAAGTAAATAAAAAAAGGCTCAATTTCTTGAGCCTTTTTAATTTTTACTAAAATATTTTATAATTGATATCTTACTCTAAAAGTAACTAACCTAGGCAAAATAAAAGTTTCGTTAATCGAATTTGAAATATTTCCATTATTAACACTTACTCTCGATTCTGTTCCTAATATGTTACTTGCTTGAAACTCATACTCCCACTTTGCATCTTTATCTTTTCTATATGATAATGATAAATCCCAAATTTTAAAAGAATTTTGATGCTGACCATTTTGTCTAACTTCATTGTAAGTAAAATCAGAAGTTAACGTTAGAGAATTCCAAATATAAGCATCAAAATTTATAGAAGGTGCATGCGTAACAGATTTAAAATTAGAAACATTATTTGTACTTAATTCTGTTCTGTTTTGATCTGAAAAAGAAGCTCTATAGTTTAAACTAACATTAGGCGCTTTTGTATAGTTAGTTCTAATACCTGGAGTAATAGAATAACTTTGGGTATTTAACTTTGTAGTTTCCGTACCAAATAATTGATAGGCTTGAGAATCTGAAAAGCTTGCTGCCAAACTTGTTCTAATTTTTCTAAACGTTTTTGTAAATCGACCAAAAGCACTAATAGATTCTATATCATAAGGCAGGTTTAAATTAGTATTAGTAGAAACATTAGATCTTACATTTGGGTTATTTGCGTCTGGAACAAAATCTGCAATTGAAGCAATTTGCTCCATCGTTTTGTTATAGTTTAATCCACCAAAAACAAACATATTGTTAAATAAATTAAAACTACTATAATTTAAACTCATAGATTCTACTCTAGCATTCATAATATCATTATTTCCAAAGAAAAATGAATTATAACTTCTAGCAACGATACCTTCTGCTAGTTGATTTACATCCGTAAAATTAACTTGCTGTCTGTAATTGAAACGCAAACTTTCACTCTTTTTAAATTGAGCAATAATATTTAATTCTGGTAAAATTTTAGTAAAAGAATCTTTAAAATCTGTTATTGCACCAACTTGGGTATTATTAATATTGTAAGAATGTGCCGTAAAACCTGGCCTAAAAGTAAAAATACCTGCTTTAACACGATAACGCATACCTGCATAGATATCTGTAAAATTGTATTCTACATCATTTGTAGTGCTTGGGTTTGCTAAATTAGGAATATTTAAAGTTGGATCTAATGAACTGCCATTATCTAAAAGTTGAAAAAACCTAGAATCAAAGTTTTGCTTACTTAAAATAGTACCACCTACAAAATTAAAGTTGCTTTTATTATTTATAATATAATAGTAATCTAATTTTGCATCTAATTGATTAGATTTTACTCGTCTGTCTTGTTCTAAAGTATAAAACTGTTGTGATTTATCTAAACCTAAAACATCTGCTGCAGAATCAAAACCATCTACATTATTGTTTGGATCTTGATCTAAATTCTCTATAGAAGATACATAAAAAGGATCTTCGTCTTGCAATTGATGTTGTACTTCTAGGGCAAAAATATTGTTTTCGTTTGCTGTATAAAAGTAACTTAAGTTCTGATTGATTGTAAATGGTGTTGCGCTCTCGTTTTCTACAATTGGCACATTATTACCTATTATTTGAGATGTACCATTATCTAATCTAAACTCGTTTGTAAAGCGACCATTTAAATCGTAATTTAATTGATTGTTTATATTTTTCTTATAGATCGTTTTAAAGTTAAATAAACCAGAATTACTTGTTTGATCTGTTGTGTTATCTGTAACATCATCTGGTATAGATGGATCATTATAATCTATAATATTTCTATTTCTTTGTCCGTTACTATTACTAGACCAAATTAAATAACCACTAAAATCTAATTTTTTATTTGGCGAGTAACTAAAGTTTAAAGCGGTTAGTTTTGTTTCTATTCTATTCGCATTTCTAGCATTTGGTGTTAAAAAACCAATGCCAGCACTTGCTAAATTTATATTTGTTCCATTTGACGGACTTTGACTTCTAAAACCTCCGCTAAAACCTCTTAAATCTCTTCTATTTAATACTGCTTCACCTAAATTATTGATATCTCCAATTACATTTAATGTATATTTTGGATTGTAATAAAATAGTTTGGGCTGAAACAAGTATAAATCATCACTTGGTGTAAATCCAGCACCTGCATAGACATCTCCAAACCAAAAATTCTTTTTCCCTTCCTTTAATTTTATATTAATAGCTACTCTATCTTGATTATTTTGAACACCGCTTAACTGATTTACATCAGAAAAATTTCTTAGTACTTGTATTTTATCTACTGCATTAGAAGGGATATTTTTAGATGCTAATTTTGTATCTCCACTAAAAAACTCTTTACCATCTACAGTAATTTTTTCTACGACTTTACCTTCCACCTCAATTTGTCCATCATCATTAATTTCTACTCCGGGTAATTTTTTTAATACATCTTCTAGTTTTCGTTCAGAACCATTTTTAAAAGAATCTGCGTTATACACTATTGTGTCTCCTTTTATGGTAACCGGCATTTTAGATACAATTGTAATTTCATCTAAAGAATTATCTTCTTTAAGTGTAATATTTTTTACAATATTCTCTGATTTAGTTTCTACAACAAAATCTACAGTTTTAAAACCAATGTAACTTATTTTAATTTCGAAAGTTTGATTTTTATCTAAATCTAATTTGTAATTTCCTTTTACATCTGTAAAACCATATGAAGACATTTTTTTTGTTGCCTTGTTTACAGCTAAAATGTTTGCCATTTCTAGAGGTGAGCCGATACTATCTTTTACAACTCCTGTAAGAGTAATTTGCGCACTAGAAATAAATGAAACCATAAAAATGGTTAATAGTAGTAATTTTTTCATTGTGTATTTTATGTTTTAATAATTAAAATCTACCTCTTCCACCTCTACCTCTACCTCTGCTATTTCTAAACTCTTCCATTTTTTTAGTAATTGCATCTGTGTATTCTTTTCTTGTAACTTTATCTCCTTTTGTTGGCTTCTCAATTTCTAATTTTTCTGAGGGATTTAGTACAATTTCTGTACATAAAATAGTAGTTCTTCCTTCATTAATTTCTAAAATTAAACCTGGCAATCCCCAATACTCTCCAGGACCATTACTTACCGGTATTTGTGGTGTATACCACGCTGTAACCGTTATTTTTTTTGGTATTTCTATATCTTCTGTAACTTTTACTGTCTCTGTAGTGTCTTTGTTAGCATCCTTTTTCTTCTTATCATCATCTCTGTTTCTTCTTCTCATGTTTCTCCAATCTGTAGCATCTACATCTTTGGTAAGTGTTGCTTTATAACAAATATAGTTTCCTATTTTTTTTGTTTCGCTACCTAACTCCCACTGCGGCATTTCCATAGTATCAGAAATCAAAAAGTTTTTACCAAAAAACTCTTTAGACTCTAATGCTACAAGTTCTTTTGTATTTTTATACTTAGTACCTCCATCAGTTAAACCTCCCATTCTAAATCCACCACCTGCACCAGGCGCTTCTAATTTTTCATCCTCTTTATAAATAGATGCTGTTTTATCAAAACTTAAAATAAATGTTTTTTCTAACATCGATTTCATCCTATCTGCAATTTGTTTCTTTTGTGCTTCAGACATGCTATTCATTCTGCCTCCCCAACTACTCATATCTAAAGTAGTTTTAGACAT
Organism: Polaribacter marinaquae; assembly: GCF_038019025.1. Taxonomy (NCBI): domain Bacteria; kingdom Pseudomonadati; phylum Bacteroidota; class Flavobacteriia; order Flavobacteriales; family Flavobacteriaceae; genus Polaribacter; species Polaribacter marinaquae. Next base: position 1,477,177 of record NZ_CP150496.1, read on the forward strand.
ATAGGTTGCTTTTCCTTGAAAATTTTTCTGAGCAAATACACCAATTGTAACAAAGGCTAAGAATAATGTAATTAATTGTTTCATGATTTTTTTATCTTTTTTCACTAAAATAGTATTAGTAATTTCTAATAAGACTTAAAAAAAACTTAAAAGTTTAATTTGCTCGTTTAATTTTTTACTAGAACTAAAAAAGATTATCCTCCCATTTTAATATTTATGCCATTTCCTAAATCCATACCATTTCTACTTTTAAATTTTTCCATTAATTCGTTAGACTTTTCTTCCTGAATTTTATTAAATTTTTTCTGACTAACTACCTTCCCTTTTTTTGGCTCTGTAATAGCTGTTTTTTCAGAAGGATTTATAATGATCTCTGTGCAAACAATTGTGGTTTTACCATCATTAATTTCTAAAATTAAACCAGGTAAACCTTGATAGTTATCAGGACCATGACTTAAAGGTATTTCTGGCGTATACCAAGCTGTTGTAGTTACCTTTTCTTTTGTAGTTTTTATTTCTGATTTACCATCAACAAGCGTCATTTTTTTATTTTCAACTTCTTTTGTATAAGTTGCTTTATAACAGGTATACTTTCCAATATTTTTTGTTTCTGAAGACATTACCCAATCCTTTTTATTTATTTGATCTTTTATTAAAAAGCGTTTGCCTTGTATTTCTGTTTGTTTTGCGTATCGCTTTTCTTTTATATTTTTATACAAAAAAGCACTACTTCCACCACCAAAAGAAATCATTTTTATCTGAGCACCACCAACTTGAGTTCTTGGTGCACCTAATGCAACATCTTGTTTATAAACAGATTCATATTTGTTAAAATCTAGATTATAGGTTTTCTGATTCATTTTTTGCAATCTAGCTTGTAGTTTTAACTTCATTTCATCTGACATTGTAGATTTTTTATCGTTGCCAAATTTAACGTTCGATTTTCTACTAGTTTTATAAATAGCTTTTCCTTGAAAATTTTGAGCATTGAATGATACTACCATCAAAAATGCAAATGTTGTTAATAGTGTTTTCATAATTTAGTGGTTTTAGTATTTTTTAGAAATTTTAATTAATGTCTTTATTATTTTTTTTGATTTATATATTAAAGAATCAATGTTTTTTGTTTCTCCAGAAACTTCCATTTTACCTTTAAATTTATTTTTAGAATCTTTCAAATCCAACTCAAAACTCAATGCAATTTTTTCATTAGGTTTATTGTGTTCAAAAATACTTTCAATGTCTTTCCAATTAATCTTTTCTAAATCTTTTACAGAAGTTGAAGTAAAAGCCAAAGAAGTTATTTTAGAAATTTCATCTTTAGAATAAGCTGCTTTTGTATTGCTTTCTTGTGCATTTATAAGTAGCGAAATAAAAAGTAAAAATAAAGTAGTTAGTTTTTTCATAATATTGTTTTTTAAATTGAACACTACAAAGGTGCAACACAACAAAACAATTTATAGTTAACGAGTGTTAACGAGTGTTAACCGACTCATTTTATAATATTTAGAACCTATATTTGTAACATGACAAGTAAAAAACAAAAGTGGATTTTATACTTAATTACCATTACAATTTTTGCAACTATTGCTATACAATTCTATTGGAATTATAAAAACTACGAAGAAAATAAAAGACAGGTAACAAACGAAATTCAGTTAAGTTTAGACAATGCTGTAGAAGAATATTACTCTTCTTTGGCAAAAAGTAACTTCTTAACTATTATAGAGAACAAGCCAAATAACAGTAAAACGATTGAAGAAAATTCTATCGGTAAAATTTTACAAAAGTTAAAAGAAAACAACTCTGAAAAAGTAAAACCAAAAGTTACTATCAATAATATAAAAATAACTTCTAATGATAACCTTTCTAAAGAAAAAATAGATTCTATGATGAATTCTACCAAGGAATTTGTTACTAATTTTAACACTAAAATAGACAGTGTAGTCGTAAAAAAACAGAAAAAAAGTAAAGTTTTAACGCAACTTTTAGATTCTAAACAAGGTATTACAATAAATAATGATGGCTCTAAAACTAATGTAAAATATTTTAAGGGTAAAAAAGCAGCAGATAGCTTAAAGTTTTTAAAAAACATAAAACCAATTTTTATTTCTTTTATAGATGAAAGTATAGAATATGATAAGATAGATTCTTTAGTTGAAAAACAGTTATCACAAAAAAAGATAATTCTAAAAACAAGTTTTCATCATTTTAAAAATGATACTTTATTTCATAAAACAAAAGATTCTATTTTAGATGAAGAGTTTTTTTCCGTTAGTTCTAAGTCTACCTACGTTAAAGACAACGAAGAGTTTAAACTGATCTACAACAACCCCAATATTGAAACTTTAAAACGAAGTACTTTGGGTATATTTTTATCTTTTTTACTATCATTAGCAGTAATTTACAGTCTATTTTATATGCTAAAAGTAATCAATCAACAAAAAGAATTGGCAATCATAAAAAACGATTTAATTAGTAATATAACACACGAATTTAAAACACCAATAGCCACAGTTGCTACAGCCATAGAAGCCATAGAAAATTTTAATGTTTTAGATGATAAAGAAAAAACTAAAAAATACCTTTCGATGTCTTCTGTTCAACTAAAAAAATTGCATCAAATGGTAGAAAAACTACTAGAAACTGCAACATTAGATAGTGAACAATTAATCTTAAAAAAAGAATCTATAGATATTACAAATACCATAGAGAAATTAGTAAATAAACATCAATTTTTAAATACTGATAAAGAAATTAACTTTTCTACAAACCTAAAACCTATCTATTTAAATGTTGATAATTTTCATTTTGAAAATGCTGTTTCTAACTTAATAGATAATGCTGTTAAATATGGCGGCAATGCCATAGAAATTAATATCAATTCTATTTTAAATACCACAGAAATATCTGTTGCAGACAATGGTAACGGAATCAACAAAAATCTACAAGATAAAATTTTTGATAAATTTTACAGAGTACCTAAAGGAAACACACACAATGTAAAAGGCTTTGGAATAGGACTATATTACAGTAAAAAAATTATTGAAAAACATGCTGGTTCACTAACTTTATCTTCAACAAAAAACAACACAATATTTAAAATAAACTTGCCAAATGAATAATATAAAAGTTTTACTTGCAGAAGACGAAGCTAGTTTAGGTATGATTGTAAAAGAAAGTTTAGAAACTAGAAATTTTACAGTATTTCATGCAGAAAACGGTAAAATTGCACTCGAAAAATATCAGAAAGAAAAACCAGATATTTTAGTTTTAGATGTAATGATGCCAATTAAAGATGGTTTTACACTTGCCAAAGAAATTAGAGCAGAAAACAAACATATTCCTATTATATTTCTTACCGCAAAATCGCAAACGTCTGATGTTTTAGAAGGATTTAATAATGGAGGCAACGATTATTTAAAAAAGCCATTTTCTATGGAAGAATTAATTGTAAGAATTAAAGCTTTGCTAAATAGAATTGAACTAAAAACTGATACAGAAAATATAAAAATTGGAAATTACTTATTTAATTTAACGAAACAAACTCTTACTTTTTCTGAGGAAGAGCAACAACTTACACACAGAGAAGCGCAATTATTATTCTATCTTTTCGAAAAGAAAAATGAAGTTTTAGACAGAACTTTTATTTTAAATAAATTATGGGGAAACGATGATTTTTTTAATGCAAGAAGTATGGATGTTTTTATTTCTAAATTAAGAAAGAAATTAAACCAGGATGAAAATATTCAAATAATTAATGTGCGTGGTTTTGGTTATAAATTAATTTGTTAATTATAAAATTTATGTACCTTTATCCACCGTTTTAATTTTATACCTTTTTATATATGCACGTTGCAATTGCAGGAAATATTGGCGCTGGTAAAACTACGCTAACCAAACTTTTAGCGAAACATTACAATTGGAAACCTCATTTTGAAGCTGTTGATGAAAATCCTTATTTAGATGATTTTTACACAGAGATGGAGCGCTGGTCTTTTAATTTACAAGTATATTTTTTAAATAGTAGATTTAGACAGATCTTAGAACTAAGAGAATCTGGACAAAACATTATACAAGACAGAACTATTTATGAAGATGCTCATATTTTTGCACCAAACTTACACGCAATGGGCTTAATGACAAATAGAGATTTTAGCAATTATTCTTCTTTATTTGAATTGATGGAAAATTTAGTACAACCACCGGATTTATTAATTTATTTACGTGCAGATATTTCTACTTTGGTTGGCCAAATACACAAACGTGGTAGAGAATATGAAAACTCTATTTCTATTGATTATTTAAGCAGACTAAACGAGCGTTATGAAGCTTTTATTTCTAAATATACCAAAGGAAAGTTATTAGTTATAGATGTTGATAATTTAGATTTTGTTAAAAATCAAGAAGATTTAGGATATATTATAGATCGAATAGATTCTCAAATTAATGGTTTATTTTAATTGAGAATTACTAGAAACAAAAAAGGGAGAAATTTTAAAATTTCTCCCTTTTTTTGTGTCTTAAATATTATGCTTGTAAAGCATTTTCTAGATCTTGTATTAAATCTTCTACATCTTCTATACCAACACTTAAACGAATTAAAGAATCTGTAATACCAATTTTTAAACGTTCTTCTTCTGGTATTGATGCATGCGACATTGTTGCAGAATGGTTTGCTAAACTTTCTACACCTCCTAAAGATTCTGCCAAAGTAAATAACTTTGTGTTTTCTAAAAATTTAAAAGCAGCTTCTTTAGTTTCTTCTTTTAAAGAGAAAGAAACCATTCCGCCGAAGTCTTTCATTTGTTTTTTTGCTAATTCAAAATTTGGATGTTCTGCTAAACCAGGATAATAAACTTTACCAACTTTTGGATGATTTTTAAGAAAATTAGCAATTACTTTACCATTTTCGCAATGACGTTGGATTCTAATATGCAAGGTTTTTATACCTCTTAGAGCCAAAAAAGAATCCATTGGACCTGCAATTGCGCCTGCAGCAAATTGAATAAAATGAATTTCTTCTGCTAATTTAGCATCTTTAACCATTAATGCGCCCATAATAATGTCTGAATGCCCACCAAGATATTTTGTGGCAGAATGCATTACAATATCCGCACCTAAATTTAAAGGTTGCTGTAAATAAGGCGTTGCAAATGTATTGTCTACTGCTATTAAAATTTCGTTATTAATTTCTTTTACAGCATTAGAAATTGCATTTATATCTGCAATTTTCATTAACGGATTTGTTGGTGTTTCTAACCAAATTAACTTGGTATTCTCAGTAATTTTATCTGTAATATTTTTTAAACTATCTGTATCTACAAAAGAAAATTCTAGACCATATTTTTGAAATAATTTTGTAAACATTCTATACGTTCCGCCATACAAATCGTCTCCTGCAATTATTTCGTCTCCGGGTTTTAAAAGTCTTAAAACTGCGTCTATTGCAGCTAAACCAGATGAAAAAGCAAAACCTTTTGTACCATTTTCTATTGCAGCAAAACTATCTTCTAAAGCTTTTCTTGTTGGATTTTCTCCTCTTGAATAATGAAATTCTTGATCTGGGTTTGTTTGTGCGTATGTTGATGTTTGAAAAATTGGCGGCATAATTGCGCCTGTTGATTTTTCTGGTTTTTGGCCTCCGTGAATAGTTTTTGTATTAAATTTCATTGTTTGATAGCTTTTAACTTCTAATTGCTAATAACCAGCAAATAGTTTAGCCCAGATTGAACGGTTTGTTTGAGCTCTTTTTAGCTGTAAATTTTAAAAAAATTTACAGCTAAAAAAGCGAGTAGTGAAAGCTGGAAATAGCTTCTAAAAAATTATAAAAATTTCTTTATAGATCTTATAATTCCGTAGTGAATTCCTTCGTGAAAATTGTTAAAAGCAATTGCATTTTCTATAGAGCTTAATACAAAACCTGTGCTTGTTGGGTATTCTGTAAATTCTTTAAAAATACCAGCTTCGAAATCTTCTTCTAAAGTATCTGGCAAACCTATTAAAAGTTCTTTTACTTCTTCGAATTCTTCTTCTGTAAATTGTTTTGTTGGTACAGTTCCTTTTTTAAAATCTGTAATTAAATCATCTGGACACAGACAGTTTAAACCCGACATTTTGTAATGTAATAATTGTTGTGTGACTACTAAATGAGCAACATTCCAAGCAATATTGTTTTTAAATCCTGCAGGAATTACATGAATTTGCTCTAATGTTAAACCTTCTAATTCTTTTATTACTAAATCGCGAGATTTTCTTAAAACATCGAATTGTGTCTTCATTTTTTATGTTATTTTTGAGTAAACAAATATAATCGATTCCTATGAGAAAAGTCTATTTTTTACAAACTTGTGATACTTGTAAACGTATTTTAAAAGAGGTAAATACAGATGGTTTTGAGCGACAAGAAATAAAAGGAAATCCTGTAAATGTTGCGCAATTAGAAGAAATGCACAAGCTTGCGGGTAGTTATGAGGCGTTGTTTAATAAACGTGCGAAATTATATAAAGCTATGGATTTAAAAAATCAGGAAATTTCTGAGGCAGATTACAGGCAATATATTTTAGATGAATATACTTTTTTAAAACGACCTGTTTTTATTGTTGATAACGAAATTTTTATTGGAAATAGTAAAAAAGTGGTTGCAGAATTAAAAGAGAAGATTGGTTAAATCTTCTCTTTTGTTTTTTATCTAGATGTTACTTCTATGTTTGAAGATGATATCATTGCTGCTAATTCTTCTTTAGTAATTTTAGTTTTTAAACCGAATAACACTAATTTATCGTTATTACTGTTTGCTCTAATTATAATTTCTCTAATAAGATTGTTTTTTTCTACAAAATACAATTCTGCTTTACTACCATTGTCTTTAACTCGAACATAGGTTTTTAAATTATTTCTTCTTTTAAACTTTTTAAAGCCTTTTGCAACAGTATAATCATCATTATTAAAAACCATAAGTTTAAAATCGCTCGATTTTTTAATAACATTCATTAAATCGCTATCATCTTCATCATCTAAAAATGAACCTGCCAAGGATGCAGATAAATTTATAGAAAAAGTAGATTTCTCTTTATTTGATTTATAAAATTTTTCGAAAGCGGCATCTTGTGCCGAAGTTGCTGTAATAATAAAAGCGAAAAGAATTGTGGCTATATTTTTCATAATTAGTAGGTTTTAAATTTAAGACGACTACTAATTAATTTTGTTACAGAGTTTTACCTTAATTACTAATTCTGATATACTTTTATAAGGTTTTCTGCTTCTTTTAAGGCACTCCAGTTTTTTAAAATCTCTTCTCTTGCTTGTTTACCTAAAAGTGGTAATTCTCCGTTTATAGAACTTTCAAGTAGTTTTTCTAATTCGCTGCTATTACCTGAGGCAAACAAATAACCATTTTTTGTGTTTTCTATTAATGATGAATGTACGCCTACTTCTTTTGTTGCAATAACAGAACATCCGCATGACATTGCCTCTGCGGTTACCAAAGAAAATCCTTCAGAAAAACTTGGTACAACTGCTATTTTTGATGCTTGATAATATGATAATATATCTGGAGTTTCGTTAACAAAATAAACTTGTTCGTTAACCTTTTGCTCTTTTGCAATTTGTTGTAATTCTTCTAAAAATGCAGGTTTATCTACTTTACCCACTATTACCAAAGCCCAGTTTTTATGATTTTTTAAAATTTTAGCAGCTTTTAGCAATGTTACTTGTCCTTTGGCTTTTCTAACTCTACCTGCACATAAAATAATATGATCTTGTTTTATATTTTTTAAAGTAACATTTTCTTTAGGCTTAAAATAATCTACATCTACTCCGTGACCAACAACTGTATTTTTAATACCCAATTTTTGACTCATACTATTTATCAAAGTAACAACTTTATCTGCTTTTTTTAGCAGTTTCATTGTTAAACCAGAAGGAACAGTTTCTGCATGTCTTGTTGCTACTAATTTAAATTTTGCGCCCAAAAACCTAAAAAAAAGCATACGCATAATTTCGTTATTACGATGACAATGCACAACAACTTCTCTATCAGAAAACAATAACTTTCTTAGCTCTTTGGTCTTAATATGTGTGCCTTTTGCACCATATCCGTATAGATACGTTTCGTATGTATCAGAAAAAAAAGGTAAAACATTTTCTATACTTCTTGTAACACCAGTTCTGCGTTTATGAAAATGTGTATGTATTAAAATTGGTTTCAAATAAATGGTTTTATGCGAATCTTCTTTCTATAATCTCTAACAATCTATTTTCTAATTCTTCTTGATTAGACCAATCATAATCTGGCTTTACCATTTTAATGATAAACTTTTTTGCTTCTTTTTCTGTCTTAAATGTATTTAATTGAGAAACGACACGATTAAAATCTTCTTGGCTACCTTCAAACAAATTTTTCACAAAAACAATTCTATCATTTAAACCAATTTGAATATTAGTCTGTAATTTATCGTTTAAAGATTTTGGTTGCACAGGTTCAAACAAGTTAGCAATAACATCAACCGGAATTGTGTCTTCCAATTCTTCCTCTAAAGTAATTGCATTTTTTTCGCCAACATCTTTGGGGTCGTCTTTAAATTTTGTGGGTTTTGTATCGCCAAAAATTAGTTCTTCTAAATCATCAAAAGGTTGTTCTATCGGTTCTTCTTTTTCAACTTCTATTTTCTCCTTAACTACTTCTTCTTTTAAAGTTTCAATAGTAACTTCTTCTTCAAGCGGTTTCATAATTTCTGATGTTTCAATTTCTTGCTTTAAAAAATCGTCTCCTATTTCTGCAGCAAACTTTTCATTTACATCTATAAAATCTTCTTGTACAACTTCTGTTTTTACCTCTTCTTTATCATCAGCAGCAATAATAGTGTGCTTTTTATCAAATGCAGAAGTTACCTTTTCTACAAGTTCTTCTTTTGTTTCGTCTAAGTTAGGATTGGTGTTTACATAATCTTCTACAAATGCCAAAAGTGATAATTTCTCATAAATTTGCTGCGATTTGTCTTTTAAAGCTTTTACATCTTGTTTATTTTTCATCTGTAAAATGCTATGAGCTAAACTCATTAAATCGTTTTCCAATTTTTTGTGCATAAGTTGTAAGTTGAAGTTATAATTTACTCGTAATTTTTAATAAATTTGTTGATTACGAAAGTAAAGCAAAATTTAAATTTCTAAAGCCTAAAATTACAAAATGTTTCTTGAAAATACAGTAAATCATACAGAACAATTTGGTTGGATAGAAGTAATATGCGGCTCTATGTTTTCTGGTAAAACAGAAGAACTTATTAGACGTTTAAAACGTGCACAGTTTGCAAAACAGCGTGTAGAAATTTTTAAACCAGCTGTAGATACTCGTTATGACGATGAAGAAGTTGTATCGCATAACGATAATAGAATTAGATCTACACCCGTACCTGCATCTGCAAATATTAGACTTTTAGCCAATAATGTAGATGTTGTTGGTATAGATGAAGCACAGTTTTTTGATGATGAAATTGTTGCGGTTTGTAACGATTTAGCAAATAGAGGAATTCGTGTAATTGTTGCTGGTTTAGATATGGATTTTAAAGGAAATCCTTTCGGACCAATGCCTGCGTTAATGGCAACTGCAGAATACGTAACTAAAGTGCATGCAGTCTGCACGCATACAGGTAATTTAGCGCATTACAGTTTTAGAAAGGCTAAAAACGACAACATTGTAATGTTAGGTGAAACGCAAGAATATGAACCGTTAAGTCGAGCGGCTTATTACAAAGCATTACAAAAGCAACAACAAGAAGTTGTATCTGCTACAGAAAAAGATTCTGCTACAAAAGATTCTGACTAAAATACTGCATTAAATATGAATAACCACGTAACCGTTTTAGAGATTGATGGTACTGCTTTAGACCATAATCTTAATTATTTTAAACAAAAAATTAATCCAGAAACAAAAATCTTAGCAGTAGTTAAAGCTTTTGGTTACGGTAGCGATGGCGTACAAGTTGCAAAGCATTTAGAGGATAAAGTAGATTATTTTGCTGTAGCTTACACGCACGAAGGTATTGCTTTAAGAGAAGCCAATATTTCTAAACCTATTTTAGTTTTACATCCGCAGATACCAAATTTAAAAGAGGTTGTTTCTTATCGATTAGAACCAAACTTATACAATTTTAAAATATTTAATGCATTTTTAAAGTTAGCAGACGAAGCTCCTTTAATGAATTATCCTATTCATATTAAATTTAACACAGGTTTAAATAGGTTGGGTTTTTGGCACACAGATATTCCTGCTATAATTTCTGATTTAAAGAAAACAAATCATATTAAAGTACAATCTTTATTTTCTCATTTAGCAGCAAGTGAAGATCTAGAAGAACAAGAGTTTAGCATTAACCAAATAAACAACTTTGCATATATTGCCCAACAATTTTACAAGCATTTAGGCTACGAACCCTTATTACATATATTAAATACTTCTGGCGTTGTAAATTATGCAAAAGCACAATTTGATATGGTTAGAGTTGGTATTGGTTTGTACGGTTTTGGTAATGATGATAAAGAAACTGCAGCATTAAAAAACACTCACAATTTAACATCTATAATATCTCAAATACACACAATTAATCCAGGAGAAACAGTAGGTTACAATAGAGCATTTGTGGCAAAAAGACCAACTAAAACTGCAACTGTACCTATTGGGCACGCAGATGGTTTGTCTAGAAAAATTGGCAATAAAAAAGGATATGTTTTAATTAACAACCAAAAAGCACCTATTATAGGTAACGTCTGTATGGATATGATAATGGTTGATGTAACTAAAATTAATTGTAATGAAGGTGATGCAGTTATAATATTTAATAATCAACAAATGATACAACATATTGCCAACGTTTCTGAAACAATTGTTTATGAAACTTTGACTGCAATCTCTCAACGTGTTAAAAAAGTGTTAAAGAAATAATTTTTTTTAGTATTTTAGCCATTCATTAATCAATTAAATACTTAGAAAATGGGAATGCTTAAAGAATTTAAAGACTTTGCAATGAAGGGAAACCTTGTTGACATTGCAGTAGGTTTTGTTATGGGTGCAGCTTTTAAACAAGTTGTTACTTCTTTTACTGGTGGAATTGTTTCACCTTTAATTGGTCTAATTTTCAATGCCGATTTAAAAGACTTAAAATATATAGTTAAAGACGGTGTTGCAGATGAAACTGGTAAAGTTGTTGGTGAAGTTGCTGTATTATACGGAGACTTTTTAACAAACGTAATTGACTTTATTATTGTTGCCTTTGTAATGTTCTTAATTGTAAAAGGTTTAAATAACTTAAAGAAAAAAGAAGAACCAGCTCCAGCTCCGGCACCAGCAGGACCTTCTCAAGAAGAATTATTAGAGCAAATTAGAGATTTGTTAGCTAAGAAATAAGCAGTAATTCTTACATATAATATAAAAATCCTTGAGTTTAATTACTCAAGGATTTTTTTTTATTTTTCTTTTAATATTGATAAAAATAAAGCCCTATCAATTTCTTTAGCACCTAAACTTGCCAAATGATTGTTATAAACTTGGCAATCAATTAGCTTGTATTTTTTAGTTTGCACCAAGTAAATAAAAGCCAATTTAGATGCATTAGACACTTTACTAAACATACTTTCACCACAAAATACGCCGTTAACCTCTACACCATATAAACCACCTACTAATTCGTTATCTAACCAAACTTCTATCGATTTTGCAAAACCTATTTTATGCAAATTTATGTAAGCTTGTTCCATATCATTAGTAATCCAAGTACCAAGATCATCTTTTCTATCAATATTTTTACAATTATAAATTACCTCTGCAAAAGCTTTATTCTCGGTAATTGTAAATTTATTTTTATTGAGTATTTTTCTCATGGATTTGGATACTTTTAAATCTTCTGGAAAAAGCACCATTCTATCATAAGGACAATACCAAACAATTGGATCATCATCAGAAAACCAAGGGAAAATTCCGTTTTGATAAGCGAAAATTAATCTTTTTTCAGATAAATCTCCTCCCAAAGCAATTATGCCCTCTTTTGTGGTATATTTATAATCAGGAAAATCAATTTTATCTGTAAGCCAAATCATGAAAATAGAATTAAGAATTAGAAACAAACTTACATATTTCTTAAAAAACAGTTAATCTAAAATTCTATTCTTATTTATTTAGAATTTGTTACTATTTTTGCAAATTAATTAAACAATTGTCTTCTTGGAAAAAAAGAAAAAAAAGAGAAAGAAAAAAACCGCATTTATAGGTAAAAGGCTACATAACTATTATGGTAGAACAGGCTTTTATATGTTTGTTTGGGAAAGTGTAAAAAAAGCTTTCTTACCAATTGTACTTGTAGTTTTAGGGCTATTTTTATTTAATAAATACGTTTACGATATTAATAATGGTTTAGAAACAATTACAGAAACTTTTTCTAGAGTTGGTATTTTAATAACATTTTTTATTTCTGAAACTGTTTTAGGTTTAATTCCGCCAGAAATATTTATTGCTTGGACAAAGAAAACAGACGAACCTATTTTAAATTTATCAATTTTAGCTGCATTATCATATTTTGGTGGTTTGTTATCTTATTTTATTGGTAAAACCACTTTAAAAATAGAATCTGTAAAGAATTATTTAGAAGTTAAAATGGCAGCAAATCTTAAAAACACAAAAAAATGGGGTGGCTTTTTAATTTTAGTTGGTGCACTTTTACCTTTGCCTTTTTCTATTGCGTGTTTAGCTGCAGGTATGATTAAATATCCTTTTAGAAATGTTGTCTTTTTTGGATTATTCCGTTTTTTAAGGTTCGCAATTTATGCTTGGGCTATATTTAAAGTAGTTACATAAAAATAGTACCTTTGCAATATGGGATTAACAAATAACGATATTTTAAAAAAATTACGTGTTGCGCATAAATTGCGTGATACAGATATTATAGAAATCTGCGCTTTGGTAGATTTTAAAGTTTCTAAAGGAGAATTAGGTGCTTTATTTAGAAGTGAAGATCATCCGAAGTATGTAGAATGTGGAGACCAAATATTAAGAAACTTCTTAAATGGCTTGGTTATTCATCTTAGAGGCCCAATGCCAAAGAAAGAAAAACCAAAAACAACATAAAAAAAGAGTGCAATTTAATAATTGCACTCTTTATTTATATCTAATTTAAATTTCTAGATTCTAGAAAGGTAAATCGTCTGGCTCTTCGTTAGAAACGTTAGATGCTGGCTGAAACTGATCTACTGGAGGTAAGTTTTGCCCTTGTGTGTTAGACTGAGATAAGTTTTCTATTCTCCAACCTTGTATAGAGTTAAAGTATTTTGCTTCACCTTGTGGGTTAATCCATTCTCTACCTCTTAAATTGATAGATACTTTTACATCTTGCCCAACAGCGTAATTGTTTAATAAATCTACTTTATCTTGTACAAATTCAATCATAATCATTTGAGGATATTGATCATCTGTTGTAACAACTAATTCTCTTTTTCTAAAACCATTTGCACCAAAAGTTTGTACATCTCCGATTAACTTAACTTTACCAATAACTTCCATAATATATAATCTTAACTATTTAATTAAAAGCACTTTCCAAGCACTTTCTACATCATTCTTTTTTAAAAAATCTTGTGCAAATGTATGTTTTTTTGCGGTTTCTAACCCAATAAATTTAGGATGTTCTTTCGCAAAGTTATTAACACTTTCTTCGGTAGGCAATTGTTCTATGTTGCCTAACATACCCAAATTATTACCTGTTAAAACTGTACTATTTCTAATGTCTGCACTTATTGCATCAACACCAATACCTAATGTAGAAATTGGTTTCGGTATTTCGAAAAAACCATCTCTTGCTCTCGAATAATAACTTCCGCCGGCTCTTGCAACCAAGTCTATTTTATGTTGATCTATTGCACCGTTTTCATCTAAAACATCATCAGAAATATGAATTTTAACCACTTCACAAACAACCAAATTACCTGCCCCACCATTTTCTCCTGTAAAAATTACGTCGTTAACTTTACATTCAAATTGCACAGGTGATTCTGCAACTCTAAATGGTTTTACAATATCCGATTTTAGCATTGTAAAGCCCGCTTTATCAAACTCATTTACACCTTCTGGGTACTCAGTAGAACTTAAAGACATCTGCTGTACAATATCGTAATTAACCATATTAATTACTACTTCTTTAGTTTCTAAAGCATTTTCTAAAGTATGTTTTGTAGTATTATCTCTTACTCGTCTTGCAGGAGAAAAAATCATTATCGGCGGATTTGCACCAAAGACATTAAAAAAACTAAACGGAGATAAATTCGGATTTCCATCTTTATCTATTGTACTCGCAAAAGCAATTGGTCTTGGGGCAACGGCACCTAGTAAATAACCATGTAATTTTGCTGTAGAAACTTCTTTTGGGTCTATTGTAAGCATATCTTAAGTATTTAAAAATTCAAAAAAATCTTATTTATTAAAAACTTTAAAACAATTCAATTTTAATAAAAAAGAAAATTTTAGACTGTAAAGATACTATCAAAATAGGAAATGAGTTATATACTGAAAGCTTTATATTTGTTTTTATGAATTTTCTAACCAATACACTTTTATTTAAAAGAATTGCCGTTTTAATCTCTTTGATAATCGTTTCTTTAATTCTATGGAATACCTACATATTTTTTCAGAAATTTAAAAATGATGAAAGAGTAAAAATGGAAATTTTAGGAATTGCTCAAAAGCAGTTGGCAAATTCAGATCTAAACGCAGATATAACTTTACCAGATAAAATTATTGTTGCTAATACGACTATTCCCTTAATTTTGGTTGATGGAAAAGGTAACATCGAATCTTTTCAAAATTTAGACTCTTTAAAATCTTTAAACCCTAAATATTTAGAAGAGCAACTGCTAAAAATGAAAGAAGAAAATGCGCCTATAGAAATTAGTTACAATGGTAAAAACAAGCAATATATTTATTATCGAAATTCAGATCTACTAAACAAACTAACCTATTACCCAATAGCATTAATCTTAATTCTAATCTTATTTTTAAGTGTTATTTACCTGTTTTATAACTCTAATAAAGCAGCAGAAACTAACAAATTATGGACAGGTATGGCCAAGGAAACTGCGCACCAAATTGGCACACCATTATCTTCTTTATTAGGTTGGATTGCCATTTTAAAAATGGAAAATGTAGACGATAAATATGTAGAAGAAATAGAAAAAGACGTAAATCGATTGAATATAATTGCCAACAGGTTTTCTAAAATTGGCTCTATACCTGAGTTAAAATCAGATAATATTGTTACCATTACAAAAAATGCATTCGACTATTTAAAATCTAGAAGCTCTAAACAAATTAGCTTTTCGTTTACCACTTCAGATACCGAAATAAACACTAAAATTAATGCCGAATTGTATGGTTGGGTAATAGAAAACCTCATAAAAAATGCAATCGATGCGATGCAAAGAGAAGGTTCTTTAAAAATCCGAATAGAAAATACAACTAAAAAAGTTAAAATTATTGTTTCTGATACCGGTAAAGGAATGCCAAAAAAATTATTTAAACAAATCTTTAAACCCGGTTTTACGACGAAAAAGCGTGGTTGGGGTTTGGGCCTATCATTATCTAAAAGAATTGTAGAAGACTATCACAAAGGTAAAATTTATGTTCAAAAATCTGAAATAGATAAAGGAACAACCTTCGAGATTTTATTAAATAAAGCTTAAGAATTCAAAGAACTAATTCCCCTTATATTTCTTATATTTTGATGATACATAACCAAAAATAAACCCAGATAACATCAAAAAAATAAATTTTACAAATATTCTATTTAAAGTAATCTTTTCACCATCAATTAAAGGCCAAATAAAAGCCATACACAAGAACATCCAAACTCCCCAGCCTAAACCGATTTTCTGCCATTGTTTCATATCTAAAAGTTCTTAGCAATACTTGCTGCCAAAGAATTAAACTCTTCGTTAGATAATTTTACTTTTTTAGAAAACTGAATATCTGCCATTTCATTTAAAGGAATTAAATGAACATGTACATGTGGTACTTCTAAACCAATTACACTCATACCAACTCTTAAACAAGGCACTGCTTTTTCTATTGCTTTAGCCACTTCGTACGAAAAACTCATTAGTGCATTGTACTCTTCTTTAGATAAATCAAAAACCTTATCAACTTCTTTTTTTGGCACAACCAACGTATGACCTTTCGCATTTGGGTTTATATCTAAAAAGGCTATAAAATCATCATTTTCTGCAACCTTATAACTTGGTATTTCTCCTGTAATTATCTTTGTAAAAACGCTCATAATAAATCGATTTTTAGTAAAAATAAAAAACGCTTTTCAATGAAAAGCGTTTTAAATAACATTTTATATAAATTATCTCGAAATTTCTACAATTTCGAATTTCATCATACCATTTGGCACCTTAATCTCTGCAATTTCTCCAACTTTTTTACCTAATAAACCTTTACCTATTGGCGAGTTTACAGAAAGTTTTCCGTTTCTAACATCTGTTTCTGAATCTGCAACCAATCTGTATTTAAACTCCATTCCGTTAGCTGTGTTTTTAATTACAACGTTAGAATGTATTAAAACTTTAGAGGTATCTAATTGACTTTCATCTAAAATACGTGCACCAGAAATTACGTTTTTTAATTTCGCAATTTTAAATTCTAAATGAGATTGTTCTTCTTTTGCAGCATGATACTCTGCATTTTCACTTAAATCTCCTTTATCCCTTGCATCTGCAATTTCTTGCGTTACTCTTGGTCGCTCTACTTGTTCTAAATGAACTAGTTCTTCTTTTAGTTTTTTTAATCCTTCTTCAGAATAATATGAAATTTCACTCATGTTGTTATAATTTAAAAATCTCATTGCCTTTACAGGAATGAGATTGTATTACAAATGTACAAAATATTTGTAACTTGCATTCGTTATTAAGAAAACAAAGATAATTTTATGTTTAAAAAAGTGCTTTTTTTTATAAGTTTAGTGTTGTTTTTTGCCTGTGCAGAAAACAATTTACCAGCTAACTGTTTAAGACAATTCCCTGTTAGTTTAAGCACAGATTTAAACAATCCGCAACTAATAAATGTACAAACACCAGGTGGTTTTGCAAATCTTACAGGTGGCGCTAAAGGTATCTTTCTTTTTAATATAAATGGCTCAGAATTTGTTGCTTTTGATAAACTATGCCCTCAAAACGATTGCAACTCTCCTATGACGTTCGAAAAAGGAACTGTTTTAAAATGCTCTTGTGATGAAAGTGAATACAGTGTTCACTTTGGTGGTGCACCACAAACAGATGATTTTGAGTGTCCGGCAAGACAATATAAAGTTACAAAATCTGGTTCTTCAATTAGAATCAGTAATTTTTAGTGAAAATGATTTGAGTTGTGTATTTTTGCTGAAACACAACAACTTCAACAGTGAAAAATTATTATTCTTCAGATTTTAAATTGGGCGTTCTTGGTGGTGGCCAATTAGGACGAATGCTTTTAGCAGAAACCCAAAAATTAGATATTTACACTTCTATTTTAGACAGTAATACAAATGCACCTTGTGCACAAATTTGCAACAATTTTGTTATTGGAGATTTGTTAGATTTTGATGCTGTTTATAATTTTGGTAAAACCGTAGATTTACTTACTATAGAAATAGAAAATGTAAACTTAGATGCTTTAGACAAATTAGAAAGTGAAGGTCTAGAAATTTACCCAAAACCGAAAGATTTAAGAATTATCCAGAGCAAAGCAAGACAAAAAAACTTTTACTTAGATCATCAAATACCTACTGCGGAATTTTCTCATTATGCTTATCTAGAAGAATTAAAGCATTCTTTCGAAAATAATATTATAGATTTTCCTTTTGTTTGGAAAGCCGCAAGATTTGGGTACGATGGAAATGGTGTAAAAATTGTTCGAAACATTAACGATCTAGAAAGCTTACCTAATGTAGAATGTATTACAGAAAAATTAATTCCGTTTAAAAACGAATTGGCTGTAATTGTTGCTAGAAATAAAGATGGTAAAGTAACTACCTATCCTGTTGTTGAAATGGAATTTCATCCGGAAGCAAACCAAGTAGAATATGTAATTTGTCCTGCAAGAATAGAGAGTAAAGTAGCAGAAAAAGCAAGAGAAATTGCTTTAAAAGTTGTTAGCGATTTAGATTTTGTTGGTTTATTAGCAGTAGAAATGTTTCAAACGGTAGACGATAAAATATTGGTAAATGAAGTTGCACCAAGACCTCATAATTCTGGACATTATTCTATAGAAGCTAGTTATACCAATCAATTTGAGCAACATCTACGCTCTATTTTAAATCTTCCTTTAGGCAATACAGAAAGTAAAGTTGCCGGTATTATGGTAAATTTAGTTGGTGAAGAAGGTTTTGCTGGAGACGTAATTTATGAAAATATTGAAGAAATTTTAAAAATAGACGGAGTAACGCCACACCTTTATGGAAAAAAAGAAACGCGTCCGTTTAGAAAAATGGGGCATGTTACAATTGTAAATGCTGATATAGATACTGCAAGAAAAGTTGCCCAAGAAGTAAAAGAAAAAATAAGAGTAATTAGTAAGAATAATTAACAATTTAAAGTTATTTCTGATAACTGAAAACATATAAAAATATGGTAGGAATAATAATGGGAAGTGATTCTGATCTTCCAATAATGCAAGAAGCAATAGACATTTTAGAGAGTTTTGATATTCAAATAGAAGTTGATATTGTGTCTGCACATAGAACTCCAGAAAAATTATTAGATTACTCTAAAAATGCACATAAAAGAGGCATAAAAGTAATTATTGCAGGTGCTGGTGGTGCTGCACATTTACCAGGAATGGTAGCTTCTATGAGTCCGTTACCAATTATTGGCGTACCTGTAAAAAGCAGAAATTCTATAGATGGTTGGGATTCTGTTTTGTCTATTTTACAAATGCCAGGTGGCGTGCCTGTAGCAACAGTTGCTTTAGATGGCGCAAAAAATGCTGGTATTTTGGCAGCTCAAATTATTGGTGCTTCAGATACTTGTGTTTTAGATAAAATTATTGCTTATAAAGAAGGTTTAAAACTAAAAGTAGAAAAGGCTTCTGAAAATGTTAGAAAATAAAAAAATACTGATTGCTAGTTTGCAATCAGTATTTTTTTTGTGAAATTTCTATTATCAATTAATGTTGTATTTACAATATAAGTACCTGTCTTTAAGTTAGAAATATTTTTAGCATCTGTACCTAAAAACGTTTTTACTTTTCTACCTTGAATAGTATATAAAGTTACATCTTTAATATTGTCAACATCAAAATCATATTCTACAATTAACTCTTTTGCGCCGTCTACATAAACTGCAAAATCTTCTGAGTCTACTTCTTCCACTAATATAGCTTCTTTACCAGTTTTCTTTGTAGCTCTTCTTTTATCTTTAGTATAAATAATTTTAAATCTTGTGTTATTTTCACCAACAGTATCAATTGTAAAGGTGTAATCTCTTTGTCTTAGATCTACTGTTTTCTTAGCTTCTGTATCTCTTAAATAAATGTAGTAATCTTCATCTATTTTCTCATCTTGAATTCCGATAGAATATTCACCTAATTCATCAACAACAAAACCTAACTTCACCACTTTTTTATCTCTTTTTAAAACTGGCAAACCTTGTATAGATGCTTTTGCACCTCCTCTAACATGAGAATAAAAACCCATAGATTTTTGACTAATATCAAAAGGTGCGTCATAAAGCCTATCATATCTATTTGTTGCTCCCTTAAGAAAACCAACTAATAAAGTATTTGTTTTATTGCCTTTGTTAAAAGTAAACCAAGATCTTCCTTCTCTCTTTTCTGTGACCTTAGCTTTATCAGACTTATAAAACTGTGTGTTATTTGCCACAATTTGATGCGTAGTTTTAAAAGTTAACGTACTATTAGTTGAAGTTCTAACAAAGAAACCTTGCCCAGAACCAATCTTACCTGTTGTAGTATTACTTAAACCACCAGTTGCATTGTACTGTAGGTAATCAGAAACATTATTATCTCCAACTTCTGCAGTATTTTGATTCCATAAATAAATGGTTCCATCAATATCTGCATTGTCTGTATCTGCGCTTACCAAATCCCAATCTATTGCAGAAAAATAAGGATTACCAACTAGATTATCTCCAGAAGTAGACCAAACATTATCTGGATCTGTACTTGCTAAATTACTAGAATTAAAAACATTTACAACTACATCACCCTCATTTAACTTTCCTGTAAAAGTTCTTAATTGACCGCCTACACCTTCGTTCTGAATTGCATAACCAACACCTGGGTTAAAATCTGCAGTACCATGAAAGGCCCAATCTGAATTTGTACTACTAGCATCAAACCTGTAAATTAACTCTGCATCAGGAAATACAGTGGCAATATTAGAATCTGTAGCAATTACAGGAGAACTCCAATAAGAATAAAAATCGTTTCCAGAATAATTTGGTGTTGCTCTTTTAATATTAAAATCTCCAGAACCTGCAATTGTTGCATTACAAGAGTTAAAAATTAAAGCGCCGCCATCTTCGACTGTAATTGTACCATTATTAGTTAAACCATAAAAGATATTTAAAGTTCCTCCACTTTTTACAACAACCTCTGCTCCTGCTTCTATTGTTAATCTTCCTATTTTAACTTCTGATGTTATTTCTGGATTATTTGAACCATTTTGAATCACCACCGTTTGTGTCTTAGAAACCTCTGGTGATGTTGCAGCCCAATTTGTATCGTTAGAAAAATCTGAAGAAGTACCACCATTCCATGTATAACTTGTATTGCTTCCGTTTGCTGTTGTAGTTGCAGCAATAGAAGAAGCCCCATTTGCTTCATAGTTAACTTGATCGCCATCTTGATAAGCAACTAAACTTGTGCCAGCAGTAAGATATGTAGATTTATTAGTATCTATTTCTGCTGCTGTTCTTGCAACGTTCCAGATTCTTAATAAAGATATATTACCATCAAAATTATTGTCAACATTATTTTGACCAGAGAAAGCTCCGTTGTAAGTAGAACCACTTGAAAAACTTGTTGGATACCTTACAGCACCACCGTTTCTACCTATAGAAATATTACCAGAGTGAGTACTTACCTGTAAACCATCTTGTTGATCTTTTTCTACGCCATCTAAATACCATCTAAAGGTTACATCTGGCGAAGCTGTATCTTCTATTGTTAGGGCTACGTGTGTCCATTTATCAACAGTAATTTCTCCTAATTCAGATCTAAAAAATCTTCTTCTAGCTGCTGTATCAGCATTATTTCTGTACCCGCCTAAATAAATCCTTCCTGCTTCTATATAAAATAAAATCACGTTTACTTGCGCACCTTCTTCATACAGAACTTGTCTTGTAGTAATATCCGAAGGTTTAAACCAAAACTCTACAGTTCTGTTTTTTGTGTTCTGTAAATTAATAGCATCTGTATTTGGTATTGTAATATAATCGTTAGTCCCGTTAGCTTCAAAACCAGCTGAACATGGAATTTGAGCTTGTAAAGAACTGTAAACAATTATAAAAATATACAAAATATAAATTGTAATATTCTTCATAATTCTTTTTTTTAAAATGTGTTATAACACTATTGTTATGTCGTTTAGCTTTGTAAAAGCTTACAAAAACGACTAAGAAATTAATATCTTAATAAATAAGAATTTTCTTTCTAAACTCTTGCTTATCGCTAAAAGTTACTTTAACAAAATATACGCCTTTACTGTAGTTTGAAACACTTTTTAGATCTTCACTTTTAAAAACACTTATAAGTCTACCTTGTAAATTATAAACTTGAATATTTTTGATTTCTTCTTGCGTATTTTTTTTGATAATCAACTCTCTATTTGAGTTGACATATAGATTTAAAGTATCATCAATATTTTCTACTACCTCTGTACTTAAAGTTGTTTCTTCTTTACTAGCTTTCGAATACTTTATCTCGAATCTCTCATTATTTTCTCCTAAGGTTTCTATAGAGAAATTATAATCACCTTCTTCTAGATTGAATAATAAATCTAGTTCTTTATCAAATAAATAAACAGTGTAATCATCATTTATAGTTTCTTCTTGAATTCCGATTGAATACTCACCTACTTTATCTACAATAAAACCTAAGGGTACAATTTCTTCATCGTTCTGTAAAACAGGCAAACCTTGTATAGATGCTTTTATAGAATTATTTATCAACGAATAGAAACCTAAAGATTTTTGATTTGTATCAAAACCAGCGTCATAAATTCTGTCTACACCTTCTGTTGCTCCTTCTAAGAAACCTATTAATAAAGTATTGGTTTCATTTCCTCTTGTAAATTTAATCCAAGATCTATCTTTTTTCTCTTCGAGAGTTTTTTTCTGATTAGACTTATAAAATTGCGTATTGCTAGACGCAATTTGATGTGTTGTTTTAAATTTTATCGAACTATTTGATAAAGCTCTTACAAAAAAACCTTGGCCAGTACCAATATTTCCTGTAGCAGTATTTGTAACACCACCTGTTAAATTATATTGCAGATAATCTGAAACATTGTTTTCACCTACTTCTGCAGTTGCTTGGTTCCATAAATATATGGTTCCTAGAATTTCTGTATTATCTGGATCTGTAATTACTAAATCCCAATCTATTGCTGCTGGGTATGGATTACCAACTAAATTATCTCCATTTGCAGACCAAGTATCTCCATCATTATCAGAACCTGATAAATTTGATGTATTGTAAACATTTACCGAAATATCTCCTGAATTAACAACACCTGTAAAAGTTCTTAACTGACCACCTATACCTTCATTTTGAACAGCATACCCCATTCCTTTCTCGAAATTTGAAGTACCATGAAATACCCAATCTGAATTTGATGAACTAGCTTCGAATGCATATATAAGTTCTGCATCAGGAAAAACTGTTGCAATATTTGAATCTGCACTAACAACTGGCGAACTCCAATAAGAATAGAAATCGTTACCATTATATGTAGGTGTATTTCTTTCAACAATATAATCTCCTGTACCGCCTAAAACTTTCTTTTCTCTTAACACTAAACTGCCACTTTCTTTAACATCAATAGTACCATTGTTAACAATATCATAACTAACCTCTAAAGTACCACCACTTAGAACAGTAATACTTGCACTTGCATTAACTTGCAGGTCTCCGGCTACAATATGAGTTCCAGAAGTTATTATTGGATAATTTGTTGAAGCTTGAATTTCTACAGCCTCTTTTGTTAATATGTCTGGCACAGCACCACCTACCCAATTAGAACCCGCATTCCAATCTGTAGATGCAGCAGTTGCACTCCAAATAATTGTTGCTACAGGAGAAACTGTTGCTTCATTAGTACTTACATTATCATTTGCTAAATATGTAAATGTATCTCCATCTAAAATTGCCACTAAATCATCTGTACCAACTGTAGTAATTATATCTGATTTGTAATCGTCTATTTCTTGTGGAGTTCTCACTCGATTCCAAAGTCTAAATCCCCATAAATATCCTTCAAAATAATTAGTCCCTGAATTACTAGTTACAGTTGATGAACTATAGAAATAATCAGAATCTAATTGATTTGTCCACCCTGGCGCTGTTATACTTGGAAATCTTATACTAGTATCTTTATACCCTAATCTAACAGTATTGTGTGGTCCAAATTGATATCCAGAATTTTCACCGATTAAAATACCATTTAAATAAAATTTTAAGGCTGTATTCTGATTAGCACCCATTGGGTTTGTTGTATTATTTGCAGCTTGGGCATCATCTAAAACAAGAGCCACATGATACCATGTATCGGCAGTAATTGCCTTTCTAAAATAGGTTCCTTCCCATCTTGGTGTGTAGTCTGCTCTATTATATCCTCCTACAACCAAATACCCACCTTCTATATAAATAATAACAGCTCTAGTACCAGCACCCTCTTTCATAATAAATTGTCTGGTAGTAACTTCTGCTGCTTTAAACCAAGTCTCGTAAGTTCTATTGTTTGTAGTTGTACTATTAATATTTGAAATATTTGTATTTGAAGCACCACCTACATTTATAAAATCATTTACACCATCAAAATAAAAACCATCATTATCTGTTTGAGAAAAACTGCAAACCGTTAGGGTTAAGAAGATTATATTTAATAAAAAATTTTTCATAGTAGTTTTGGGAGATTTTAGAACCTAATCAAAAATAAATACATTTTATAATAAAACCAATAAAACTTCGATAAACGGTTGTTAAAATAAGTTTAACAGATGTTTGTTTTAGATTACAGAATAAAAAATAAGTTTTTTTTATCTTTGAAAACTGATATACACACATTTATGAATCCACTTTTACAAGACTTTAATACAGCTCCTTTTTCAAAAATTTCAACTAAAGATTACAAACCTGCAATTCTAAAAGCAATAGAAATTGCAAAGCAAGAAATAAATGAAATTGTAAATAACTCAGAAACACCGAGTTTCAAAAACACAACTGTTGCATTAGATTTTTCTGGTGAAAAATTAAATAGAATTACAAGTATATTTTTCAACTTAAATTCTGCAGAAACTAATGATAAAATTCAGAAAATTGCACAAGAAATCTCACCTTGGTTAAGCGAGTTTAGAAATGACATCACACTAAACGAAGAACTTTTTAATCGTGTAAAAGCTGTTTTTAATAATAGAGAAAATTTAAAATTATCGCCAGAGCAAGAAATGTTGTTAGAAAAACAATATAAAAGTTTTGCAAGAAATGGTGCTAATCTAAATGAAGAAAACAAGAAAGAACTTAGAGATATAGACGCTAAACTATCTAAGCTTTCGTTAAAATTTGGCGAAAATGTACTTGCAGAAACCAATGCTTTTGAAATGCATTTAACCAAACCAGAAGATGTAGCTGGTTTACCAGAAAGTGTTAAAGAAGCGGCTAAAGAAGTTGCCAAATCTAAAAACAAAGATGGTTACATTTTTACACTAGATTACCCAAGTTACATTCCGTTTTTAACTTATGCTGATAATAGAGATTTAAGAAAAAAAATGGCAATTGCAGCGGGTAAAAAAGGTTTTCAAGAAAACGAATTCAATAACGAAAAAATTGTTTTAGAAATTGTTAATCTTCGTCATAAAAGAGCAAATTTACTAGGTTACAAAACGCATGCTCATTTTGTTTTAGAAGAAAGAATGGCAGAAACGCCTGAAAAAGTAATCGAATTTTCTAATAATTTATTAGAAAAAGCAAAACCTGCTGCGCTTAAGGAATTTGAAAACTTAGAAAAATACGCAAAAAAACTTGACGGAATAGATAAATTACAAAAATGGGATGGTGCTTATTATTCTGAAAAATTAAAGAAAGAATTATTCGATTTAGATCAAGAATTATTAAAACCATACTTTAAATTAGAAAACGTTATTAATGGTGTTTTCGAAATAGCAAATAGATTATTTGATTTAAATTTCGAAGAAATAAACTCTATCGATAAATATCATGAAGATGTTAAAACTTATAATGTAACAGATAACGAAGATAATTTTATTGCTGTTTTTTATGCTGATTTTCATCCTAGAAAAGGTAAAAGAAATGGTGCGTGGATGACTTCTTACAAGTCACAACAAATAAAAAACGGAATTAACGACAGACCACATGTTTCTATAGTGTGTAACTTTACAAAGCCCACAGAAACCAAACCTTCTTTACTTACTTTTAATGAGGTTACAACATTGTTTCATGAGTTTGGGCACGCTTTACATGGTATGTTAGCAAACACAACCTACAATAGTCTGTCTGGAACTTCTGTTTCTTGGGATTTTGTAGAATTACCAAGTCAGGTTTTAGAAAACTGGTGTTACGAAAAAGAAGCTTTAGAATTGTTTGCAAGACACTACGAAACTGATGAAGTTATACCTATGAAATATGTAGAGAAAATTAAAGAATCTGCAAGTTTTCATGAAGGTATGCAAACATTACGTCAATTAAGTTTCGGGCTTTTAGACATGAAATGGCACTCAGAAAATCCATCAGAAATAAATTCTGTAAAAGAGTTTGAAAACGACGCTTTTTCTAACACAAAATTATATCCAGATGTAAAAGAAAACGCAATGAGTACTGCTTTTTCACATATTTTTCAGGGTGGATATTCTTCTGGATACTACTCTTATAAATGGGCAGAAGTTTTAGATGCAGATGCATTTGAATATTTTTTAGAAGAAGGAATTTTCAATAAAGTAGTTGCTACAAAGTTTAAAGACAATGTTCTTTCTAAAGGTGGTACAGAAAAACCAATGAAGCTATACAAACGTTTTAGAGGAAAAGAACCAAAACCAGATGCACTTTTAAAAAGAGCTGGTTTGCTTAATTCTGAACGTTAATTGATTTATTTTGTTATAAAATACATTTTTATACGTTATTAAAGTATGAAAGATTGTATTTACATTATTGTCTTATTTTTTTCGTTACAAATTTCTTCACAAATAACCATTAAAGGTACAGTGTTTGAAAAAAGTGATCCATTAGAGGGTGCAGATGTATATTTTAATAATACAATGCTTGGTACAACTACTAATTTTAATGGTGAATTTTCTATTAAAGTGAAAGAAGGACAGTATGATTTAATTGTTTCTTATTTAGGTTATAAAAAAATAAACTATACTTTAAACACATCAAATTATACCAAACCTTTAGTTTTCAATTTAAAACAAGAAAACAATACTTTAGACGAAATAATTATACGAAAAACAGTTTATAATGACGAGTGGAAATACAATCTTTCTACCTTTAAAAAAGAATTTATTGGTAGAACAGAAATTGCGAAAGATTGCGAAATTTTAAACCCAAAAGTTTTACATTTTACCTATAACTCTAAAAAAAATATTCTTACCGCAGTTGCAAAAAAACCTCTAGAAATAAAGCATAAAAGCTTGGGGTATAAAATAATTTTCGAACTTGAAAAATTTGTAATAAATAACAAAACTGTTACGTATTTAGGCTATTCTAGATATCAAAATTTAAAAGGAAGCAATAGAAAGAAGCGTAAATGGCAGCAAAAACGTTTAGAAACTTACAACGGTTCATTTACTCATTTTTATCAATCTTTATTAAAAGGTACAACTTATTTAGATGGATTTTTAATGCATCAATTTGAAAGGGTTTTAAACCCAGATAGACCAAGTGAAAGTGTTATAAAAAAAGCTAGGGAATTGGTGAAATTGCACAGAAATAAAATCAACTTTTTAAAAAAGATTGAAATACCAAAAACACCTTTAGATTCGGCTTTGGTTACTTTAAAAAAAGCTAGATTACCCAAATTTAAAGATTATTTATACAAATCTAAAGTGCCAATTAAAGACATCTTAAAATTTAAAAACGGTGTTTCTTACCTTAATTTTAAGAACAATTTAAGCATTGTTTACACAAAAGAATTAGAAGAAGAAGGTTATATTTTAAGAGCTGCATTTAGCAAACCAAGAAAAGCATTACCGCAAACCTCTTCTATAATTCCTTTAAAACTGCCTACTATTATAGATAAAAACGGAACATTAATCAATCCGTTAAATGTTTTTTATGAAGGATATTGGTCTTACGAAAAGTTTGCAAATTCACTTCCTTTAGATTATGACCCTAAAATATAAATGCTAGTTACTATTCTTAGCTTCAATCCATTTACTCATATATTTTGTTGCTTGTAGTGTTTGATGTTGCAACAAACTTCCAAAGAAATTAGAAGCCCTATGTTTCTCTAAATTTTGTTGAATTTCTTGAATTTTACTTGACAAAACTACTCCATTTTTCTTTTTACTGTAAATAGAATTAATAATATCAATTCCTTTTTGCTGAGAATTCTTCCAAGTTGACTCATCGTTATAAAGTAGAACTGCTTTGTTTGCAAAATCAGTATAATCGTCTTCTATAAAACCATTCCACTCAAAATTATTTGCCATTCCTTCTGCACCAATACTTGTTGTTACACTTGGCGTACCGCAAAGCATAGCTTCTGTTAATTTGCCTTTTATACCTGCACCAAAATTTAAAGGAGCTAAAACTACTTTGGCATTTTTAACTACATTATTTGCATCCTTTGCAAATCCTTTAATTAAAAAACCTTCTTTTTTATTATTTAATTCTTGTATTTGTTGAGTAACATAGGCACCATAAATATGTAACTCTGCCTTAGGAAGTTGTTTTCTAACTTTTGCCCAAATTTCTTTTTTTAAAGTTAAAACTGCATCAACATTTGGTTTATGAAAAAAATTTCCGATAAATATAAAATGTTCTCTTTCTGCAAAATGATGCCACTTTACTGTTTGTAAGGCATCTATTTCTTCAAACATAAAAGGTAAATACAGAATCACATTAGAAGGTATTTTAAAGACCTCTTTTAACAATTCCATTTCATAAGTAGAAATAATTAAAGACAAATCGCATCTTAAAATAGATGCAACTTCTCTCTTTGTAATGTCTTGTTTTAAAAGTTCTGAAACTGAAAAAGGAAGCTCCTTTTTAACACAAAACTCTCTGGTTTTACGCAAACAATGCAAGTCTTCTGTATCTAAAATTGTAATTGCATTCGGACAATGTTCTGCAACACGCCAACCAAATTGTTCTTCGATCATAAATCGATCAAATAAAACTATATTGGGTTTAAGTTTCTTTACAAAAGCATCAAAAGAAATATTGTTAAGCTCGATAAAAACTTCTTCTATACCTAAAGATTTTAAATCTAATGCTTTTTCACTTTTTTGTGCCACACATGCAAAGGTTATGTGATATTCTTTTTCTAAAAACTGGTCAATTAACTGCAACATTCTTTTGCCTGCAGCAGAAGAATTAGGTTCTACCCAAACAGCACCAATAATTAAAACTGTGTTATTTTGCAATTATTTAGAATTCATTTGAAGTTTATAATCAGCTTGTACCTTTTTACCCCAAGTAACAACAGCATTAATTTGCTCTTGCGTAAGATTTGCATCGGCATGCGTCCAAGTATAAGAATCTAATGGCATTTCTCCTTTTTCTACTTCTTCGTAAAGTTCGTCCATTTTATGTTCTTTCTTTTTTAAAGAATAAGAGCTCCATTTAGAAAAGTTTAAATGCTTTTTACCGTCTTTAATATGATCGTCTAACCAATAATTTACAGGTGTAATGTTACTGTACCAAGGATAAACTGTTTTATCTGAATGGCAATCGTAACAAGTTGTTTCTAATACTTTTTTAACATCTTCTGGCGGATTTGTTTCTGACACAAAAGCAGCTACAGAAGTCATTTCACCATCGTTTTTTTCTGGACCAAAAAACTGAGCAATTACAAGTACAACTAATAGAAAAACTAATATTTTTTTTAGGGTTTTCATCTGTAAATTTTAAGAATATTTTATACTGTAAAACTACTAAATTCTTACTTTATTTTATGAAAATATCCGTATTTTTGTCAATTATTATTAAAAAACAAAGCATTAGGTTGCAAAAAACACAAAATAAACTTACTTATGAAATATGATATTATTGTAATTGGTTCTGGTCCTGGAGGATATATAGCTGCAGTTAGAGCTTCTCAATTAGGCAAAAAAGTAGCAATTATAGAAAAATATTCAACTTTGGGTGGTACCTGTTTAAATGTTGGTTGTATACCTTCTAAAGCTTTATTAGATTCTTCTCATCATTATTACGATGCAGTTCATCATTTTGAAGAACACGGTATTTCTGTTGAAAAACCAACTTTCGATTTTGGTAAAATGGTAGATAGAAAAGCTAAAGTTGTAGAAACAACTACAGGCGGAATCAAATACCTTATGGATAAAAATGACATCGATGTTTTTGAAGGATTGGGTTCTTTTGTAGACAAAACTCATGTTAACATTGCTAAAAACGACGGTACATCAGAAGTAATAGAAGGTACCGATATTATTATTGCTACAGGTTCTAAACCTTCTACGTTACCATTTATTACGTTAGATAAAGAACGTGTAATTACATCTACAGAAGCTTTAAAATTAAACGAAGTTCCTAAACATTTATTAGTAATTGGTGGTGGTGTTATTGGTTTAGAGTTAGGTTCTGTTTACAAGCGTTTAGGCGCAGATGTAACGGTTATAGAATATGCTCCAAAAATCACACCAACTATGGATGCTGATGTTTCTAAAGAATTACAAAAAGTTCTTAAAAAACAGGGTATTAAATTTGCTGTAAGTCATGGTGTAACTTCTGTAGAAAGAAACGGTGAAGAAGTTACTGTAAAAGCAAACAACAAAAAAGGAGAAGAAGTTACTTTTACCGGAGATTATTGTTTAGTTGCTGTTGGTAGAAAAGCATATACAGAAGGTTTAGGTTTAGAAAAAGTTGGTGTAGAAGTTAACGAACGCGGACAAGTTGCTGTAAATGATCATTTACAAACAAATGTACCTAATATTTACGCAATTGGAGATGTAGTTAAAGGTGCAATGTTGGCACATAAAGCAGAAGAAGAAGGTGTAGTTGTTGCAGAATTTTTAGCTGGTGAAAAACCACATATCGATTATAATTTAATTCCGGGTATTGTTTATACTTGGCCAGAAGTTGCTGCTGTTGGTAAAACAGAGCAAGAATTAAAAGATGCTAAAGTAGATTACAAATCTGGTAAATTTTCTATGAGAGCTTTGGGTAGATCTAGAGCTAGTGGAGATATTGATGGTTTTGTTAAAGTTTTAGCAGATAAAAATACAGACGAAATTTTGGGTGTACACATGGTTGGTGCACGTGTTGCAGATTTAATTATGGAAGCTGCAGTAGCCATGGAATATAGAGCGTCTGCAGAAGATTTAGCGAGAATTTGTCATGGTCATCCAACATATTCTGAAGCTGTTAAAGAAGCTGCAAAAGCTGCTTGGGATGGTAAACCGTTAAATGCATAAAACTGTATTTTTAATTACAGTCATTGATAAAAAAAGCACCTAATATTTAGGTGCTTTTTTTATGTTTAAAAGTTTCCTATTTTTATAAAATGAAAAAGAAACTTTTTATGCTATTATTTTTCTTAGCAAGTTTATCCATTAACGCTCAAGAAAATACAGATTTCAAAACACAACCAAACTCCTTTTTATCAAAAGCATATTATAGTATTAATTTTGGCGGAATTTTTTATCCTTTTTCTAATAATAATTTAAAAGAGGGTTACCAAACAGACACGTTTGCTAAAAACATTTTTTCTGGACGATTGCTACTAGGTTATAAAATCTTACCCGATTTAGCGGTTCAATTTGGTACATTAAGACCTGCTTCTTGGTTTCAATACACAAACGTAAACAATGTTGGCTATCATAACAGCGTTTGGATAAATGCTTGGTCTTTGTCTTTAAAGAAAAATATAAACTTAAATGATAAATTATCTTTTTTTGCTGAGAGCGGAATTGCCAACGTAACCAGAGTAGGATTTTCTATAAATGATAAAGTTGTATATTCTGATGCGCATTATGCAAGCTTTCTTTATGGCTTTGGATTTAACTATAAATTGAACAAAAAATGGAAGTTGAATTTAAACGGAACATTCTTACCAAAATCAACAAAAGAAAATCAACCTTCTATATCTCAAGTAACTTTAGGTTTCGAATACCATATCAACAAATTATCCGAAGAAAAAGCTGATAAATTTCGCAAAAATGGTCATTTTTTTCCTAAAAACATGCTACAAGTTAGTTACGGAACAAGTAAAATTGGCTTTGGTGTCAATCGGTTTTTTGGTATGAGTTTAAAGGTTGGTAACTTCGAAAGTTTCGGCATACCAGTATTTTGGGTTGGCGAAGTTAAGGCAGCCAATTCTTTTTCAATTACCTACCAACAATTACTTTTTAGAACAGAAAAAATATTCTCTTTAGACTGGGGTGCAAGTATAACTGCGTTTAATACAGAAGCTACCAACGAGAAAGTGCTTGCTTTTTCAATTTTTCCTTCGATGCGTTTTTATCTTTTAAGAAGAAATAAGTTTGATATGTATGCAAATTACTCGCTTATCGGACCAACATTTTTAACAAAAGGAAATTTAGACAACCTTAATACCGGCCCAAAAATTACATATCAAGACACAATGGGACTTGGTTTTTTCTTCGGAAAAAAACGACAATACAATGCAGAATTTAGAATTATGCACTACTCTAACGGAAACATTTTTACAAATAACTCTGGTGTTGCAGTGCCAATTCAGTTTACATTTGGTAAAACTTTTTAGCCAATAAATCTGCATAAAAATTTCTATTTCTAAACAATAAGAATTGTATTTTTGCATTAATTATGCAAAGAACTGTTCGTACTTTTTCTATTGAAAACATCGCTACTTTTAAACAAAATTTACTGTGTTGGTCTCAACAATTTGAAACAGCACTTTGGTTAGATTCTAATAACTATAACCAAACATATACTAGTTT
The DNA here is from genome assembly GCF_038019025.1 of Polaribacter marinaquae. Lineage (NCBI taxonomy): Bacteria > Pseudomonadati > Bacteroidota > Flavobacteriia > Flavobacteriales > Flavobacteriaceae > Polaribacter > Polaribacter marinaquae. Next base: position 1,509,547 of record NZ_CP150496.1, read on the forward strand.
TAATAGCGCTTTGGCTGTTGAAGAATTTACATCTATAAAAACAGATTACACCAACGCTTTTGATAAATTAAAAGAATATCAAACTACAACAAAAGATTATATTTTTGGATATATTTCTTATGATGTAAAAAATGATGTCGAGCATTTAAAGTCTAAAAATTTAGACAATTTAGGTTTTGCCGATTTGTATTTTTTTCAACCTCAAAAATTAGTTTTTATAAAAGAAAATTCCGTTGAATTTCATTATTTAAGAATGGTTGATGATGAAATTGAAGAAGACTTTAAAACGATTAAAAATATTAATCCTTCAGTTTTTGAAAATTCTAAAAGCGACATCAAAATAAAATTACGAATTCATAAAGATGAGTACCATCAAAAAGTATCAAAAGTTTTAGAACATATTAAAAGAGGTGATATTTATGAAGCTAATTTTTGTCAGGAATTTTATGCCGAAAACGCTACTATAAATCCGTTGCAAGTTTACAAGCATTTAAACGATATTTCTGAGCCACCATTTGCTGCTTATTTAAAGTTAGAAAATCAATATGCTTTGTGTTCATCACCAGAAAGATATATTAAAAAGGAAGGCAGTAAAATAATTTCGCAACCTATAAAAGGAACCGCAAAACGATTAATTAGCCAAATTGATGATGAGAAAATTGCACGAAATTTAATGAGAGATGAAAAAGAACGTGCAGAAAATGTAATGATTGTAGATTTGGTTAGAAACGATCTTTCTAAAACTGCAACTAAAGGCTCTGTAAAGGTTGAAGAATTATGTAAAGTGTATTCTTTTAAACAAGTGCATCAAATGATATCTACGGTAGTCTCTAATATAGATACAGATTTAATGCATCCGGTAGAAGTTTTACGAAGCACTTTTCCTATGGGAAGCATGACAGGCGCACCAAAAGTTTCTGCAATGCAAATTATAGAAGACTTAGAAGAAACCAAAAGAGGTTTATATTCGGGCGCAATTGGTTATTTTACGCCAGAAAACGATTTCGATTTTAATGTTGTTATTAGAAGTATTCTATACAACGAAGAAAAAAAATACGTTTCATATTCTGTTGGTGGTGCAATTACTGCAAAATCTATTGTAGAAAACGAATATGAAGAATGCTTACTTAAAGCAAAAGCAATGAAATACGTTTTACTAAACGCCCAGTAAAACCAAAAAATATACTTATTATGATATTTAATAAAGAAGAACTTTTTCAGAAAACTTTAGAAAGTTTATCAGAAACACCAACAGAACAAAATATGTTTAATAAGTTTTTAGAACTGTATCCTGCAGAATGGAAACAACTAAAAGTTACGTTTTCTAAATTTAACAGAAGTAAACAGTTTGGTAAAACAATTCCGTTACCAAAACCAGAGGTTTCTCTAAGAAAAGACATTAGAATTTGGTTAAGAAAACAGTAATAGATTACGTATTTTTAAAATTGTTATGCGTCAAAAATTATCTAATCATATAAATAGTAAACTTCCTTTTTTAAAGGATAAAAAGCTATTGATTGCCATTTCTGGCGGCATAGATTCTGTTGTATTAACCCATTTATTAGCAACATTAAATTTTAATATTTCTTTAGCGCATTGCAATTTTAAATTAAGAAATTTAGAAAGTGATTTAGATGAAGAATTTGTAAAAAACCTAGCCAAAAAATTACAAATTGATTGCCTCTGTATTTCTTTTGAAACAGAAAAAATAGCACAACAAAATAAAGAATCTACACAAATTGCCGCGAGAAATCTTAGATATAATTGGTTTAAAGAATTAAGTAAAAAACACAATTTCGATTATGTGTTAACTGCCCATCATGCAGATGATAATTTAGAAACTTTTCTAATTAATTTAACACGAGGCTCTGGTTTAGATGGATTTACAGGAATTCCAGAAATAAACAATTCTATTGTTCGTCCGTTTTTACAGTTTTCTAGAGATGAAATTCTAAACTTTGCTACCTCTAATAATATTTCTTGGCGAGAAGATAAAAGCAACGCTTCTACAAAATATGTTCGTAATAAAATAAGGCATCAAGTTTTACCGGTTTTAAAGGAAATAAATCCGAATATATTAGCAACATTTTCTAAAACTGTAGCAAATTTACAAGAGAGTAAAGAAATTATTAAAGATAGAATTGAAATTGTTTCTAAAGATGTTATCCAATATTTAGATGATAAGAATTCATTTAAAATTAATATTGATAAAATTCAGCAATTAAAAAACCCAAAAGCTTATTTATATCAACTTTTAGAAAATTATAATTTTACTGAATTTAACGATGTTCACAACTTGCTAAAAGCGCAATCTGGTAAACAAGTTTTTTCTAAAACACACGTTTTATTAAAAGATAGAGAATTTTTAATTTTGTCTGAAAGAGATTTTTCGACCTTACAACAAAAGACTTTTAAGATTGATGAAAAGGATACTGAAATTTTAGAACCTATTCATTTAACTTTAGAGCATTTGGCAGAAAAATCAACAAAAAATAAAAATACAATTTACGTTTCTAAAAAGCATTTACAATTTCCTTTAGTTGTAAGAAAATGGCAAAATGGCGACTATTTTTATCCGGCAGGAATGCAAGGAAAAAAGAAACTGAGTAAGTATTTTAAAGACGAAAAAATGTCTTTATTAGAAAAAAATAACACTTGGCTTTTGTGTAATGGTTCCGATGAAATTATTTGGATAATTGGTAAAAGGCAAGACAACAGATTTTTAACATTTTCTAACGATGCTTCTCTTATAAAAATTAGCCTTTTATAAAAGGTTTACGTATTTTTAAAAAATTATATATCAATTCTATTATTGATACAAACCCATTTAATCATCTCTAAAATAAGAGATTTACCGAAAAATGAAGAAACTATTTTTACTGCTTACATTATGTTTTACAGTTTTTGCAAATGCACAAACAGAAGACAATCCTTTAGTTTGGCAAACATCAATACAGAAAATTTCTGATACAGAATACGATGCTGTTTTTACTGCAAAAATCTTAAAAGATTGGCATTTATATTCGCAATACAATCCAGAAGATGCATCACAAGCTTTAGAAATTGTAATTCCTGAAGGTAAAAAAGGATACAAATTAGTTGGCAAAGCGAAAGAAAGTGAAACAACTAAAGAATATTCTGAAGTTTGGGAAAAAGAAGAAATTTTCTTTAAGAATAAAGCTACCATTACACAACGTGTTTTAATTGAAGATACAAATATTGATAATATAACTTTAGAAATTTACGGGCAAGTTTGTAAACAAGCTTGTATACAAATAGAAGATTCTTTCTCATTTTCTTTAAATGGTAAAACTCTAGAAAAAGAGGAAGTTATTTTAGATGAAAAAAGCAGAAAATTAACCGAAAAGTTAAAATTAAATTTAAAAAACACAGAATTACTTAAAACAGATACTACATTAGATAATAACGATGGTAGCTCTTTAATGAATATATTTCTTTTAGGTTTTATTGGTGGATTATTAGCACTTTTAACACCTTGTGTTTTCCCTATGATACCTTTAACAGTATCATTTTTTACAAAACAATCTCAAAGTAAAAGTAAAGGTATTTTTAATGCAATTTTATACGGATTATTTATCGTGATAATTTACATGCTTTTAAGTGTCCCTTTTCACTTAATTGATGGCTTAGACCCAAGTATTTTAAATACAATTTCAACCAATATTTGGTTAAACATCTTCTTTTTTATCATTTTAGTGTTTTTCTCTTTATCATTTTTTGGTTTTTATGAAATAACGTTACCAAGCTCTTGGGGAAATAAAATGGATGATGCATCCAACATTGGTGGTTTTATTGGCATTTTCTTTATGGCTTTAACTTTAGCTATTGTTTCATTTTCTTGTACTGGTCCAATTTTAGGTTCTTTGTTAGCAGGTTCTTTAGGTACAGTTGGCAATCCTGCTTTTCAGCTTTCTGCTGGTATGACTGGTTTCGGACTCGCTTTGGCTTTACCTTTTGCTTTATTTGCATTGTTTCCTAACTTGTTAAACGCCTTGCCTAAATCTGGCGGTTGGTTAAATACAACCAAAGTTATTCTTGGTTTTTTAGAATTGGCTTTTGCTTTTAAATTTTTATCAAATTCTGATTTAGTTGGCCATTGGGAAATTTTAAAACGTGAAATTTTTATAGGAATTTGGATTGCTATTTTTATTGGTTTAGCACTTTATTTATTCGGTAAAATTAAATTCCCACACGATTCTCCTCTTAAGAAATTGTCTTTTTTTAGAATTTCTTTTGGTGTATTAGTTTTTGCTTTTGTGATCTATTTAATTCCGGGAACATTTAAAAATCCTACTTGGAGTTTAAGCGCTTTAAGTGGTTTTCCTCCACCTCAATTTTACAGTATTTATCAGCAAGAATCAGATTGTCCTTTAGGTTTAGATTGTTATAAAGATTTTGATGAAGGTTTAAAGGCAGCACAAGAAACAAACAAACCTATTTTATTAGATTTTACAGGTTGGGCATGTGTAAATTGCCGTAAAATGGAAGAAAACGTATGGAGCGATCCATCAATTTATAATATTTTAAAAGACGATTATATTCTAATTTCATTGTATGTAGATGATAATGAAAAGAAGTTGCCAGAAGCAGATCAATTCAGTTTTAAAAAAGCAAACGGTAAAATAAAAAAGATTAAAACTTACGGTGATAAATGGTCTACATTTCAGGTTGTAAATTTTAAAAACGCATCGCAACCTTATTATATTTTGATGAATGCCAATTTAGAAATTTTAAACTCACCACAGCAATATACAGACATAGAAACGTATAAAAATTGGTTAGAAAAAGGAATTTATAATTTCAAAAATTAGAATTCGGTATACAAATTGATGCTATTATTTTGAAAACTAACATTTTAATCATGAAAGCAAAACTTTTCTTTTTAACAATATTTATGCTAATCAGCAACCTTATCTTTTCTCAAGATAAAGATATCAAAGTAACAAAAGCACCAACAAGTATTTATACAATTAATAGTTTTAGCAACAACCCAAATAGTTTTTATAAACTGAATTCTAAATTAAACTTAAATTCTTTTGATTTTGTAACACTTAATGTAGAAGATATCGAAAACAACATAATGGCTATCAATTTTCTAAATATTGATAAAAAGCCATCAGAATTTATTTATGATGATTACAACAATTATCAAAACAACTACTATTTAAAGGGTTTTAGATACAAGAACGACCCAACAAGATGGAATCTTCAATGTATAGAAAATAGAATTCAGCCATATTTCTTGAATAAACAATAAATTCTATATTCATCAAAAAAACATAAAATTTATATCGTTTTCGTAATTTTTTTGTTAATTATTAGTAAAAACCTAAGTTCTGAAACCTTGCTTTTTTGTAGATTTACTCTATAAAAATAATAGAATATGTCAGGATTACCTAAGCTAGCTCGTTTTAACGAAAACGTATTGTCTAAATATCAAATTTACAACAGTATTTTTATGACTTTGCCATTCGACACCATAAATAATACCGGTGTTTTATTGCCATTGTTTAATGAGTTATGTAAAAAAGGTTTTCAAGAGGGTAAAAATCCTACAGAAATTGTAGATGCTTTTTTTAGCAAATACCAAGAAAATCCTTCAGAAAAAGAAAAAACAGATTTATTATTTCGTTTTATACAATATATAGAAAGACAAGTTGTATTGTTTGATGCTATAGAAGACGCCGCTTTTCCTGTTGTTAATAATATGGATGGAGTTGGTACACTAAGAAACTCTAAAGAAACTGCCATTTTAGGTGAAAAGAAAGAAGCATTAAAAGCTTATTTAGAAGAATTTAAAGTTCGAGTTGTTTTAACTGCGCATCCAACACAATTTTACCCAGGTTCTGTTTTAGGTATTATTACAGATTTAGACAAAGCAATTCAAAATGACGACTTGCTTTTAATTAAAAAACTTTTAGCACAATTAGGTAAAACGCCTTTTTATAAAAAATCGAAACCAACACCTTTTGATGAAGCTGTAAGTTTAATTTGGTATTTAGAAAATGTCTTTTACCATTCTGTAAGTAAAATATACAACTACATTCAAAACAATATCTATGACGGAAATCCGATGGATAACGAAATTATAGATCTTGGTTTTTGGCCTGGTGGTGATAGAGATGGTAACCCATTTGTAACAACCCAAATAACTTTAGACGTTGCAGAAAGGTTAAGACAATCTGTTTTAAGAAGTTATTATAGAGATGTTAGAAAACTTAAAAGACGTTTTACTTTTGATGGCGTTCAAGAGATTTTAACTAAGATTGAAAAGCGACTTTACAAACACGTTGTAAGAAGTTATAGTAAAGTAAACTTTTCTCAAGGCATATTATTACAAGAACTTGCAGAGGCAAGAAAAATTGTAGAAACAAAACATCAATCTTTATTTATAGAAGAATTAGATGATTTTATTAACAAAGTTAGAATTTTTGGTTTCCATTTTGCAACTCTAGATATTAGACAAGACAGTAGAGTGCATCATAAAGCTTTTACTCAAATTGTTAAAGATTTACAAGAAACTGGCGATACTACTTTTCCTAAAAACTACGAACATTTACCAGAAGATGAACAAATAGAAATTTTATCTGTTGTTAAAGGAAGCATCGATCCAAAATCTTTAAGCGATGAAACTTCTGTAAGTACAATAGAATCTATTTATGCTTTAAAAGAAATTCAAAAAAGAAACGGAGAAAGAGGTGCAAACCGTTACATTATAAGTAACAATCAAACCGCATTAAATGTTATGGAAACATTTGCAATGCTTAACCTTTGTGGCTTTGAAAATGAATTACCAGTAGATGTTATTCCGCTTTTTGAAACAGTAGAAGATTTACAAAACGCAGAAGAAGTAATGCGTAAATTGTATAGTAATAGAACGTATAGATATCATTTAGAAAAGAGAAAAAACAAACAAACTATAATGTTAGGTTTTTCTGATGGAACTAAAGATGGTGGATATTTAATGGCAAATTGGGGGATTTTTAAAGCAAAAGAAGCATTAACAAAAGTTTCTAGAGAATTTGATATTGAAGTAATATTCTTTGACGGACGTGGAGGACCTCCTGCACGTGGTGGAGGAAAAACACACCAATTTTACGCATCTTTAGGACCAACAATAGAAGACAAAGAAATTCAACTAACAATACAAGGTCAAACAATTAGTTCTAATTTTGGTACAGAAAATTCTGCACAATACAACTTAGAGCAATTATTAAGTTCTGGTATTAAAAATGATATTTTTACAAAAGATCAATTAAACGAAAAAAATAGAGAATTAATAGAAGACATGGCAGCTACCAGCTACCAAACTTATGTCGACTTTAAAAATCATCCGCAGTTTTTACCGTACTTAGAAAAAATGAGTACGTTAAAATACTATGCTAAAACCAACATTGGTAGTAGACCAAGTAAACGTGGTGGTTCTGATAAATTAGACTTCTCTGCTCTTAGAGCAATTCCTTTTGTAGGAAGCTGGAGCCAGTTAAAACAAAACGTACCAGGATTTTTTGGAGTAGGAACTGCTTTAAAGAAATATGAAGATGCAGATAGATTTGATGAAGTAATTGCATTCTACAATGAATCTGACTTCTTTAAAACCTTGCTAGAAAACAGTATGATGAGTTTAACAAAATCTTTTTTCGAATTGACAGCATACATGGCTAACGATAAAGAATTTGGTGATTTCTGGAAACTAATTTATGAAGAATACAAGACAACCAAAAGGCTACTTTTAAAACTTACTGGTCACAAAGATTTAATGGAAAACTTTCCAGTTGGAAAAGCTTCTATAGAAATTAGAGAACAAATTGTTTTACCACTTCTTACAATTCAGCAATTTGCTTTAAAACAAATTCAAGAACTTCAAAATTCTGATGAAAACTCAGAAAAATTAGAAGTATATGAGAAAATGGTGATGCGTTCTTTATTTGGAAATATTAACGCAAGTAGAAACTCTGCATAAATAAAAAACTAAAGCATACTTTTTTTCTTTATATTTAAAGAAAAAAGTATGCTTGTAAAAGTTTATGGCTCAGCCGTTTTTGGTATTGAGGCAACTACAATTACCGTAGAAGTAAATATAGACAAAGGTATTGGCTACCATTTAGTGGGTTTGCCAGACAACGCTGTTAGAGAAAGTTCTTACCGAATTTCAGCAGCATTAAATAACAATAACTATAAACTTCCTGGTAAAAAAATCATTATAAACATGGCTCCTGCAGATATTCGTAAAGAAGGAGCTGCTTATGATTTAACATTGGCTGTAGGTATTCTTGCCGCTTCTAATCAAATTAAATCACCAAACATAAACGAATACATAATTATGGGAGAACTTTCTCTAGACGGAAGTTTACAACCCATAAGAGGAGCATTACCTATTGCGATAAAAGCGAGAGAAGAAGGTTATAAGTACTTAATTCTTCCGAAAGAAAACGCAAAAGAAGCAGCAATAGTAGATAATTTAGAAGTTTTAGGTGTAGAGAACATTCTTGAAGTTATCAATCATTTTAATGATGATGAAAAAATTGAACCTACAATTGTAGATACGCGCGCAGAGTTTTACAAAAATATCGATTTCCCAGAATTTGATTTTTCGGATGTAAAAGGACAAGAATCCATAAAACGTTGCATGGAAATTGCAGCCGCTGGTGGCCACAACATTATTCTAATTGGACCACCAGGATCTGGAAAAACAATGCTTGCAAAACGATTGCCTTCTATCTTACCACCAATGACATTGCATGAAGCATTAGAAACCACAAAAATACATTCTGTAGTGGGTAAAACTAAAAATGAAGGTCTTTTATACCAAAGACCATTTAGAAGCCCACATCATACAATTTCAAATGTTGCATTAGTAGGTGGCGGACAATATCCAAGACCAGGAGAAATTTCTCTTTCTCATAATGGTGTTCTTTTTTTAGATGAATTACCAGAATTTAAAAGAGATGTTTTAGAAGTTATGCGTCAACCACTAGAAGATAGAGACGTTACCATTTCTAGAGCTAAATTTACAGTAACTTATCCTTGTAGTTTTATGTTGGTAGCTAGCATGAATCCTAGTCCGAGTGGTTTTTTTAATGACCCTAACTCACCCATGACTTCTACTCCGCAAGAAATGCAACGATATTTAAGTAAAATTTCCGGTCCATTATTAGATAGAATAGACATTCATATAGAAGTTACACCGGTTCCTTTTGATAAATTATCAGAAGAAAGAAAAGGTGAATCTTCTGTAGAGATTAGAAAGCGAGTAACTGCATCTAGAGAGTTACAATCTAAAAGATTTAAAGATTTTGAGAACATTCATTATAACGCTCAAATGAACGTGAAACAAATAAGACAATTTTGTAAACTTTCTCAAGAAAGCAAAACCCTTTTAAAAACTGCTATGGAAAAATTAAATCTGTCTGCCAGAGCTTACGATAGAATCTTAAAAGTTTCGAGAACAATTGCAGATTTAGCCAATACTGAAGAAATAGCACCAGATCATATTGCAGAAGCAATACAATATCGAAGTTTAGACAGAGAAGGTTGGTTGGGGTAGAATTCACAAAATATTCTAAAATGAAAAAAGCATCTCAAAATTGAGATGCTTTTTGCGGTCTGGACGGGACTCGAACCCGCGACCCCCTGCGTGACAGGCAGGTATTCTAACCAGCTGAACTACCAGACCGTTGCTCTTAGCGGTTGCAAATATAACACAGTTTTTAATATCTGCAAGCATTTTTTTAAAAAAATTAAATATTTTTTTTTCTACTGATTAAATAAGCAGTTAAAACATCATTAAAACCTTTATTAATATCTACCGGAACATAATCTATCTTATACTGTAAACATTTGTTTTTTAGATTTTTAAAATACTCATTTACTAATTCCTGGTATTTTTCCTGAACATTTTCTGCAAAAACATTAATTTCTTGACCAGTTTCTATATCAATAAATTTTTTTGGAGAATTATCGAAATTAAAATCAAATTCAGTTTTTTGATCATAAGTATGAAACAAAACAACCTCATGTTTATTATATTTTAGATGTTTTAGTGCTTCAAATAAAGAATCATTCTGTTTATTTGGCTGAAACATATCTGTAAAAACAAAAATTAAAGATCTTCTATGAATCTTTTCTGCAATTTCATGAAGAAATTTATACGTTTCTGTAGTATTTTTAGAAGTAGTTGTTAATAATTGCTCTAATTGATGTAAAAGCATTTTTCGATGTCGATCACTTCCTTTCTCTGGCGCGTAATATTCATAAACATCAGAATAAATACTTAAACCAACCGCATCTCTTTGCCTCTTAAGAATCTCCATTAAAGCAGCAGCGGCAATTGCAGAAAAGCCAACTTTGTTTAAACTATTTATAGTCTGTTTTTTTACGACAGGATAATGCATAGAAGCAGAATTATCAATAATAATATGACATCTTAAATTTGTTTCTTCTTCGTATTTTTTGGTGTATAATTTTTCGGTTTTAGCAAATAACTTCCAATCTATATGTCTTGTACTTTCGCCTTTATTGTATAGCTTATGTTCAGAGAATTCTACAGAAAACCCATGAAAAGGACTTTTATGAATACCTGTTATAAAACCTTCTACAACTTGTCTTGCAAGAATGTCTAAGTTTTTTATTTCTGATGATTTAACTTCGGATGAATTTACCATACTACCAAAATAAAAAAAGGTTTGACGTTAGCCAAACCTTTATCTTATTTAATATGTTAATGCTACTTATATAGCAGCATCAATTTTACCTGTGTAAACGTTTTTAGGTGCAACACCTACTTGCTTATCTACAACTTCTCCGTTTTTAAATATTAAAACTGTTGGTATATTTCTAACACCATATTTAGCTGCAAATTCTTGGTTTGCATCTACATCTACTTTACCTACAACAGCTTTACCGTCATATTCAGTATGAATTTCATCTACAATTGGCCCAACCATTCTACAAGGCCCACACCAAGCAGCCCAAAAATCTACTAATACTGGTTTATCAGATTTTAATACTACCTCTTCAAAATTTGCGTCTGTTATTTCTAATGCCATTTTTTTATATTTTAAAAGTTCTTATTTCTAATTTTGTACTGCAAAAGTAAACAAAAATTTTACTTTCTATATTTCAAAAAAATTACTTTTTACTATTAGTCTATCAATAGTTTTTATGCTTACAAATATAGATTATGTTATAAATCAAGCCATTTCAAATCAAAAATTAATAATTCTTCATCTAAAACTAGCACCTTTTAAAGATATAAAAAATTTAAACCTTTAAAAAAGTTCAGTAGCAATAGCTTGTACATTATCACTTTTTCCCATAGAATAATAATGTAAAACAGGCACACCTGCAGCTAACAATTCTTTAGATTGCTGTATTGCCCACTCAATACCAACTTGTCTAACAGCTTTGTTATTACTACAATCTTCTATAGCAATAATTAAAGGCTCTGGTAAATCAATTTTAAAAACTTGTGGCAATAACTGTAAGTGACGTTTAACTGCAATGGGTTTAATTCCTGGTATAATAGGCACATTTATACCTGCATTTTTGGCCGCTGCAACAAATTCAAAATATTTCTGATTATCAAAAAACATTTGAGTTACAACATAATCTGCCCCAGCATCAACCTTTTCTTTTAATCGTTTTAAATCGGTTTGTAAAGATGGTGATTCTAAATGTTTCTCTGGATATCCTGCAACACCAATACAAAAGTCAGATTTATTAGACGCCTCTACAACCTCGTGTAAATATTTTCCGCAGTTTAAATCCTGAATTTGAGAAACCAAATCTTTTGCATAATGATTTCCGTCTTTGTTTGGTTCAAAATACTTTTGATGGCTCATCGCGTCTCCTCTTAACGCCATAACATTATCAATCCCAAGATAATGGCAATCTACCAAAACATACTCTGTTTCCTCTTTACTAAAGCCACCACAAAGCACATGTGGCACAGTATCTACATCATATTTATGTTTAATTGCAGCACAAATACCAACTGTACCTGGCCGCATTCTAGTAATTTTTCTATCTAACAAACCGTTACCTTTATCTATATAAACGTATTCTTCTCTAGAAGTTGTTACGTCTATAAACGGAGGTTTAAACTCCATTAAAGGATCTATGTTGTTGTATAATTCTTGAATATTATTTCCTTTTTTTGGCGGAATAATTTCAAATGAAAATAATGTTTTTCCGTTGGCTTCTTTAATATGATCTGTAATCTTCATCGTTCCTGAATTTATTCAGTATTCTAGATGAAATAAGCTATTGTTAATGCAGTTACAGTTAATGTTAAAAGCCTTAGAAAGAAAACTATTTCAATTCTATGTTTTTTCATTTTTTTAATATTTACTGCAAAACTCTTATTTCTTCTTTTATTAGTTGTTAGTTTAAATAAAATTAATTGTTAATTAATTATTTCTTTTGGGCGTTCCCTTTCAGGTCGCGCTTTTCGTTATATCTTTTTCTCGTTCCTTAAAAAAGGATGTCACTACAATCGCTAACGCAGGCTTACTCTTCTGCTAAATTTGGATGCAACCATTTTCTAGCTTTTTGTTTCGAAATTCCTTTACGTTGTGCATAATCTGTAACTTGATCGTCTGTTATTTTACCCAAACCAAAATATTTAGCTTCTTTATTTGCAAAATAATAACCAGAAACAGCAGCTGCAGGCCACATTGCCAAACTTTCTGTAAGTTTAACATCTATTTGTTCTTCTACGTTAAGTAAGCTCCAAATTGTTTCTTTTTCTAAATGATCTGGACAAGCAGGGTAACCTGGCGCCGGACGAATACCTTTGTAATTTTCTTTAATTAAATCATCATTAGACAATTCTTCATCAAGAGCATACCCCCAATGTTTTGTTCTAATTTGTTTGTGCAAATATTCTGCAAAAGCCTCGGCAAAACGATCTGCAATTGCTTGCGCCATAATTGCATTATAATCATCTTCTTTAGCTTTATAACTTTCTGCCAATTCTTGTGCCCCAAAAATTCCGACACAAAAAGCACCCATAAAATCTTTTTTACCAGATTCTTTAGGTGCAATAAAATCTGCTAAAGCATGGTTTGGTATACCTTCTCTTTTCTTTAACTGCTGTCTTAAAGTTCTAAAAACAAATTCTTCTCCTCCTTTTTTATGTACAGAAATATCATCTTCGTTAATAGTATTTGCTTCGAACAAACCAAAGATTGCTTTTGGTTTTAAAGATTGATTTGCTATAATTTCATTAATCATAACATTTGCTTCTTTGTACATTATTGTTGCTTGCTCGCCTACAACCTCATCTGTTAAAATATCAGGAAATTTACCATGTAAATCCCAACTTCTAAAAAACGGACTCCAATCTATAAAAGGCACTAATTCTTTTAAACTTAACTGTTCTAAAGTCTGAATTCCTAATTCTTTTGGCTTTACAATTTCAGTAGTTTGCCAATCAATTTTGTATTTACGTGTACGAGCTTCTTTTATAGAAATGTATGATTTCTCTTTACCTCGTTTTAAAAACTTGGTTCTAAACTCATCATAATCTTTCTTTAATTTTGCTACATAATCGTTATTGGTTTTTTTATTCAGCAAATCTCCAACAACAGTTACTGCTCTAGAAGCATCATTTACATGAACCACAGCGTTTTTATATTGTGTATCTATCTTAACTGCTGTATGTGCTTTAGATGTTGTTGCACCACCAATCAATAACGGTAATTTAAAATTTTGACGCTCCATTTCTTTGGCTAAATACACCATTTCGTCTAAGGACGGAGTAATCAATCCGCTTAAACCAATTGCATCTACATTTTCTCTTTTTGCAGCTTCAATAATTTTTTCTGGCGGAACCATAACTCCTAAATCTACAATCTCGTAATTATTACAGCCTAAAACAACAGAAACAATATTTTTACCAATATCATGAACATCTCCTTTTACTGTTGCCATTAATATTTTACCTAATGCTTTTTGTTCTTCGCCTTTTTCTGCTTCTATAAAAGGATTTAGATAACCGACCGCTTTTTTCATAACTCGAGCAGATTTTACAACTTGTGGTAAAAACATTTTTCCTGCACCAAATAAATCTCCAACTACATTCATACCAATCATCAAATTTCCTTCGATAACCTCTATTGGTTTTTCTGCTTGTTGTCTTGCTTCTTCTACATCTTCAATAATAAATGCGTCAATTCCTTTAACTAAAGCGTGCGTAATTCTATCTTGTAAAGGGTTTTCTCTCCAAGATAAATCGATAGTTTTTTCTTTTTTGGTTCCTTTTACCGTTTCTGCAAAATCTAATAAACGTTCGGTAGCATCTTCTCTTCTATCTAAAATTACGTCTTCTATATGTTCTAATAAATCTTTCGGAATATCATCATACACTTCTAACATTGCTGGGTTAACAATACCCATATTCATACCTGCTTGTATCGCATAATACAAGAAAACAGAGTGCATTGCTTCTCTAACAGTATTATTTCCTCTAAAAGAAAACGACACATTACTTACTCCTCCACTTACAGAAACGTTTTCTAAATTCTGACGCACCCAACGCGTTGCTTCTATAAAATCAATAGCATTTTTTCGATGTTCATCCATACCTGTTGCCACAGGAAAAATATTTAAATCGAAAATTATATCTTCGGATGCAAAACCAACTTTGTTTACTAAAATATCATAAGAGCGTTTGGCTATTTCTATACGTCTTTCGTAATTGTCTGCTTGTCCAACTTCATCAAAAGCCATTACAATTACTGCGGCTCCGTACCTTTTTATTTGAGTTGCTTCCCAAATGAATTTTTCTTCTCCTTCTTTTAATGAAATGGAATTTACAACGCATTTTCCTTGTACAACTTGTAAACCAGCTTCAATAATTTCCCATTTAGAACTATCTATCATCATAGGAACTCTACAAATATCTGGTTCTGCAGCTATTAAATTCAAAAAACGAACCATGGCTTCTTTTCCATCTATCAAACCATCATCCATATTAATATCTACAATCTGCGCACCACCGTCTACTTGATGTCTTGCAATATCTAAAGCTTCATCAAATTTCTCTTCTTTAATAAGTCTTAAAAACTTGCGTGACCCTGCAACGTTGGTTCGTTCTCCTACATTTATAAAATTGCTGTTTTCATTTAGAATTAAAGGTTCTAAACCAGACAATTTCATATATTTTGTTTGTTTTATCTTCATTAGGCTACCTTTATTAAAGTTTACGTGGCTTATATTTTGAAGCTAAATTTGATATTACTTTTATGTGTTCTGGCGATGTACCACAACAGCCACCAATAATATTTATCAAATCTTTTTTTAAATACTCTTCTATTTGTTCTCCCATTTCTTCAGGAGATTCATCATACTCTCCAAAAGCATTTGGTAAACCTGCATTTGGATGTGCAGATATTGCAAAGTCGGTTTTATTTGCTATTGCCTCTAAATGTGGTTGCAATAAATTGGCACCTAAAGCACAATTAAACCCTACAGATAACAACGGAATGTGAGACACAGAAATTAAAAAAGCTTCTGCAGTTTGCCCAGATAAAGTTCTACCTGATGCATCTGTTATTGTACCACTTAACATAGTTGGAACTTCTATATTTCGAGCAGTTTTTACTTCTTCTATAGCAAATAAGGCTGCTTTTGCATTTAATGTATCAAAAACGGTTTCTACTAATAAAATATCTGCGCCACCATCTAACAAGGCTTCTACTTGTTGTTTGTAAGCAATTCTTAATTGATCGAAAGTTACTGCTCTAAAACCAGGGTCGTTAACATCTGGAGACATACTTGCAGTTCTATTTGTTGGCCCTATAGAACCTGCAACAAAACGAGGTTTATGTGGTTCTTTTGCTGTAAATTGATTTGCAACTTCTTTCGCAATTTTTGCAGATTGATAATTTAGCTCGTACACTAAATCTTCCATTTGATAATCTGCCATTGCAATTGTAGTACCAGAAAAAGTATTGGTTTCTATAATATCTGCACCAGCTTCAAAATATTTTGCGTGAATAGTTTTTATAGCTTCTGGCTGTGTAATAGACAATAGATCGTTATTACCCTGAAGCGGACTAGGATAGTCTTTAAAACGTTCTCCTCTAAAATCTTCTTCTGTAAATTTATAAGCTTGTAGCATTGTGCCCATTGCACCATCTAAAACTAAAATTCGTTCTTGTAAAGCTTTGTATATCTCTGACATTTTTTGATATTTTTATCAATATATGTCATCAGGAAAGGTAAAATTCTTTGCTGTTATCTGTCAAGTTTAGAAAAAACTTGTAGAATGTAGCACCTTTCTCATAAAAATGAGAGGTTGCCAAGGCTTCATCGGGTCTAATCCCTCTACCTTTCGTGATAACGTAATTAATAAGTTTATGAACTGAACTACAAATAAACGCATTATTTATTTATTTGTAGAATTATTATATTAAAAATTTAAATAACTTTTGCTTTTATAATTCTTATAAATAACAAAAGTTACTTAAATATTTGTTAGTCTTTTTCAAATAAAGTTGAAGATAAATATCGATCACCTCTATCACAGACAATTGCAACTACTACTCCTTTTTCTAATTTTTCTGCAACTTTTATAGCAGTTGCTATAGAACCTCCACTACTCATACCTGCAAAAATTCCTTCTTCGGATGCTAATCTTTGTGTCATCGCCTTTGCTTCTTCTTCACTTACTTCTATTACCTGATCTACTTTAGATCTTGTAAAAATTGCAGGCAAGTATTCTTGTGGCCATTTTCTAATTCCTGGTATTTTTGCACCATCTACAGGTTGAGCACCAACTATTTGAATTTCTTTATTTTGCTCTTTTAAATAATCAGAAACTCCCATTATAGTTCCTGTAGTTCCCATAGCAGCAACAAAATGTGTTACCTCTCCTTCTGTATCTCTCCAAATCTCTGGACCCGTTGTTTTATAATGCGCTTTAGAATTATCTGTATTATCAAACTGATTCAATCTAAAATATCCTTTTTTATATTTTAATTTTAAAGCATAATCTCTAGATCCTTCAATACCTAAATCTGCAGGAGTTAAAATAACTTTAGCGCCATATGCACGCATCGTTTTTACTCTTTCTACTGTTGAGTTTTCGGGTAAAACTAATACCATATTTACACCTAAAACTTTAGCCATAAGAGCCAATGCTATTCCGGTATTACCACTTGTTGCCTCTACTAAAGTGTCTCCTTTCTTAATATTTTTTCTTCTTAAAGCTTCAGAAATCATATTATAAGCTGCTCTATCTTTTACACTTCCGCCTGGGTTGTTACCTTCTAATTTTAAAAGTAGTTTTACACCGTCTTTTTTAAAGATATTTTGCGCTTCTACTAATGGTGTATTACCTACAAAATCTATGATACTTTTTGTTTTCATTTAATTAATTTCTTTGAAAAATTTTATTTTCTGATTGCACAGTTACAACAGAATTTTCTAAAATAGTTTCTGTTACACAAACATTTGCACCAATAACAGAATTTTCTCCTATAACAACATCTCCGCCTAAAATTGTAGCATTTGCATAAATAACTACGTTATTTTCTATTGTTGGATGTCTTTTGGTAGAAGCCATGCTTTTTTTAACTTGAATTCCTCCTAAAGTTACACCTTGAAATATTTTAACATTGTTTTTTATAACCGTTGTTTCTCCGATAACTATACCTGTTGCATGATCAATAAAAAAAGAATCGCCAATTTGTGCTCCTGGATGAATATCTGTACCTGTTGTGCTATGAGCAAATTCACTCATCATTCTTGGTAAAACAGGTATTTTTTGTTTTAACAATTGATTACTTAATCTATACACTGCAATTGCATAAAAACCAGGATAAGCTAAATATATTTCTCTTAAACTCTTTGCAGCAGGATCACTATTTAAAGCCGCCAATGCATCTAAATCTAATTTTCTTCTAATTTCTTTAAAAGATTTTTCGAAATCTAGCCAAAAGCATGCCTCATTTTCAATAGATAATCTCTCTAAGATTTTTAAAAATTTATTTTTAGTAGCTTCACCATTAATACTATTATAATTAGTATCAAATAAGCAATTAATTAATTCTTTTGTAAAAACCTCTACAGCATCTCTTAAACACATGCTATAGTTTTGTTCTTTTATATTTGCAGAAACCTCATTCATATATATAAATTAAGATTCTGGAGCCAATTCTACTTCTAAACCGTCTATTTCTGGCGTAATTTGTATTTGACAACCTAATCTACTATTGTCTTCTACATTAAAAGCTTCTGCCAACATTGCATCTTCATCATCTGTCATTTCTGGCAAATCATGTTCAGAATTCACGTAACATTGACAAGATGCACACATTGCCATGCCACCACAAATACCAATTGTACCTTCTTCTGCTAACTCGTAGGAACGAACAACTTCCATTAAGTTCATTGCCATATCTGTTGGTGCAACTACATCATGTGTTACGCCATTTCTATCTGTAATTTTTATGTTGATGTCTTGCATCTGCTTCACTTTTAATAATATTGTCTGCAAAGTTACGGAAACCTAACAGATAACCGACTACTCTATTGCTTTTACAACAGCTTTTGGCGCCTCTTTTCTTGTTCCGTCAAAACCATCTACGCCTCCAACAGTAGTATATTTCATTACATATTTTTTATCTGGAAAAATTCTTTTGTAGGCACTTTGACACATTAAAGTTGCTTCGTGAAAACCACATAAAATTAATTTTAATTTACCCGGATATGTATTTACGTCTCCGATTGCATAAATACCCGGAATATTAGTTTGATAATCTAACGTATTGTTAACCTTAATAGCATTTTTCTCAATTTCTAATCCCCAATTACCAATTGGCCCTAATTTTGGTGACAAACCAAATAACGGTATAAAATGATCTGTATCAATAATAAAAGCATCTTCACCTTTCTTTTCTACAGCAACACCTGTTACTTTATCTTTACCAATAATGCCTTTAACTTCTGCAGGTGTAATAATATTAATTTTGCCTAAGTTTTTTAATTCTTGTGCTTTTTCTACAGAATCTAAAGCACCTCTAAACTCATTTCTTCTATGAATTAAAGTTACTTCTGATGCTACATCAGATAAGAAAATTGCCCAATCTAAGGCTGAATCTCCTCCACCAGAAATTACAACTTTTTTGTCTCTGTATAATTCTGGTTCTTTTATTATATACTCAACACCTTTATCTTCAAAACTTTCTAAATTATCAATTTTCGGTTTTCTAGGCTCAAAAGATCCTAAACCACCTGCGATTGCAACTATTTTAGCGTGATGTTTTGTTCCTTTATTGGTTGTTACAATAAAAGTACCATCATCTTGTTTGTCTATTGTTTCTGCTCTCTCTCCTAAGGTAAAGCCTGGTTCAAACTGTTTGGTTTGTTCTAATAGTTTAGTTGTTAAATCTCCTGCTAAAATTTCTGGATAAGCAGGAATATCATAAATAGGTTTCTTAGGATAAATTTCTGAACACTGACCTCCTGGTTGTGGCAAAGCATCAATTAAATGGCATTTTAATTTTAATAAACCTGCTTCAAAAACTGTAAATAAACCTGTTGGTCCTGCACCAATAATTAATATATCTGTTGTAATCATAATTGTTTGCTTTTGACTTTTCGCTTTTGGCCTTTTGCTTATTACAAAAGCTAAAGGTTAATAGCTATTTTATTTTTCTACTAAACTTTTTGTGAATTCGTTTAGCTTTTCTACTTTTTCCTCAAAGTCTCCTTTGATAGTTTTTCTGTACTCGTTTAAATTCTTTACTAAATCATCTATGTTTTCTGGAATAACTTCTTCAAAAAACTGACGTAACCTCTTAGCTGTTGTTGGTGATTTTCCGTTAGTAGAAATTGCAACTTTTACGTTTCCTTTAGTTACAATTCCGCCCATATAAAAATCGCAAAAAGGCGGATTATCCGCTACATTAACCAAAATACTTCGTTTTCTACAATGTTTGTAAACGGTTTCATTTATTGTAGGAATATCTGTAGTTGCAACAACTATATGTTTCTTTTTTAAATACCGTCTGCTATATTTTTTCTTAATTAACTTTACATTTCCGGTTTTTGCTAAAGAAATTGTACCTGATCTAAACATTGGCGAAACCATGGTAACATTTGCATCCGGACTAGATTTTAGCAAAAATGTAAGCTTCTCTTCTGCCACAAAACCACCACCTACAATTAAAACCTCTAAATTTTTAGTTTTTAAAAAAATCGGATATAAATTATTTCTTTCCATCAGCATATATTATTGCATTAAAACTCTAGAGTAATCTTGCTTAACTTCTGATAAAATTGCTCTATGGTTAACAACTTCACCTAAAATAATAATTGCAGGATTACTCAATTCCCTTTTCTCTACAATCTCTACAATTGTATCCACAGTTCCAATACCAACTTTTTCGTTAGTTCTTGTACCGTTTTGAATGATTGCTACAGGTAAATTATTTTTATTTTCTTGTTGAAACAATTTAATTATTTCCGGTAATTTACCCATTCCCATTAAAACCACTACTGTAGCATTCGATTTTGCTGCTAATGCAACATCATTAGATAATTTATGCTCTTTTGTAGTACCTGTAATAACCCAAAAACTTTCTGAACTACCACGTTTTGTTAAGGGAATATTTTGATATGCTGGCACTGCTAATGAAGATGAAATACCAGGCACCATTGCAGTTTCTATTCCATAATTTGCTACATATTCCATTTCTTCTGCACCACGACCAAAAATAAAAGGATCACCACCTTTTAAACGAACCACGTGCCCATGAGATTTTGCTCTCGCTACAATTAAGTCATTAATTTGTTCTTGTTGATACCTATAACAACCTCTTCTTTTACCTACAAAAATTTGTTCTGCATTTGGGTTGATATAATCTAACAACTCTTCATTTACCAAGGCGTCATACAATACTACATCTGCAGATTTTAGAACCTTAATAGCTTTTAATGTGATTAAATCTACATCTCCGGGGCCTGCCCCTACAACTGTTAATTTCGGAATTTTTTGACTCATCATTTTAACTTACACTTTCAGCTAAATTATTAGATAAAACTCTAAATTCTTTAACTTTTTTCAACAAAATTTCAGAATCATTGATATATTGCAAACAAAACTCTTTAGATGGTGCATTTTTATTAATTTGATAAATTAACTCACTAAAAGATGTGTTTAACTCAATTTTACCAGACCCCACAAACAACTCATCAAACTGCTTTATAATTCCTGCGTGGGTGTTGGTCTTTTTACTTTCTGCCAATAACATTGCTTTAGCAGTATTTACTAAAGATTGATATGCATAATATATGGCCCCAGAATAAATCTCGTTTTTATAAGATTCTTTAGCATTTTCAATTTTCTCTTCACTTTCTAAAAATAAAGTAGCTATTAAATCGATAACAACACCAGCACACTCACCTATACCAATTGCTTTTACATATTTTTCTTCTTCACCCCAATCGATAAAATCTTCTTGGGTTAAATTGGTAACATCTTGTAAATCATGTAAAAAATTATAAAAATACTTTTCTCCTTTTTCTTTGTAATAATCTACAAATTGTTTTCCGTTGGCATTTGATTCAAAATCATTTAAAATTCTGCGCAACGCTTCCGGACCTCTTCTACTTGGTACTTTTACAACTTTGTCGGCTAAAAGAGCATTTCCGTCACCTAAATTACCTCCTCCTAGAAGAACTTGTAACGCTGGTGCTATTAATTTATCTTTTGTTCTTACAGTCATTCCTTGAAAACCAATGTTTGCCATATTATGCTGCCCACAAGCATTCATACATCCACTAATTTTAATTACTAAATCTTGGTTTTCTAAATACTGAGGATATTCTGTAGTAATTACTCTTTCTAATTCTTTAGAAATCCCTGTACTACTTGCAATCCCTAAATTACAAGTATCTGTACCAGGACAAGCCGTAATATCTACTGCTTTGTTATAACCTGCTTCTGCAAAACCTAATTTTTCTAATTCTTGATAGAAAAAAGGCACTAATTCTTCTTTTACAAACGGAATTACAATATTCTGACGTAAAGTTAATCGGACTTCGCTAGCGGCATAATTATCTACTAAATCTGCTAATAAACGTGCTTTATCTGTATAAAAATCACCTAATAAAACTTTAATTCCTATTGCTACAAATCCTTTTTGTTTTTGCGGAATTAAGTTTGTGGTTTTCCATAACTCAAATGCTTCTTCGTTTTTAATTTTAACCTTAGGAACATCAACAGAAACAGGAGTTGAAGCAACAAAAGCATCAGCATTTATAACAACAGTTTTAAACTCTATTGCTTCTTGTTCTTTGGCTATCAACTCTCTAAAAGCCTCCAAACCAATATCTTTTAATAAAAATTTCATTCTTGCTTTGGCTCTACTTTTACGTTCGCCATAACGATCAAAAACTCTTAAAACACCTTCCATTACAGGTATAATTTTATCTGATGGTAAAAACTCATATAAAACATCTGCGTGTCTAGGTTGCGAACCTAAACCACCAGCAACCATTACTTTAAAACCTCTAATACCGTTTTGAATCTTAGCAATAAAACCTAAATCGTGCATATAAGACAAACCAGTATCTTCATCCGTAGAAGAAAAAGAAACCTTAAATTTACGTCCCATTTCTTGACAAATTGGATTTCGTAAAAAGAATTTATAAAGAGCGTCTGCATAAGGCGATACATCAAAAGGCTCGTTTACATCTATTCCTGCAGTTTCTGATGCAGTTACATTTCTAACAACATTACCACAGGCCTCTCTTAAAGTTACATCATCTCTTTCTAATTCTGCCCACAATTCTGGTGTTCTATCTAAATCTACATAGTGAATTTGTATATCTTGACGGGTAGTAATATGTAATCTACCTCTTGAATATTCATCAGAAACAGCTGCAATTCTATTTAATTGATTTGTTTTAAGTTTACCATAAGGCACCTTAATACGAATCATTTGAACACCTTGCTGTCTTTGGCCATAAACACCTCTAGCTAATCGAAGACTTCTAAATTTTTCTTCATCTATTTGTAGATTTTTGAATGCAGCAATCTTATCTGCTAATTCTATAATATCTTTTTCTACAATCGGATTTTCTATTTCTGTTTCAAAACTTCTCATAATATGCCCAAACTAACCTCTTATTTAAGAGAGGAACTCTTACTTGGGTGTAAGAATTTTATTTATAATTTCTTTTTTACCTATAGGATTAGTAGGTTTATAAATTCACGAATACTACTTTATTTTTTAAATAAATTAAAAACTTTTATTTTATGAATCCGACACCAACTGTGTTGTTGGTTTTAGGGTTAATCAAAATAAATAAACCATTTGATTTGTTATCTTTAAAAGAATCGAATGTTAATGGTTTGCTTAATTTTAAGTGAATATCTCCTATTTGATTTAGTTCTAATTCTGAAGGATTTTCTTCTATACCAGAAAAATCGGTTTTAATGATACTTGATAATTGAGTTATTTTTGCCTGAGCATCATTTACACCATGTTTAATATAATATTTTTGTGATGGTTGTAAAGATTCTTTATCCATCCAACAAACAGTAGCTTCTAACTGTTTTGAAATTTTTGGTTCTTCTTTCGATTTCACCAACATATCTCCTCTACTTACATTAACATTGTCTTCTAAAGTTAGTGTTACAGAACTTCCTCTTTTTGCTAATTGATATTCTGTATCAAAAAAATTAATTGATTTAATTTTTGATTTTGTTTGAGAAGGTAAAACAGTAATTTCATCTCCAACTTCTAAATCTCCACCATAAATTTTACCTGCATATCCTCTAAAATCGTGGTACTCTTCGGTTTTAGGTCTGATGACAGTTTGAACCGGAAAACGAGTTTGAGAAGCATCATTAATAGCGGAAGCATCTAAATTTTCTAAATGATGCATTAAAGTTTCTCCTTTATACCAAGGCATATTATCAGATTTATCAACAACATTATCTCCTTTTAATGCTGATAAAGGAATGAACGTTAAATTCTGACCTTTGTACTCGCTTTTACTTGCTAAATATTCAATTTCTCCTTTTATTATGTTGTATTTTTCTTCAGAAAAATCAACTAAATCCATTTTATTAACAGCAATTACAACATCTTTAATCCTTAATAAATTATTGATAAAAAAATGTCTATATGTTTGTTCTACAACTCCGTTTCTAGCATCAATTAAAACGATAGAAGCTTGTGCTGTAGAAGCACCAGTAACCATATTTCTTGTGTATTCTATATGACCTGGTGTATCTGCAATAATGAAACTTTTACTTGGTGTAGAAAAATAAATATGTGCAACATCTATTGTAATACCTTGTTCGCGTTCTGCAACCAAACCATCTGTAGCTAAAGAAAAATCTAAATAATCAAAACCTCTTTGTCTACTTTTTTCTTCTATAGCTTCTAACTTATCATCTGTTAATGATTTTGTATCGTATAAAATTCTACCAATTAAGGTACTTTTACCATCATCTACACTTCCTGCTGTTGCTATTTTTAGTACTTTCATTTTTTATCAGCTCTTTGCTATTCGCTTTTGGCTTTTAGCTTATTTTGTATTCTTTTTATTTTTGTGCTAATGACTAAAGCCAAAAGCTAAAGACTTAAATTTTCTGAAGAAAATTTTAGAAATATCCTTGTTGTTTTCTTTTTTCCATTGCCGCCTCAGAACGTTTATCATCAATTCTTGCTCCTCTTTCTGATATCGAGGAATCTCGAATTTCTTCTACCACCTTTTCTATATCTACGGCATCAGATAAAACAGCAGCGGTACAACTCATATCGCCTACGGTTCTAAAACGAACCATTTTCTCTATAACTTCCTCTTCTTCATCTCTGTAAACTACCTCATCATCCGCAGACCAAATCATGCCATCTCTCACAAAAATTTTTCTTTTATGAGCGAAATATATAGACGGAATTTCAATTTTTTCTTCTTTTATGTACGACCAAACGTCAAGCTCTGTCCAGTTTGATATCGGAAACACACGTACATTTTGCCCTAAATCAATACGTCCGTTTAGCATATCGAAAACTTCTGGACGTTGATTTTTCTCATCCCATTGCCCAAAATCATCTCTTACAGAAAAGATTCTTTCTTTAGCTCTTGCTTTTTCTTCATCTCTTCTTGCACCACCAATACATGCGTCAAAACCAAACTCTTCGATAGCGTCTAACAAAGTTTCTGTTTGTAACATGTTTCTACTTGCGTATCTACCAGATTCTTCTTTAACACGACCAGAATCTATGTTATCTTGTACATTTCTAACAATTAATTCTACGCCCAACTCTTTAGCTAAACGATCTCTAAACTCTATAGTTTCGGGGAAATTGTGCCCTGTATCTATGTGCATTAAAGGAAAAGGAATTTTTGCAGGATAAAATGCTTTTTGCGCTAAACGCACTAAAGTTATACTGTCT
The DNA here is from genome assembly GCF_038019025.1 of Polaribacter marinaquae. NCBI lineage: Bacteria > Pseudomonadati > Bacteroidota > Flavobacteriia > Flavobacteriales > Flavobacteriaceae > Polaribacter > Polaribacter marinaquae. The sequence continues at coordinate 1,534,992 of NZ_CP150496.1, forward strand.
TTTCCGCCAGAAAAAAGTAACACTGGTTTTTCGAACTGCGCAACTACTTCTCTAAATATATATATTGCTTCACTTTCTAAAGCATCTACTTGTATTGTTCTTTGATTCATAATCATCTCTTTTAGATATGCAAACCACATTCTCTATTACTTTCTACTTTTGTTGGATCGAAATATGTGAACTCGTTTGGTAAGTTTTTTTCGATTAAATAAGCATCTAATTCTTTGTCTGTGCTATTGTAAAACGGACTGACTTTTAAAATACCATCTTTACTTACAGATACAACATCTATACTATCTCTAAATGCAGTTTGTCCTTTTCTTAAATTTGTAAACCAAACATCTGGTTGATGTTCTTGCATAGCTCTTGTAAAAGGCTCTAACTTAACTTGCTTTGTAAACTCTGCATGTTTTGGATCTTCGATTGACGGAACACCTAACACAACATTTCTATGAGCAACTGTTTGCTTAGGTGTGTATAATTGAATGTTTAAATTCAATTTTTCAATCAATTCTTCTGCGTGTCTGTATGTTTGTACTGTGTTATAACCTGTATCGCACCAAATTACTTTAATGTCTTTTTTTACTTCTGTTACCGCATTTAAAATAACAACCTCATAAGGCCTAAAATTTGTAGTAATTACTGCATTTTTAGCGATTGAAATTGCCCAAGAAATTATTTCTTTTGGGCTTTTGTTTTTTAATTCAGCATTTATTTTATCTAAATCTAGGTTCATTATTTTCCCCATTTTATTTTGTTCCAAATTCTTTCGTGAAAAAAGTATAATATTAACTTCGTTACAAAGTCTACAGATGCAATAGAAGTTGCCAAACCTATTTTACCAGTTAAAAAATAAGACACAACTAAAGTATCTAAAGTACCTATAAGTCTCCAGCTTAAAGCTTTTATTACACTTCGTAAAGGTTTTTCAGACGTTTTATCTTCTGTAAAACCTCTACTTTGTGTTTTTTTACTAAAAATGATTTGATTTAAAATCATAGTTATTAATTAATTCAATTACCTACTAGTTTGGTAGGACAATGCAAACCTACGGTAATTTTTATTAGTTTAACAAGGATTCTTGTCAATTTTCATTTAAACCCTATAGATTTAATAGATTAATAAAAATAATAAATAAATTTTGCGAATCTTAAACCTAAAACGACTTAAGACCAACAATTATTTACCAATAAAATTCAAATATTATTTTAGCACTTACAGAGATCTGCTAATGAAGTATTTCTAAAAATATCTAGCGTATTATCTCTCACCTTAATCATTAAACGATGCACAGAACATGCATTTTCATCTGGGCAATCATCACATTTTTCGTAAAAGTTTAAACTTACGCAAGGCACCATAGATATTGGCCCTTCTAAAATACGCATAACAGTTGTCATTGGAATATCCGAAGGACTTTTAAGTAAATAATAACCACCGCCTTTTCCTTTTTTAGAACCTAAAATTCCGTTTTTACGAAGTGTTAACAAAATAGTTTCTAAAAATTTTAGGGAAATATTTTCGCTCTTAGAAATTGTAGCAATTGCAACAGGATTTTTATTTTCTTGTTTTGCTAAATAAGTAAGCGCTTTTATTCCGTATTTTGTCTTTTTTGAAAGCATTAATTTACTAGATTTTTAATAAATATGTACTATTTAGTTGTGTGGCTTTTATCTAAATTATAGAAAGTAGCTTGTGCAAAATCTGTAGCATCGCCAGAGTTATTTAAATGGTAAACACCTGCTTTAAAATACATGTACTGCCCACCAACATTATAACCGCTATTAACCATATCTACAGTTTTAGATACATCATCTTTACCGTCTCTACTAATTGTTATTGTTAAATTATCTCCAACAACTTTTATCGAATAAGTAAACTTTTCATTCAGTGCAATTCCGTCTGTCGGATTGGAAGCACTACTGCTTCTAGAACCAATTAACTCGTACCATTGCTCGCTACCATTACCGTCTGTTGGTTCGTGTGCAAAATAAATAGAACCTAAAGCATTGTCTTTTAATTTTCTGTAGTAAATTCTTACAGGCTCATCATCATTTGCATGAATTTGACCAATTACTAACCTACCAACATGACTACTATTACCTGTAGTAGTAACATTATTAATAGCAAGTGTTGCATTCATTTCTCCGTCGAAACCAGCTGCTGCATTTAAATCCGCAGAAGGGGCAGTACCAAAAACCCAATTATTTTTATTTACACCTTTAGTACTAATACTTGTATTTGTACCGCGTAACATTTCTCTTAACTCAACTCTGGTGTAACTTGTGTTTGCAGAAGTTTTAAAACCATCTACAGGACATTTAAAAACTATTCCACCATCATCCGAAGTATAAAAATATTTATTATTTTGATATTTATTATTTAATTCGCTTACAGTAATTGTAGTTGCTATACCGTTTCCGTTATTTTCTGGAATACTTAAATTCCAAGTTGATAAATCAAAGTTTTCTGATGGTGCTTTCGTAACATTTTCTCTAGCCGCTTGCTTTACCTCTATTGTTTCTGATAAACTTAAACCAGAAATTTGTATCGTTCCTGTTCGGGCATTTAATGTTGTGTTTTCTGAAACAGTAACATCAATTTTACCATTATTAGAACTAGAAGCTGGTGTAACAGAAATCCAATTTTGGTTTGCGGTCACACTCCAATCAATATTAGAAGAAATATTAACTGATTTTGTTTCTTCTTGAGCCGAAAATTCTGACAAAGAATTTACAGTTAATTTTTCTATAAAAATATCTTCTGTGGTTTCACTAGAACCACAACTTAAGATTAATGTTAGAAAGATAAAAGAAAAAATATTTTGTAATAATCGCATAAAATCTTTTGATTTAATAAACCTTAAAGGTAGTAAAAAGAATAATTAAATATTAATTTTATTGCAATGCTTGTTTTAAATCATCAATAATATCTTTTACATTTTCTAAACCTACAGAAACTCTAACCAAACCATCTGTAATACCAACTTCTAAACGATCTTGTTCAGACAAACGACCATGTGTCGTAGAAGAAGGATGCGTTACAATGGTTCTAGTATCGCCCAAATTAGCAGATAAAGAACACATTTTAATTTTATTTAAAAAATTTCTTCCGGCTTCAATACCGCCTTTAATTTCAAAAGCAACAATATTACCGCCTAATTTCATTTGCTTTTTTGCAATTTCATATTGTGGATGCGATTTTAAAAAAGGATATTTCACCAAAGTTACTTGTTCATTTTCTTCTAAAAACTGAGCAACTTTTAAAGCATTTTCTGCATGTTTTTCTACTCTAAGTGCTAAAGTTTCTAAACTTTTAGACAAAACCCAAGCGTTAAAAGGCGACATTGCTGGTCCTGTATTTCTAGCAAATAAATAGATTTCTCTAATTAAATCTTTACTACCAACAGTTACACCTCCTAAAACTCTACCTTGCCCATCCATTAATTTTGTAGCAGAATGAATAACCAAATCTGCACCAAATTTTATTGGTTGTTGCACGTAAGGCGTTGCAAAACAATTATCAACAATAAAAATTAAATTATGCTTTTTTGCAATTTTACCTATTAGTGCTAAATCTAAAATATCTACTGCCGGATTTGTTGGTGTTTCTATATAAAGAATTTTAGTGTTTTCTTTAATTAAACTTTCAACTAAATCTACTTCATCTACCTTAAAGTAAGAAGTTTCGATATTCCATTTTGGCAAATATTTTGTGAACATGCTATGCGTAGACCCAAAAACCGATCTACAAGACACAATATGATCGCCTGCGTTTAATAATGCCGCAAAACTTGAAAATATTGCAGACATACCAGTCGCAAATGCATAACCTGATTCTGCGCCTTCCATAGTAACCACTTTATCTACAAATTCTGTTGTGTTTGGGTTTGTAAACCTACTATACAGATTGCGTTGTTTTTCTTCGGAAAAAGAAGCTCTCATTTCTTCTGCATCATCAAAAACAAAACTCGATGTTAAATATAAAGGTGTAGAATGTTCTGAAAACTGACTTCTTTCTGTCTGATTTCTTATTGCTGATGTTTCAAAATGTTTGTTTTTACTCATTTTTATTTTTTATGATTCTGAAACAAGTTCAGAGTGACACTTAGTGTCAATTATTATGTTTTGCCAATCTTAAAATATCACCAAAAACGCCTCTTGCAGTAACGCTTGCTCCGGCTCCGGCACCTTGTATTACAATTGGTTGCTCGCCATATGATTCTGTATAAATTTCAAAAATAGCATCAGAACCTTTTAGAGATCCTAAGGGAGTAGATTTTTCTGTAGAAACTAACTTTACTTCTAAATTACCTTTTGATTTTGATAAATCTCCGCTTAATTCGCCAATATATCTTAAAACATGATTTGGTTTTTGATTTTCTTTTAAAGTCTGATATTCGGTATTTAATAATTCTAAATTTTCTAAAAAGCTTTCTGCTGAACCTTCTCTTAAATTCTCTGGAATTAAATTTTTGATAACAACTTCATCAAATTCATTTTCTAATTCTAATTCTCTTGCAAGTATCAATAATTTTCTAGCAACATCATTACCGCCTAAATCTTCTCTAGCATCTGGCTCTGTAAATCCTTTATCAATTGCTTCTTTTAAAACTTCAGAAAAAGGAACATTTTTATTAGAAAAATTATTAAATAAATAACTTAAACTTCCAGAAAAAACACCTCTAATTCTAGTTATATTTTCTCCGGATTCATGTAATAATCTAATTGTATCTATCAAAGGTAAACCTGCACCAACATTGGTTTCGTATAAATATTGTTTTTTATATTCTTTTAATTTAGCTCTTATTTCTTTGTAAAAATCAAAAGATAAAGTATTTGCAATTTTATTACAAGAAACTAAATCGAAACCAGCTTCTATTAAAGGTAAATAATTCGCTACAAAATTTACACTAGCAGTATTATCTACGGCTATTAAATTTTCGAAATGATGTGCTTTTGCAAAGGCAATAATATCATTAACGTTTACATTTTCTTCACCACTTTCTAAAAGATTCTCTTTCCAATTTTTAGAAACGCCATCTTTTTTTAACAGTACTTTTTTAGAATTTGCTACAGCAAAAACATTCAATTGTAATTTTCTTCTTTCTAAAACAGACTGCGTATTTTCTATAATTTGGTCTATTAATGTACCACCAACTAAACCTTTACCAAAAACAGCAATATTAATTTTCTTAACAATACCAAAAACTTGCCCATGAATTACATTAACTGCCTTATGTAATTCTGATTTCTTAACAACCAAACTAACATTTTTACCTGTAACTGTATTATTGAACAACAAAGGCACAATTTGATTTTTAATTAAAGCATTATAAGGATGATGAAACTCACTTAAATCTTGACCAATTATAGAAATTACAGCAACATCTTTAACAACAGAAATCTGATTTACATCTTGTGAATAAAAGTCGTTTTCGAACTCTTTTTCAAGGGCATTTATTGCTTCTTCAGATTCATTTTCTGCTATAATTAATCCAATTCCTCTTTCTGATGAACCTTGCGAGATAATACTAACACTTATATTTCTATCGCTTAACGCTTTAAAAATTCTTGCATCTACACCAACTTTACCTAGCAAACCTCTACCTTCAAAATTTAACAGAGCAACATCATTAATTGTAGAAATCGATTTAATGCCTTTTGATGAAGATGCGGAAGTGATAAGCGTACCTTTATCTTCTTCTTGAAAAGTATTTAAAATTCTAAGATTGATGTTTTTTTCTATAAGTGGTATAATCGTTTTAGCGTGCAAAATTGTTGCCCCAAAGTTTGCCAATTCATTTGCTTCAGAAAAAGACAACTGCTCTATCTTTTTAGCATCTGCAACCAAATCTGGGTTTGCCGTAAAAATTCCGCTTACATGTGTATAATTCTGTAACTCTTCTGCATCTAAATAATTGGCTAATAATGCGGCAGTATAATTGCTACCATTTCTACCCAATGTGGTTGTTTCTCCTTTTTTATTTGCAGCTACAAAGCCACTTACAATATTTATTACGTTGTTGTTTTTCTTAAAAAATGCTGTTACATTCTCTTTTGAAACTGCTGTTATTGGTTGGGCGTTTCCAAAATTTTCGTCTGTAATTATTAAAGATCTAGCGTCTATTGCATTTGCCGGCACACTAATTTGTTCTAGTAAACTTGCTACTAATTTTACAGACAATAATTCTCCTTGCGCTAAAACTTCATCTTTAATTTTACTACTGTAATCGCCTAATAAAGAAACCCCTTCAAACAAAGTTTCTAGTTTTGTAAATTCCGATGTAAAATCTACTTTATTTATTGGCGTTTGCTGATATTTTTTAAACTCTTCGAATTTAGATTTGTACTCTTGTTTAGCTGCAGCAGTATTTAAAATATCTTCTAAATTGTTAGTTGCATTGCCTCTTGCAGAAACTACAACCGTAATTTTTTTATTCTCTTTGTATTTTTTTGCAATAATACGTATCGCATTTTCTAAGCCTTTTCCGTTGGCTAAAGATTTTCCTCCAAACTTTAAAACTTTCATCTTCTTTTCTCTGTAATCTTTATTAAAAATAGGTGCAATAATTTTTTCTAATTGATCATATTCTATTAAAAAAGCATCATGACCATGCACCGAATTTATTTCGTTATAAGTAACATTGTCTTTTGTTAATGCTAACTTTTTATGTGTTTCTCTGTTTTCTTCCGCAGTAAAAAACAAATCAGAATCTACCCCAATAATATGAATGTTGGCTTCTATCTTATCTAAGATTTCTTCAGGTTTTAAACCTCCGTTGGTAACATCAATCGTTTTTAATAATTGATTCATTAATTTATAAGACGATAATTGATAACGTTCTTGTAACTTTTTGCCATGATGTAACAACCAACTTTCTACATCAAAAATATCTGAATTCGCTTTTTTTGATCGATGAAAACGCTCTTTAAAACTTTCTGGCGTTCTATAACATAACATTGCATGCATGCGTGCATCATGCACCGGATTGCTAGAATTTACCAAAAATTGTTCTTGAATTTGGCAATTGGCTATTAACCAATCTGTAGATTTCCAATCTGTTGCTATTGGTAAAAAATGTTTTGTTAATTTTGTATTTAAGACCAACATTTCCCAAGCAATTCCGCCACCTAAAGAACCTCCTATCAAAGCAAATATTCTATCAATTTTTAATAGATTCAATCCTTCTAAAAAAATATTGGCAACATCTCTTGCTATAAAATCTTTATAATTTTCAATTAAAAAACTATCAAAACCATTGCCTGGTATATTAAAAGACAAAATGGTATAAACCTCTGTGTTTATTGCTTTATCTAAACCTACAATATCTTGCCACCAACCTTCTTTTCCGGCAACATTAGAATTACCTGTTAATGCATGATTGATTAAAACCACAGGAGCCGACCCTAATTCTTTACCAAAAACTTGATAACTCAAATTTAATTCAGGAATTTTTACACCAGCTTCTGTGGTAAAATTTTTTATTTTGATATGTTTTAGTAATTCTTTCAAGTAAAATCGGTTTATATTTCTGAAAAAGCTGCCTTTAAATCTGCTTTTAAATCTGCTATATCTTCAATACCAACAGACAAACGAATTAAATCTTGCGATACACCTGCACTTTCCTGTGCCGTTTCATCTAATTGTTGATGTGTTGTACTAGACGGATGAATAATCAACGATTTTGTATCACCAATATTTGCCAACAAAGAGAAAACCTTTGTTTTATCTGCTATTGTTTTTGCCGCTTCAAAACCGCCTTTTGGCCCAAAAGTTACAATACCACTTTGCCCCTTTGGCAAATATTTATCAGCTAGATCTTTGTATTTACTGCTTTCTAAACCAGGATAATTTACCCAAGCAACCTCTTCTTGTGCTTCTAACCACTTTGCTAATTCTAAAGCATTTTTAGAGTGTTGCTGAATTCTAACCGGCAACGTCTCTAAACCTTGAATAATATTAAATGCGTTTGTAGGACTTAATGCGCCACCAAAATCACGCAGTCCTTCTAAAATCAATTTAAAAGTATAGGATGCAGCACCTAAAGCCTCGTGATATTTTAAACCATGATACCCAGCAGAAGGTTCTGTAAATTCTGGAAATTTACCATTTGCCCAATTAAAAGTTCCTGCATCTACAATTGCGCCTCCTAACGAAGTTCCTTGTCCGCCAATATATTTTGTAAGTGAATGTATTACAATATTTGCACCATGTTTAATCGGATTCAATAATGCAGGTGTTGCTACCGTGTTATCTACAATAAAAGGAACTTCTGCAGCTTTAGAATGTACAGCAATTGCTTCTAAATCTAAAACATCTAACTTCGGATTTCCTAAAGATTCTACAAAAAATGCTCTTGTATTTTCTTGTAAAGCTTCTGCAAAATTATCAGGATTAGAAGCATCTACAAAAGTTGTAGTAATACCAAATCTTGGTAACGTAACGCTTAGTAGATTATACGTTCCGCCGTATAAACTGCTCGAAGCTACAATATGATCTCCTGCTTTTAAAAGCGTTAACAAACCTGTAGAAATTGCTGCCGTACCAGAAGCAAAAACCACAGCTCCAATACCGCCTTCAACTGCGGCTAATCGATCTTGTAAAATTTGATTTGTAGGGTTATTTAAACGCGTGTAAATAAAACCTAATTCTTTAAGCGAAAATAAATTTGCTGCGTGTTCTGAATTGTCAAAAACATACGAAGATGTTTGATAAATAGGAACTGCTCTTGTTCCTCCGTTTTGTGTTACGTCATGCCCTGCATGTAATGCGTTTGTTGCTAATTTTTGAGTACTCATTTTTCTATTTTTTTGAGTTAATAAATGATTAAAACAAAAGTTGAATGCATCAATTTATGATTGATGTACTTACTAGAAAAATGTTATTAAGAAAATAGAAGTTTCCAGAACAGGAAAATTCTTTTTTGTTATCTATCCAAATACAAAGTATTTAGGTAGAATGTAGCACCTTCTTTATTTCTAAAGGGTTGCTAAGGCTTCATCGGGTCTAATCCCTTCACCTTTCTTGATAACATTTCAATAAGTTATTGAACTTTGTGAGTACAAATATATGTTCAGAAAAATTTAATATCCTAATAAAATCGTAACTATTTTTTTACGGCTACAAATTTCACATTTTATTATACTAAGTTTTAATTATTCCTTAAAAACAGCGTTTTAAAACTCTTAAAATTGATTTATTGATGATGCTATCATAAATAATTATGATAAAAAAGTGTGGCTTTTAATTTTATAGTGTACTTTTGCAGTCGAATTAAGAGGAAAAATTTGAACTGATTGCAACCTCAATAAAAAAATGCTAAAGCAGTAATTATCTACTTCTTTTAGCGACTATGCAATCAATTTTAATTTCCTACAACATTTAAAAGAAGAATATTATGTCATATTTATTTACCTCAGAAAGTGTTTCTGAAGGACATCCTGATAAAGTAGCAGATCAAATTTCTGATGCTTTAATAGATAATTTTTTAGCCTTTGATAAAACAAGTAAAGTAGCTTGCGAAACATTAGTTACAACTGGGCAAGTTGTATTGGCTGGAGAAGTAAAATCTAAAACTTATTTAGATGTACAGCAAATTGCAAGAGATGTAATTAATAAAATTGGTTATACAAAAGGAGAATATATGTTCGACGGAAATTCTTGCGGTGTTTTATCTGCAATTCACGAACAATCGCCAGATATTAACCAAGGTGTTGATAGAGCAAAACCAGAAGAACAAGGTGCTGGAGACCAAGGAATGATGTTTGGTTATGCTACAGATGAGACAGAAAACTACATGCCTTTGGCTTTAGAATTGTCTCACAGGCTTTTAATTGAATTAGCAGCTTTAAGAAGAGAAAACAAAGACATTACTTACTTAAGACCAGATGCTAAATCTCAAGTAACTATAGAGTATTCTGATGATAATGTTCCGCAAAGAATTGATGCGATTGTAATTTCTACTCAACATGACGATTTTGACAAGTCTGATGATGTTATGTTAGCAAAAATTAAAAAAGATATCGTTGAAATTTTAATTCCTAGAGTTGTAGCAAAATTACCTGCTCATATTCAAAAATTATTTACAGATAATATTACGTATCACATCAACCCAACAGGCGTTTTTGTTATTGGTGGACCTCATGGAGATACAGGTTTAACTGGTAGAAAAATTATTGTTGATACTTACGGTGGTAAAGGTGCACACGGTGGTGGTGCTTTCTCTGGAAAAGACCCTTCTAAAGTAGACAGATCTGGAGCTTATGCAACTAGACATATTGCAAAAAATTTAGTTGCTGCCGGTTTATGTAAAGAAGTTTTAGTACAAGTTTCTTATGCAATTGGTGTTGCAAAACCTACAAGTATTAACGTAGAAACCTATGGTACAGCAACTGTTGGTTTATCCGACGGAGAAATCAGTAAAAAAGTAGAAGAAATTTTTGACATGCGTCCTTATTTTATAGAACAACGCTTAAAATTAAGAACGCCAATTTACTCTGAAACTGCTGCATATGGCCACATGGGTAGAACTCCAGAAATTAAAACAGTAACTTTTTCTAATCCAATGGGAGAAACTGTTTCAGAAGAAGTAGAAACTTTTACTTGGGAAAAGTTAGATTATGTAGACAAAGTAAAAGCGGCATTTAATCTATAAAATTAAACAAACTTTTAAAAGCCTTTAGGTATATCTAAAGGCTTTTTTTATGCTCAAAATTTAACAGTAAGCAGGTTTTCTCTTTAACAATTTTTTAAGAAGTCTTAACTTTTTGTTTACGTAACTTCGAAAGTTATAATATTAATCAAATATATCATGACAAAAAAAATACTTACTAGGCTGCTTTTAGTAGCTTTCGTATTTGGTTTTTCTACTGAATCTTCTGCTCAATTTTGGAAGAAAAAGAAAAAAGAAGCACCGAAAACTGCAGCAAAACCGAAACCTAAACCTAAAAAAGGTGGAATTCAGCCTTATAGTAAGGTAGTAACCAAAGAACACAAAACAGACGAAGGTTTGTTTAAAGTGCACCAAAAAGATAATTCTTATTTATTTGAAATACCAGATTCTCTTTTAAGAAGAGAAATGTTAATGGTAACAAGAATTGCTAAAACTGCCAGCGGTATTGGTTTTGGTGGTGGTAAAACAAACACACAAGTTTTACGTTGGGAGAAAAAAAATAAACAAATCTTATTAAGAGTTGTTTCGCATAGCGTTGTTGCAGATACTTTGTTACCTGTGCACGAAGCGGTAGTAAACTCTAACTTAGAACCAATTTTATTTTCTTTTCCTATCAAAGCATTTAGTAAAGATTCTACTGCAACTGTTATAGATGCAACTTCTTTATTTTCTACAGATGTAAAACCTTTAGGTTTCCCTAATTTTTACAGAAGAGCTTACCAAGCTACTAGAATGGATAAGACTCGTTCTTACATAGATAGAGTAAGTAGTTACCCAAGAAACATAGAAGTAAGACATGTAAAAACTTACTTTGCAAACAAAGCGCCATCTAATAGTGCGGTTGGTTCTATTACTTTAGAAATGAGTAATTCTATGGTTTTATTACCAAAAGTACCAATGAAACGTAGATATTTTGACGAACGTGTTGGTTGGTTTGCTAGAGGTCAAACAGATTATGGTTTAAAAGATCAAAAAAGTAAAACGGTTAGATATTTAGATAGATATCGTTTAGAAGTTAAAGATGAAGATATCGAGAAATTTAAAAGAGGAGAATTAGTAGAGCCTAAAAAACAAATTGTTTATTACGTAGATAGAGCAACTCCTAAAGAATGGGTACCATATATTATACAAGGTGTTAACGACTGGCAAGTAGCTTTTGAAGCAGCTGGTTTTAAAAATGCTATTGTTGGTAAAATGGCACCAACTAAAGAAGAAGATCCAGAGTATAGCCCAGAAGATGTGCGTTATTCTGTAATTAGATATTTAGCATCTCCGATTCCTAATGCAAACGGACCTCACGTAAGTGACCCAAGATCTGGAGAGATTTTAGAATCTGATATTAACTGGTATCATAATGTAATGACTTTATTACACAACTGGTTTTTTGTACAAACAGCTGCAATTAACGAAGACGCAAGAAGCAATAACTTTAAGACAGAAACTATGGGACGTTTAATTCGTTTTGTTTCTTCTCACGAATTAGGTCATACTTTAGGTTTACCTCATAACATGGGAAGTTCTGTAGCTTATCCTGTAGACTCTTTACGTTCTGCAACTTTTACAAAAAAATATGGTACTGCCCCATCTATTATGGATTATGCTCGTTTTAACTATGTTGCACAACCAGAAGATAAAGGTGTTGCTTTAATGCCAGACATTGGTCCTTATGATAAATACTCTATCAATTGGGGTTATAGACCAATTTTAGACAAGACTGCCGAAGAAGAAAAAGAAACTTTAGATAAGTGGATTTTAGATAAAGCAGACAACCCAATGTATCATTTTGGTCGTCAGCAATTTGGCGTTGTAGATCCAAGTGCACAAACTGAAGATTTAGGAGACGACGCTATTAAGGCGAGTGATTATGGTATTAAAAATTTAAAAAGAATTTTACCTAGATTAGAAGAGTGGACTACAGAAAAAGGACAGACTTATGACGAAATGGCTACAATGTATGGTCAAGTTATTGGTCAGTTTGGTAGATACATGGGACATGTTTCTTCTAATGTTGGTGGTATTTACGAAAACTATAAAACTGCAGATCAAGAAGGTGCTGTTTACACACATGTAGACAAAGCACATCAAAAAGCAGCTTTAAAATTTGTAATCAATCAATTATTTAAAACCCCTACTTGGATGTTAGACAAAGACCTTTTCTCTAAAACACAATCTAGTGGTGCTTTAGAAAGAGTTAGATCTTTACAAGTAAGAACTTTAAATAGTCTTTTAAGTGCAGATAGAATGGCACGTATGATAGAAAATGAAACTTTAAATGGCGCTAAAGCTTACAATTTAGTTTCTATGTTTTCTGATGTAAGAAAAGGTATTTGGTCTGAATTATATAGCGGTAGAACTATAGATACATATAGAAGAAATCTTCAAAAAGCACATGTAGAGCGTTTAGACTTTTTATTAAACGATGCTAAAAACCAAAGAGGACGTTTTGGAACACCATCTGTAAATGTTGGTCAGTCTGATATTAAATCTTTTGCAAGAGGAGAATTAACTAGATTAAAAAGAGATGTTAGAAATGCAGCTTCAAGAGCTTCTAACACAACTTCTCGTTACCACTTACAAGATGTTTTAGCTAGAATTGAAGTAGCTTTAGATCCAAAGTAAGAAAAAAATTAATGTTCATTTAAAAAACCACGCCCAATTTTGGCGTGGTTTTTGCTTTTTAAATCGAAAAAAATAGCATGAAAAAAATTACCTTTTTATTTTTTCTTACCTCGTTTGTAAACTTTTCGCAAGAAAAAATCTCTTTTAAAGTTTTAGATAAACAAACTAAAAAACCCGTTGTATATGCAACGGTTATGTTAAAAAAAATAAAAAGAGGCACGCATGCAGATGTAAATGGTAAATTTCAAATTCCAATAAAATATAAATCAAACGGAATTATAAGAATTTCTTCTATCGGCTATAAAACCAAAGAAATTAAATTATCAGCATTAAAAAATAAAAAAGAGCATATAGTTTATTTAACTGTTTATAATAACAGTCTTAACGAGGTAGTCATTTCAACATCAATAAAGAAAAGAAAGAAAAAACTTTTAGGTGTACAAATTGTTAGAAAAGCAATAGAAAACATCTTAAATAACTACCCTACAGAACCACATTCTTATATTGGTTATTACAGAGATTACCAACAACCAGTTGGAGACTCTTATCAGAAAAAAAATAATTATAAAGAAAAAATAGATTACATAAATGTTAACGAAGCAATAATTGAAACTTTTGACAATGGTTTTAAAACTGATAAATTAAAGAGTAAAAAAAATCAATCTTTATTATATAATTACATTGAAAACGATAAATTTATTAAAGATTCTACACTTACAATACCTTATGATAATGCTGATAAGAAATTTTCAGAAAGCGTATATATTAGTCCGTTAGGTGGTAATGAATTAAATATTTTATCCTTAACAAACACAATTAGAAATTACAATAAAATGTCTTTTTCTTTTAGCAATACATTTAACAAGCATTTTATTAGAAATCATAAATTTAAACTTAAAAAAATTATTTATTCTGATAAATCACCATTGTACGAAGTAACTTTTAACTCGATTAAAGGAAAAACTAGTTACGAATATGCAGCTTACGGAACCATTTATATTTCTAAACAAGATTTTGCAATTCATAAATTAAACTACAATTTGTATTACAGATTCAAAAAGAATCCGCAGTACTCTGTTACCATAGCATACAAACCTATTAAAGACAAAATGTATTTGAACTACATTACTTTTAATAATTTTTTTGAAGCAACAAATGGTAACTATTTTAAAATTGATAAAACAACATTTAACAAAAAAAATAAAACTTTTAAGGTTTCTTTTAACAGACCAATCAATTTAAGAAGTATAACACCAATAAGGTCGAAATTTAAAATTTATTATAAGAACCAAAAATTAAAAATTAAAGATGTACAAGCTAGTATAGAAAATTCAAGAACTCTAACTATTCATATTGATAAAGAATCAATAGAAAAAATGGATTTAAATAATAGCGATACTGATAGCAACTATGCAAACAATTTTGTTTTTGATATTACAAATATAAAAGACATCGGAGGCTTTAAAATTAATGAAAGAGCAAGTTTAAAGCTAAACCAATATAGAGAATTTTTTGTACAAGAAGTCTTCGAGCATAAACTTTTACCCGTACAAAAAGAGTTTGTAAACAAGAGTTTACCTTTGTCTAAGTCTAAAGTAACCGATTTAAAATTAGAGAATGATTATTGGATAAATACACCTTTAAAATCTTCTAAAAATTAATAGATTCGATATTTATATTTAGTATTTCCTTTAAAAAGTATTCTATATTTGCAGCTCAATATTTGTCATGAGTCAAACATTACTTTCTTCTCCTTTACAAGGTTTTACAGATTATAAATTTAGAAATGCTTTCAATCATTTTTTTGGCGGAATCGATACGTTCTACGCTCCTTATATTCGATTAAACGGCAAACTTGTTATTAAAAATTCTTACAAGCGAGATATTGAATTGGCAAATAATACAACGCTAGAAGTTATTCCGCAAATTATTACAAATGATGTTGATGAGTTTTTATTTGTTGCAAAATATATAAGAGAATTAGGCTACAAAGAATTAAACTGGAATCTTGGTTGCCCTTATCCAATGGTTACCAAACGTGGTATGGGTTCTGGTTTAATTGCAGATCCAGAAAAAATAAATAATATTCTTCATAAAGTTCATAATGAATCTGATGTTTTGGTTTCGATGAAAATGAGAATGGGTTATGAAAATCCTGAAGAAATTTTAAAAACTTTACCTGTTTTAGACAAGTACCCTCTTAAAAACATTGCAATTCATGCAAGAATTGGAAAGCAGTTGTATAAAGGCGGAACAGATTTAGATTCTTTTCAGAAATGTATCGACAATACAAAACACAAATTATATTATAATGGCGATGTTACCTCTGTAAATGCCTTTAAAAAGCTACAAGAAAGATTCCCTACAATAGATCATTGGATGATTGGTAGAGGCTTAATTGCTGATCCTTTTTTACCTAATATGATTAAGAAAGATACTTTAGAATATCCAAAAAATAGATTTGATATTTTTAATGAATTTCACGATCGTATTTTTACTGAATATGATGCAGCTTTATCTGGACCAACTCCCATTAAAATGAAGATGCTTGGTTTCTGGGAATATTTTTCTAAAAGTTTTGCCAATCCGCAAAAAACCTATAAAAAAATTAAAAAAGCTCAAAACGTAAAAAAATACGAAATTGCAGTTAGAGAAATTTTTAAAGAAGCTAAAAACGGTTAATTAAAAATTAATCTTCTTTAGGGTTTTCTTTATTAAATTCTTCTAAAACTTTTGTAATTGCGGTATCTATTCTACCAGCATCCGTGTTATATTTAGGATTTAAACCTTGTTTCTCTGGAAAATGCTCTATAGTAACTGTTGTAGACGGAAAAGCAAAATCTACTCCTAATTCTTTTGCCAACTTTACTATTGCAATGTGTAATCGATGTTTAGAAGATTGCTCTACACCCCAAGCCAAACTTTTAAAGTATACATTTACCATTACCAACAATGCCGAATCTCCAAAACCAGTAAATTCTACATTGTAAGAATCTGATCTTGTTTCTGGATGTGCAATAATTATTTCTCTTACACCTTTTACAAATGCCTCGATTAATTCTGGCGGAGTATCATAGCGCAAACCTAAATTTGTGTTATAACGTCTAAACAAACGTAAACCTTTGTTATTGATAACAATTTCTGATAGTTTACTATTTGGTATTTGGTATACAGATGTATCTGCTGCACGCACACTTGTAGATCTAAAACCTACTTTTTCTACAGTACCAACAACTTCTCCGGCTTCAATCCAATCTTCTATATGAAACGGTTTGTCTAAAAAAATCATAATTGTACCAATTAGATTTTTTACTGTGTCTTGAGACGCCAAAGCAACAGCTAAACCACCAATAGTAGCACCTGCTAAAATTGTTGTAGTATCTACACCAAATAAAGCTACTAACCTTAAAACACCAATAAATATAACCAAGCCAACAAAGAAGTTGTGTAGAATTGGAGATAATTGATCGTCTAATCGGTTATGTGTTTTTTCTGTAAAAACACTGTAAAACTTCATTAAAACATGAACTAAATTTATTAAAACGTATGTCCAAAAAACAACCTTAGCAATATCTATAAACAAGAAAACCCATTTATTAATTTCTAAACTAAAGTATAACGAAGGAAAAACACTATCTAAAAAACTAATAGCAATTAATAAACTAATTGGTCTTGCCAATTTTTTTAAAGATTGATCAAAAGTAATATCTGTAGTTTTCGTAATTTTTTGCTGTATTCTATTTAAAATTACAAACGTTAATTTTCTAAAAACAAAAAATATAAGTACGGTTAATACCATAAAAATAAGCACAGAAAATAATTGCCAATATTCTATGGTCCATAATTTTTTATGTCCAAATTCTGGAATAAAATCTTGAATCTTTTGAACATACCAAGGAAAAACAGCATTGTATAAACTATCTATTTTAGCAACCGTTTCAGAAGAATAATACCATTTGTTTTCTATTTTTTCTACAGATATTTCTGGCATTCGCTGCGGAAAAGGTGTATATTTTTCATATGAAGAATATCGAACAGTATCTTTATAATTGGCGTTTTTTGGCACTTTATTAAAATCTACATAAAGACCTTTACCGTCTAAAACCTTTTTAATTCTTACAACTTTTTTTATCGCTTCTTTTTCTGGTAAACCTAAAATTGTCTTAGCAGATTTTTTAGGCTGATAAGAATCTGATTGTAAAAAATATAAATGCGTATACAAAGTAGCATTAGGGTTACTTAAATCGACTCTTACAGAATCTTTTTGAGCGTTTATTATAAATGATACTAAAAATAATAACCAAAATATTTTACGCATAGAAATAATAATTTTGAAAAATTTAATTACAAATTTAAACCTTTTGACTTTTTTACAGTCAAAGAAGTATAAATATTAAAAAAATAAAACACTTACAACAATAATAAAGCTTAACAGTTGCTAATTTTTTGGGTTGATTAATTAGTATATTGTAATACTCGAATTCTTAATTGAATTCGAGTTTTTTTTGCTTTAAACACAAACCTTAAAATACTGTTAATTAGAAATATAAATTAAACCTTTTCAATTTTGCACAGTCTTAGAAGTATAAAATTAAAATAATTAAAAAGATAAAAACATGAAAAAATTAGCAAGCATTTTAGTATTCGTATTCGCATTTACAGTAAGTACGCAAGCCCAAAGAGGTAAAACTGATAAACGTGCAAGATTAACAACAGAACAACAAACAGAATTGACTGTTAAAAAAATGACCCTAGCTTTAGATTTATCTAGAAAGCAACAAAATCAAATTAAGCCTTTAATTTCTAATCAAATTGCAGAAAGAAAAGCCGAGATGGAAAAGAGAAAGAAAGCTAGAAAAGATAAAAAAGGACCTACTTCTGATGAAGTTTTTGAAATGCAAAATAAAAGATTAGACGCTCAAATAGCAATGAGAAATAGCATGAAAGATATTTTAAACGACGAACAGTTTAAAAAATTTGAAAAAATGCACAAAAAAAGAGCTATGAAAGGTAAAAAAATGGCGAAAAGAAAAGGGATGAAAAACCGCAAAGAAGGTAGAAGAGTTAGAAAATAAATATTTGAATTAGTTGATTAATAAAAAGACCAATTTCTGTTAAGAAATTGGTCTTTTTTAATTTAAAAATCTTGGGATTGCGTTAGGGATTGAAATGGCATCCTTTTTTGAGGAACGAAAAAAAGATATAATGTAAAGCCCGACCTTGTGTAACGCCAAAAAAAATTACTCTTTAAACCAGCTAGAATAGGTAACGTAATTGTCTGCAATTCTGTTTATTTCTCCAGAAATTAATTCTTCTGAAATATCTTTCACTTTTTTAGCAGGTACACCCGCGTAAATACTACCACTTTCTACTATTGTGTTTTTTGTAACTACAGCGCCTGCTGCAATTATAGAATTAGATTCTACTACGCAATCATCCATAATAATACTTCCCATACCAACCAAAACATTGTCTTTAATTGTACAACCGTGCACAATTGCATTATGTCCAATAGATACGTTATTGCCAATAGTTGTTGGCGATTTTTGATACGTTGCATGTATTACAGCGCCATCTTGAATATTTACTTTATTACCAATTTTTATAAAGTGTACATCGCCACGAATTACCGCATTATACCAAATTGAACATTCTTTACCTAAAGATACTTCGCCCAAAACTGTTGCATTTTCTGCTATAAAACAATCTGATGGAATTTGTGGGTGTTTACCTCTTACTGGTTTTATTATTGCCATATTTTTTTTATTTAAAATAAGAGAGTAGGTTACTTTTTTGAGATGCAGAAACCAAAATTTCTTTTCCGTTTGATACAATAACGCTACCGCCTTTACCTTTTTTATATTTAATTATTGCGTTTACATTAACTAGATATGATTTATGTATTCTAACAAAAGTATATTCTTTTAAAATACCCTCGAAATGTTTTAGTGTTTTGCTAACTAGTTTTTTAGAATTAGATAAATGAATTTCTGTATAATTATCATCTGCTTTACAAAAAATAATATCGCTTACATCTAAAATTTCAAAACCATCTTGCTGCGGAATTGTAATTTTACCATGTACAGCTAAACTTTTTGTTTCTAGAATTTTATTTTGAAGTTGCTGTTCTTTTTGTTTAATTTCTAAAACAGTATTTACTGCTTTTATTAATTGATCTATAGAAATGGGTTTTAATAAATAATAACTTGCATTATTATTTAATGCTTCTATTGCATAATGGTCGTAAGCTGTAACAAAAATGACTTCAAAAGTTCTATTTTCTATTTTTTCTAACAAATCGAACGCGTTACCAAAAGGCATTTCTACATCTAGAAAAACTAAATCTAAGTTGTGTTTATTTATTAAATTGTAACCTTCTTCTATGTTACTAGCTTCACCTAATAAATTAACATTAGGGCAATATTTACTTAAATAGTTTCGAATTATATCTCTACTAATTCCTTCGTCTTCTACTATAATTGCATTTAATTTCATTTCAATTCTTTTTCAAAATCAATTCTACTTTTGTTCCTTCACCGTTTTCTAAAGCATTAGAAACTTTTACAGAAATTTTATCTTTGTACATACTATTTAAAATAGCTATTCTATTTTTTATAGTACTCATTCCTTTAGATTTTTGTTTTAATTGATTTTTAGTTTTTAATTTTTCAGAATTTTTTCTTCCTATACCGTTATCTAAAATCACAACAGAAAGCACATCCGGATTTTTAAGTTTCATAGAAATTTCTAATTTTCCTTTCTCTTTTCGATACCTTAAACCGTGCCAAATTGCATTTTCTATATAAGGCTGTAATAACATTGGTGGTATAGCAAATTGTTCTAAGTTAATGTCTTTACCAATCTTTATTTCATAATCAAATTTATCTTTAAATCTGTTATGCTCTAATTTTACATATAGTTCTAACAATTCTAATTCTTTAGTAAAAGGAATAAAATCTTCATCAGAATTTTCTAAAACAGATCGCATTAATGTAGAAAATTCTGATAGATATCTATTGGCATTTCTTTCATCATTAACAGCAATAAAACTGTTAACAGAATTTAGAGCATTAAAAATAAAATGCGGATTCATTTGCGATCGCATAGATTTTAAAGCTAATAAATTATTGGCAATTTTTTGTTGCTGGCTATTTCTGTACATAAAATAAACTAACAAAATCATTAAGAAAAAACCACCAATTAAGGAGTAAATAATTATCCTTTGGCTTTTATTACTTTCTTCGGATAACCTAGAATCTATATAAGCTAAATTAATTTTGCTATCTGCTAATTCTTTATCTTTTTCTAGACTTAAAATTCGGTTTTGATTGTCGGCAATTTTTTTTGAAAATCGTTTTACTTGCTGTATTTCTTGCTCTTTACCGATATACAATGAATCTACTAAGGCTACATATTTTTGATAATTTTTTAATGCTTTGTCATACTCACCAAGATTTGAAAAAACTTCTGAAATTCTTCTCGTAGCATCTTTTTCTACTACAATATCTTTGTTCTTTTTGGCTTCTGCCCTACTTTCTTCTAGGTAAGAAATAGCTTCTTTGTAATCTTCTTTTAAAATATAGGCATTTCCTATTTTATAATTAATTTTTTGCGGAGTTACAGCGTCTTCATTGTTTATTTTTTCCTTCGAATTATTTTCTTGTGCTGTTTTTTCTAAACTCTTTTTTCTTAACTCGATCTCTTGGTCATATTTTTTTGATGAATTTAAAAACTCTGCAACCTTTTCTTCTTCTAACAACACTCTATTTAAATCTTCTTTTTTAGCAAAGTTTAATGCTTTGTTAAACCCTTTTGCAGCCAATTTAATTTTACCTTCTGCAGAATAAACAGTTGCCAGTTTAGAACTTATATCGGTTAATTTAGAAGTTACATTGTGTTGTTTTGCTTCATTAAAAGCTAAATTGTAATACTTCTTAGTTTCTATATATTTCTTTTGCGCAAAATAAATATCTCCCAAACTTTCTAAAACAGTTATTTTCTCATAAAAACTTAGATTTTCATCTTTAATCTTTAAGAAAGTTTTTTTACTTTCTTTGTATTTCTTTAATAAATATTGCGCCGTTCCTAATTTTATTTTAGTAGAAAGGTCTTCTTTAATTTGATTTGATAACTTATAATTAGTTACCGCTAAATCATACTGTTTCCAGTGTAAATATATATCTGCTAACACTTTATAAGTATGAGAGTTTCTTTCTTTCGAGTTACCGCTTTTAATCGCGTTTTCTATAAAATATAAACTTTTGTCAATATCAATTTTCTTGTAAAACTGTGCAGAATCTAAGTATGTGTTATAATTATCTTGTTTTCTATTCTTTCTTTTTAATAGTTTAGATGAGATTTCTGTAATACCTTCTACTAAGATTTTAATTTCTTCATTAGATTTTATAGTGTAATAAACGTCTTCAAAATCAGAATGACTTACCACTAATTGATCTCCTATTCTGGCTTCAACGTTGTAAAAATCTTTAATTTCTGAATAATAAAATTGTTTTCCGTTTACAAAAACATCTGCATTTTTAACAGTAGCTCTTGTTGCTTTCAGCTCTATTTTAACCTGAATAAAAAAACTTTCTTGCGTTTGGTTTGTAGTATTTTCTTGAGCATAAAATAATGCTACAAAAAATATAAAATAGATTATTATGTATTTTCTAATATTCATTTATAGAAATTAATTACTGTAAACATACACACAAAAAAGCATCTAAAAAAACATCAAATCTTTAGAAAATCATTTAAAAAACTAATAAAAGTAACTTTTACTAATTTTTTGGTACACATACCTCATTAGAAAACAGTATACACTAAATCTAGATTTTTTCTAAAAAAATTCAAACTTATTTTTACAACATAAAAACATACACATGAAACAGCTTACATTTTTATTTTTACTTTTCTTGTCATCATTTATTTTAAGTCAAAACAGCAATCTCGAAAATTCTTATATCGAAGTTTTAGGTAGTTCTGTAAAAAAAGTTGTCCCCAACGAAATCTATTTGGATATTTTTTTAAAAGAACGAATAGAAAAAGGGAAAAAATTAAATTTAGAAACATTAGAAAATCAATTAAAAAATGCATTGATTAATATTGATATTTCAGCAGAAAATCTTTTTATTTCTGATGTAAATGCGGTTATTTCAAAAACTGGTTGGTTTACTAAAGAGATGTTTTCTACTGCTAAATACACTCTTAAAGTAAGCAGTCCAAAAAAATTAAAAAGTTTTTTTAATTGTTTAGATGAACTAAAAATAACACAAATAAACATAACAAAAGCAACGCACTCTAAACTAACCGAATTAAAAAAAGAGAATAAAATAGCCGCAATTAAAGCTGCAAAAGAAAAAGCTTATTATCTGTTAGATGCAATTAATGAGAAATTAGGTAAACCTGTTTTTATTAAAGAAACAGAATCGAATAAAAACCAGAATTTTGCCAATACGAGCAATTTGTTACTAAACGGTTACACGAGTGGGATTTCTAAGTTAAAAAGAAATAAAACTATCACTCAATTTGAAGAGATAGTTCTAAAAACTTCAATCTTTATAAAATTTAAAATTGAATAAAAAACAACTAATCTTAAGATTAGTTGTTTTTAAAATCATATTTTACTTACTTTTTTACCAACAATTTTTGTCCTACAGAAATAATATTACTGTCTAAATTGTTAATTGCTTTTAAGTTGGCTACAGATATATTAAATTTTCTAGAAATAGAATACAAGGTATCTCCTTTTTTTACTTTATAAAAACTGCTTGTAACCTTTGGTATAACTATTGGTTTTTCTAACTTTTCTCCTTCATTCAGGTTTTTTACTTTTTCAACAAAATTTCCTTTCTTAATTTTGTCAAACTCATAAAGTTGATAGTCTTTAATTATTTTTATAAGCTTAACAGGATATTTTCTATCTGTTGCATAACCTGCTTTTCTTAAGCCATAAGCCCATTTTTTATAGTTTTTAATATTGTAATTAAACAAAAAAGCATATCGACTTCTTTGTGTTAAAAAAAGTGAATGGTCGTTATAAGAAGTTTCTGGATAAACGTATTTTCTAAAACACTCTCCTTTTTCATCATCATCATGATAGACTCTTTCACCTTTCCAGGCAGTATGACATTTAATTCCGAAATGATTATTAGACTTTAAAGCCAACTCACTTTTACCTTTACCAGATTCTAAAATTCCTTGAGCTAAAGTTATACTTGCCGGAATTTTATATTCGTGCATTTCTTTTACTGCAATTGGCGCATATTTTCTAATATAAGAAAGCGTTTCTTTATTTAATCTAGGATTATTTTTGTTTAGTTTTTTTGTTAATTCTACTTCATTAACAGATGGCAAATCTATAGGTGCTGGCTCTACAATTACCACACCCGGATTTTTCTTGTTTACAACCTTTTTCTTAGCTCCACAGCTACATAAAATCAATAAAAAAACACAACTAAAAATAATTTTTAACTTCATTACACATTTATAATTTGTAGATTCTTTTTAACTAAGTTTGCGTTAAAACCATCAATTCCTTGTATACCACCAGTATGAATTGCTAAAATTTTAGTGCCTTGTTCAAAAGTATCTTTTTTAATTAAATCTAAAATACCAAACAACATTTTACCTGTATAAACTGGGTCTAATAAAACACCTGTTTTCTCTTTAAATGTATTGATAAACTCTATCAACTCATCATTAAATTTTGCATAACCTCCAAAATGATACTTTTTTTGTAAGCTCCAATTGTCTTTACGAATGGTATATTTTTTAATTTCTTCGGATAAAAAAGCTCCTTTTAAAGCGGGAAAACCAATAACTTTTTGATGTTTTTCTAAAGATTTTATTATTCCAGAAATAGTACCTCCAGTACCAACAGCAGCACAAATATAATCGAATTTAGAATCTTGTTCTGTTAAAATTTCTTGGCAACCATCTACTGCCAAACCGTTGGTTCCTCCTTCAGGAATCATATAAAAATCTCCCCATTTATTTTTCATCTTTTCTATAAAACCAAAAGACGTTTTTTGCCTGTACAATTCTCTTGACACAAAATGAAATTTCATTCCATTTTCTGCTGCTTTTCTTAAAGTTGGGTTCCCTTCTAAAGTTTCTTTAATATTTTTACCTAACTCGTCTCCTCTAATTACAGCAAACGTTTTTAAACCTGCTAACTTACCCGCTACAGCAGTTGCAGCGATGTGGTTAGAGTATGCGCCACCAAATGTTAAGACAGATTTTTTCTTTAACTTAATTGCTTCTTCAATATTATATTTTAGTTTTCTAAACTTGTTACCAGAAACAAACGGGTGTATTAAATCTTCTCTTTTAATAAAAAGTTCTACATTTTTTTCTTTTAATAAAGAGAGTTCTATTTGTTCGTTTTTTGATACAATTGTTGCGTTTAAATCCATGGGCATTTATTCTTGCGACTACAAGAATTTTTAAAATTTTAGTATTTAGTTTAAGTTTCCTGATTAAAATCAGGAATAAAATTTAGATAGAATTATGAGAAGTTAGAAACTTGCGCTTCTATTTTTTCCCAATCTTCCATTGCAGCATCTAATTTTGCTTTTTTAGCTTTGTATTTTTCAAAGAAATTTGGTCTAGATGAAACTTCATCGTAATTATTAGCCAATTCTAAGTCTATTTTTTCTATTTCTTTTTCTAAATCTGCAATTTCGGTTTCTACTTTAGAGAGTTTATTATTTAGTTTTTTCAACTCTTTTTCTTGTTCTCTAGATAATAAATGTGCTTCTTTTTTAGAAGTGTCTTTAGCAACTTTTACAACCGTTCTTTTTTCTGCTTCTCTTAAATTTTCTAATTTATGTTGATCTAAGAAATAATCGATATCACCTAAATATTCTTTAATTTCTTTGTCTTTAAAACCATAAACTGTGGTAGTTAAACCTTGTAAGAATTCTCTATCGTGAGAAACTACAATTAATGTACCATTAAAGTTATTTAAAGCTTCTTTTAAAACTGTTTTAGAGGCAATATCTAAGTGGTTTGTTGGCTCATCCATTATTAAAACATTAAATGGTTGCAATAATAATTTACATAATGCCAATCGATTTCTTTCTCCTCCAGAAAGTACTTTTGCTTTTTTATCTACAGCATCTCCACCAAATAAGAAAGACCCCAACATATCTCTAACACGCATTCTGTTAGTATCTGTTGCTGCATCTTCCATGATTTCTAGAACTGTTTTTTCTGGTGGTAAATGTTCTGATTGGTTTTGAGCGAAATAACCAACTTCTACATTATGACCTAATTTTAAATGACCTTCAAACGGAATTTCTCCAACCATCATTTTTGCCAGTGTAGATTTTCCTTGTCCGTTTTGACCAACAAAAGCAATTTTACTATTTCTTTCTATTAATAAGTCTACACCTTCTAAAACGTGTTTATCGCCATAGCTTTTACACAAATTTTCTGCTTCAACAATAATTTTACCAGGTTCTCTAGAAATGTTAAATCGAACATTCATTGCCTGATTATCGTCTTGATCTACTTCAATCAACTCAACTTTATCTAGTTGTTTCATTAAAGATTGCGCCATAGAGGCTTTACTAGCTTTGGCTTTAAACTTATTTATTAAGTGTTGTTTTTGCTTTATTTCTTTCTCTTGATTCTTTTGAGCTTGTAATTGCTTTTCTTTAATTTCTCCTCTTAAAAGCAAAAATTCTGAATAAGGTTTTTTGTAATCGTAAATTTGCCCTAAAGAAATTTCTATAGTTCTATTTGTTACGTTATCTAAAAACATTTTATCGTGAGAAACCAATACAATTGCACCAGCGTATCCTTTTAAAAAGTTTTCTAACCAAATAATAGATTCGATATCTAAGTGGTTTGTTGGCTCATCTAAAAGCAAAATATCATTATTTTGTAATAATAATTTTGCCAATTCAATTCGCATTCTCCATCCTCCAGAAAAAGTATCGGTTAGTTTGTCAAAGTCTTCTCTTTTAAAACCTAAACCTTGTAAAATTTTTTCCGTGTCTCCTTGATAGTTGTAACCTCCTAAAAGCTCGTAACGTTCTGTTTTTTCTGTTAAATCAATAATTAATTGGCTATAAGATTCACTTTCGTAGTCTGTTCTTGTAGCTAATTGTTCGTTTATTTGATCTAATTGTAGTTCTATTTCTTTAATTTCTTCGAATGCTTGATATGCTTCTTCTAAGATAGTTCTTCCTTCAACAAAATCTATATCTTGTCTTAAAAAACCAATTTGCACATCTTTATCAAACGCCATTGTACCTCCACTACTTTCAATATCCTTAGAAAGAACTTTTAAAAGTGTAGATTTTCCTGCTCCATTTTTACCTATTAAACCAATTCTGTCTCCTTTATTTAATTTGAAAGTAATACCAGAAAACAAATCAGTTCCCATAAATGAAACTGTTAAATTATGAACGTTTAGCATGAAATGTAATAATTGTTACTAAATTAAAGATGTAAAAAATTTACCTTTGCAAAAGTATATAAATTTTAAGGTTAAGATGTTTAAAAAAGGAACAAAAATATATAGTATTGCTAAAGGAAAGTGCCCTAAGTGCCACGAAGGTGATTTTTTTAAATATAAATTCACTTTTAATCCTTCTAAAATTACACAATTGCACGATAACTGCCCAAACTGTAATTTAAAATATATGATGGAACCTTCATTTTTTTATGGAGCAATGTATGTTAATTATGGTATTACAGTTGCGCTTTCTGTAGCTACCTTTTTAATTTCATCTTTAATATTTAACTTAGGCTTATTACAATCTTTTGCTACTATCATTGTCACTTTAATTTTATTGGCACCAGTAAATTTAAGATTGTCTAGAATTTTATGGATTAATATGTTTGTTTCTTACGAACCTAAAACTAAAAAGTAGTTTATACATTCTGAAATCTTTTTATATCTGCTGCTTCATCTAAAGCAATATTATTTTCTATAAAATCATACAAATTAGAAGCTAGTTTGGGTGCTATCATTACACCTCTTGTGCCTAAGCCATTTAAAATTGCCAAGTTTTTATGCGTTGGATGCACTCCTACAAAAGGTCTTCTATCTGCAGTGGCTGGTCGAATACCCGCAGTTTGATCTAATATTGTATACGGTACGTCTATAACTTTTTTAAGTTTTAACACCAATTCTTCTCTACCAGATGCTGATGCCACTGATGTTTTATCTTTATGATTAAAAGTTGCACCAACCTTGTATTTATTTTCACCTAAAGGGATTAAAAATAACGCTGATTTTAATAAAAAATCGATATTTAATTCCGGAGCATGAATTGTAATTAACTCTCCTTTTACTTCATCTAAAGGTAAATAATTAAAGAAAGGATTTTCTTTTAAACCAAAGCCCTCGCAAAAAACAATTTTAGAAGATGTAATTGATTTATAAATGATTTTATTTTCTGATATTTCTAAAAGAGAGTGATCGAATTTTTCAAATTGAATTGCATTATTGTCTTCTAAATAATTACGATATGCATTTACAAGTTTTAACGTATCAATTCTTCCGGTTTCATTTACAATTCCGAAACCAAAATCACCAATTACGCCATCTACCTTTTTATGTTCTAAATCTGAATTTAAAAATTCTTTTAATCTTGTTTTATCAGATGCTGCAAACCAATTGTTTTGTTCTTCGACAGACTTAAATGCTCTTTTGATTTCTATTTTCTGATCAAATTTTTCTTGTAATTTCTCTTCTAAACGCTTATAAAATGGCATTGCAATTGCTAATTGTTCTGCAGCTTGCCAAACAGGTGTAAATCTTCTTAAAATTACAGGATTATAAACTCCGCCAGCAACTAAAGATGATGTTTGCGACGCATCTTCGAAAACAATAAATGTTTTGTTAGCTTTTAATAACTCTTCTGCAAAAGCTAAACCTGCCAAACCTAAACCAACTATAATATAATCTACTTTCATAATAATTAATAGTACATAAATAAGCTTTAATAAGCTAGTATTTCTAATTGTTGCAAACAAGTTTAGCCCTGATTGAAACATTTGTTTGAGCTCTTTTTGAAGAATGAAAAAAAGCGAGTGTTGAAAGCAGGAAATAGCTTCAAATAAAAAAAACGCTTGCTTACGCAAACGTTTTGTATGAATTTAAATTGCGAATTAATAATTCCACATATCTATTTCTCTGTTTCTAATGTCTTCTTTAATCTTGTTTGCTTCTAGCAACTGAAATAAAGAATTACCTCTAACATAGTCTTCTATGGCTCTATTACCGTAAATATTTTCTTCTCTAATAATAGTAGAGCTAAACCTTCTTGCATTTAACAAATGATCGAAAGATATTGGTTGTGATGCATTTTTTGGATTAAAAACTTTAGCATCGTGTAATACTTCTCTTGCCGAAGGAAAGAAAATCCAGAATAATTCGTACAACTCATCGTCTTCAATTTCTTGAACGCCTAGTGTTTGAACATCTTTACCCATTGGCGCTAAAGCTAACATTCTGTATTTTAACTCGCCTTGACGCTTATCAAAATACCACATACCTTTAATCATATAACCTGCAACATCTTCTGTTTGGATTCTAAAAGTATCTGTATAACCATTCTCTTCACGAACGTTAATTAAACGTTGGTCTATTTCTTGTTGTGTAATTTTTGAAGTAAAAAAAGAATCGTCGTATGCTTCTTTAATTTTACCTTGCTTTATACCTTTTATGATTGTGTAAAACAAAGATCTTCTATCAGAAGAAATATTAGTTGTATCTATAGGAAAGTAATATGGTAGGTTTATCTTTTGATTTAAATCGATAAATTCCCACACAACTTTAGACCATAAAACGTCTCTGTCGTCTACGTAACCATAAGGAATTGGACCATCATTATCTGCTGCCAATTGCTGATCGCTTTTTACACCAATTTGGTCTACAGATTTTGCGTTTAGTAAATTTGCTTGCGCATTTACAAAACCTGTTGTTAGGATAGCGAATACTATTATTACACAATTTTTAATCATAACTATGTTTATTTCTAGTTTGTTAACTCTATATTAACTGGTAATACCTTTTTTAGTTTATAAGAGTTATTTTTTATTACTGCTTGAATACCGAAAATATTAATTATATCTCCTCTTCTTGCTTTAGAAAGTGCTTTTTTGGCTGCTGCATTTAATTTAGAACCATTTACAATTATTGCTAATTGACCTGGCACTTTTACTTTAAAGCTTGTTACTCTTAAATCTAAGTCGAATAAGAAATCTGGCAAACCTGCACCTATTGGCGTATTTGCTAAACCAGATTTAGGCATTCTTACTGTCCCAAATTGTCCTCTTACTGTTCCCATTGCTGCTGGTATATCTTTAATTCTGAACACAGTTTTTGTGTTTACATTTTTACCATCTGCTAATTTTGCAGAAACATTAATACTAACTGTATTTCCTGCTTTTGGTCTCATCATGTATTTACCAGAACCAGTTTTTTGCAATCCTGGTGCACTTGCTCTAACATCTTTATCTGGCACACCTGGTAAAGAAATAGATATAGGATTTGATAAACCTCTATATACTACATTCATTTTATCTGCAGATACAACAGGCGCGTTTGGTTTAGAAATTACAGAATAAGAACTTTTAAAAGGAACCGGAACTTCTTCTCCGTTTTCCATAAAGTAAATTGTTCCTTTAATATCTTTTTCTCCAACACTACCAGCTCTTAAATCTAAAACTACGCTACCATCTTTAAAGTTATCGTATTTTTTACCATTTAATTCTACTCTACTAGGTTTTAAGCTTGGGTCATACCTTCCTAAAACAACACTTCCTGTAACTTTATCACCAGGATAAAAAGCATTCTTATCAAGTTGTACAACACCATTATAATTAGACATAGAAACTTCACTTTCTAATTGTCCGCCTAATAAATCTGAAATTATATCGCTTTCAGTATTTTTTACATCAGCTTGTATTTGTGTAAAGTTTGTTAATGAAGCTACCATCGGAAAACCTTCATACCTTGCTCTTAAAAATGGAATTTCTTTCCCTGTTTCTTGATCTACTACATCGTCTGTAGAAAACCTGTTATTTAAGACAGGTGCAAATTTACTATCAGATCCTAATGCATTTAAAACATTATTTCTGTAACCATCCATTTTATCTAAAAACTCTTGCCCTTCTGCTGTATAATTGTCTCCTTTAAAGAAATAAGCATCTAACCAATCTGTTTTGTCCATCTCTTCATAATTGTCTTTATCTTCTATATCTGCAGTCATTTTAGACTTTAAATCTGCTAAATATTGATAAAACTCAGAAGAGTATTCTTTTACTTTGTCTGCTTTCTGCTTTAATGGTCCAAATTTTTCTGGTTGTTCAGAAGCCTTTGTTGCCAAATTTGTATAAGCTAAAGCATTTTTTTCTGCTGTAGAAAGGTTGTTTTCTACTAATTTTTCGTTCATAAATCCAAAAGCAGATAAAACTTCTTTACTCATATTCATTGCTAACATTGCAATAAATACAAGATACATTAAGTTAATCATCTTCTGTCTTGCGGACATTTTTCCTCCTGCCATTCTAATTAGTTTTTAAGTTAAATATACATTAGTGAAACTAATTATTTGTTTGACATTGCAGATAGCATGTTACCATATACTCCGTTTAAAGAAGACAAGTTGCTTGCTAAAGCTTTCATTTGCTCGTGTAATCTTTCTGTATTTTCTACAACAGAAGTATTTAATTCTGCTTGTTTGCTTGTATTTTCTACCTGAACTTTGTATAAATTATTTAAAGACTCCATTTGTAATGCAGCTTTAGACATTTCTTCGTTATATTTATTGGTAGAAGCAACAGAACCAGATGCTGCAGATAATCCTTCTGCTGCATTTTGAAAGTTTTTCATGCTAGAACCTAAACTTGCCATTAAGTTAGAATCTATTTTTGCTTCTTGTAATAAACTATCTAATTTTTGAGAAAGCATTCCTTCTGCTCCTAATTTTTTAGTTTCTTTTTTAGAAGAAATTCCTCCTTCTGCTAATTCTGGATAAACTTTAGACCAATCTAAATCTTCTTCTGGTGCATCAAAAGCAGAAATTAAGAATACTATCGCTTCTGCAATTAAACCAATTGTTAGCATTAAACCACCTGTAATTGGCCCGATATTTATATGTTGAATCTTGAATAAAGCTCCAATAATTACTACTGCTGCTCCAATTCCGTAAACGAAATTCATTCCTTTTTTGTACGCTCTTGACTGTGCCATTTTTCTTTAAATTAATTTAGGGGTTTTTATTATTATTTATTTCCTGTTCCGATATAGTTTTGAACGGTTCTAAAACCAATGTAGCTTCTTGCAGTATCTGCATATTCATAATCTCTAGAACTTACTTCTAAAAAGTATGCTACATCTTTCCATGAACCACCTCTTACAATTTTTCTTTTATTTTTTCTATCCTCAACATTAGGGTTCATTGTAGAAGCCATGTAGTAAGAAGATAAGTTATATGCTGTATTTGTCCACTCAGAAACATTACCAGCCATATTGTACAAACCGTAATCGTTTGCATTAAAAGACTTAGCTTCCATAGTATATAAAGCACCGTCTACAGCATAGTTACCTCTAACAGGCTTAAAGTTTGCTAAAAAGCAACCTCTATCACTAGTTGTTCCTCCTGTTCCCCATGGATATGTTGCAAATTCTAAACCTCCACGTGCAGCATATTCCCATTCTGCTTCTGTAGGCAATCTAAAATCTGGTACTTGAGTAGCGTTTTTTCTTCCTTTTAAATAATCATTTTTCTTTTTAGTTCTCCAATTACAGAAAGCATTTGCTTGCTCCCAAGTTATACCAACAACAGGGTAATCTCCATAAGATTGGTGATAAAAATAATCTTGGTGCATAGGATCATTGTAAGAATAATTAAAATCTTTTACCCAAGCAGTTGTATCTGGGTAAATATTTAAAACTTCAGTTTGAACAAAATCTTTTCTATTCCCTCCTTTTCTTGCTGCATTATCTCTATCAAACCAAGAATATCTATACTTTAAGAATTTAGGATTAAAAGTTCTAATACCGTCAACAGCTTCTTCTCTACTAATATATAGAGAATCCATTACCTCTACATAATCAATATCTGGATATTCTTCTTTTTTCCAAACTAATTCAGTTTCCCAATTTAATGGTTTTATAGAATCGATACCATCGCCTAAGCTCCAGTAGTTTTCATACATATATCTTTGGTAAGGTGTTGCATCTGTGGTATCTACTGTAGCAAAAGCATACTCATGTATTCCACCAGAAGGTAAAGCTCCATCAGGATTTGGAGTAGCACTTAAAGCGGCAAACTCTGCTTGATATCCCAATCTTGTTCTTACGATAGAATCTCTAACCCAATGAACAAATTCTTTGTATTCATTGTTAGTAACTTCAGTTTCATCCATATAATAAGGCCTAACAGTAACTGTTTTTGTTGGTGCATTCATAGTACCAATAATATCTTGATCTTGCTTACCCATTGTAAATGAACCACCAGGAATTAAAGCCATACCGTATGGTTTTTCTGAAAACCATTTCTTCTTAACTTTAACACCCACCAACTCTCCTCTATCATTAGAGCCACAACTGTAAATTACTGCTAATAAAAGTGCAAATATTGCTGCTTTCTTCATATTCTGTTTATATCTTAACTAAAAGTTCGTAAACCTATTATTTTTTTTGTTAAAAAACAATATTGAAATCGCATTTAACGTATTCATTTTTTTATAATCTTGTAAACTATACCATCTTTTTCATTGCTTTATACCATTTTTCTGGTATAATTTGCTTGGTTGCTTCTGTATAATCTTGATATGTACATGGTATTAACGCATGTCTTTTGTATTTATTATTTGACAAAATATTTATTTCTACCCACCATCTACCAGATTTATTACTCTTGTAAAAAGTTAAAGGTTCATCATCATCAAATAAAACTGTAAATTTCTGATAATTTTCTTTACCGGAAAATGGATAATCTTTTACTCTGTAGTTAACTCCTTCTATAAAATACCAAATAATTTGTGCGATTAAATGTGCTGTTTGATTGTTATTATCTAGCTTAGAATTGTATTCGTAAATACCAAAAGACGAAACTTTATCGCTAATACCTGCATATCTAGAAATTGCACAAAGTTCTTGACCGTAAAATCCGTTTGGAGAGGCATTATTATTAGCGGGTGCTTCACTTTGTCGAATAGCACCAATATCTATAGAAACAATATCTGCATTTCTAAATGCTGGCTCTATATTTTCTAATTCTTTAGATTTCCCTAATCGATACGCATCAAAAAATAAATTATCTAACAATGCTATTTCTTCTTGCGAGTTAAAATAGGTTTGGTACCCAACGTTGCAGTAATTAAATAAATTATTAGGCTCTTGCATAATAATTTTACTTAAGTAAGATTGAGAACTTAATTCGCCTTCTAAATTACCTAAATCGAATCTACTATCTACAGCCGTAATATTTACAGATTGCTCTAGCTCGTCATAAGCTCTGTAATTTACGTAAGTAATATCTTGACCACCGCCAATAATAACAGGAATAATGTTTTCTTTGATTAAAGAAGTTATAATCTCTTTAACGGCAAAATAAGTATCAGAAACCTTATTACCTTTTTCTACATTTCCTAAATCTACAATATTTGTGTGCCAATTTCCTGGAAATAATTGATAAAACTTTTCTCTGATTTTAAACAAATCTTCACCACAACCAAAGTTGTTATGTGAATTTCGATCTTCTTTTACTCCGAAAATAGCTATTTGAACATTTTCTAAATCAGGAAAGCCTTCTTCTTTAGAATGAATTTGAATATGTTGCCCCAAACATGACTGAGATTGCTGCAATAAACTTGCAACAACCGAATCTTTTATAGGGGTTAAAAAGTCTTGGCTCATCAATTTTTTATAAATAAAGTATGCAAGATACTAACTAATTATTTCTTCTTTGTCGTTTTTTTAGCTGTAGTTTTCTTTTTGGCTGCTGATTTTTTCTTTGCTGCCTTTTTCTTAGGTGCTTTAGCTTCTATCATTTTGATAGCTTCTGCTTTGGTTAGTTTTTCTATGGCTGTAGTTTTAGGTAATTCAATTTTAATTTTACCTTTTATTACATTAAAACGACCCCATCTTGCTTTTTCAACTCGAATACCTTCGTCTTCCCAATTATGAATAACTTTATCTATTTCTTTTTGCTTTTTCACCTCGATTAACTCAACAATATCATCATCAGATAAATTATCGAAATCGTATTTTTTATTTACGTTGATAAACATTGAGTTCCATTTAATAAATGGCCCAAAACGCCCAACACCTTTTTGTACTGGTAAATCTTCGTAATGATAAATTGGCGCATCTGCTTTTTGCTTAGCAACAATTAATTCTTCTGCTCTTGGCAAATCTACTTCCATCGGGTTCTCTCCTTTATCAAGAGAAACAAACATTTTTCCGAAACGGATGTATGGCCCAAAACGACCATTAGAAACAATAACTTCTTCGCCTTCGTATGTACCTAAAGTTTTTGGTAACAAAAATAATTCTAAAGCTTCTTCTAAAGTAATTGTACCTAATTGCTGATCTTTGTTAAGACTCGCAAATTGTTTTTCTTCGTCTTCTGGCGCACCAATTTGCGCTATAGGACCAAATTTACCCAAACGTACTAAAACTGTTTTGCCAGACTCTGGATGTTTACCTAAAATACGTTCTCCGGATTCTCTTTCTGCATTTTCCTTTACATCTTCAACATTATCATGAAATTTGATATAGAAACTTTTAATCATTTCTATCCAATCTTCATCTCCTTCAGAAATATCATCAAAAGAATTTTCTACTCGAGCTGTAAATCCGAAGTCTAAAATATTAGAAAAATTAGCTACCAAAAAGTCGTTTACAATATTACCAATATCTGTTGGCACTAATTTGTTTTTATTAGAACCTGTTTTTTCTGATAACGTTTCGCTTTTTACGGCACCATTAGCTAAAATTAATTGCTGATATTCTCTTTCTATACCTTCGTTTTGTCCTTTTTCTATATAACCTCTTCTTTGAACCGTAGAAATTGTTGGTGCATACGTAGATGGTCTACCAATACCTAATTCTTCTAATTGTTTTACCAAAGAAGCTTCTGTAAATCTGTATGGCGGACTAGTAAAACGCTGTGTTGCGTTTATAAATGTATATTCTAAAGCATCGTTTACTTTTAAATTTGGCAACATACCAGCTTGTTCTTCACCATCTTCATCATCATTACCTTCTAAATAAACCTTTAAGAAACCTTCAAACTTAATCATCTCTCCGTTTGCAGTAAAGATTTTATCGTTTTCAGAATTTTCTATTTTAACGTTTGTACGCTCTAATTGTGCATCGCTCATTTGAGACGCCAATGTTCTTTTCCAGATTAAATCATACAATCTATTTTGATCGTATTCTGTATCTATAGAATGCATTTTCATGTTTGTTGGCCTAATCGCTTCGTGAGCTTCTTGGGCTCCTTTTGCTTTCGATTTAAAAACACGTTGCTTACTATATTCTTTTCCGTAATAATTGCTTATTTCTTCTTCGGCAGCATTTCTTGCGTCTACAGATAAGTTCACACTATCTGTTCTCATATAAGTAATTAAACCGGCTTCATACAAACGCTGTGCTACTTGCATTGTTTTACCTACCGGAAACCCTAACTTTCTTGATGCTTCTTGTTGTAATGTAGAAGTTGTAAACGGTGCTGCCGGAGATTTTTTTGCAGGTTTTTTAGTTAAATCTGCAATTTTAAAACCTGCATTTGCACAAGAATTTAAGAAACTTTCTGCCGCTTTTTTAGAGTCGAAGTTTTTTGGTATTGTTGCTTTAAAAGATTTTCCTTCTAAATTAGAAAACTGTGCTACTACTTTATAATGTGTAGCTGGTTTAAAATCTAAAATACTACGTTCTCTTTCTACAATTAACCTTACAGCAACAGATTGAACCCTACCTGCAGATAATCCTCCTTTTACTTTACGCCATAAAACTGGCGATAATTCGTAACCAACAAGCCTATCTAAAACTCTACGCGCTTGTTGTGCGTTCACCATATTATAATCTATATCTCTAGGATTATCAACCGCTTTTAAAATGGCATTTTTAGTAATTTCATGAAAAACGATACGTTTTGTGTTATCGTCTTTTAAATCTAACTGCTCTTTTAAGTGCCACGCAATAGCTTCTCCTTCTCGATCCTCATCACTTGCTAACCAAACAGTGTCTGCTTTTTTCGCTAAAGTTCTTAACTTTTTTACAACGGGTTTTTTATCGTCTGATACTATATATTTAGGACTAAAGTCTCCATCTACATCAATTCCTAATTCTTTAGAAGGTAAGTCTGCAATGTGCCCATAGCTAGACTCTACTTGAAAATCTTTTCCTAAAAATTTTTCTATCGTCTTCGCTTTAGCTGGTGACTCTACAATTACTAAATTCTTTGCCATTTATCTTTCTGTTTTCGTAATTAATGCAATCGAAATCGCACTTTATCCAACTGCAAAAGTATGTAGTTTTTTTTATTAATTCTTTTTTTAGTTTCTTTTTACATCATTTTTAATACAAAAAGACCTTTAAAATCAACTTAAATTTACATTAATTACACTTTTATATTCTGTTTTATAAATTTTATTTTTTTGATTTATTTTGAAGTATATCAAAGTAAATCTTAAAAACAGGATTCAAAAGATTGAATAAAAATTAGAAAAAATGAATGTTCTTTATATTTCTGTTAATTTATAATTGATAATTATTTGTTTTCTGCCAATTTGTCATTCAATTTGAATTTTGGTTGTATATTTGCATCTCATTTTTTGAATTATGGAGCAAATCGAAAAAGTAATAGACGAAAGAATACAAGGTAAAGCACTTGTTACAGAAAATAAAGAACAAAACACTAAAAAATTATTTATTGAAAGCTACGGTTGTCAAATGAATATGAATGATAGTGAAATTGTTGCTGCTATTTTAGACAAGCAAGGTTATAATACAACCCAAATATTAGAAGAAGCAGACTTGGTTTTGGTGAACACATGTTCTATCCGAGAAAAAGCAGAAACTACTGTTCGTAAACGTTTACAAAAATACAATAGAGTAAAAAGAGAATCTAATAAAAATATGAAAGTAGGCGTTTTAGGCTGTATGGCAGAACGTCTAAAAGAAAAATTTTTAGAAGAAGAAAAAATTGTAGACTTAGTTGTAGGCCCAGATGCTTATAAAGATTT
Organism: Polaribacter marinaquae; assembly: GCF_038019025.1. Taxonomy (NCBI): domain Bacteria; kingdom Pseudomonadati; phylum Bacteroidota; class Flavobacteriia; order Flavobacteriales; family Flavobacteriaceae; genus Polaribacter; species Polaribacter marinaquae. The sequence continues at coordinate 1,572,511 of NZ_CP150496.1, forward strand.
ACCTAACTTATTAGAAGAAGTTAATGAAGGTAGAGATGCCGTAAATGTAATTTTATCTAAAGAAGAAACTTACGGAGATATTGCACCTGTTCGTTTAAATTCTAACGGTGTATCTGCATTTGTTTCTATCACCAGAGGTTGCGATAATATGTGTACTTTTTGCGTAGTTCCTTTTACACGTGGTAGAGAAAGAAGTAGAGACCCTAAAAGTATTTTAGAAGAAATTGGTCAAATGGTAGATCAAAATTATAAAGAAATTACTTTGCTTGGTCAAAACGTAGATAGTTATTTATGGTATGGCGGTGGTTTAAAGAAAGATTTTAAAAAAGCTTCTGAAATGGCACAAGCCACTGCAGTTGGTTTTGCAGAGTTGTTAGATATTTGTGCTACTAAATTTCCAAAAACTCGTTTTCGTTTTTCTACATCGAATCCGCAAGACATGCATTTAGACGTTATTCATGTAATGGCTAAACATAAAAATATTTGTAAATATTTACACTTACCTGTTCAAAGCGGAAGTAACGCCATGCTAAAAGCAATGAACAGACAACATACTAGAGAAGAATATATGGAGCTGGTTGACAATATTTTTAAAATTGTACCAGAAATGTCTTTATCTCAAGATATGATTGTTGGTTTCTGCGGAGAAACAGAGCAAGATCATCAAGATACTTTAGACTTAATGAGATATGTAAAATACGATTTTGGTTTTATGTTTTCTTATTCTGAAAGACCAGGTACTTTAGCCGGTAACAAAATGGAAGATGATGTACCGCAAGAAGTTAAAAAAAGAAGATTACAAGAGGTTATAGATTTACAACAAGAACATGCCTTATACAGAACTCAACAACATTTAGGTAAAGTAGAAGAGTTTTTAATTGAAGGTACATCTAAGAAAAACCCTAACGAATGGAAAGGTAGAAATACCCAAAACACCGTTGCTGTTTTTGATAAAGGAAACTATAAATTAGGAGACTTTGTAATGGTTAAAATAGAAGATTGTACTTCTGCAACCTTAAAAGGAACTGTTATTGGGTATTCTGATAATAATTAATTTTTAGAAAAGAAATCTAGAGATAGGTTTTAAGAAAAATCTTATCTCTTTATTCTTTTTTCTCTATTCTAAGAAAAAGAAAATGGAAAACTTACAAGCAATCAAACAACGTTTTGGCATAATTGGTAACGATTTGCAACTTAATAGAGCTTTAGAAAAAGCAGTAAGAGTTGCACCTACAGATATTTCTGTATTAGTTACCGGAGAAAGTGGTGTTGGTAAAGAAAGTATTCCTAAAATAATACACTCTTTATCTCATAGAAAACATGCAAAATACATTGCTGTAAACTGTGGTGCAATACCAGAAGGAACTATTGATAGCGAACTTTTTGGTCACGAAAAAGGATCTTTTACAGGTGCTACACAAGACAGAAAAGGATACTTTGAAGTAGCTGACGGTGGTACCATATTTTTAGATGAAGTTGGTGAGTTACCTTTAACAACCCAAGTAAGATTATTACGTGTTTTAGAAAACGGAGAGTTTATAAAAGTTGGTTCTTCTAAAACTTTAAAAACGAACGTTAGAATTGTAGCTGCAACTAACGTAAATATGCAAGCAGCTATAGAAAAAGAACGTTTTAGAGAAGATTTGTATTACAGATTAAGCACTGTAGAAATTCAATTACCTGCCTTAAGAGATCGTAATGAAGATATTCATTTATTATTTCGAAAATTTGCAGCAGATTTTGCTCAGAAATATAGAATGCCTTCTATTCGATTAGATGAAAATGCAGTAAATGTTTTATTAAACTATCGCTTTCCGGGTAACATTCGTCAGTTAAAAAACTTAGCAGAACAAATTTCTGTAATCGAAGAAAGTAGAACCATTACAGCTTCTAAGCTAAACCAATACTTACCAAATAACAACGGTAATTTACCAGCAGTTGTTGGTGGTAAAAAAGAAAATGATTTTTCTACGGAAAGAGACATTATGTACAAGATTTTGTTTGACATGAGAAACGACATTAACGATTTAAAAAAGTTAACGTTAGATTTAATGAAAAACGGAGATATAGAACAAGTACAAGAAGAAAATCATCAATTATTAGAAAAAATTTATAGCGATAAAGAATTAAAAGAACACGATATCGAAGTTCTAAATATTCCGCAAAATAATTCTGAAGACAAAGAATACGATTTTATAGAAACTATAGAAGAAGATGAATCTTTATCATTACAAGACAAAGAAATTGAAATGATAAAAAAATCTTTAGAAAAGAACAATAATAAAAGAAAACTTGCTGCTAAAGAACTAGGTATTTCTGAAAGAACATTGTACAGAAAAATTAAACAATACGATTTATAATTATGAAAAAATTAATTTATACAGTACTTTTTACAATTAGTTCTTTTTTATTAATTGGTTGCGGAATTTACGGTTTTACAGGTGGTGATGTTGGTAATGCAAAAACAATTCAAGTAGATTTTTTTCCTAATCAAGCCCAATTAATAGAGCCAACTTTAAGTCAGCAATTCACAAACGAATTACAAGATTTATTCACAAGGCAAACAAATTTAACATTAACGCCAAATAACGGAGACTTGCATTTCAGCGGAGAAATTACAAGTTACAGAATTGCGCCTATGAGTGCAACATCTGCGCAAACTTCTGCCCAAAACAGGTTAACAATTACCGTAAACGTTAGATATATTAATAATACGGATGAGAAAAAAGATTTCGAAAAATCGTTTTCATTCTATTCTGATTATCCAGCAACATCTCAATTAACCGGCAGCGTGCAAGAAGCAGCTTTTGAAGAAATTATAGACAGAATTACGCAAGATATTTTCAATGCTTCTGTTGGTAAATGGTAAACTAAATTTTAAATATTGAAATCTTCTACATTCATACAAATCGCCAAAGGCAAAACAGATATTCAGCAGATAGAAACTGCCGAATTAAAATCTGTAATCGAAGAATTTCCTTATTTTCAAGCAGCAAGAGCTTTGTATTTAAAAGGCTTAAAAAATCAAGACAGTTTTAAGTATAATAATGAGTTAAAATTAACGGCAGCATATACAACAGACAGAACTGTTTTATTTAATTACATAACATCTTTTAAAAGTGAAATTTCTAAAGAAGAAACTATTCACGAACAAATTTCATCTAAACTAGAAAACAATCATCAAAAAGAAACTATTCTTTCTGTTAATGCTGATGAAGAAACGAATACAACAACGATTATTGATAAGGCAGAAGAAAATTTAGAAATAGGCAAACCATTGTCATTCTCTAACTCAGAAAGTCACTCTTTTCAACAATGGCTACAATTATCTACTAAAAAAGCAATTGTAAGAACAGAAAAAAAACCAGTAAAAAAGACAATCAAAGCAGAAGATATTATTAATAAATTTATTAAAAATAATCCTAAAATAGAACCTTTAGAAAAAGGAAAAACGATTGCTGTACCAGTTACAAAAAACAAACAAGACGCTGCTTTAATGACAGAAACTTTAGCCAAAGTTTATCTAGAACAAAAGAAGTATGAAAACGCAATACAAGCTTATCGAATTTTAAGTTTGAAATATCCAGAAAAAAGTGGTTTCTTTGCAGACCAAATTAAAAGAATACAAATTTTACAAAAAAATAAATCATGAGTTATACAGCTTTTTTAATCCTTATTTTGATTGTAGCAGTAGCTTTAATCCTAATTGTTATGGTACAAAACCCTAAAGGTGGAGGATTATCTTCTTCTTTTGGTGGCGGTGGTGCACAATCTTTAGGTGGTGTACAAAACACAAACAACTTTTTAGACAGAACAACTTGGACGTTGGCAATTGCTATGTTTGCTTTAATTTTATTAGCAAATTTTGCAATTCCTAGAGATGGCGATAATAATTTTCAATTAGACAATACTTTAGACGGTGTAGAAACTACAACGCCAGCAGAACCAACTACAAGCACAAACGATAGTTTAAAATAACTATTATTTATAAAATTTAAAATGCCAACGTAAATGACACGTTGGCATTTTTTTTTGCGCAAAAATCAGCTTAATTATTTCTAATATTGAAAAAATGTCAGTTATAATCTAATGGCATAATTTCTGACTATTATGAAAGTATAAAAAAATTAATTTAATCAATAAAACGTATTAAAAATGGGATTAAACATTAAACCTTTAGCAGACAGAGTTCTTGTAGAACCTGCACCTGCAGAAACAAAAACAGCTTCCGGATTAATCATTCCAGACAATGCAAAAGAAAAGCCACAACAAGGTACAGTTGTAGCCATAGGTAATGGTAAAATAGACGAGCCATTAACTGTAAAAGTTGGTGATACTGTTTTATACAGTAAATATGGCGGAACAGACCTTAAACTAGAAGGTAAAGATTATTTAATGATGCGCGAATCTGATATTTTAGCGATCATATAAATAATGCTATTTGCTTTTGACTATTTACCTAAAGCAAAGAACAATAAAGTAAAAACAAATTATTTTAGCTAAAAGCCTAGAGCCAAAGCTAAAATCAAAAAATAAAAACAATGGCAAAAGATATAAAATTTGATATTGAAGCAAGAGATGGTTTAAAACGCGGTGTAGATGCATTGGCAAATGCCGTAAAAGTAACTTTAGGACCTAAAGGAAGAAATGTAATTATTTCTAAATCTTTTGGTGCACCAACTGTAACTAAAGACGGTGTTTCTGTTGCAAAAGAAGTTGAATTAGAAAATGAGCTTGAAAACATGGGAGCTCAAATGGTAAAAGAAGTTGCATCTAAAACAAACGATTTAGCTGGTGATGGTACAACAACGGCTACTGTTTTAGCACAAGCAATTGTAAAAGAAGGCTTAAAAAATGTTGCTGCAGGCGCAAATCCTATGGATTTAAAACGCGGAATTGACAAAGCTGTAGAAGCAATTGTTACAGATTTAGAAAAGCAAACTCAAAAAGTTGGTAATTCATCAGAAAAAATACAACAAGTAGCTTCTATTTCTGCAAATAACGATGCAGTTATAGGAGATTTAATTGCTACTGCTTTTGGTAAAGTTGGTAAAGAAGGTGTAATTACTGTAGAAGAAGCTAAAGGAACAGATACTTATGTAGATGTTGTAGAAGGTATGCAGTTTGATAGAGGTTATTTATCGCCATACTTTGTTACAGATGCCGATAAAATGATTGCAGATTTAGAAAATCCTTATGTATTATTATTCGATAAGAAGATTTCTAACTTACAAGAAATTTTACCAATCTTAGAACCAGTTTCTCAATCTGGTAGACCTTTATTAATTATTGCTGAAGATGTAGATGGACAAGCATTGGCAACTTTAGTAGTAAACAAATTAAGAGGTGGATTAAAAATTGCAGCTGTTAAAGCACCTGGTTTTGGAGACAGAAGAAAAGCAATGTTAGAAGACATCGCTATTTTAACTGGCGGAACTGTAATCTCTGAAGAAAGAGGATTCTCTTTAGAAAACGCAACTTTAGATTTATTAGGTACAGCAGAAAGCATTACTATTGATAAAGATAATACTACAATTGTAAATGGTTCTGGTGATGCAGATACTATTAAAACAAGAGTTAGTCAAATAAAAGCTCAGATAGAAACTACAACATCAGACTACGACAAAGAAAAATTACAAGAACGTTTAGCTAAATTAGCTGGTGGTGTTGCTGTATTATATGTTGGTGCTGCCTCTGAAGTAGAAATGAAAGAGAAGAAAGACAGAGTTGATGATGCTTTACATGCAACAAGAGCTGCTGTAGAAGAAGGTATTGTTGCTGGTGGTGGTGTTGCCTTAGTTCGTGCTAAAAAAGTATTAGAAAAATTAGCTACAGAAAACTTAGATGAAACAACAGGTGTACAAATTGTTAACAAAGCAATTGAGGCTCCTTTAAGAACTATTGTAGAAAACGCTGGTGGCGAAGGTTCTGTTGTAATAAACAAAGTTTTAGAAGGTAAAAAAGACTTTGGTTATGATGCAAAATCAGATCAATATGTAAATATGTTAGATGCTGGTATTATCGATCCTAAAAAAGTAACTCGTGTAGCTTTAGAAAACGCAGCTTCTGTTGCTGGAATGATTTTAACTACAGAATGTGCTTTAATTGATATTAAAGAAGATGCACCTGCAGGTGGCGGAATGCCTCCAATGGGTGGTGGAATGCCAGGAATGATGTAGTAACATACTTCTACAAATAAATTCATCTTTTATCATTTTGATTTTAAAGAGAAATATTAAATAAAAAAATCCGTTAGAATTCATTTTCTAACGGATTTTTAATTTTAATAAAATATCGATTAACCTCGAGAACACATTGCGTCCCAAGTTGTCCAGAATTTCACATTAACACCTCCCATTAAAGGTTTTTCATCGGCTATTAAACCAACAAAAGAGGCACAATTAGCATTACAGCCAATTACATTTTTACTACCAGATTGTGCAGGAACATTAACTCTCATAGGTGGGTTTGTAGATGAATTTAATGCAGTAACTTCAATATTAAAGTCTCCTGATAAATTTGGAGTTTTAATTTGTTTTGTAGGGTTTTCTGAAGTTATTGTATCACTCCAACTTCCTTGAGAAAATGTAACCGACCAACCTTTTACAACATTTGCTGTATCATTTTGTGGCGATATATAAACCCAAAACTGAGCTCCTCCTCCTAATTTAACTTCATTTTCAATATTTGCAATTACAGACATAATAAATTGTTTTTATAGTTTCTTACTCTTTTGTAGGTTTTTCAGATTCCACCTTTTTAGAGTTGTAAAATTGAAATAAAACAATTGATAATTTTAGCGTGTAATTACTCTTTTTATAAATTCTAGTACTTGTACTTAAGTAAAATACCCCATCAATTATGATGAGGTATTTATACTTTATAGTTAAAATTTAATTACATTTTTTGCAACCAAGTTTTAATATCTACTTCTGCTTTTATAATATCTTTTAAATCAGAAATTTTAACACGCTTTTGCTCCATGGTGTCTCTATGTCTTATTGTAACAGATTTATCTTCTAAAGAATCATGATCTACTGTTATACAAAACGGTGTACCTGCAGCATCTTGTCTTCTGTAACGTTTACCAACGGCATCTTTTTCATCATAAAAAACATTAAAATCCCATTTTAAGTCATCCATAATTTGCCTTGCAACTTCTGGTAAACCGTCTTTTTTAACTAACGGAAATATTGCTGCTTTAAAAGGCGCTAAAACTGCTGGTAATTTTAAAACTGTTCTTGTTGTACCATTTTCTAAAGCTTCTTCTTGTAAAGAATTAGAAAAAACAGCTAAAAACATTCTGTCTAAACCAATAGAAGTTTCTACTACATAAGGTGTGTAATTTTTGTTCTCTTCGTGATCGAAATATTGTAATTTCTTACCAGAAAATTCTTCATGAGCTTTTAAGTCGAAATCTGTTCTAGAATGAATTCCTTCTAATTCTTTAAATCCGAAAGGAAACTTAAATTCGATATCTGCAGCAGCATCTGCATAATGAGCTAATTTATCATGATCATGAAAACGGTAATTATCTGCACCCATACCTAATGATAAATGCCATTTTAAACGCGTTTCTTTCCATTGATTATACCATTCTTTTTGTGTACCAGGTTTCACAAAAAATTGCATTTCCATTTGTTCAAACTCACGCATTCTAAAAATAAATTGTCTTGCAACAATTTCATTTCTAAATGCTTTACCAGTTTGAGCAATTCCGAAAGGAATTTTCATTCGTCCGGTTTTCTGAACATTTAAAAAATTCACAAAAATACCTTGTGCAGTTTCTGGTCTTAAATATACTTGTGTAGAACTATCGGCTGAAGCACCAATTTGAGTACCAAACATTAAGTTAAACTGCTTAACTTCTGTCCAGTTTTTAGAACCTGTTAACGGGTCTGCAATTTCTAATTCTTCAATTAATAATTTAACATCAGCTAAATCTTCATTTTCTAAAGATTTACCCATTCTAGATAAAATAGTATTAATTTTTTCTTGATAACCAAGAACTCTACCATTAGTAGCTAAAAATTCTTCTTTATTAAATGCATCACCAAAACGTTTTGCAGCTTTTGTTACTTCCTTGTTTATTTTACCTTCAATTTTGGCACAATAATCTTCTATTAAAACATCTGCTCTATATCTTTTTTTAGAATCTTTATTATCAATTAAAGGATCATTAAATGCATCTACATGGCCAGAAGCTTTCCAAGTTGTTGGGTGCATTAAAATAGATGCATCTATACCAACAATATTTTCGTGCATTTGCACCATTGCTTTCCACCAATAATCTCTAATATTTTTCTTTAACTCAACACCATTTTGAGCATAATCGTAAACCGCACTTAAACCGTCATAAATTTCAGATGATTGAAATACATAACCATATTCTTTAGCGTGCGATAATACTTTTTTAAATTGATCTTCTTGTTTTGCCATAATGGCGACAAAGATAAACGTTTAGACAACTTTTTCAAGAAAAAAATAATTTCATTTTAACAAAAATAGTAGGTTATTATTCCGATTAATCATAGTCAATCTTAAAAATCAAACTAAAAAAAATAAAGTATCTTTAATAAAAAAAAGCGAACAAGGAAAAATGAAATTTTTAAAGGATTTATTACATCTTTTTTATCCTGAAATTTGTGCAAATTGCCAAAATCAATTGCTTAGAAATGAAACCATATTGTGTTTATTATGTAGACACGATTTACCTTTAACTAATTTTGATAGTTATACTGATAATAAAATTACCAACTCTTTTAAAGGTAGAGTTTTAATTGAAAAAGCAAATGCATTATTATTTTTCAGAAAAAAAAGTATTACAAAAAATTTAATTCACGAGCTTAAATATAAAAACAATGAAGATATTGGCTTGTTTTTTGGAAATTGGCTTGGTGAAGTATTAGCAAATAATAAAGAATTTTCTAAAATAGACTGCATTGTTCCTGTACCTATTCACGCTAAAAGAAAACGTAAAAGAGGTTATAACCAAGTTACCAAATTTGGTGAGACTTTAAGCAAACATTTAAACATACCGTTGGTTGAAGGTGTTTTAATACGGAATTTAGACACTAAAACACAAACCCGAAAAAGTAGGTTTGAACGATTTAACAATTTAGAAGCTAAATTTGAAATTACAGACAATTCAATTTTAAAAAATAAACACATTTTAATTATAGATGATGTAATTACAACAGGAGCAACAATAGAGGCTTGCGCAAAAGAACTTTTAAAATCTACCGGAATTAAAATTAGCATTTTAGCAATGGCTTACACAGATTAAATTTTGTGATTTATTTTGAAAAATAAATTGTTAATTTGTAGAAAATTTACTTTTGTGAAATTCATTTATAAATCTCTTTTTTTTATTGTTCTTGCTACTTTAATAGTTAGTTGTGCAAAAACAGGTAGACCAGATGGCGGACCTAAAGATGAAAAGGCTCCTTTGTTTGTAAGCTCTAATCCGCCTTACAAAACAATCAACTTTAATAAAAAAGAAGTTAAATTAGAGTTTAACGAGTTTATAAAACTAAAAGATTTAAACAAACAATTAGTTGTTTCTCCGCCGTTAAAAAATCCATTATTAGTAACACCTCAAGGAGCAGCTAGTAAGTTTTTAAAAATAGAAATCTTAGATACTTTAGCAAAAAACACAACTTACATTTTTAACTTTGGTAATGCTATCGAAGATAATAATGAAAACAACAAATTAGAACAATTTAAATACATCTTTTCTACAGGAAGTTATATTGATTCTCTTGAAACATCGGGAACTATTAAAGACGCTTTTTTAAACAAAAAACCAAAAAACACAAGTGTTGTATTGTATAAGTTAGACAGTACTTACACAGATTCTATAATTTACAAACAAAAACCAAATTACGTAACTACTGCTATAGACACAACCACTTTTAGGTTTACAAATTTAAAAGAAGGAAAATATCTTTTAATGGCATTAGAAGAATCTACTAGCGATTATATTTTTAATCCTAAATTAGATAAAATTGGTTTTTATACAGACACAATTACATTACCAAAAGATAGTATTATTAATATACCTATTACACTTTTTAAAGAAAAACAACCTTACGCTTTTAAAAGGGCTAAAGAAATTACAAAAGGTAAAATAGAATTTGGATACGAAGGTGAAATAAAAGATTTTAAAGTTTCTCTATTATCAAAAGTTCCAGAAGATTTTAAGAGCATTTCAAAGTTCGAAACAGATAAAGATACTTTAAACTATTGGTATACACCTTTAGAATTAGACTCACTTAATTTTCTAGTTACTAATGATATTTTTATAGATACAGTAACAGTTAAATTTAGAAAGAAAAAACTAGATTCTTTAACTCTAAAACCTTCTGTTGGTGGCACCTTACAATTTAGAGACACCTTTTTCATAAAAAGTAACAACCCGATTACAAAATTAGATACCAGTAAAATTTCACTTATAGATAAAGATACAATTGCAGTAAATTACTCGAGTTTTCTTTCTAAAAAAGAAAACAAAATTGGTTTTATATTTAAGAAAAATCAAAAAGAAAACTACACATTAAAAGCATTACCAGGAAGTTTTACTGATATTTATAATATTGAAAACGACACCTTAAATTATAATTTTAAAACTTTAGAGTTAGAAGATTATGGTAAAATTACCTTAAACGTTGTAAATCAAGATTCAGAAAACTTAATTATTGATTTACTAGCTGGCAAAGATTTTGATCAAATTGTTGAAAGAAAATATTTAAACAAAACAGAAAAATTGGTTTTTACACTTTTAGAACCCAATACTTATATGGTTAGGGCAATAATTGATAAAAACAATAATAAAAAGTGGGACACTGGAAACTTTTTATTAAGACAAAAGCCAGAAAACATTATTTATTATCAAGAAGAGCTAAAAGTAAGAGCTAACTATTTTTTAGAGGGTAACACATTCATAGTTAAAAACTTAAAATAATCTTGCAACTGTAAAAAATTTATTTATCTTTGTTTTTTTACTTTTAAGACCCCTAAATCTTGAGAACCCCTATAACAATTATTTTTGTAATTGTTTTTATTCTAGAATTTAAGGCGCAGCATTACACACACGATATCGGTGGTTTTGTTGGCACCACTAGTTTACAAACAGATTACGGTGAGAGAAACCATTTTGGAAGCGAGTATAACAACAAAGGTATGTCTTTTGCTGTTGCTCATTATCTTCATTTTTTCAACAGAACATTGCGTTGGGATCCTAATGATATAATGAGAAATCACTTAATGGTTAAGACAGAAATTCAGTATGTAAAAAATACCGAGTTAGAACATCATGGCTATTGGGCTTCTAAACAAAGTTATGGTGGCGAGCAACTAAGAGCCATGAAAGGAAGTATAAGAATGATAAATTTAGGTTTGCATTTAGAATACTTTTTAAGACCTCTAGAAGAATTTGTTTATCCTTACACAGATATTTCTTTCAATCCATTTTTTACTTTTGGTATTCAGTATTCATTTTACAACAACAGTTTAAAATCTGAACTTGGTAATTGGCAAGAAGATATAGCGGTCTTACCTAAAAAATATACAGAAGAAAATTCTTTAGATATTGGTAGCGGAGAAGCTTTTGCTTTTAATATTGGTTTAGGAACCAGATATAAACTTACTGAAAAACTAGACTTATCTGCTCAATTTAATTATTCTTATTTCTTTTCTGACACAATAGATGGGTTAAAAGCAGAAGTTTTTGAAAATAGAAACAATGAATGGGCATTAACCATGCAAGTTGGTTTAATATATCACCTTAACTTTAGCACTCCGTTATTCTACTAAAGCTAATAATATCTTTATTAAATTGAATAAAAGCACTATAAATCGATATGGTTTTTTTTATTTGATATGAAGATATTTAGTCAAAAAATACTATCATATTATTTTAAAAAATTAAGATTCAGTATAAAATAGTTTTAGTAACTATTTAGTATTTGAAGAGGGAATTTAATATAGTTTACAGCTTACTAACTTGTGCTAAATATAGTTTTAGTGTTCAATATCGAAAACTAAAATTTAATCAAAGAATTGAATTTATTCAAACTTGACTACTATATAAGGTAAAAATTTAAAAAGGAAAAAATTTCTAAATGTAGAGGGCAATTTAAAGTATAACTTACTTTAAATTAATATAGAAATTAGTTAGGGTTCTTGGATATTTTAAGACGTATTGGTCTGCTATTTCAAGTGTATGTTTTATCATTCTAGCATCTACTAAAACCTTGTGTTTAACATTAGAGGAAACTTTGTGCTTTGGTAGAATTTTCTTGAATGGATTACTCATAATTATTTATAATGATTCGTATACTTTAACAACCTTGGCTTTGGCTCGTTTAACTCTCATTTTAACTGCACTTTCACCAATATTTAAAACTTCTTTTATTTCTTTAATACTCTTATCATCTTGGTATTTCATCAATAAAATCATTTTATCCGAAGGATCTATTAAAGATAAAGCTTTTGCAAGTTTAGCAGATTTTAATTCTAATAAATTAGCATCTTCAATTTCTTCAAAAGAATCGTTATTCTCTTTAATTTGATCTGTTACAATTGTAACTTTCTCTTTTTTCTTATGGCTGTTTCTTTGCACATAATTTACACAAAAATTATATGTAAAAGAATACAACCAAGTAGAAAACTTAGAATTACCTCTAAAAGTTTTTAATTTAACAAATAGTCTAACAAAAACATCGTGCATTAAACCTTCTGCTTCTTCTTTGCTTTTTGAAAAACCATAACACTTATTATATACAACGCTAGAAAATCTATCGTATAATGTTGCAAATAATTCTGTATTATTAGTTCTAACTATTTCGAAAACTAATTCTTCATCTGTAATTTTTAATTCTATCGTATTCACTTCGGTTGGTTTTATGACACTAAATAACAACATAAGTCACACTTAAAATTTTTAAAAAGATAAACGGTTACTATTTATCGGTAAACGGTTAAATATTATCTTTTTGAAAAAAAAATCGTTTCTTTTTGTAACATAATGTTTCGTTCTTCCGTATAAGTAATTGTAGCAAGAGTATTAATCCTTAAAAAAAGGTTAGAGAATTTAGATGAGACAACTAAAAATTACCAAGCAGGTTACTAATAGAGAAACCGCTTCATTAGACAAATATTTACAAGAGATAGGAAAGGTAGATTTAATTACTGCCGATGAAGAAGTAGAATTAGCACAGTTAATTAAAGCCGGAGACCAAAGAGCTTTAGAAAAATTAACAAAAGCCAATTTACGTTTTGTTGTATCTGTTGCAAAACAATATCAAAACCAAGGATTAACATTACCAGATTTAATTAACGAAGGTAATTTAGGTTTAATTAAAGCCGCTAAACGTTTCGATGAAACTCGTGGTTTTAAATTTATTTCTTATGCCGTATGGTGGATTCGTCAATCTATATTACAAGCACTTGCAGAACAATCTAGAATTGTACGTTTACCATTAAATAAAATTGGTTCTATTAATAAAATTAACAAAATGTACGCTTTCTTAGAACAAGAAAACGAGCGTCCGCCTTCTGCAGAAGAAATTGCTAAGAAATTAGACATGACTATTAATGACGTTAAAGAATCTATGAAAAATTCTGGACGTCACGTATCTATGGATGCACCTTTAATTGAAGGTGAAGATTCTAATTTATACGATGTTTTAAACTCTGGTGAATCACCAAACCCAGATAGAGTTTTATTACACGAATCTTTACGTATAGAAATTAATAGAGCTTTAGAAACATTGACTCCAAGAGAAGCAGATGTTGTAAAGTTATACTTTGGTTTAGGTGAGCACCAACCAATGACTTTAGAAGAAATTGGTGAAACTTTCGATTTAACAAGAGAGCGTGTTCGTCAAATTAAAGAAAAAGCAATTAGAAGATTAAAGCACACGTCTAGATCTAAAATTTTAATGACTTACTTAGGCTAGTAATTGCAAATTGCACTAAGTATTTTATTCATACTCTTAAAAAAGTATAAAAAACTTAAAACTCTCGAAATTCTTTTCGGGAGTTTTTTTTTTGAAGTTATTACCTGTTTTCCGTACTCGCTTTTTTTTCTTATCAAACAAAAAGCCAAGAAATTAAAACCTTGGCTATCGACCTTCGATTAATTACCTTTGCAAAACTAAATAACAACACAACAACAAATACATGAGTAATTTAATTGCACCTTCGGTTTTAGCAGCAGATTTTGCCAATTTACAGCGCGATATAGAAATGGTTAATAATAGTGAAGCAGATTGGTTTCATATAGATATTATGGATGGCGTTTTTGTACCAAACATTTCTTTTGGAATGCCTGTTTTAAAAGCCATCAAAAAACACGCTACTAAAACAATCGACGTACATTTAATGATTGTAAATCCAGATCAATACATTCAAACATTTGCCGATTTAGGTGCAGATATTTTAACAGTGCATTATGAAGCTTGTACACATTTACACAGAACAGTGCAAGCCATAAAAGCTACCGGAATGAAAGCAGGAGTTGCCTTAAATCCGCACACACCTATTGCTGTTTTAGAAGACATTATTGCAGATTTAGATTTGGTTTGTATTATGAGTGTTAACCCAGGTTTTGGCGGACAATCATTTATAGAAAATACGTACAAAAAAGTAAGCCAATTAAAACATTTGATAGAGTTTACAGAATCTTCTTGCCAAATAGAAATAGATGGCGGTGTAACCAATTTAAATGCTAATAAATTAATAGAAGCTGGTGCAAATGTATTGGTTGCCGGTAGTTATGTTTTTGGAGCAGAAACCCCTACAGAAACAATTGCCGATTTAAAAAATATTATACAGTAATTGCTATATACAGTAGTAGACATAGAAACCACAGGAAATGGATATAAAGGTTCGAAAATAACCGAAATATCCATTTTTGTTTTCGACGGAAAAAAAATTGTAGATGAGTTTACATCCTTAGTAAATCCAGAACAAAATATACCTGCATTTATAACTAATCTTACTGGTATTACAAATGCCATGGTTAGAAATGCACCGAAGTTTTATGAGATTGCTAAAAAGGTCGAAGAAATTACAAAAGACACCGTTTTTGTGGCACACAATGTTAATTTCGATTATAATATAATTCACGAAGAGTTTAAAAATTTAGGTTTTAATTTTAAACGAAAAAAACTGTGTACGGTTCGTTTATCTAGAAAAATTATGCCCGGTTTAAATTCTTACAGTTTGGGTAATATTTGTACTGTAGAAAACATTCCTATTAATGGTAGGCACAGAGCAAAAGGCGATGCCGAAGCAACTACAGAATTATTTAGACGATTGATAGAAAGAGATGATAATTTTATGATTAATTCTTTTTTAAACCCTCGCTCTAGACAAGCAACCTTACCACCTTTATTAGATAAAAAAATTGTAGACAATTTACCTGAAACATTTGGAGTTTATTATTTTAAGAATAGCGATAAAGAAGTAATTTATGTTGGTAAAGCTAACAATATAAAACAGCGTGTTATTAGTCATTTTTATGACAAAAAGAAGAAAGAACAAAATATGTGTTTAGAAACTGCTGATATTTCTTTTATCAAAACAGGTAGTGAATTATTAGCATTATTGCACGAATCGGAAGAAATTAAAAGTATTTATCCTAAATATAATAGAGCACAAAGAAAATCTGGAGAAGCTGTTGGTTTATTTTTTTACGAAGACCAAAAAGGAATCATTCATTTGGCATATAATCGGTTAAAATTAATTCCGAATGCAATGATGAAATATTACTCTGTTGCAGAAGCTAGAAAGCACATAGAAAATTTGTGCGAAGAATTTGAACTTTGCCCGAAATATTGCCATTTACAAACAAATGTATCTAGCTGTTTTCATTATCAAATTAAAGAATGTAAAGGAGTTTGTTGCGGTAAAGAATCTGTAGAAAATTATAATTTACGCGTAAAAGATGCAATAAATTCTGTAGGAATTGGGGCAGAAAATCTAGTAATTAAAGAAACTGGAAGATCAGAAAATGAAGTTGGTTTTGCTTTAATTTTAGACGGAATTTACAAAGGTTTTGGTTATGTAGATTCTGATCAAGCGAATCAACTAACTAATCCAGAAGATTATCAATTTTTTGTTCAGCCTAAAAAAGACAACAGAGATGTACAAAGAATTATTGCAGCATATTTAAAGAAAAAAAATACTTTTAATGAAGATATCAATAGTATTGAATCTTCAGAAAAAGTATAAGTTTATTATCTTTCTACTTCTTTTTTTTATTTTTCTTTAATTTATTCAACCAAATTATTGTTCCGGTAACAGGTAAACTTGTTGCAATTAAACATGCTAAGAAATATATAATCTTAGAAAGCATTCCGTATATTTCTCCTGTATGTAACGGTTTTATTAAAGAAGCTATTTTTACATTAAACGGTTTGTCTTTAAAATAATCTACAGCCAAAACTTTGCCTGAGACATCTAAATATAATTTATCTGTAAAAACTGGTGAAAAACTAGAATCATCAGACTTTCTAAAACTATAATAGTTGTTTCTTTTATTCGGAAAAGTTACCGACAGCTCACCTTTATAATCTAAAGTTTTATTAGCGGTAGCAATCAACTCATCTACAGTTAATATTTTATCCGTAGGTATTTTATCTACATTAAGTTTAACACTAGAACGATTAAAAACCTTTGTACCAAGAACAGTGCTTAAACCTTCTCTATAACCTTCAAAAGACCAACATAAACCAGTTAAACCCATAATTACAATAAAAATACAAGCGTAAAAACCTAAAGTATTATGTAAATCATGATTTATTCTTTTCCAATTTGCGTTGAATTTTATTTTAAATCCTTGCTTAAAGTTTTTTAATTTAATTTTTCTTGGAAACCAAAGAACAATTCCGGTAATAGAAAGAATCAAAAATATTATTGTAGCAATACCTACAATTGGTCTACCAACAGTTGTATCTAACATTAACCACCTGTGCAATTTAAACATAACAAGTAAAAAAGCATCTGCACTTGTTTTTTGTACTTTCTTTACTTCTGCATTAAAAGGATTTACCAATACTTTTGCACCTCTTCTTTCTTTTAAATCTTTTTTTACATTAAAAACATAAGGCTTTAAATCGTTTGTAGGAAGTGTAACTCCGGTAACAAAGCCTATTTCTTTTTCTTTTAGCGTATTAACAAGAGAAGAAATGGCTATTTTTTCATTTGTTTCTTCAATTGTAAGCTTTTCAGCAAAAAAATCTTTTATCTCGTGTTCAAATGCTAAAACTGTACCCGTTAAACAGACCACAAAAAGTACAATTCCACTGGCTAAACCGAGCCAAAGATGAATATCGTTAATTAGTTTTCTAAAAGTATATGTATTTTTTTGTTTCATCAATAGAAATTATATGTATTTATTTAGACTCACTTTAAATAGTGATGCAAATATAAAAATTACTTTGACAAATACAATTTTATTTAGAATTAATATAAATAATTATTCAATAGGGAATATCTTCATTTTTATTTAATTATAATTAATATTTATGTGACCATTATAACTTATTGGTGTCAAAACAATGATGCACGATAAATAATGATTACTTTTGTGCTCTTAAATTTTTTTATTTTATGTTAACATATGTAAAGAAAGCGAAAATATTTGGGGGAATACTTCGTTTTAAATTGCATACTACCCTAGTCCTATTCACACTAATAGGTATTTTAAATTCATCTAACGTTTTAGCTCAATCAAGTATAGATTGGAGTACAGCAAATTGGCCACAAGGTTCTACTTCTGGTACAGTTAACTTAACAACGCCTGCTGGTTTTAAACAAGAATCGGTTACAATTAACATTACTCGTAACACGGCAGATGGTAATTTTTACTCAAGTGCTGCTACCGGAACTTTTCCAAAAATAGATCTTGCTTCTGGTGGTTTATTTGGTGGTGTTGATGATCTTGGAGTTGCGTTTGACCCAGCAGATACTGGTAGAGCAAATGCAAATTCACCTGTAAGGATTACATTAAATTTTAGTCAAAATATAACAAACCTTAGATTTGGTATATCAGACATAGATCATAGTAATGGTAGGGTCGATAGAGTTACTGTTACAAGTAATGCAGGCTCACCAAACTCAATAACAATAGTAGACCCACCAAATACTACGGTAACTTCTACAACAATCAATTCTGCACAATCATCAACTGCAAGTGCAGATTCTAACAATAATGATAACGGGTCTATCATTGTAGATTTTGGTTCTAAGTCAGTAAGAACGGTTACAATTGTTTATACAGATAATAATAATTCTAGTGGCCCAAGGGGTACTGGTTTTTTAGGTAATTTTACATTAACAACCGCAAATATAATAGATGCAGTAAATGATTCTGCTACTACTACTTATGGCATTGGTGGTACTGCTGTAAATAATGTTTTGTCAAATGATATTTTAAAAACTGTAGCACCAACGCTGTCAACAGTTAATTTAACACAAGTTAGTACAACTAACTCAAATATTAGCTTAAATACATCTACAGGTGAAGTAAATGTTTCACCAAATACACCAGTAGGAACTTATACTTTAGTATATCAAATATGTGAAAAAGCTTCAACTTCTAATTGTGATACTGCTTCTGTTACAATAACTGTAACACCTCCAGATAATGACAATGATGGTATTGCAGACGATGTAGATTTAGATGATGATAATGATGGTATTTTAGATACTGATGAAGGATATACATGTCCTAGTTCTAACTATGTTAATTTAGGTCAAAGTTTTACCAATGCCAATACAAATACAAATGGTGGTACAAATTCAGGAACAGTTTTAAACACGTATTCCTTTAATGATGCAAATGCAACTTTATCTTATGAAGTAACAAACGGAGCTACTTGGTCTAGTGGTGTTGCCAGTGCAGGACCAACAACGGGTGTTGATGGTAATTATGTTAATGTACAATCTAAAGACACAAATTTTCCTTACGGTTCAAATTATCAAAATAATGCTAGCTCAATTAAAGTAGCCGTTTATACCTTAACTTTTAACAAGCCTGTATATAATTTAGAATTAAAGTGGTCTGGTTTAGATAATCAAGATAGAGTAGATTTTATAGGTAGTTTAGATGGTACAAATGTTCCTTTAGTAGTAAATAATAACACTTTACCTAACAATACTTTTTTAATAGAAAATCAATCTGTGTATAGTATTGCTAATGCAGGTAATGCACCTAATAACGGTGTAATTGTTTCAACTGCGCAACCAATTAATAAAATTACATTTGTAACAGGTAAATATAATGGTAATGCGGGTAATGTTACCATGCAACTTTATGAATTAAAATATTGTTTAGCTCCAGACACAGATGGTGATGGAATTGCTGATTATTTAGACTTAGATTCTGATAACGACGGAATAACTGATGTTATCGAATCTGGTGGTACAGATACAAATAGAGATGGTCAAGCAGATGGAAATGTTGGTACATCTGGTTCTACAAATGGTGTACCTAGTTCTGCTGGCACAGGAAATACTCCTGCTAACTCAGATTCTGATACATTACCAAATCATCTAGATATTGATGCAGACAATGATGGTATTCCAGATAATATAGAAGGTCAAACTTCAAATGGTTACATCGCTCCAAGTGGTATCGCAAATAATATTACAGATACTAATAATAATGGTGTAGATGATAATTATGAATCTGGTGCAATAATAGGTTTCGATCCAGAAAACACAGATGGTATAGACAATCCAGATTATTTAGATTTAGACTCAGATAATGATGGCATAACAGATATCAGAGAAAATGGAAATGACAAAAACTCTTTAACTGGTTCAGATTCAGATAATGACGGTTTAGACAATGCTTTTGATGACAATGACGATTCTAGCATTTCTGGAGCTACCGTTAATGACGGATTAAACAGTGGTAATAAGGTTACAGATATCAACTCATTAGAAAATGCTTATGGTGATAACGATGACAACTTTAATCCTGGAGACGGAGATTTAGACTATAGAGATTTTAAAGATTCTGATAAAGACGGAATTGTAGATTCTGATGATTTAGATGATGATAATGATGGTATTTTAGATACAGTTGAAATAGCCTCTTGTGTAGGTAGTTTAAATTATGAATTTTATGATAGTGTTCCTAGCGGAAATACAGTAGATAATATTCCTACTACTGGTGCTACTGCTACTGGTACAGTTACTAATTTTGATGTAACGGCTTTACAAGAAATGGTTACACCATCAGATAACCAAACGTATAGTATTAGATATAGTGGTTATATAAATATTCCATCAACTACAAATTATACTTTTTACTTAAATTCTGATGATGGTTCTAAACTTTTTATAGACGGAAATCAGGTAGTAGATTACGACGGTTTACATGGAGCCGGTGGATTAGTTACTGGAGACAACATTCCTTTAAAAGAAGGTTTACATGAAATTACTGTTTTATTTTTTGAAAATACAGGTGCGCATTCATTAGATGTAGAATACTCTAGTTCAACCATTTCAAGAAGAAATTTACCATTTTCAATATTATCACCTAATTGTGATACTGATGGCGACGGAATTTCTAATCATTTAGATATAGATGCAGATAACGATGGTATACCAGATAATATAGAAGGTCAAACTTCAAATGATTATGTTGCACCAAGCGGAATCGGAACATCAATTACAGACTCAAATAATAACGGTGTAGATGATAATTATGAAAATGGTCAAGTAGGCTTAACTCCTGTTAATACAGATGCTTCAAACGATTCTATTCCAGATTATTTAGATTTAGACTCAGATAATGATGGTATAGATGATGTTTTAGAAAATGGAGATACTGATAATGGCGCATCTGGTAATGATACTGATGGTGACGGTTTAGACGATAATTTTGATGACAATAACGATAGTAACACAGAAGGCTCTACTGTAAATGATGGTTTAGGTAGTGGTAATAAAGTTACTAATGCAGCTACTCTAGATACTGCTTACGGCGATCAAGACAATGATTTTCCTGGTTCTGGCGATTTAGACTACAGAGATAAAAATGATATTGATAATGATGGTGTAGCAGATCTTTTCGATTTAGATAACGATAATGATGGTATACCTGATGTAGACGAAATGGATTGTAGTGGTAATAACCTAGGTAATTCAGCTCCTTTATTGGGTGCTTTTAGAGACAATATCTTTTGGTTAAATTGGGATGGAGATTTCACAAACGGTATAAACTTAGGAGACAGCAAAACATTTACAATGCCAGATGGCTCTACTATAACAGCTACTGTTGTTTCAGCATCAGCTAAAAATGGGTTAACAACAGATTTTGTACCTGTAGATATGGCTGCTTGGGATGCAAATCCAAATCCACATTTAAAACAATATTACGATACAACACCAGATAATGAAGTTATTTACAATCCTTCTGGTAAACCTTCTTCTGAAATCGACTTTACAATTCGATTCACAGGTTTAAATAATAATATTGTATTCACACCAAACCTTGTAGTTGCAGATGGTGAAAGTACAGATGAAATTACAGAAAAAGCACAATACTATACTTCGGGTACAAACTGGGAATTATTAGATAATATACCTAATACTTTTACAAATTCTAGTATAAATGCTAAAGAAGCATTTTTAGAAGGAAATGACACTGGCTCTGGAGGAAATGGTTTTTATGTTTTAAAATCAAATAAAGCAAATACAATTAGAGTTGTTCTTAAAAACACTGTAAATGGTTCTTCACAAGGTGTTGCTTTCGGAATTTTCTTAGACTGTTTACCTATAGATTCAGATAACGACGGAATTCCAAATCATTTAGATTTAGATTCTGATAACGATGGAATTCCGGATATTGTTGAGGCAGGTGGAACAGATACAAACGGTGACGGTAAAGTTGACAATATTAATGCCAATGGTACTTTAATTAATGATGCTAACAATAACGGTTTAGATGATTTATATGATGTTGATAACGGTGGTAATACAATACCTAACTTAGATTCTGATGGAGATGGTGTTCCAAATACCCAAGATTTAGATTCAGATAATGACGGTATTGCAGATATTGTTGAAGCTGGTGGAACAGACACAAACGGTGACGGTAAAGCTGATAACTTCGTAGATACTGATAATGACGGATTTAATGATGTTGTCGATGGTGATGTTGGTCAAGATGGTACTTCAGAAAATACTGATAACGCTTTAATCGTTACTGGTGCTGATACAAATAACGATGGAACTCCGAATTCTTATCCAAACGGTGATACTGATAACGACGGAATCTTAGATCATTTAGATTTAGATGCTGATAACGACGGAATTGCAGATGTTGTTGAAGCTGGTGGAACAGATACAAACGGTGACGGTAAAGCTGATAACTTTACGGATGCTGATAATGACGGATTTAACGATGTTGTCGATGGTGATCCTACAAATGCTTTAGCTAACGGTAGTGATGCCAATGGTGCTAATACTGATAACGCTTTAATCGTTACTGGTGCTGACACAAATAACGATGGAACTCCGAATTCTTATCCAAACGGGGATACTGATAACGACGGAATCTTAGATCATTTAGATTTAGATGCTGATAACGACGGTATCGCTGATGTTGTTGAAGCTGGTGGAACAGATACAAACGGTGACGGTAAAGCTGATAACTTTACGGATGCTGATAATGATGGATTTAACGATGTTGTCGATGGTGATCCTACAAATGCTTTAGCTAACGGTAGTGATGCCAATGGTGCTAATACTGATAACGCTTTAATCGTTACTGGTGCTGACACAAATAACGATGGAACTCCGAATTCTTATCCAAACGGGGATACTGATAACGACGGAATCTTAGATCATTTAGATTTAGATTCAGATAATGACGGTATCGCTGATGTTGTTGAAGCTGGTGGAACAGATACAAACGGTGACGGTAAAGCTGATAACTTTACGGATGCTGATAATGATGGATTTAACGATGTTGTCGATGGTGATCCTACAAATGCTTTAGCTAACGGTAGTGATGCCAATGGTGCTAATACTGATAACGCTTTAATCGTTACTGGTGCTGACACAAATAACGATGGAACTCCGAATTCTTATCCAAACGGGGATACTGATAACGACGGAATCTTAGATCATTTAGATTTAGATTCAGATAATGACGGTATCGCTGATGTTGTTGAAGCTGGTGGAACAGATACAAACGGTGACGGTAAAGCTGATAACTTTACGGATGCTGATAATGATGGATTTAACGATGTTGTCGATGGTGATCCTACAAATGCTTTAGCTAACGGTAGTGATGCCAATGGTGCTAATACTGATAACGCTTTAATCGTTACTGGTGCTGACACAAATAACGATGGAACTCCGAATTCTTATCCAAACGGGGATACTGATAACGACGGAATCTTAGATCATTTAGATTTAGATGCTGATAACGACGGTATCGCTGATGTTGTTGAAGCTGGTGGAACAGATACAAACGGTGACGGTAAAGCTGATAACTTTACGGATGCTGATAATGATGGATTTAACGATGTTGTCGATGGTGATCCTACAAATGCTTTAGCTAACGGTAGTGATGCCAATGGTGCTAATACTGATAACGCTTTAATCGTTACTGGTGCTGACACAAATAACGATGGAACTCCGAATTCTTATCCAAACGGGGATACTGATAACGACGGAATCTTAGATCATTTAGATTTAGATTCAGATAATGACGGTATCGCTGATGTTGTTGAAGCTGGTGGAACAGATACAAACGGTGACGGTAAAGCTGATAACTTTACGGATGCTGATAATGATGGATTTAACGATGTTGTCGATGGTGATCCTACAAATGCTTTAGCTAACGGTAGTGATGCCAATGGTGCTAATACTGATAACGCTTTAATCGTTACTGGTGCTGACACAAATAACGATGGAACTCCGAATTCTTATCCAAACGGGGATACTGATAACGACGGAATCTTAGATCATTTAGATTTAGATGCTGATAACGACGGTATCGCTGATGTTGTTGAAGCTGGTGGAACAGATACAAACGGTGACGGTAAAGCTGATAACTTTACGGATGCTGATAATGATGGATTTAACGATGTTGTCGATGGTGATCCTACAAATGCTTTAGCTAACGGTAGTGATGCCAATGGTGCTAATACTGATAACGCTTTAATCGTTACTGGTGCTGACACAAATAACGATGGAACTCCGAATTCTTATCCAAACGGGGATACTGATAACGACGGAATCTTAGATCATTTAGATTTAGATTCAGATAATGACGGTATCGCTGATGTTGTTGAAGCTGGTGGAACAGATACAAACGGTGACGGTAAAGCTGATAACTTTACGGATGCTGATAATGATGGATTTAACGATGTTGTCGATGGTGATCCTACAAATGCTTTAGCTAACGGTAGTGATGCCAATGGTGCTAATACTGATAACGCTTTAATCGTTACTGGTGCTGACACAAATAACGATGGAACTCCGAATTCTTATCCAAACGGGGATACTGATAACGACGGAATCTTAGATCATTTAGATTTAGATGCTGATAACGACGGTATCGCTGATGTTGTTGAAGCTGGTGGAACAGATACAAACGGTGACGGTAAAGCTGATAACTTTACGGATGCTGATAATGACGGATTTAATGATGTTGTGGATGGTGATCCTACAAATGCTTTAGCTAACGGTAGTGATGCCAATGGTGCTAATACTGATAACGCTTTAATCGTTACTGGTGATGACACAAATAACGATGGAACGCCGAATTCTTATCCAAACGGGGATACTGATAACGACGGTAAACTAGACTTTATTGATATCGATGCAGATAACGATGGTATACCAGATAATATAGAAGGTCAAACTTCAAGTGATTATGTAGCACCTAGTGGAATTGGTTCATCTATTACAGATGCTAACAACAATGGAGTTGACGATAATTATGAAGATGGTCAAATAGGTTTAACTCCTGTAAATACTGATAGTAGTGTAGATAACATACCAGATTATTTAGATTCAGATTCTGATAATGACGGTATTTTAGATATTGTTGAAAATGGAGATACAGATAATGTTTTATCTGGATCTGATATAGACAATGATGGTTTAGATGATAATTTTGATGATAACAATGATACTAGTATACAAGGTTCAACTGTAAATGATGGTCTTGGTAACAGTGATAAAGTTACAAATATTACAAATCTAGAAAATGCTTACGGAGATGCAGATAACGATTTCCCTGGAGCTGGAGATTTAGATTATAGAGATACATCAGACAGAGATAACGACGGTATCGCAGATAATATAGATATTGATGATGATAACGACGGTATTTTAGATCTTGTAGAAAATGGAAATAATGATGCTGATGGTGATGAAGATGGAGACGGAACACCTAATTACAGAGATACTACAGATAATGGAAATGCTGGTGATGGTTCTGTAACTAATTATACTGACTCAAATTCTGATGGAATTCCTGATGTGTATGATTTTGATAATGACGGAATTGCAAATCACATAGATTTAGATGCTGATAATGATGGAATACCAGATAACATTGAAGGGCAATCTACTATAGATTACGTTGCTCCATCTGGAAATGATACTGACAACGATGGTTTAGATGACGCTTATGATGCAACACCAAATGGTAATGCAAATGGTTTAGGATCTTTAGGGTTAACTCCTGTAAATACAGATGCAAGTGCGGCTGTTGGCTCAGATACAACTCCAGATTATTTAGATCTTGATTCAGACGGTGATGGTTTATTTGATGTTGTAGAATCTGGTGCTGGTTTACCAAATGACGGTAACGGAACATCAACAGGTACATTTGGTGCTAACGGATTAAATGATTTAGCTGAAACTGGAAATACAGATTTAGGTTATACAGATATCAACGGAGAGTACGACAATACACAAACAGATAATTTTGACGATAACGATCAAGATGTTTTAACTGTTGGTGATGTAAATTATAGAGATATTACAGATGATGGAATTCCTATGATAACACAAGTATATCAATTTGAAGCAGAAAGATGGATTGAGATTACAAATATCCATCCAACAAAAAGTATTGCTGCTAACCTTATCAATATACAATTATATAAAGATAAAACTGGTGCACAAACTACTGCGCCAGATGTAACCCACACAGTAACATCTGCATTAGCTCCAGGTCAATCGGTTATCTTTGGTAACTCTAACAATACGTTAACTAACATCAATAGTAATGCAATTGCTGTTAAAAACAACGATTTAACTGATATTAGTGGTGCTAATGATATTATTACATTATCAAAAGTAAATGGAGTTTCTTCTTACGAAAATAGATATGATATTATCGAATCTTTTAATGATAAAACATCGTATGTAAGAATAGATGAAACGCTACAGCCTAATGTAAATTATACAGAAAGCGAATGGGTAGTTTTTGTAGATGATGCGTTAGATCCTTATAATTTCTTAATTGATTCTGCTGAGAGACATCCGCATGATCCGTTAATTTCGGAGATTGAAAGTTCGAACTCAGATGCAAATACCTTATTAGGATTGCATAGAATAGAAAAAACAACAAGAACTGGTGGTAACTGGAATAATGGTTATCCTGATAGATCTAGATATGTTTCTGTTAATGAAAATTACGAACATCAAAATGAAAGATTGAGTGCGCGTAAATTAGAGATATTAGGTTCTAATATTCTAGCAATAGATAATCAATTGTTAGTGGTAACTAATAATTTAAATATTACCACAAATGCAGAGATTCGATTGGTTGGAAAAAGTCAGTTTGTACAAACGCATACAGGAGTTGCCGATATTACAGGTAACGGAAAAATGTATGTCGAACAAAACTCTGAACTTGCAAATATTTATAGATACAATTACATGAGTTCTCCTGTAAGAACAGTCGATTTACAAACGTATTCTATAGAATCAGTTTTAAAAGACGGTACAAACCCGGTTAGTTTTGCAGGTATTGTTGGTCAAGGAGCATCAAACATTGCAAGAGATATTAATTTTGTAGGCGGTTATGATGGTAGTACAGGTACACCAATAAATATTGCAGATTACTGGATTTATACTTTTGCTAGTACAAGAGGACAAAGATCTAATTATGAACACAAGTATAAGTCAGGAACAATAGCGCCAACAGATGGTTATATTTTTAAAGGACCAGAAGTAGCACAAAACTATACTTTTGTTGGTAATCCTAATGATGGAGAATTAACTACAGCAGTTGGAGGAAGTGACTCTTATTTAATAGGAAACCCATTTCCGTCTGCTATGAATGCTTTAAAATTCATTAAAGACAATATCAATTCTATCGATGGTAGTTTATACTTCTGGGATCATGTAGGCGAAGAAAACACTAATTCTGAAACTAGCGGACATAATTACCAAGGTTATGTTGGTGGTTACTCTACAATTAATCTTTCTATGGCTGTAGCTAGTTTAGGTAAACCTGCTGTTGGTGCGTTTAGCATTACCTTAGAAGCTGAACAAGCGACAACTAATACTTCTTCAATTACAGACCAATCAAGAGAGGTTGTAAGATTGAATACAAGTATAGAATTTTTAGAATTTAATAGAATTACAAGAGCTACAGATGAAATAAATATTAATTACAAATCTGCTACAGGTAAGACTTTAGTTTTCCTTAAAGACAATGTAGAAGTTGGTACTTATGATTTACCTGCAACATCAGGTTATGAAACATTTACTATTAACGATTGTGTTATTGTTGGTTCTACTATAAGATTTGAATCTTTAGATTCTAAAACAATTGATATTGACTTTATAGAAATGAATGACGATGATGGAGATGTTTCCTGTGCACCATCAAGTGGTACAGATAGTAGTTTGTTTAAAACTCCTGGAACTTACATTCCTATCGGTCAAGGATTCTTTATTGGAGGTGATTCTGACGGTGGACCAATCGTGTTTAACAACAGTCAAAGACAATATGTTACAGAAGATAGTGGGAATGCTGTATTCTTTAAATCTACAAGAAAAAAGGTTGTAGAACAAGATAATGGTGACTTTAACACATTGCCTTTATTAAAAATAGGAATGGACTTTGTTAGCGAAGATAGAGAGCCATTACACAGACAAATTGGTGTGTCTTTTAGCCCG
Source organism: Polaribacter marinaquae (assembly GCF_038019025.1). NCBI lineage: Bacteria > Pseudomonadati > Bacteroidota > Flavobacteriia > Flavobacteriales > Flavobacteriaceae > Polaribacter > Polaribacter marinaquae. The sequence goes on from NZ_CP150496.1 coordinate 1,600,690, forward strand.
AACAATACTTTTGAATTTGAAAAAGGTTTTGATAGTCCTATAAACGATTTAGGTGCAACGGATGTTTATTGGAAATTTGAAAATAGTGACAACAAGTATGTTATTGCAGGAATTCAAAGTGTTTCAAATTCTTTAGAGATTCCTTTTGAAATAATAATGGATTATAAAGGTGCTGTTATTTTAAATTTAGATGATATCAAAAAGGTAAACAACACTATTTTTGTAAAAGATAAATTGAATAACAAAACATACGACATTACAAATAACGAAGTTGTTTTACAATTAGATAAAGGAGAGTATTTAAATAGATTCTCGATAGTATTTAGTCAAGACACTGTGTTAAGTGTTGATGATGCAAATCTAGAGAATCCAATAAATGATTTAATAACTACTTTCTTAGACAAAACTACTAAAGAGTTAGTAATTGATAATAAAAACAATTTAAACATCGAAAACGTAGTATTATTTAACCTTTTAGGTCAAAAAACAAACAGTTGGAACATTGATTCTACTGATAGTGAAAACAGACTTAAAGTTAAGAATATAGCTAACGGAGTATATATTGTAAACATTAAAACTGAAAAAGGTGTTATCAGTAAAAAGGTTTTGTATAACAAATAGTTATAGAAATACATAAAAATAAAAAAGCCCAAACTTATAAAAGTTTGGGCTTTTTTTATTCTTTAAAAAATTACTTCATCAAATGCTTTCTTACTAAGGTCGAAATAATTTTACCATCTGCTTGTCCTGCTAATTCTTCTTGCATAACCGCCATAACTTTACCCATATCTTGCATCCCAGAGGCGTTTAAATCATCTATAGTAGCAATAACTACTCCTTCAATTTCTTCTTCTGATAAAGCTTCAGGTAAAAACTGTTCTAATACAGCCAATTCTGCAAGTTCTGGTGCCGCTAGGTCTTCTCTACCCTGCTTAATAAAAATAGCAGCACTATCTTTACGTTGTTTAACTTGCTTCTGAATAATTTTTATTTCTTGCTCTTCTGATAATTCTACTTGAACAACAGATTCTGTTTTTGCTAATAAAAACGCCGATTTAACTGCTCTTAAAGCCTGTAAAGCAACAGTATCTTTTGCTTTCATTGCTTCTTTCATTTTATTCATTACTTCTTTTTGCAAACTCATATTTACTTTATTAAATTATTATTTTTTTGTCTTTTTTAAATATAAAACATTTTTGTTGTAGTCTATAAAGGCTTTACCTTTCTGTAAAATATCTGCACCTATAATTCCATCAACTTCATCTGCATTATGCTGTTTAAGAGCAGTATTAACATGCGACAAGTCAAATAAAACAAGGTGTAATTGATTTGTTTTCCAACTACCAATTTTTAAATTATTATTTTCAGACATCTGAGTATCCATATCAATAGCTCCTGCACCCGCTGCTTTTGTTTCACTTTCTTCTGCAATTAACTTAAAATTAGAGATGGCATTTAAACCAACACAAGAATTAGATGCACCAGTATCTAATATAAATCGGCCTTTAACACCATTTATTTTAGCTTTTAATTCTAAATGATTAGTAGCTAAGGTTTTTAGTTTAACCTTTACGTATTTCTTTTTTTTTAATATTTTTTCTAATTTCTTCATAAAATAATATCAGAAATCAAAAATACGATTTAAAACAATTATAAAATTAATACGATAAAATTTCTTTCATTTTGTGTTTATAAATATCAGACTCTTTAATATTATGGTGCGTCCCACCATCAATAATAAAACAACTATTTTGTTTAGAAATATGTAGATTAATTAGTGCTATTGAATCTTTATAAGAAGTAGTAACGTCTCTATTACCATGAAATATTATAATTGGTGATTTTACCTTAATAATATCATTATCTGTTCTAAATTTATATTTAACTAAAAAAAGCGGAATAAATTTAGAATAGTTATGTATTGCTTTGGCTAAATTAAAAAACGGAGCTTCTAAAATTAAAATTTTTGGTTGGTTATGGCTTGCGATATGTGTTGCAAAAGTTCCTCCTAAAGAAAAACCATACACAATAATATTATTTTCTTTAAACAGATTTTTTAAATGATTATAAACACAAAGAGCATCTTTATACATTCCGTTTTCATTAAAATCACCGGTGCTTTTACCATAATTTCTATAGTCGAATACTAAAACTTCGTAATTGTTATCTAGAAAAAATTGCACTCTTTTACCCCAAGTAGATAAATTACCTTTATTTCCGTGGCAGAATAAAATTACTCCTTTAGGTTTTTCTAATTTAAAATGAATTGCATTGATTTCATTGTCTTCAGAAGTTTTGATAAAAACTTCTTCAAAAGTATTTTCAAAATTAAAATTGTAATTTCTATCTAATTTTTCTCCATTCTTGAATATAAATTTCTCCTGATTAAAGTATAAAACAAGAAAATAGATGATAATGAAAAATGGTAAAGAAAAATACAACACAATCATAAATAGATAAAGTTTCTACAAAATTAAAGCAATAAAAAAACCGATACAATTAGTATCGGTTTTTTTATAAAGTAATTGAGGTTTATCCTCCAAAATCATCAAAACGAATATTCTCGTCTGCAAGACCAAAATCTTCACCCATTTTCTGAACCGCTTTGTTCATCAATGGAGGTCCACAGAAATATAATTCTAAATCTTCTGGTGCATCGTGGTGATTTAAGTAATTATCGATAACACAATTGTGAATGAAACCAACAAAACCGTCTCCAGATTCATCATGAATGTCTTTTTTAACTTTCCAGTTATCTGCCTCTAAAGGATCTGATAAAGCTATATAAAATTTAAAGTTTGGAAAATCTTTTTCTAAAGCTCTAAAATGTTCGATATAGAATAATTCTGCTTTAGAACGACCACCGTACCAATATGTAACTTTTCTACCTGTTTTTAAAGTTCTGAATAAATGATATAAGTGAGAACGCATTGGTGCCATACCTGCACCACCACCAACATATAACATTTCTGCATCAGATTCGTTAATGAAGAATTCTCCGTAAGGTCCAGAGATCACACATTTATCACCTTTCTTTAAGTTAAAAATATAAGATGATGCTACTCCTGGATTTACATCCATCCATCCGCCTTTAGCTCTATCAAAAGGAGGTGTTGCAATACGAACATTTAACATAATTTCTCTACCTTCTGCTGGGTAAGAAGCCATAGAATAAGCTCTTTCAACAGTTTCAGTATTTTTCATTACTAACGGACGTAATTTGAACTTGTTCCACTCTGCTTCGAACTTATCTGGTGTTTCATGTTCTTCTGGGTGAGCTGTAATATCCATATCTGCATATTTAATCTCACAAGGTGGAATTTCAATTTGAATATAACCTCCGGCCTTGTAACCCATATCTTCTGGAATTTCAACAACAAATTCCTTGATAAAAGAAGCTACGTTGTAATTTCTTACAACTACAGCATCCCATTTCTTAATTCCGAAAATTTCTTCTGGAATTGAAATATTCATGTCTTGTTTCACTTTAACTTGACAAGCTAAACGTGCTCCTTCTTTTAATTCTTTTCTAGAAAAATGAGGTAATTCTGTTGGTAAAGCTTCTCCACCACCAGAGTTTACATGACATTCACATTGAATACACGTACCACCACCACCACAAGCAGATGGTAAAAAGATTTTATTACTACCTAAAGTCGATAATAAAGAATCTCCAGATGCTACTTCAATTTCTCTTTCACCATTAATCATAATCTTTACAGGACCAGATGGTGATAATTTTTGTTTTACAAATAGTAGTAATGCTACTAATACTAAAGTTAATAGTAAAAAAGCTGCTACTGTTGCAATAATGGTTCCTGTTGTACCTGCTGCTAATATCATGCTACTATTGGTTTATATTTGTATTTTCAGCTACAATTTCTTTAGCCTCTTTAATTTTCTCTTCTTTTTGCACTTTAGCTTCTTCTACTGGTTCTCCTTCTTTCTTCTCATCACCTCCAGTTAACATTCCACCGAAACTCATAAATCCAATTGCCATTAAACCAGTAATTATAAATGTAATTCCTAATCCTCTTAAAGCAGGTGGAACACTAGAGTATCTAATTTTTTCACGAATTGCAGCAATAGCTAAAATTGCTAAAAACCAACCAATTCCTGAACCTACACCATAAGTTAATGCTAAACCTAACGTAGGAATCTCTCTTGATTGCATAAATAAACTTCCTCCTAAGATTGCACAGTTTACCGCAATTAATGGTAAGAAAATACCTAATGAGTTGTATAATGATGGTGAAAATTTTTCAACAATAATTTCTACCAATTGTACCATTGTTGCAATTGTTGCAATAAACATGATAAAAGATAAGAAACTTAAGTCGTAAGCTGCATATTCTGGACCTAACCATACCAATGCTCCTTCTTTTAAAATATATTGATCTAATAACCAGTTTAAAGGTACAGTTACTGCAAGTACAAAAATTACTGCAGCACCTAAACCAACAGCTGTGGCTACTTTTTTAGATACAGCAAGGTAAGAACACATCCCTAAGAATGTAGCAAATACCATGTTGTCTATAAATATCGATTTGAAAAATAATTCTATATGTTCCATATTCTATATTATTTAAACGCTTAGCGTCTAGTTTTCTTCTATTAATGATTTATTTTTAGAACGCTGTATCCAGATAATAATACCTACAACAATTAATGCCATTGGTGATAATAGCATAAAACCATTATTTTCATAACCAATTGCATACAATCCTGTTTTCTCTATTGGATCTCCTAAAACTTTAAATCCTAATAAAGTACCAGAACCTAATAATTCTCTAAAGAAACCAACAATTACTAATATTACACCATAACCAACTGCATTACCTATACCGTCTAAGAAAGATCTCCATGGCCCGTTACCTAAAGCAAAAGCCTCAAAACGTCCCATTATGATACAGTTTGTAATAATCAATCCCACAAAAACAGATAGTGTTTTACTTAGTTCGTAAGCAAAAGCTTTTAAAACTAAATCTACTATAATTACAAGAGTAGCAACTACAATTAGTTGTACAATAATTCTAATTTTTGATGGTATAATGTTTCTCATTAAAGAGATCACTACGTTTCCTAAACCTAATACAAACATTACAGAAATTGCCATTACAATAGATGCTTTTAACTCTGCTGTAATTGCTAATGCAGAACAAATACCTAATACTTGTATAGTAATTGGGTTATTATCTGCTAATGGGTCTGTAAGTAATACTGCGTCTTTTTTTGATAAAAGTCCCATAAATTATTTTTTTAAGTTTTTGAAGTAAGGCACGTAAAGTGCTAAATCTTTCTTTATCATAGCAGAAATACCATCACCAGTAATTGTTGCACCAGCAATTGCGTCTACTTCATAATCTGTTTTGTCTTCGTTTTTTGGATCGTTGTTTCCTTTAGCAACAGTAATCCCTTTAAAAGCACCAGATTCTGTCATTAAATGTTCGCCAATAAAGTCGTCCATAAAATAACGTTGTTTGATGTTTGCTCCTAAACCAGGTGTTTCTCCTTTATGATCAAAATAAGCACCTTGAACAATCATGTTTTCATCCATAGAAACATATCCCCAAATAGCATCCCATAAACCTTTTCCTCTAATAGGAGCTACGTAATATGTTTTACCATCTTTTTCTCCAACAAATAAAGGTAATTTTCTTACTTTACCTGCTTTAGCGTTTGCTTGCTGCTTTTTAACATCAATTAAATACGCATCATCACTTTCAGAAACTTTGTCTCCTTCGATAACGATTTGCTTTTTTATGTATTTAGAAAACTCTTCTCCTGCGATTGATGTAGATACAAAGTTTGCACTAGATTCGTCGTTTTCATTAACACCCATAGCATACAAAATATTTTGTTGCTTTTCTATTCTCTCATTTTCTTTGATTGTAGGCTTTAAAGACGATGCTAAAAAGGCTAACAAAGAACCAACAATTAATACCATTACTACGGCAAAAACCATTGTATAACCATTACTATCTGTTCTCTTACTCATAATTAGGCAGTTTTAACTTTAGTACGTTTTAATCTTCTTTTTACGTTTCCTTGAACCACATAATGGTCTATTGTTGGAGCAAATACATTCATTAATAAGATTGCTAAAAATACTCCTTCTGGGTAAGCTGGGTTAAATACACGAATCATAATTGAAATAAAACCAATTAAGAAACCATAAATCCATTTACCTTTATTTGTTTGCGATGCTGTTACAGGATCTGTTGCCATAAATACAGCACCAAATGCTAAACCACCAATCATTAAGTGTTCCCACCAAACAGTGTTCATTAATCCGTAGAATTTACTAGAATCTGTAATAATTTCTGCTGCTACAATTTGATTAAAAATTAATCCCATAACTGCTGCTCCTATAAATGTAGAAACTATAATTCTCCAGCTTCCTATTTTGGTAAAAATTAAAAAGGCTGCTCCTAAAAGAATTAATAATGTAGATGTTTCTCCTACAGAACCAGGAATAAATCCTGCAAACTTGTCCCAAGTAGAATAAATTACTTCTTGATTTTGTGCGTAACTACCTAAAATAGTTTCTCCAGAAATTGCATCTGCAGTACCTACTCTATTTACTGCATCATGAACCCAAACTTTATCTCCAGACATCCATGTTGGATATGCAAAGAATAAAAATGCTCTAATAGTTAAAGCTGGGTTTAAAATATTCATACCTGTACCACCAAATACTTCTTTACCAATTACAACTCCAAATACAACTGCAACTGCTAACATCCATAAAGGTGTGTCGATTGGTACAATTAATGGCACTAACATACCTGTTACTAAATACCCTTCTTCTACTTCATGACCTTTAATTACAGCAAAAATAAATTCTACAATAAGACCAACTCCGTAAGAAACGATTACTAAAGGCAATACTTTAATAATACCTATCCATAGATTATCCCAAGTTAAAAAAGAACCTAACACTGTAAATTCTGATGTAATACCTTGAGCTCTTTCTATAGCTGCATAATGCTGGTAACCTGCATTAAACATTCCGAAAAGCAAACATGGTATTAAAGCCATAATTACAATATTCATTGTACGCTTTAAATCATCTGCTGCTTTAATATGAGTTCCTCCGTGAGTCACTTCATTCGGCAAATATAAAAAGGTATGGATTGCGTTAAACGCAGGAGCCATTTTTGTTCCTTTATATTTCTCTTTTAAATTATGTAAGTTTTGTTTTAAGCTCATAACTTTATCCTAATTCTTCTCTCATTAAATCTAAACCTTCACGAATAATCTTCTGATGTGGTTGTTTAGATACACAAATAAATTCTGTTAGTGCAAAATCTTCTGGCGCTACTTCGTAACCACCTAAAGCTTCCATTTCATCTAAATCTTTATACATAAATGCTTTTAATAATTGCATCGGATAAATATCTAAAGGAAAAACTTGCTCGTAAGAACCTGTAACAACAAAGGCTCTATGCTCACCATTAGTATTGGTGTTAAGATCGTATTTTTTCTTAGGGTTTAACCAAGAAAAAGTTAATGCTCTAGAAGTAGATACTTTATTAAAAACTGGTTTATTCCAACCAAAAAATTCATAATCATCTCCTTCTGGAATTGCAGTTATTTGATTATCGTAATAACCTAAAAACTCATCTAACTTTACTTCTTTACCCGTAAGTACGTTTCCAGAAATAACTCTAGTATTATCGTTTTCTACATTATTAGCAACTAAATCTTCTATCGATGCACCAGCAATTGCTGTTACATATTGAGGTTTGCTAAATTTAGAACCTGTTAAAGCAACTGTTCTAGTTAAATTTAACTTTCCTGTTAAGAATAACTCACCAATAATCACTAAATCTTGTGGTGTAATAACCCAAACAACTTCACCTTTATTAATAGGATCTATTTTTGCAATTTGAGTACCAACATTACCAGATGGATGCGGCCCAGAAACTTTATGCAATTCTACTCCTGTTAATTTTGATAAAGGAGAAACTGAATTTGAACCAACAGATACGTGTACTTTACCAGCTGTTAATTTAGAAACAGCTGTTATAGCTGCTTGTAATTCTGCTTCTTTACCAGCAAGAGTGTAATCTAAGTCTGCTGCTAAAGGTGCACTTGCATATGCAGAAACAAATATTGCTTTTGGTGCTTGGTTTGGATTTGCAACAATGTCATAAGGACGTTGTTTTACAAATGGCCAACAACCAGAAGCAAATAAGTAATCTTTCACCTCATCTGCAGACATATTGCTTGCATCTTTAGCACCAAATTCTTTATATACTTGTGTAGCATCTGCAGCAATTTTAACTGCTAAAACTTTTCTTCTTGCCCCACGTATTACCTCTACTACTTTACCAGAAACCGGACTAGGAAATAAAATACGTTCGTCACTTTTTGAATGGAAAAGTGATTCTCCTGCTTTTACCTCTGCACCTTCTTTGGCTGTAAGTTTTGGTATTATTCCGTGAAAATCTTCTGGCTTAACTGCATAAACACTACTTTGTGAAACCTTAGTAGTATTTTTTTCTGCAACGCCAACAAGCTTAATATCTAAGCCTTTTTTAATACGAATGTCTTTTGACATAGTAAATTGGAATGTTTAGTTATCTAAAAAAATCAAGCAAAAATAAAGATTTTGACGATGAAGATTCACATAAATGAGGCTTAATCTTGGTTAAATATTCTTATTTATATTTATTCTAAATAATTTATTATTTAGAAAACCTTGTTGTTTTTTTGATAAAAATAAAAACATCCTAATTAAAATTGATATTTGAATAATTATTCTTATTAATTTTACAATTTCAATAAAAAAGGTACAGTCTTTGCTTTTAATACCAGTGTAATAAATTTAGTATTTTAAAAAATATGATAAAATTCATCCTTAAGAAATTTACTTTTATTTTTTTAATCTTTTGCTCACTTACAAATGCGCAAAACATTAAAACAATTCAATTAAGGCCGCTACAAGAAAACAATTTTGTTGCTATTGTTCCTCTAGGCACAACTTTAGAACTTTCTTTTGATGATTTAGATGCAGACAGCAAAGAGTACCAATATAAAATAGAAAGAAAAACGCACGATTGGAAAAAAAGCCGATTACTTTCTAGCCAATTTATAAATGGTTTTGATCAAAATACAATTATAGATGTTACAAATTCTTTTAATACACTGCAAAATTACACACATTATAAAGTACAAATACCTAACGCAAATACAGCAATTACTAAAAGCGGCAATTACTTAATATCAATTTTAAATACTTATGATGAAGTTGTATTTTCTAGAAGATTTGTATTGTATGAAGACAAAGCAATTGTGCCAGTTTCTGTTGTTAGAAGCAGAAATACGAAGACGTTAAATACACAACAAACTGTTCAATTTTCAGTAAATTATAACGGGTTGAGAATAAATAATCCTAACCAAGAAATTAATGTTACCATTTTAAAAAATAACAATTGGCAAGAAACAATTAGCAATTTATCACCTACTTTTTATAAACCGAATCAGTTATTATATACTTACACAAATAAAACAAATTTTTGGGGCGGAAATGAATATTTAAACTTTGATAGTAAATTAATAAGAAATACAAGTTTAAATATTGTAAAAGTTTTAAGAGACGATATTTATCATCATTATATTTATCCTTTCACTTATAACAAATACAGACAATATAGCTACAACCCTGATATTAACGGACAATTTCTAGTCAGAAATTTAGAAGTAAACAACAGTAACACAGAAGCAGATTATGCTTTAATGCATTTTACATTAGAAGTAGAAGAAATGTTTAAAGAAAAGGAACTTTATATTTATGGCGCTTTTAATAATTTTACTATTTCTGATGAAAACAGAATGTATTTTGACCCAAAAACAAATACATACAGAGCAAATATTCTACTAAAACAAGGTTTTTACAATTATACTTTTGCATCCGTAGGAAAAGACAACGTTCTAAACACCAACGAAATTAACGGTAGTTTTTTTGAAACAGAAAACGAGTACACTGTTTTGGTGTATTATAAACCAATTGGTAGTTTGTATGATAGAGTTATTGGTGTTGGCAAAGGCTATTTTAATCAAAATAACTAATTTGTAAATTGATTTGTAAAAACAAATCAAAAAAACTACTTTTACTATGTATGATAGAATTAGTAACAAAAGGCATAAAAATTTCTGTAAAAACTAACTACAATGGTTCTAGTTATAGAAACAACAGGCTTCATCATGTTTTTTCTTATACTATATCGATTACAAATCAAAGTGAAAACAAGGTAAAACTAACAGATCGATTCTGGAAAATTTTTGATTCACAAAATCAAACTGAAATAGTTAGCGGAGAAGGTGTTGTTGGACAAACACCAATTTTAGAACCAAACGATCATTACACATATAAATCTGGTTGTTTTTTAACATCTAATATCGGCGCAATGAAAGGTTTTTACACAATGATTAACTTAGAAACTTACGAGCAATTTAAAGTATATATCCCAACTTTTCAACTAACAACTACCGCCTTATTAAACTAGCTAAAAAAAAGAATAAAGTTGCTAAAATTCAAGATCCTGCTTGTTTAAATTGCGGACATCCATTTAGCGGTCACGAAAAATTTTGCCCAGAATGTGGACAAGAAAATAAAGGAGATAAAATAACTTTTGTAACTTTTGTTTACGAAATGTTTAATGGTGTTTTTAATTTTGATGCAAAGTTTTGGAAAACTTTAATTCCGCTACTTACCAACCCAGGTAAAGTTTCTAAAGACTACAAAGAAGGCAAAAGAAGTAGATATTCCAATCCTTTTAGATTTTACATTACCGTTTCTATAATTTCATTCTTAATTTTAGGTTTAAAAATTAATTACAAAAAATATCAGGCTTTAGTTAAGGCTGATGTTCAAAAAGAATTAAGTATTAACGAAAAGATTAACAATACAGAAATAGAAAGAGACTCCATTACTAAAATTGTGCAAAAGGAATTGGATAAGTCTATTATTCCGATTTCTAAAAAACAAAAAAAAGAAATTCTTGATGACATAGAAAAGGAAGAAAATGACAGTATAAAAAAGAAAAAAGCGAAAAAAAGAAATTTTAGTTTTGGAAAAGGAACTAGAATAGAAAAATTTTTAGAATTTCAAAAAGAACATCCAAAAACAGATGTAGATGATGCACTAGATTCTTTAAAATATAGTAAAAACTTTAACAATAGATTTCTATATCAAAGAGTAAAAGTGATGAATAAAGTAATGGACGACAATGATAGTTATGATAAGTTTGTTAACGAATCTCTGTCTTACATCTCTATTTCTTTATTTATATTTCTACCATTATTTACGCTCTTTTTAAAACTTTTATATGTTAGAAGAAAATTTACATATGTAGACCATCTAATATTTGTGTTTCATACACAAACTGTTTTTTTTATGCTGCTAACAATCGTATATATTTTAAGTTTTTTTATGAAAGTAGAAAACGCTTCTATTTTTATATTGATATTCTTAACCTACTTGTTTTTAGCGATGAAAAAGTTTTACAACCAAGGTTATATAAAAACACTATTTAAATTTCTAATGTTGAATTTTGTCTACATGATTATGGCAGTTTTAGGAGTAGTTTTAGTTACTTTAATCTCTTTTGCTATTTATTAATTTACAAAATCTAAATACAACATATTTACAGAAGAACTTTCTTTTTTTACTGAAGTTACACTTACTGTTTCTACAATATCACGTTTCATTTTTAAAGATATATCTGCAGTCCCTTTACTTTCATTCTGATGAAATTGAAGAATATTATCTTGCTCAAATACCGTATTAATATCCAACCACTCAGAAAACCAAATACGTCTTTGCGTTTTCATTTCATCAGTATATAATGTAGAAGAAGACCAAATTTTTGGCTCTTGAGGTAATTCTGTAAAATGTTTTTGTTCTCCGTCCCAAACCAATTCAAAAGTTTTTAAACAATTTTCCCAATCTACAAGAATCAATGTAAATGGCTCAATTCCTTCAAAATCAAATTGATTAATAAAAGAAACAGCATTAGCGTCTGTTAATATTTTTTTAACGATTACACCTCTACTCATCTTGTAAGAATCTTTTCTTTTATGAATCGTAAAACCGCCATTTAACAAACAAACCAATCGTTTTTTACCACTTAAACCAATCCATGTTCCGCCAGCAACTTCATCCTTAGGATATGTTAAAACCACACCATCTTCTACATAATCTTTAGGTGGTAATGTTTTTCTTAAAGGTGTTTCGTCTCTATTAGATGTTAAAATAAAATTCTTATTACCTAAAGGAAGGTACGTAACTGTGCACATATTATAATTTAAATTTAATTATTAAAATTTTTACATTGACGCTCTAAAATTAAATTATTCTCAATAAAAGAGATTAAAAATCGGCTTAATTTATTGAAACAAAAATTGTAACTTTGAAACTCAAAATTAGTAGATTAAAACTTAAAATCATACAATATGGCAAGAGGATTTTTTAATGTTCCAAAAGCAGTAAACGAACCAGTAAAAAGCTATGCTCCGGGTTCTCCTGAAAGAGAAGAATTATTAGCAACTTACAAAACCATGTTTAACGACAATATTGATGTGCCAATGCATATTAATGGAGAAGAAGTTAGAACTGGTAACACAAAAAACATTACACCTCCGCATGATCATAAACATGTAGTAGGTCAATATCATACAGCAGACAAATCTCACGTAGAATCTGCTATTTCTACAGCTTTAGCTGCAAGAGAGGCTTGGTCTTCTGTTTCTTGGATGGAAAGAGCTTCTATTTTCTTAAAGGCTGCAGAATTATTAGCAGGACCTTACAGAGCAAAAATGAATGCTGCAACAATGATTGCACAATCTAAAAACGTACATCAAGCAGAAATTGATGCTGCTTGTGAAATGATAGATTTCTTTAGGTTTAATGTAGAATATATGACTGATATTTTTAAAGATCAGCCTGCATCTGCACCAGGAATCTGGAACAGAGTAGAATATAGACCATTAGAAGGTTTTGTGTATGCAATTTCTCCTTTTAATTTTACTTCTATCGCTGCAAACTTACCAGCATCTGCTGCCTTAATGGGTAATGTTGTTGTTTGGAAACCTTCTGATCACCAAGCATATTCTGCACAAGTAATTGTAGACTTATTTAAAGAAGCTGGTTTACCAGACGGTGTAATTAACGTTGTTTATGGTGATCCTGTTATGATTTCTGATACCGTTTTAGAGTCTCCAGATTTTTCTGGATTACATTTTACAGGTTCTACTTTTGTTTTTAAAGAACTATGGAAACAAATTGGTACAAACATTCATACATACAAAACCTACCCAAGAATTGTAGGAGAAACTGGTGGTAAAGATTTTATCTGGGCACATAATTCTGCAAATCCGTTACAAATTGCAACAGCAATTACAAGAGGAGCATTTGAGTATCAAGGTCAAAAATGTTCTGCAGCATCACGTGCTTACATTCCTACTTCTATTTGGGGAGATGTTAAAAAACATTTAGAAGCACAAATTTCTGAATTAAAAATGGGTACTCCAGAAGATCCAACTAACTTTGTAAACGCTGTAATACACGAAGGTTCTTTCGACAAAATTGCTAAGTATATCGATATCGCAAAAGAAGATAAAGATGCAGAAGTAATTATTGGAGGTAACTACGATAAATCTGTTGGATACTTTATAGAACCAACTGTTATTTTAGCTAAATCACCAACATTTGCAACTATGACAACAGAGCTTTTTGGTCCTGTTATGACAATTTATTTATACGAAGATGCAGAATGGGAAGCTTCTTTAAAACTAGTTGATGAATCTACAGAATATGCTTTAACAGGTGCAATTTTATCTACGGATAGATATATTGTAGAAAAAGCATCGAAAGCTTTAGAAAATGCTGCAGGTAACTTCTATATTAACGACAAGCCAACAGGTGCTGTTGTAGGACAACAACCGTTTGGAGGAGCAAGAGCTTCTGGAACAAATGACAAAGCTGGTTCTGCTCAAAACTTATTACGTTGGACTTCTGTTAGATTGATAAAAGAAACATTTGTAACACCAACAGATTACAAATATCCTTTCTTAGGATAATATATTTTAAACAAAAAAAGCCTCATCAAATTGATGAGGCTTTTTTTATTATCTTTTTTTAATTTACAGAAAAAGTAGCAATCTGACCAATAGAAGTTGCACCTGAATTATCTGTAACATTCACTTTCCATGAATATGTTTTACCAGAAGCTACAGAAACATCATACATTTTTTCAGAGAGAGATTTAGTCACGGAATTAATTACATCATCTTCACCAAAAAACACTTCGTAAGTTAAAGTATCGTCTGTGTTGATATCCGAAGCATCCCAAGTTAAACTTAAATTACCAGCATTTACTGTTGCATTATCTGTTGGTGTTTTTAAATCTGCCATAAAAGGAGCATAATTTGTTACACCATCACCTTTGGTAAAAAAAGCAAAAACTTCTGATTTACTAGATAGATTATTGGTAACATCAATAGCACTTACTTGCCAATAAAAAGCTGTTGCCTTTTCTAAAGTTATGGTTGCACCTGTAGAAGAAATAGTTCTATTTTCTATTACTTCTACTAATTGCCTGTCTTTGGCAATTATAAGATTATATTCTAAATCGTCATTATCAGGATCGATAGCAGCACTCCAATTAAATGCAATTGTATTGTCTGTGCATAACAAATCTTTAGAAGGAAATGTTAATTGAACAATACTTGGCGCTTGATTAGCGGGTTGTTTTTTAGAACACCTTACCAAAAAAAAGCTAATGCAAAATGCGCAAAAAATAATTATTGATTTTCTCATTCTTTTAATAATTTAATTGGTTTCGCATCTATTGATAATTTTAAAATATAGATTCCTTTTGCATAATTTTTAAACGGAATAGTCACAGAATTATCTTGCACCTTTTCTGTATTCTGATATACCTTCTTACCTTGAACATCAAAAATTAAAACATCTATTATACTTTTTTCGGTTCCTATTGGAAGTAATAACTCTACAGCATCTACAACTGGGTTTTTCAACAATAAAACATCTTCTATCGTTGTCTTAAAAACGCCCTCACATTCTTTAGCCGTTTTTATTTCTAGTTTACCACCTTCTTTAAATTCAACTTCAAAATTAGTATCGTTAGAAACTCTAACAAGTTTTTCATTTAAAAACACATTGTAAGGCGCAGTACCCTTTGCAACGTTAAAAGTATATTTTCTTAATCCGTTTTCTGCAGTTGCTTTTAAAGAAATTTGTTGCGCTGCTACAATTTCTACTTCAAAACATTGTGTGTATTCTAGTTCTTCTGTTTCTATACAAACAGTGTAAATTCCTAGATTTAAATTTTCAAACATTGTTGAAGAACCGCTTATTTGAGAATTTAAAAGTGTTGAACTACCCGTTACAGTTACATTATAAGTAAAAGATGTTTGTTTTACATCAACTTTAATTATTCCGTCATTTTCACTTACACAAGTTTCTGACGTCGTCTGTACAGAAATATTACTTGTGTCTATTTCCGGCTCTGTTACTGTTATCGAGTAATCTTCTACTTCTCCCCACTCGGTTTTTTGATCTGCATCACATGGTCCGTCTCCAAAACCGTCATCAGGATCATCATATTCTATCAAAACTCTCATTGTTGTTTTACCAAACTTAGCATCCGAAGGAACATTTATACTAAACGTAGCCGTAGAAATATCTTCTAGTTTTGTACCTAAATCATATCTTTCTGTTTCTTTATCAAAAATAAAATCTCTATTCCAATCGATAAAAACATAACAGTGATCTTGAAAACCTGCCGTATCAAAAGTTACTGTAATTGTATAAGTTTCATTTCTAAAAACGTTGGTATTTATAGCAGTAAAGTCTTGGTAACCATCTACAGTATCGTTGCCAGAAGTGTTATTTATAGAATTAAAAGTTACGTTTGTAATATGTTCTGAACCACCTGCTTCATCTGTATAAGTAGCAGCACAATATTCTGGCGTTTCTGTAGTAAACCTAAAAGGAGTAGAAAACGCCCCTTCGTTACAATTGTTTACACCTTTAACTCTCCAATAATATTCTGTATTAGGATTTAAATTATTAACTTGATAGTTATTAGTGCTTGAAGTTCCTGAAGAAACTATATCTGTAAAATTAGAATTAGACGAAACTTCTACATTATAAGAACTTGCATTCACATCTTCTTGCCAAGTTAATATTTCTATTAACGAAACTTCCGTCGCCTGATTAGTTGGTGTTAACAAAGTAGTTACAGCCAAATTAGCATCAGTAATATTTAAACTTAAGTTTATTGTTTGATTAACACTTGTGCTATTTGCTGCTATATTAATTTCATAATCTCCTGCTGTAATTCCGTCTAAATTAGAAACAGACAATGTTACATTACCGTCGCTATTTATAGAAGTCGGATTAAAACTAACTACAGAACCAGAAGGATTATCGGTTGCTGCAAATGTTACGTTTTCTGAATATCCATTGATAAAATCTAAATTTAGAATATAATCTACTGTTTGATTTCCGGTGTTACAAACAGACAATTCTCCGCTGGTATTTGTAATCAAAAAAGAAGGCGTTGTAGATTCTATTTCGAAATTTACTGCGTTTACATTATAAAATATATTGTCTGCAGCTTCTACCAATATTCTAGCTTGTGTTGTAACATTATTGGGCACAGAAATCACTTCTGAACCATCGTTTGCTGTATTTGCTGCTAAAATTATTGGAAACGTTAATCCGCCATCTATTGACAGTCTTATATTAACGTTAGCACAATTTATTGGCGCAACATCTGTTGTCCCCTTATTCCATGTTATTGTTTGAGAACTACCAGCATCCCAAACAGTTGTAGTATTTTGAGAGGTAACAGTAAAAGCCTCTGCATCTTCAACAGTTACAATCATATCATCTCTAGAAGTTCCGCCACCTGTATTGTTGTTATCTCTAACCAATAAAGAAAAATTCATTTCTCTTGCTACGCTTGGTAAAACTTCCCAAGTAGAAGAAACGCTACCAGAAATAACTGTTGCTAAAGCAGGCATGTATCTATCCGAAGAAACCTTAGAAGGTAAAGACCTAAACATAGGACCTACATTGTTGGTGCTATTTGGTGGCATTGCACCAACCTCGTTATCTGTTTGTTCCCAATTATAAGTTAAAGAAGAAACGCCGTCTGCATCTGTAGCATTACCTCTTAATACAAAAGGTGTAGATTTAGGAATACTATAATCTAAACCTGCACTAGCAACTGGTGCACTGTTGTTATTACTTGTTAAAGTGGCACAACTTGCAGTAGAAGCAATTACATTTTGCATTTGTTTTATACTAACTGCATGAAAATAATCATCACTTTGATCTTGTACATTTGGCGCACAAATACCAGCATACCCCATAATTGTAGAAGCACTTCCTGGTTCTACAGCAGTGGTATTTGTTCTTTGGCAATCGTTATTTTGTGTATGAGTTGCACCAAATTGATGCCCCATTTCGT
Source organism: Polaribacter marinaquae (assembly GCF_038019025.1). Classification (NCBI taxonomy): domain Bacteria; kingdom Pseudomonadati; phylum Bacteroidota; class Flavobacteriia; order Flavobacteriales; family Flavobacteriaceae; genus Polaribacter; species Polaribacter marinaquae. Next base: position 1,618,200 of record NZ_CP150496.1, read on the forward strand.
GTGCTACAAAATCAATATCATAAGGATCTCCAATAGGCGAACTTCTTCCTGTAACTCCTTTTGCTTTTTGACCAGTAACACAAACAACCCCTAAACCAGCTAAACCATCTCCGCCAATACTAAAAATATGCCCAATATCGTAATTGGCTGTTCCTATTCTAGCATCTGCAATGGTTTGTACTTCATCAATCATTTCATCAGGATCTCCATCTGTAATGTTATCTGTATCTGCATCTAAGAAAATTACTTCATCATTATTTTCAACAATAACCATTTTAACGGCTAAATCTTTTTCGAATAACCCGTTAACCCTTGTCATAGAAGTATTCATAGCAGATAAAACTGCCGCCTTTTTTTCTGAATCTGATGCAGCAGTAGAAATACCTTGATTATTTAAGTGAAACTGCGCATATTCTCCGCTACAAACCAAAGCCAATCTAAAAGTTCTTAAATTTCCATCGTTTAAAGATTTTGCAGCAATTTCTGGTGAAACTTGTTTGCTTGCAACTTCTTCTACATCACATTTAAAATGATGATCTTCTTCTTTTAAATCTGAGGTTTTATATACAATATATTTTTTATTATCTTTTGAATATGGATCTACGTATATCGTTTTACCGTTTGTAGAAAATATTACTGCATGAAATCCATCTAAACCAACACTTACTTTAGCAAAAGAGGTTGGATTTGTAATACCGATTGCTGTGTACGATTTTATCGAAGGAAACTTTTCGGCTAATCCTTTTTCAAAATTTGAAGATTCTTTTAATTTAAAAAGCTCTAGATCTCCTTCTGAATTGGGTAATTTTATGGTAGCAAAAGCCGTTTTAGCTTTAGAATTTAAATTCGTTTTTATCTGGTTTACATCTAAATTATACAGAGAAAATTTATCTGGAAAATTTTTAAAACTTCTTAACTCTTTCTTTTGTAAAGTACTGGTATTTTGATCTATTTTTTGCCAAATTTCTTGACCTTGTACACCAAACGATAAAGATACTAGAAAAGCAGTTATTAATAATTTATTTAGTTTTATCACCATAATAATATTTTGAAGATTAGGGGTTTCCAAATATAAGGAAATATTTATCTTTGTAGTCGATAATATGAACAGAAACATACTACTTAAAGACTTAAAAGTCAAAGATTACAAAGATACTTGGGATTATCAAACTAAACTTTTACAAGATATTGTAGATGTTAAAATTGCTAATCGAAGAAAAAACCTGAACCAAACTACGGATAACCACCTACTTTTTGTAGAACATCCGCACGTTTACACTTTAGGTAAAAGTGGAGATTTGAGTAATTTATTATTAAACGAGAAACAATTAGAAGAAAAAGGAGCTACATTTTATAAAATAAATCGTGGTGGCGATATTACGTATCATGGACCAGGGCAAATTGTAGGTTATCCTATTTTAGATTTAGAGAATTTTTTTACTGATATTCATAAATATCTACGTCTTTTAGAAGAAAGTATAATTTTAACAATTGCAGAATATGGTTTAAAAGGTGAAAGAAGTGATGGCGAAACCGGAGTTTGGTTAGACGTTGGAACACCGTTTGCACGTAAAATTTGCGCAATGGGAATTCGTTCTTCTCGTTGGGTTACCATGCATGGTTTTGCTTTAAACGTTAACACCAATTTAGGTTATTTCGACAATATTATTCCGTGTGGAATTAGAGGAAAAGCAGTTGCTTCGATGGAAGCAGAATTAGGTGAAAAACTAGATTTAGAAGAAGTAAAATCTAAAATTTTAAAACATTTTAAAAATCTTTTTGAGGTGAATGAGTTTGTAACCGCAGATTAATTCTTTTAAAATTAATTACATCTCTTTATCTAAGTCTTTGTTTAAAGACTCGACAATAGCTTGTTCTGTTTTTTGAATTATTTCTTTAATAATTAGCGTAAATTCTTCTAAAGTTTTTTCTTTAAAGTTAAAATACGGATCGTTAATATGATCAAATACATCTTTAACTTGGTGCTCTGCAATTAAAGAGTGTTTTGTATTGTCTGCAAACAAACGAACACAAAAACACTCTTCTAAATACCTATCAGTTTTCCAATTTATAGACCAAAATAGTTTTGGCTCGTGTATTTTTAACTGAAAATCTTTATTTGTATTACTTTTATTTAATTGTAAAACCAATTTTTTAAATTCAGTAGATAAATTAGACGCAAGTATGTTTTTCTTATCATTCATTGGTTCTCTTATTTATCTAGAAATTTAACAAATACAAACATTTTACAAATTTTACTTTTCTTCGTTAAAGTACACTTTGTAATATTTCATTTTTTTCTCTTCGTCGTAACCTCTTTCTATATATTCTGATGCTGCTTCTGGCGCATCTACATCTAATTTAATATTGATGTTAGTATCTAATTTTATTTCTGTTTTAAGTTTGCTTTTTTCTTTCTTTAAAACAACCCCAGAAACATCAAAATTATTTCTTATTAATACATCGTTTAAATTTTCGAAGTGTTTTTTGTAATCATCAAACTGCTCTTTGTGTTTTTCATCTGTAAAAACTTCGTCTTTAAAAGTAGCATAATCTACAGATTCATTTTCTTTGAAATAATCTACAGTATTTGCAAGAAAATTACCTTGCTGCTGCATACCTAATTCTGGTTTTATTACTTCTTCTGAAAACTCTTTACACATTTCTAAATAACTTTGCGTGTGCGAATTGTAATCGTCTGCAAGTTTTACATTTAAGAAATTATTGATCCAATATTGAGCATCGTAATTATGATTGTCTACAGAAAAAACCACGGTTCCTTCGGCGTCTGCAGTGTTTAAAACTAAACAACCTTTGTCTATTCTTTTTGTAGAAATTCCTTTTTGTACAACTACATCAAAACTCTCGTTATCGTCTAAATAGGTTTGAAAAAAGTCTACTTTATTTTCTATCTTAAAAACACCTACAGCTTCTGTTAAAACATCTTTATATTCTATACCTTCTATAAAAACTACAATAACGTCTCCTGTTTTTATTTGTGCCGAATTAGATTGTTCGAATAAATGATTTACAATACTTTTAGAGTAATCTACAAAAGCAGCTTCTTCTTTAAAAATTTCTGATGTAAAGTTATTTAAAGGATCTAAACGTGCATCTTCATGATTTACAAAACGATAACTTTGGGTTAAATTACCAAATGGTTTCATTAAGAAATTCTTCATTAAATCGTAACTTTCTTGATCGAAACGAATTAAGTCTTCTGAGAAAACATTTTGACCGCTATTAAATTTATTTGCTACTTTATGAAGAATGCATTTTGTAATTTCTGCTCTTGTTTTTTTAATCATCACTTAAATTTTGGAGCGTAAAAATAGAAAAACTTTGCCTATGATTAAGATATAAATTACGTTTCTGCAAAAAATTAGTTGGCAAAAATTCTTAGCCCTGATTGAGTGGCGTGTTTGAGCTCTTTTTTGTTTTTCTCAAAAAAAGCGAGTAACGAAAGCAGGAAATAGCTTCTAAAAAAATTAAAGATCTAATTTTATTTGTTCTGGCAGAAGTTTGAACGTTTTTCTGTGGTAATTTGTAGCGCCAAATTCTCTAATTGCATTTCTGTGCTCTTTGGTAGGATAGCCCTTGTTTTTTTGCCAATTATACATAGGAAATTCTTTATGAATTTTTGCCATATAATCGTCTCTATAGGTTTTTGCTAAAACAGATGCTGCTGCAATACTTAGGTATTTAGAATCTCCTTTTACAATTGTTTTATGCGGAATTTCTTTATAGTTTTTAAACTTGTTGCCGTCTACAATAATAAACTCTGGTGTAATATTTAGTTTTTCGATTGCTCTGTGCATACCTGTTATAGATGCTTGAAGCACGTTAATTTTATCGACTTCTTCTTGCCAAACAAAAGAAACGCCAAAAGCAATTGCATGTTGCTCTATAAACGGTCTTACTTCTTCTCTTTTTTTTTCTGATAATTGCTTTGAGTCATTTAAAAAAGGATGCGAAAAATTATCTGGTAAAATAACTGCCGCAGCAACTACTGGACCAGATAAACAACCTCTACCAGCTTCGTCTGTACCTGCTTCTAGGGCAAAACCACTATAATTAAGTTCTAACATAATGCAAAGAAAAGCAATTTTATTTTAGCTTTTTAAAAGAATGGTTTACTAGATTTTTATTGTTAAAAAAGTTATTTGGTAATTAACGTTTATAGAGATAATTAAACATTTAAATTTTCGTTTAATTATTTTACATTTGTTCACGAAGAAATTCTATATGAAAAGTAACATAATTTTCTCTTTTTTAATCTGTTTTTTACTAACTCAAAATCTATTTTCACAAGGTTTTGGACAAGGTGGTTTAAACGGAAACGCAGTTATATTAAGAGATTCTACAAATACAAGCCCAATTAATGTAACTTTATCGGGCAAAACAAAGTATACAGATTATAAGATTTTTTCTCATAAGAAAGACACCACTTATATTGATACTACATTAACGTTACAGAAAGAATATAAGTTTAATTACCTTAGAAAAGATTTATTTGAGTTTATAGAATTTCATAATCAAGGACAAACTTTAAATAATTTAGGTTATTCTTTTGATAACATTTACAGGTTTCCAGACCTTGGTTTTACCGCAAAACAAATAAGCTATTTAGATATAGACGATATTAAATATTACGAAGTACCAACACCAACTACAGAAATACTTTATAGAACTGGTTTGCAACAAGGGCAAGTTTTAGACGCGCTTTTTACACTAAACTTCTCTAAGAGATTAAATGTTTCTTTGTCTTACAAAGGCCTTAGATCTTTAGGTGCTTACAGGCAAGCATTGGTTAGTAATGGTAATTTTAGAGGTGCTTTTCATTACACAACAAAGCAAAATCAATACGAAATTAGAGGGCATTTAACAACACAAGATTTTTATCATCAAGAAAACGGTGGTTTAACAACGGCTTCTTTAGAAAATTTTATTACTGATGATGAAAATTTTCAAACAAGAGCTCGTTTAGACGTTAATTTAACCAATTCTGAAAGCGAGTTTGATGGCAATCGAGTGTATGTAGAACACAGTTATAAGCTCATTTCTAGCAAAGACTCTGTAAACAATAAAGATTTTAGCAATTTAAAAATCGGCCATGTTTTTACCAATGAAAATAAAAGTTACGAGTTTATACAAAATACATTAACAGAAGATTTTTTTGGTAGTGCAAGCTCTTCTAATCCTGATGACAAAAAAGCAATTAGCAAACTCACAAACAACCAATTAAATTTAGAATTTAACTCTAAATATGTTTTGGGTAAGTTTAAAGCGAAAGCAGAACTAACTAATTATTCTTATGGTTATGACACCATTTTAAACAGTAATAGTAACATCAATAAATTAAAAATAGAAGGTAACGCTATTTCTTTTGGTGCAGATTGGAATGCTAAAATTAAAAACTTTAAACTAAATGCAGATGCTTCTGTAACACCGGGTAACGGTAGACTTTCTGGTAATTATTTAAAAGGGGAAGCTGTTTTTGAACAAGATAGTATTTTTCGTGTGAAAGGAACCTTATTATTAAGCTCTAAATCGCCAAATTTTAACACATTATTGCATCAAAGTGAATATGATGCTTACAATTGGCAAAACGACTTTAGTAATGTAAACACAAGAGATTTAGGTTTTGATTTTGCTTCTAAATGGGGTAATGCCTCTTTAAACTTTACCAACATAGACAATTACACTTATTTTGATGAAGATAGCAAACCACAACAATTTGCAAATCAAATTACCTATCTTAAAGTAAAGGCTAACAGAGAGTTTAAGCTTGGTAAATTCGCTTTAGACAATACATTAATGTATCAAAATGTTACAAGCGGAAGTTCTGTTTTTAGAGTGCCAGAATTTGTTACTAGAAACACTTTTTATTACACAGATTATTGGTTTAAGGGTAAACCAATGTTGGTAAATATTGGTATTACTTTTAAATACTTTACAAAGTATAATGCAAATGCTTACAATCCGCTTTTAGCAGAATTTAGACTGCAGAATGATGAACAAATAGGTTTTCCTACTTTTGATGTATTTTTTAATGCTCAAGTAAGAAGAACTCGTTTGTATTTAAAAGTTGACAATGCAACGTCTAGTTTTACCGATAAAAACTATTTTTCTGCACCTAATTATCCGTATAGAGACTTTACTGTTCGTTTTGGTTTGGTTTGGAATTGGTTTATTTAATATAAGTATTGATGAAAAGCCAACTTAAAAACAATTGGAAACTTTTTCTTTTAGCTAGTTTAACATTAGGTTTAGCTCCTTTTAATCCGCCACATATTTGGGGGAAATTACAATGGATTTTAGGTGGAAATGCATTTTCTTCTGACACGGGAATGCAAGCTAAAGATTGGTTTGACGTACTTTTACACGGAACACCGTGGATTTTATTGATAATTTCTGGTGTTTTAAATATTCCGAAGAAAAAATAGCTTTTCGTATTTTTAACGAAGTTGTAATTCCATTTTTGGTAATAATCTCCCTGGAATACTACTTTTTATGTTATCAATAACTTTAAAACCATATTTAGTATAAAATGCTTCTGCATTAGGATCTGATAAAACTTGTAGTCTTTTTGCCTTTTTAGAAATAGCTATTGCATGAAGTAATAATTGATGACCGATTCCTTTTTTAATATAATTTGGATCAATGAACAAAAACTCTAAAATATATACATCTAAATTAGAACTATTTAAAACGTAAAAACCTACAATTTTAGAATCCAATACATATTTACAAATATAATTTTCATCAAAAATTTTAGGTGTAATTGTTAAGTCTTCTCTCCAAGTTTCTAAATCATCATTAGAATAACCCCAAACTGCTTTAGATTGCATTGCAATTTCTGATAACCTTTCAGCATCAGAAATAATGGCTTTTACAATCATGTTTTAAAGTCTATTTTTTAACTAATTGTTTAATTTTGATGTTAAATGCAGCAAATAACAACGTCATAAAAGGACTTAACCAATTAAAAATTGCAAAGAAAAAGTATTCTGCTACAGAAACACCCAAAACACCAGATTGGTATGCACCACAGGTATTCCAAGGAATTAAAACAGACGTTACAGTACCAGAGTCTTCTAAAGTTCTACTTAAATTTTCTGGCGCTAAACCTTTTTCTTCGTAAGCTTTTTTAAACATTTTACCAGGAACCACAATTGCTAAATATTGATCTGAAGCTGTAACATTTAAAGCCAAACAACTTGCTACTGTACTCGCAAAAAGTCCGAAAACAGAAGAAGCCAAACTCAATAACGCTTTGCTAATTCTAGACAAAGCACCTATTGCATCCATTACGCCACCAAAAACCATTGCACAAATTATTAACCAAATAGTTCCTAACATTCCGCTCATTCCGCCGGCAGTAAATAAATCATTTAACTCGGCACTTGTAGTTTCTACCGCAGAATCTACAGTAATTGCGTTCATAACACCTTTATAAGCCGAGTTAAACGAAAGTGTATCTGCACCTGCAACATTTAAAACAATTTCTGGCTGTGCAATAACTGCTACAACACCAGCTAGAAGTGTACCAACCAATAGTGCAATTAAAGGTTCTGTTTTTTTAACAATCATAAAAATTACAATTGCTGGCACAATAAAAAGCCAAGGCGAAATATTAAAAGCTGCATCTATTGCCATTAACTTATCTGACACATCTGGAGACCCTGTAGTTTCTATAGAAAAACCAATAATAATAAACACCAAAAGTGTTACCAAAATTGTTGGTACCGTTGTTAAAGACATGTATTTAATATGAGAAAACAAATCTCCACCAGCCATTGTTGGTGCCAAGTTTGTTGTATCTGATAATGGTGACATTTTATCACCAAAATAAGCACCCGATAATACAGCACCTGCAGTCATACCTGCAGAAATACCTAATGTGTTACCAATACCTATTAAAGCAATACCAACCGTTGCAGAGGTTGTCCAAGAACTACCTGTTGCAATAGAAATTATTGCACAAATTATTACAGAAGCTGCTAAAAATATCGTCGGATTTAAGATTTGTAATCCGTAATAAATCATAGAAGGAATAATACCACTTATTAACCAAGTTCCTGCCAAAGCACCAACCATTAATAAAATTAGAATAGCACCCGAAGTAGATTTTACATTTTCTGCAACCTCTTCTATCATTTGTTTGTAAGACACTTTATTTTTGAAACCAACTATAGCTGCAACTGCTGCACCTAATAATAATATAAATTGATTACTACCACTTAAAGCATCATCACCATACACATAAAAAACATTATAAAACAACATGCCCACCAAAGCAAAAACAGGTATTAAAGCTTCCCAAATATTGAGTTCTTTATTTTCTATAATGTTTTCGTCTTGAGGATTTGTTGGTTTGATATTTTGGCTTTCCATGTACTATAAATTTTGATGTGTAATGTTACGATTTTGTAAAGAATTACACAAATCTAAATTCTTGCTAAAACTGTAATTTAAAGCCTTTTTAAGATATTTTTTACTAATAAATTAAATTAGCTTTAATTACAGTTTACTATTTTAAAGAATTCGTTAAATATTTATAGAATACCAACTTCTTTCATACAGGTTTTCATCATTGCATATGTACGCTCGATATCATTATCTAAACCAATAGAAAAACGTATCAATCCGTCAGACAACCCCATTTCTTTTTGTTCTTCTTCGGGTATTTCTGATGATGTAGAGCTGCCTGGTGCAGAAAACAATGTTTTATAAAAACCTAAACTTACAGCCAAATACCCTAAGTTTTTGTGTTGCATCAACTCCATTAATTCATTCGCTTTTTCAAGAGAACCTGCATCAATAGTTAACATTCCACCAAAACCATATTCGGCATTCATCATGGACTTAAATAATTCATGTGACGAATGCGATTGTAAACCCGGATATACTGTTTTTAAGCCATCAGTCTCAAATTTATCAGCTAAAAAAGCAGCATTAAAGCTGTGTTGTTTCATTCTAATATGTAAAGTTCTTAAATTTTTAAGAATAGAAGAAGCTCTTAAACTATCCATAGTAGAACCTAGCAACATGCTTGCGCCATCATTTACGTTTCGTAAATCGTTAATAAAATCTTGCGTACCACAAACTACGCCACCAACAGTATCTGAAGAACCATTGATAAATTTTGTTAAACTATGTACTACAACATCTGCACCTAATTTAGCCGGAGAAATAGATAGTGGAGAAAATGTATTATCTACTACTAATTTTAAATTATACTTTTTTGCCAAAGCAGATAAACCTTCGATATCTGCAACCTCTAAAAGCGGATTACTTACAGATTCGCAATACAAAACCTTTGTTTTATCTGTAATTGCAGCTTCTACAACATCTAGCTTAGTGATATCTACAAATGAAGTATCTATACCTAATCTTGGTGTAAAGTTCTTTAAAAAAGCATACGTTCCGCCATAAATTGTTCTACTTGAAACAATGTGTTCTCCGGAGCCAACTAACTGCAATAAAACAGGAGTGATTGCTCCCATTCCGGATGCTGCTACATTTGCAGTTTCTGTACCTTCCATAGCCGCCAAAGCTTCTCCTAAATACAAATTACTTGGTGTAGAATGGCGAGAATATAAATAACATCCGTCTGCATTTCCTTCGAAAGTATCGAACATCGTTTTTGCTGATAGGAATGTATAAGTAGATGAATCTGAAATTGAAGGGTTAACGCCTCCAAACTCTCCGAAATATTGTAAATCTTGAATTTTATCTGCTGGATTGAATTTCATAAGTATAGTTTTATTTACACAAAAAGACGGTTTTTAAGAAATAAAAACAATTTAATATTCAAAATTTAGATTTTTTTTCTATTTTTAAATCAATTAGTAATTTTAATATCTAAAAAAAATTTAATTCATTTAAAATTTTAGAAAATTATATGTTAGACACGATAGACAAAAAACTTATAAATTTATTACAAGTAGATAGTAAACAAACTACCAAACAATTATCTTTACAACTAAATCTATCTATTACAGCTATTTATGAAAGAATAAAAAAACTAGAAAATCAAAATGTAATAGAAAAGTATGTTGCAATTGTAAATAAAAATAAAATTGATAAATCTTTTTTAGTGTTTTGCCATGTAAAATTAATTCAGCACTCTAAAGAATATGTACATACTTTTGAAAATGAAATTTTAAAATTAGAAGAAGTTTCCGAATGTTTTCATGTAAGTGGAGATTACGATTATATTTTAAAAATCTATGTTAAAGACATGGAAACTTATAGAAATTTTATGATAACAAAACTTACTGCTATCAAATACATTGGCAGTACGCATAGTACTTTTGCAATCGAGCAAGTTAAAAATACAACAGCTATAAATTTATAAATATGCAGACTAAAAACTACAAACTATTAGAGCTATTAATTTTATTTTTAATGATTCCTATTAGTTTTGTTTTTACTTATAATGCTATTATTAAACTTACAATTGGTCTGCTTGTTTTTTTTTACATTTTATACATTCTACTTAAAGTTGAAAACGTAAAATTAAGAATTTCGAAAAATATTGATTGGAGATTTTTTTGGAAATCAACCATGATAAAGCTGTTCTTGATAGCAATCATCACCTCTTTTTATGTTTACTTTACAGCTCCTAAAAACCTCTTTATAGTTGTTTTGAACAAACCACTTTTATGGATTTTAATACTTCTTTTTTATTCGGTTTTTTCTGTATACCCGCAAGAATTACTTTACCGAAATTTCTTTTTTAAACGCTATCTAGAATTGTTTAAAAATGAGAAATTATTTCTTTTTATAAATGCTTTTTTGTTTTCTCTTGCTCATTTACTATTTAAAAATACATTGGTTTTAATTTTAACTTTTATTGGAGGACTTCTATTTGCATACACCTACAATAAAACAAAATCTACCTTTTTAGTTAGTGTAGAACATAGTATTTATGGCTGCTGGCTATTTACTGTTGGCATGGGAAACATGTTAGGGTTTCCTTCTTAAAAAAACCATAAAAAAAGAAAACCCAAAACTTTCGTTTTGGGTTTATATAATTAACTTTTTAGCTTAAATTTTTATCAAAACAATTTTTTCAGTTTGCTTTTTCACTAAATCACCATAAAACTTTTTTAAACTTTCGTAATACTGCGGAGATACAATTGCTGTATTAAATTGCATACTACTAATCGTACTAATTTTACCTGCATTCTCTTGAATCTGATATTTAAAAACTCCTAAATTATCTGGTAAGCCAATCGCAAAACTTTCTGGTACAGCTTCAACCTTATAACCTTCGGGTATTTTAATTGAAACTACATTTTTCACTTTCCATGGTGTTGTAAAATCAACCGGAAACTTTCTTTCTTCTAATTTAAAAGGATTTCTACGTTCTGTTAAAAATAATAATGGTTCTATATATAATTTACCATTTATACTTTCTATCAATCCGTCGCTATTAAATTTTATAGTTCTTGTAGGTATCTTATAAATGTTTTTATCATTTAAAATTTTAATATCTTCTATTTCTACATTTGTTTTTTGCTCTAAACCTGTTACAACAGCTTCTTCTGTTAAGTGATTGTGGTTTTTTCTATAAGTTAAAGCACTTAAATTACTAAACTTTGTTCTGTAAAGACCGCTAATCATTAAATCATCAGAAATATTAACCATTATATTATTATCTTCTGTTGCGTGTTTTGTTGTAGCTAATTTTACCCAAGATGAGTTACCATCTTTTGTGATTCTTCTACCATTCCAATTCAATGCTCTTCTAGGTAAAATATTTGGCGTACTATATGGCTCTGTAGCATCAAGTAAAACTATACCTCCAGAATTTAGTTCTACAGCAGAAATAACATAATTAAAACCGTCTATTGTTGGAAAAAAAGGCACTCCGTTTGCCCTTGTACTTACTAAAACAGGGTCTGCATTTAAGCCAGAAGTACGCAACATAGATGTTAGCATTAAATTAATATCTGCAACATTACCTACTCTATCTTTAAAAGCTTTCCTTACACCTTTATCAGAATAAATACCATAATATTCATTCCATTTAACTCTTTGTTTAACAAAATTGTAAATATTCAATAATTTATCTACCTCTGTTTTACTTTCTGCTAAAATCTTATTTAAATCGTCTTTATAATAACTCGATTTTGACAACTCTCCTCCGAAGCTAGAAGATTTATAAATTTGCTTTGCGACTTGTTCCCAAGAGCTTGAGTAAGATTTAAAATCTCCACCGATACTAATAAAGTTTGTTTGAGTTAATTCGAATTTTAAACCAGATCTATAGTTTTTTACACTACTAACAAATGGTTCATCATTTTTTAAAGCCGGTATGTTTTCTTCCACGAAACTTGTAACTTCAATCTTATAATTGGTATCTCCAATCTTGCCGTTTTTAGAAGTTTTAATTTGTTTTACAGGATAATAACCAATTGTATTTTTCTTAAAAATATAATATTCTGGGATTTCTACACTGTAATCTAGTTTTTTAACTGGTATATGATACTGCAGTTTTAAATCTGATATTGATTGTACATAAGGCGAATAAACTTTATATCTTAACTCTATTATAGACCCCTCTTTAACTTTAGGCATGCTAATCTTTTTAACACTTCTAAATTTGCTAATATTTTCTGTAAAAATACTTTTGGTAGATAACTTTTCTTTTTCAATTTTATTACCATTTAAATTAAAAGTATATCCTTTAATAGAACTTACAGATTCACTTTCTCCAGATTCTGGTTTATAATAAACAACTTCTTTGGTTGCCATGTTAAAGCCTTCTTTATTATAAACCTTTATTCTTTCATGAAACTCTGTTACCAATTGAAAACCATTATTAGTTATATAATCATAATAAGTTCTTCTTTTTTTAAAGAGGTAAGCAGCATCTGCTGTAGAATCTAGAGGATAAAATTTTTCTTCTAGTTCTTCTTTACTCACTTTACCAAATTTATAATCTTGGGCAAGTATAGATAGTTGGGTTGTTAATAATAATAGTAGAGGTAATACTTTTTTCATTTTCATTAATTTTTATTTATTGCGATTCTTAAATTTTCATATTTGGCAATACTTCTTCTAAAAGTTCTGTAAGATTTATAATCTTCTTTAGAATAAGTACCTTCTTTTATAATTAGTGTTTTGTTATAGATAAAAGATTTTTCATTAATCTTTGTAAATGAAACTTTATACGTACCAAACTTTGAATTAATTATTTTTTCTGAAGGAAGCACGCTCAATACGTAATTTTCTGGCAAGGTTATTTTGTATGTGTCTTCGTCTTTATAGCCTCTATAAATTTTAAGTGGTAATTTTCTTTTTCGGTACCTTTTTGGCACATAATTATTTCTGTTGAATACATTTACTCTAAACAAATATTCAGATTGTGATGTAGATGCATAATTTTTTACATTTAAAATTATATCCTCTTCAAATATTATCTCTTTTTTATCATTCTTAAGCTTTACAGATTCTATATCAGTGTTATTATTATAAGACCAAATATTAGATTTATAAATTTTAATTAACTCTTCGTTCGTGTAAGAATCAAAATTTTGTTTATCATCATATTGTAATCCTTTTGAAACAATATTTAATGTAGCTTTTAAAGATCCATCTTTATTTAACTGAATATCAGCAGAAGTTACTTGTAAATTTTTTTCATCCTTATAAGAAGCTGTTCTTTTAATAACACCACCTTCTGGTGTTACAACTAGCACGTTTCTATCATGTGTAAAATCGCCTAAAAAACCAAAAGGCATATCTTGACTTGTACATTCTAACCAAACATCTTTATTTTTGGTAGGAATATTTAAAATCACATGATTTCCTTGTATAGATGTAAAATCTTTATCAATGTCCCTTTTCTCATCAGCATAAACAACTGTATAGTAAGATGTAACGCCAGCAACATTTAACAAAGCCTTTGTGTAATTGGTTAAACCCTTACAATCTCCATAACCGACTCTGTCTACTTCTTTCGCTGCTATTGGTTCCCAACCACCAATACCTACTTGTACACTTATGTATCTTGTTTTGTTTTGCATATATTGATACACTAGTTTTGCCTTTTCTATAGGATCTTCGATATCTTTTACTAAGTTTTTAATTATTGTAACTGTACTTTGGTCTAACGCATCTCTACCATTTAATAGTTTTGAATGCATCCATAACCCAAATTCTTGCCAATTCTTATAAGACCCTGGCACACCTTTTAAATAAAAATTATTTAATGCAATTAAAGCTTTTGGTAATATTTCTCTGTAATGAACTGCTGAATTTTCTTGTTTATAACCTGGTTGATTTTCTAGTGTAAAAAGTATTTCAGAATCATTTTCTAATTCTTTTACTGCAAAATCTTTAAAGTTTGTTTTTTTTGTTCTCCACGGAATTTTCTTTGGATTATTAATTTTATACGAACTTTTTTCGACTGAAACATAATAACCATTTATAGGTTGCCACCAAGGTATAAAACCCGTTGTTGATGTTTTATATTCGGATTCGAAAACAATTGTATAAGGATAAGATATTGGTGTATAATCTATGTATTTTACTCTAGAGTCTGAGTATAATGTACCGCCATCAACAGCACTTACATCTGTAAAATCTCTTTTTTTATACTTTTTGATTTCTGTACCATTAGCATCAAAAACTTTTACAGATAAATCTGTAATCTTTGTGTCTTCATCATAACCTTCTACTAATCTAGCATCTACATTACCTAATTTATTTAGAACAGTTACAACTTCTCTTATATGAACAGTCATTCTATCGAAATCTTCTATTGTAATTTCTATAGAATTATCTCTTACAACTGCATTTGCATTTTCTAATAAATTAACTGGTATAGATTGGTAAGAGTAATCAGTTTCTTGGGCCTTAATTATGTAAAAGGTAAAAAATAGGCAAATGAATGCCAGGTAAGAACTTTTTTTCATGCAACATTTTTTTATAGCGATGCAATATAAAAAGAAAACCCAAAACTTACGTTTTGGGTTTATAATTTTTTCGATTTAAAGTTTAAATCAAATTATGCTTTTGTGTTAACTGTAAAAGAAAACTCAATCATATCATCAATAAACTTATCTTTTAAGTTATCGAAGAATTTTTTAGAACCGTATTTTACATTAAAATCTGCTCTATCTACATTAAATTTTTCACTTTTAAATGTTGTTACATTTCCTTCTGTAGTTAACGTAGCAGGTATTGTTATACTTTTTGTAACATCTTTTACTGTTAAATTACCAGTTACAGCTAATTTACCTTCTGCTTCTTCTACATTAGTAATAACAAATTTAGACATTGGGTATGTTGCAACATCAAAAAAGTCTGGCGCAGATAAATGCCCAACTAATTTTGCACCACCTTCTGCATCTAAATCTTCGTTTTTCATAGAAGACATATCAACAACAAAAGTACCACCAACTAACTTACCTTCTTCTACGTTTAAAGAGCCTTCTTTTAACATAATTGTACCGTTGTGTGCACCTGTTGGCTTTGTACCTTTCCAAGTAATTACAGAACTAGCAACATCTACATTATTTAAATCTTGCGTAGCTTCTACTTTTACTTCTTCTTTAGCTTCTACTTTTTCTTTCTTTTCACTTTTACATGCAGTTAAAACTGATGCTACTAATACTAATGATAAAACTACTTTTTTCATATTACTTTAATTTAATTAGTTTAAAATATTTTCCATGGCAAATATACAACGCTTTTATTTTCCTTGGAAAATATTTTTTACTTTTTTATAATAAAATTAACAACATGTGCTGCTGCTTGCAAACCAAACGCTGCAGGCATAAAGCTTATTGTACCATAGTAAGATTTCTTAAAGTTGGTTCCGTCTGTAATTTTTACACTCTCCGGAATTTGAACTTCATCAGAAAAAACAGCTTTAACACCCTTATCTACCTTTCTTTCTTTTAGTCGTTTTCTTAAAACTCTTGCCATTGTACAATTTTTAGTTTTAGAAATATCTTTTACCTTAATTTTAGTTGCATCTAATTTACCACCGGCGCCCATAGAAGAAATAATTTTAACTTTTTTTCTTCTAGCTGCTACAATTAAATTAACTTTTGGTGTAATACTATCTATACAATCTAATACATAATCAAAATCTTTAGATACAATTTCATAAGCTCTTTCTGGAGATAAAAATTCTTGCAAAACTGTTAATTCTATAGTAGGATTGATATCTTTTAATCTTTCTGCTAAAACCGTTACTTTTGGCTTACCAATTGTAGAGTTTAAAGCTGGTAATTGTCTGTTTTTATTTGTTTCATCAAAAACATCACCATCTACAATTGTCATTTTATTTACACCTGCTCTAGCTATAAATTCTGCTGCATAAGAACCAACACCACCTAAACCAACTACTAAAATATTGGCATTTTTTAATTTTTCTAAACCTTCTTTTTGCACCAATAACTCCGTGCGCTCTAACCAACTCATTAAATAAATATATTTTTAAAATTTTGCTCTACTTGCTTTTGAAGTTCTGTTACTTCAATATTTTTAATTTCTGATGCTTTTTTGTAAACATCAAAAATAGTTACATCATTATTATCTGTTTCTAAAAGAATAGCGTTTAATGGCAATTTTTTAAAAACCTCTGCTACTTTATTTCTATTGATAATTGCCTTTCCAAAAGACAATATAATTCCGTTTTTAAGACAACTTTCTGCAAGTTGCAAGCTTTTATTAAATCCGTGAAGCACCCAAACCTGTTTAGGTTTTAATGTTTTTTTAAACTCAATTATTTCTTGATATGCTTTAACACAATGAATTATTAAAGGCTTTTTATATTTTTCTGACAATTGAATTTGTGTAACAAATACTTCTTTCTGAGTTTGAAAATTGACCTCTGTTAATTTATCTAAACCGCACTCTCCTATAGCTAAACAATTTTTATGCTGTATCTTTTCTTCTAAAACGGTAAATTCTGTATTAAGTGTTTTTACTTTAATAAACCAAGGATGAATACCAATTGAAAATGGATGCGAAAAATTTTCTGATACAGGAAATTTATTTACAACAGACAAAACATTTTCTTCTTTAGAAAAAGTATGCGTATGTGCATCGAAATAATTCATCAAAACTATTCTTTGTTTTTAGAATCTATGATAATTGTAACTGGACCATCATTTAAAAGTGCTACTTTCATGTCTGCACCAAACTCACCTGTTTGCACTTGTTTATCGATATTTTTTTGAAGAGTTTTTACAAAGTTTTCGTACAACGGAATTGCAACATCTGGTTTTGCAGCTTTAATATAACTTGGCCTATTTCCTTTTTTGGTCGAAGCATGTAAAGTAAACTGACTTACAACGATTACGTCGCCTTTAGCATCTAAAAGAGACTGATTCATTACACCGTTTTCATCATTAAAAATTCTAAGGTTTGTAACTTTACGCACTAACCAATTGATATCTTCTTGCGTGTCTTCGTTTACAATACCAACTAGAATTAAAAGTCCTTGGTTAATTGCTGCTACTTTAATTTTATTTATGGTTACACTTGCTTCTGTAACTCTTTGTATAACAACTTTCATAAGAATTTAAATTTTACAAAACAGCTATTCGTTGTCTTCTTCATTCCAAACATCTGTTCTAAAATGTTCTTTTTCTTCTTCTCCGTTTAATATTTGAAGGTAACTTTTATAGCGAGACCACGAAATTTCTTCATTTTCTAGAGCATCTTTTACCGCACATTGCGGCTCTTTAGTATGTATACAATTGTTAAATTTACAATCTTGCTTTAATGCAAAAAATTCAGGAAAATAATCGCCAAGTTCGTATTTGTCTATATCTACAACTCCAAAACCTTTAATTCCTGGTGTGTCTATAATTTTTGCATTGAAACTTAAATCGAACATTTCTGCAAATGTTGTAGTGTGTTTTCCTTGACTATGTTGATCGGAAATTTCTTTAGTTTTTAGGTCTAAAGTTGGTTCTACAGCATTTACTAATGTAGATTTACCAACACCAGAATGCCCAACAAACATAGATGTTTTGCCTAGCATTAATTCTTTTACTTGATCTACATTTTTGTTTTCGGTTGCAGAAACCTCTATACAAGTATAACCAATTGCTTGGTAAATGTCTTTTAAGTATAAAATTTCTGCTCTTTCTTCTATTTCGTACGAATCTATTTTATTAAAAACTAAAACGGTATCTATTCTGTAGGCTCTTGTAGAAACCAAAAAACGATCTATAAAAGTTGTGAAAGTGGGCGGATTATTAATTGTAATTAACAAAAAAACCTGATCTACATTAGCGGCAATAATATGTGTTTGCTTAGAAAGATTCACAGATTTTCTAACTATAAAGTTATCTCTGTCTAAAATCTTTTTAATAACACCTGTTTCTTCGTCTCCTTTTTTTTCGATATCGAATACAACATTGTCTCCTACGGCAATAGGATTGGTGCTTTTAATTCCTTTGATTCTAAACTTTCCTTTGATTCTACATTTATAAAAATCTCCTTCTGTAGATTTTACTTGATACCAACTTCCTGTAGATTTGTATACGATTCCTGTCATTAATACAAAGATGCAGAATTTTAAATTAATTTAGTTATCAGTTCTTATGATTTTCGAATTTATAAGATAATTGTATCGAGAACTTTAAGTTAAGTGTAAGTTTTTGATCTTTATTTTTAAATACTTAAGAATTTTAGATTGAATAAATCCATAAAAAAATCCTTCAAGTTTTTATGCTTGAAGGATTCTAATTTTTATGAACTTACTTTTATAGTTTGCGCTACGCGTTAAGGATTGAGTGGTTTGTTTGAGCTCTTTTTTGTTTTTTCTACAAAAAAAGCGAGCAACGAAAGCCTGACCCTTGTGGTAACGCCCAAAAACTATCCTTTAATAATTTTTTCTTGATGATTGATAGATTCTTGATGAATTGCTTTAAACATTTTTAAAACAAACTCTTCACTTAATCCTTTACTTTCACCTTCTAAAATCATGTTTCCTAAGATTTCGTTCCATCGTTTCGATTGTAAAACTGCAACGTTTTTATCTTTCTTTAAAGCACCAATTTGATCTGCAATTTTCATTCGTTTTCCTAAAGTTTCTACCAACTGGTTATCTACCACGTTAATTTGCGCTCTTAGGTTATCTAAACTGCTTTTGTATTCTGCTTCTGTGTTTGTTTCTTTTCTAATTTTTAGATCTTCCATGATTTGCTTTAACTTCGTTGGTGTAACTTGTTGTGCAGCATCTGACCATGCGTTATCTGGATCGAAATGTGTTTCTATCATTAAACCATCGAAGTTTAAATCTAAGGCAGTTTGAGAAACATCAAAAATCATTTCTCTGTTACCTGTAATATGAGATGGGTCGCAAATTAATGGTAAATCTGGAAATTTATTTTGAAACTCGATAGCAATTTGCCATTCTGGAACATTTCTATATTTTGTTTTTTCGTATGTAGAAAAACCTCTATGAATTGCTCCTAAATTTTTAATATCTGCTGTATACAAACGCTCGATACCACCTAACCATAAAGCCAAATCTGGGTTTATTGGGTTTTTTACTAAAACAATTTTATCTGTACCGTGTAAGGCATCTGCAATTTCTTGCATAATAAATGGTGATACAGCTGTTCTTGCACCAATCCAAAGTAAATCTACATCATGTTCTATGGCTAATTTACAGTGCGCTGCATTGGCAACTTCTGTACAGGTTTTCATGCCTGTTTGTTCTTTTACTTTTTTAAGCCAACCTAAACCTAATGCACCAACACCTTCAAAATTTCCTGGTCTTGTTCTAGGTTTCCAAATTCCTGCTCTATAATAGTTTACATCAGAATCTTTTAATTCGTGTGCGATTTTTAAAACCTGTTCTTCGGTTTCTGCACTACAAGGCCCTGCTATTACTAGTGGATGATCTAGTTTCATATCATCCAACCATGTTCTTAATTCTTTTGTATTCTTCATTGTTCTACTTGTTTTGGCTCTTATTTTATGCCGTTTAAAATTTGTTTTATATAATTTGTATTCTCCATTTCGTTAAAAATTTCAGAGAAATTATCTTGTTGCATCAATTCTTTAAATTTTTGTAAATTATTGATGTATTCTTCTAACGTTTCTATTACGTTTTCTTTGTTTTGTTTAAAAATTGGTGTCCACATTGCTGGCGAACTTTTTGCCAAACGCACTGTTGATGCAAAACCAGAACCTGCCATATCAAAAATATCGCGCTCGTTTTTTTCTTTATTTATTACTGTTTTACCTAACATAAATGCGCTAATGTGAGATAAGTGCGAAACATACGCAATATGCTTGTCATGCGAAACAGGATCCATGTAACGAATACGCATTCCAATAGCTCTAAAAAGGTCTAATGCTTTTTCTTGCAATTTAAAAGTTGTTTTTTCTACCTCGCAAATAATGTTCGTTTTCCCTTTGTATAAGCCAGAAATTGCTGCTGATGGCCCTGAATTTTCTGTTCCTGCAATTGGGTGTGCTGCTAAAAAATTTCTTCTTTTTGGATGATGTTCAACCACTTTACAAATTGCTTCTTTTGTTGAGCCTGCATCTACAACCAACGTATTATCAGAAATTTTATCTAAAATTATTGGTAATAATTTTACAGTTGCATCTACCGGAATCGACACAATTACCAAATCGGCATTTTCTAAATTATCTAAAGTTGCTTTTTCTTCTATTACACCTAATTTTAGAGCTTCGTCTAAATGGTTTTCATTGGCATCAATTCCGTAAATTTTAACTTCTGGATTGTTATTTTTTATATCGACAGCAAAACTACCGCCAATTAAACCAATACCAATCATGTATATATTTTTCATAATCTATAATCTTGATATTGCTTCTTTAATTATATCTGTTGTTACACACAATGAAAAACGAATATATCCTTCTCCTTGCGAACCGAAAATGGTTCCTGGTGTTATAAAAATATCTTTATCGTATAAAACTGCATCTGTAACTTCTTCAGATTTTTTTCCTTCGGGTATTTTTGCCCAAACAAATAAGCCTGTTGCATTTTTATTATAAGTAGCATCTAATTTATCTGCTAATTGCCAAATTAGATTTCTGCGTTCTTCATAAATTTTATTTTGATCAGAAAACCAACTATCAGATAATTGTAAAGCTTCTATTGCTCCTTTTTGAATTCCGTAAAACATACCAGAATCCATGTTCGATTTTACTTTTAAAACTTCGTCGATATATGTTGCATTTCCTAACAACATTCCAACTCGCCAACCAGCCATATTAAAAGTTTTACTTAAAGAATTCAATTCTAAAGCAATTTCTTTTGCGCCATCAACTTGTAAAATACTAATAGGATTATCATTTAAAATAAAACTATACGGATTATCATTTACAATTAAAATATTATGCTTTTTACCAAATGCTACTAATTTTTGAAAAGTTATTAATGTTGCATCTGTACCTGTTGGCATATGCGGATAATTTACCCACATAATTTTTACATTAGATAAATCTAGATTTTCTAATGTTTCAAAATCTGGTTGCCAATTAGTTGCATCACTTAAATTGTAAAACAATGGTTCTGCACCCACCAATTTTGTTACAGATGTATACGTTGGATAACCAGGATTCGGAATTAAAACTTTATCGCCTTCGTTTAAAAAAGCCATAGAAATATGCATAATCCCTTCTTTACTTCCCATTAAAGGCAAAATTTCATTTTCTGGATTTGCATCTACAGAAAACTTGCTTTTATAAAAACTTGAAATTGCATTTCTTAATTCTGGTAAACCTTGGTAAGATTGATATTTATGTGCACTCGAATCACCCAAACTATTAGAAATTGCGTCTAATACTTTTGTTGGCGGTTGTAAATCCGGAGAACCAATTCCCATATTAATAATTGGTTTTCCTGCAGCAGCTAAACCTCTAACTTCTCTTAATTTTTTAGAGAAATAATATTCTTGTACTGTATCTAATCTTTTGGCAGCTTTAATCATTTTCTCCCATTTTTATACGTTCCTAATATCTTAAATTCTTCTGCCATTATTTCTATAATAGCTTTTGCTTTTTCGTAATCTTTGTAAGCATCAAAAGTAACATCAACAAAAAATGAATATTTCCAAGGAGATTCTATAACCGGTAAAGATTGAATTTTAGTTAAATTCATTTTACAATCGCTTAACACATTTAATATTGCCGCTAAACTTCCTCTTTTATGATCTAATTGAAATTTTAAAGATGCCTTATTAACTTTTTCGTTTATTTCTGGCGCTGTTGTTTGTACAATTACAAATCTTGTTGCATTATCTTTTATTGTTTGAATTTCATCTTCTATTACCTCTAAATTAAAAATTTCTGCAGCAATTTTTGGAGCAATAGCTGCAATACCCACTAAATTTTCTTTAGAAATTCTTTTTGCTACTTCTGCAGTATCTACATCTTCTACTAATTTTATCTGCGGATATTTTTTAAAGAACTCCTTACATTGTAATAACGCCATCGGATGCGACCAAACCTCTTTGATGTCTTCTATTTTCTGACCTTCTAAAGCCATTAAATGGTGGTGAATATTTAGATATTCTTCACCGGTAATATGTAAATTATTTTTATCAATTAATGCATAATTTGGTATAATAGAACCTGCAATTGTATTTTCGATAGCCATAACACCAAGGCTTGCTGTTGCATCTAATAAGTTATCTACCAAAGTATCAAAAGACATGCATTCTATTAAATCTATAGATGCACCATAAAAGTCTCTTGCAACTTTATGATGATTTGAACCTTCGGCTCCTTGTATGGCGATTACTTTTTTCATGAATTGATATCAAAAAAAAAGTCTCGAATTAAATTCGAGACTTTATATATTTTTTATTCTGTTTAATAACATGATACAAAGTCTCTCCTCTTACTAAAAAAGTAAAAGTAAAAATAGAAACGTGCCCAAGTGTTATTTAACATATTGATTCTCTTTATTAATGTGACAAATCTAAAGATTATATTGAGACAAACAAATTATATCGCATTTTTTATAAAAGAATTGACAATTTGGTAAAATATACTTAATAAAAAGTACTGGTTTTATGAATTTCTTTAATAATTAATCAATGTATCGTAAAGTTAATATCTTAATATATTATTATCCTATTAAGATATAGGATATCAAGCCATTAAAATGAGATTACTGTATTGCAATTTCTTTATACAAGATTTATTTTTATCAGAAAAATAATAGTATATTTGCACCTTCAATGAAAAAATTTCGTTGATATACATAATAATCATTTAAATAATATTGGCATGTACTTAACTAAAGAAGTTAAAGAAAGCATTTTCGAAAAACACGGTAAAGGAAAAAACGATACTGGTTCTTCAGAAGGGCAAATCGCGTTATTTACGCACAGAATTAACCATTTAACAGAGCATTTAAAAAGAAATCGTAAAGATTTTAATACAGAGCGTTCATTAGTAATGATGGTAGGTAAACGTAGAAGTTTATTAGATTATCTAAAGAAAACTGAAATCAACAGATATCGTGCGATTATCAAAGAATTAGGAATTAGAAAATAATTCTTACAAAAAAGAGGCTCTATAAACGTGCCTCTTTTTTATTACAATAAATTTAAAAAGTCTGATGCTAACTACATCAGCAACAATATAAAAAATCAAAAATAGTAACAGCATTTTTGAATTTCCATTGCAACAACAAACAACAACACAACAACACAAAGTATTAAAAAATTAGAATTAAAATTTTATGATTCCAAAAGTATTTAAAGAGGTTATAGACCTTGGTGATGGAAGAACCATCTCATTAGAAACCGGTAAATTAGCAAAACAAGCACACGGTTCTGTTGTTGTTCAAATGGGAAAAGCAATGTTATTATGTACAGTAGTATCTAATTACAAACAAGCAGATGTAGACTTTTTACCTCTTACGGTAGATTATAGAGAAAAATTTGCAGCTGCAGGTCGTTATCCTGGTGGTTTCTTTAAAAGAGAAGCAAGACCAAGTGATGGTGAAGTATTAACAATGCGTTTAGTAGACAGAGTTTTACGTCCGTTGTTTCCAAAAGATTACCACGCAGAAACTCAAGTTATGATACAGTTAATGTCTCATGATGAAGATGTTATGCCAGATGCATTAGCAGGTTTAGCTGCTTCTGCCGCTATACAATTAAGTGACTTTCCTTTCGAATGCCCAATTTCTGAAGCACGTGTTGCAAGAGTAAACGGAGAATTCGTTATCAACCCAAGTAGAGCACAATTAGCAGAATCTGATATCGATATGATGATTGGTGCCTCTGCAGATTCTGTTATGATGGTAGAAGGTGAAATGGATGAAATTTCTGAAGAAGAAATGGCAGATGCAATTAAATTTGCACACGAATCTATTAAAGTTCAAATTAAAGCACAAGTTGCTTTAGCAGAAGCTTTTGGTAAAAAAGAAGTACGTGAGTACGCTACTGCAGAACAAAATGAAGAATTAGCAAAAAAAATACACGATTTAGCTTACGATAAATGTTATGCTATTGCAAAACAAGGAACTTCTAAAGCAGAACGTGGTGCTGCATTTGCAGAAGTAAAAGAAGAAGTAATTGCTACTTTTACAGAAGAAGAATTAGAAGAGTTTGGTGGTTTAGTATCTAAATACTACAGCAAAGCAGAAAAAGAAGCAGTAAGAGAGTTAACTTTAAGTGAAGGAATTCGTTTAGACGGAAGAAAAACTGATGAAATTAGACCAATTTGGTGTGAAGTAGATTACTTACCATCTACTCACGGTTCTTCTATTTTTACTCGTGGTGAAACCCAAGCATTAGCAACAGTAACTTTAGGAACTTCTAGAGAAGCTAACAAAATAGACATGCCATCTTATGAAGGTGAAGAATCTTTCTATTTACACTATAACTTCCCTCCTTTTTGTACAGGTGAAGCTAGACCATTAAGAGGAACATCTCGAAGAGAAGTTGGTCATGGTAATTTAGCACAACGTGGTTTAAAAGGAATGATTCCTGATGATTGCCCATATACAGTAAGAGTTGTATCAGAAGTATTAGAATCTAACGGTTCTTCTTCTATGGCAACAGTTTGTGCAGGTACAATGGCTTTAATGGATGCTGGTGTAAAATTAACGAGACCAGTTTCTGGTATTGCTATGGGATTAATTTCTGATGGTGATCGTTATGCAGTTTTATCTGATATTTTAGGTGATGAAGATCATTTAGGTGATATGGATTTTAAAGTAACTGGTACTGCAGAAGGTATTACTGCTTGTCAAATGGATATTAAAATTAAAGGATTAAGTTACGAGATTTTAGTAAATGCTTTAAAACAAGCTCGTGATGGTCGTTTACATATTTTAGGTAAATTAACTGACACTATTGAGGCGCCAAGTGCAGAAGTAAAAGCTCATGCACCGAAAATGGTTAACAGAAGAATTCCTAACGAATTAATTGGTGCATTTATTGGACCAGGTGGTAAACACATTCAAGAATTACAGAAAGAAACTGAAACTACAATTGTAATTACAGAAGACGCTGTAACAGAAGAAGGAATTATAGAGATTTTAGGAACAAAACCAGAAGGTATAGAGGCTGTTATTTCTAAAATAGAATCTATGATGTTTAAACCAGAAAAGGGTTCTGTTTACGAAGTAAAAGTAATTAAAATGTTAGATTTTGGTGCTGTTGTAGAATATACAGAAGCTCCAGGAAACGAAGTTTTATTACACGTAAGTGAACTTGCTTGGGAACGCACAGACAATGTTTCTGATGTTGTAAAATTAGGAGACATTTTAGATGTTAAATATTTCGGAATCGACCCAAGAACTAGAAAAGAAAAAGTTTCTAGAAAAGCTTTATTAGAAAAGCCCGAAGGTTATGTTGCTAGACCACCAAGAGACGATAAGCGTTCTGGAGGTAGAGACAACCGCGGAAGAGATAACAGACGTGATGACAGAAAACCTAGAGAAAATAAAAAAGATTAATTTTTAAACTTTTTTATCTAAATACTAAAAATCGCCAAAATTATTTTGGCGATTTTTTTTTGTTTAAAACGTAATAATCTAAATGCTTTTATTTTCTTTGTACTCTCTATATGAAAATTCAACGTATTACATATTTATCTTTAGGCACAAACCAAGGAAATAAGCTAGAAAACCTCCAAAAAGCGATCAACTTAATTGGAGACAAAATTGGCGCAATTCAAAAAATATCATCAATTTATAAAACTGCTTCTTGGGGTTTTGAAGGTAACGACTTTTACAATGTATGTATTAAAGTCTCAACATATTTACCACCAGACACTTTACTTAAAGATGTTTTATCTATTGAACAAGAGCTAGGTAGAGAGAGAAAATCAACAGAAAATTACGAAAATCGAAATATCGATATTGATGTTTTATTATTTGAAGATGAAATTATATTTTCTAAAAATCTAATTGTACCACACTATAAAATGTTACAAAGAAAATTTGTAATGGTTCCTTTGGAAGAAATAGCATCTAATGTAATTCATCCAATAGAAAAAAAACAAATCAATGTATGCTTACAAGGTTGCACCGATCAATCTGAAATAGAAAAAATAAGCGAACAATTGGTAAGACCAATACCAATTACAGAGAAATACAATTACATTGCAATAGAAGGTAATATTGGTGCTGGTAAAACTTCATTAGCTAAAATGATGTCTGATGAATTTAATGCAAAATTAGTATTAGAGAGATTTGCAGACAACCCGTTTTTACCTAAATTTTATGAAGATAAAGATAGATACGCTTTCCCTTTAGAAATGAGTTTTTTGGCCGACCGATATCAACAACTTAGCGATGATTTAGCACAATTCGACTTATTTAAGAACTTCATTGTTTCAGATTATTATATTTTTAAATCTTTAATATTCGCGCAAGTTACTTTATCTAATGATGAGTACTTATTGTATCGAAAAATGTTTAATCTAATATATAAAGAAATTACTAAACCAGATCTTTATGTGTACTTATATCAAAACACAGAGCGACTTTTAGAGAATATTAAAAAAAGGGGAAGAACATACGAGCAAAATATTGAATCTGAATATCTAAAAAAAATACACGACGGTTATAAAAGCTTTATATCAACGCAAGAAAACCTGAACTTATTAATTATAGATGTGTCTGAAATAGACTTTGTTAACAACAAAAAAGATTACAATTTTATCATAAATAAAATAAAGTATAATTAAAAAAAATATTATACTTTTGCACCGATATTAATTCCCCCCAAATTTGTTAAATATTATATACTATACCCACAATGAGGAGAATTTTTTTAATTGCAATTTTAACTTGTTTATCGAGCACTGCAATATTTAGTCAATTTACTACAGACGAAATTACTTACGGAAATAGAATAGATTTAGAAAACTCTAACAGTTGGGCTGTTGGTGGTGGTTTCAGTAACTTTATTATGCACGGAGATTTGCGTTCTATTGGTACAGGAGATGATACCAACTACTTTAACTTTGGTGGTTATGCTTATGTAAATAAAATGTTTAACCCACTTTTAGGTTTAGAATTTAAAGTTTCTTACAATAAAATTTCTGGTGGAGCTCAATATTTTTCTAATGAATCTAACTACTTTGTACTTTATTCAGAAAACAAAGTAGTAAATCAAGATAACTTAAACTTTGAAGGTGCAGCTTATGGTGCAGAACTAAATTTAATTTTTAGTTTTACAAACTTATATCAAACAGCAGCTTCAAAATGGCACGCAGCAGGATACTTTGGTGTTGGTTATCATCAATACAACTCTACATTATATGAAAGATTTTCTGATGGTAGAAATGTAGAAATTGTAGATTTCGGATTTAATCCATCAAGAAATAGCCAAAATGCAGCTAGTTCTATTTATTTATCTGCACAATTTGGTCTTAAAAGAAGATTAAATAAAAAACTAGATTTAGAATTTAGAACAGGTATGTACTTTAACTACGAAGATCATTTAGATGCTGCAATATCTAATAAACAAGATTGGGAAACATTTTTTGTTTCTAGTATAGGTGTATCTTTTAAATTAGGAAAAAAGAAAGTATTTACCATTTGGGGTGACGAAAACGGAGACAATAGAGGTAAATTTCAAATTGTTGATACCGACAAAGATGGTGTAATGGATGAATTAGACATAGAACCAAATACGCCTGCAGGTGTAATGGTTTATGGTAATGGTAAAGCTGTAGATTCTGATAAAGATGGTTTACCAGACCACAAAGACAAATGTCCTTTAGAATATGGTCCTGAATCTAACGAAGGTTGCCCATTAAATGTAGATTCTGATGGCGACGGTATTATGGATGGTAAAGATCTTTGTCCTGCAACTCCAGGAACTGTAGAGAACAGAGGTTGTCCTAAACCAGAACCAAATACTAACAATGCGTCTAACATTAACAATCAAATTGCATTATTAGCAACTAGTATATACTTTGATACTAACAGTGATAGAATTAAAACTATATCTTTTAGTACTATTGATAAGATTGTTAAATTAATGAAACAAGTGCCAAATGTTAAGTTCCTTATTGAAGGACATACAGATGACAGAAACAGTGATAGATATAACTTGTACTTATCTCAAAGAAGAGCAAATGCAGTTAGAAAATACATGATTAAAGAAGGTATTAGTAGTGATAACCTTAGCGCAAAAGGATTTGGAGAATCTAGACCTAAATTCTCTAACGAAAACGCTGGTGGTAGACAACTAAACAGAAGAGTAGAGATTAAACCTTCTGGTTCTTTAGAGTAATCTAAAACCATAAAAATTATAAAGAGAGCATATATTTTAATATATGCTCTCTTTTTTTTTTGAAGAAACTCCAAAAAAAAAGGATGTAAATAAATACATCCTTTTTAAATTAAAATACTTTTATAAAGTTACTACTTTTTAAGCTCTAATTTTTCTGCAAAATATTCACAAAAATCTCTCATTGTAGCACTCATTTTTTGATCATCTGTGGCACGTTCAAAAGTATCTGCCATTGATACCAAAGTTTGATGATAAAACTGTTTCATTTCATCTACAGGCATATCTTTTGTCCATAAATCCATACGTAATGTATCTTTCTTTTTATGATCCCAAACAGATATCATAATAGATTTAGAAGTTTCATTTTCTATGCCACCATCTTTGGCTGTCCAAGAAATTTCTTCTGGCACTTTATTTTCGTCTAAACCAACGTTAAATTTAATTTCTGAGTTATGTTTTACTGACATTATTTTCTAGGCTTATATTTAGATTTTTTATATAAATCTAATTCGTTAATTTCTAAAAGTTCTTGCAAAGATACATCATTCTGTTGCATATAAGAACGAACAATTTGCCAACCTAACCAAACACCAGCTCTACCAGGAGATAAATTATCTTGCCCCATATAAAACTTAGAAAAAGGTGCTACCTCTATAAAACGCTTATTCAATTTTGTATCGGTACTAAAAAGTAGTTTCTTTTCAATAAAATACGCCCAAATTTGCTCTTCATTTTCTTTAATCCACATAAATTTATCTTCTTGATATCCTATTTTTTCGATATCAGAAATATTTGGTAAATAAAAATCTAACAAGTACATTTTTTTTCCTTCATTAATCATTTTAGCAATAAAACTTCTTTCTCTAGAAGGTAGAACTTGCCTTTTGATTATCTCGTTAGCAACATCTACAATAATATGATTTTTAGTATTATTCGCTTTAATATAAGTTGGATAATCATTATAGAACCTGTGATTTTTGCCTAGATAAACATCTAAAGAAATAATAAGTAAACTATCTGCATAAATTACTCGACTATCATAATCTATGTTGGTTAACATCGTAACTACATTTGGCGCTTCAAATTTTGGATTGTAGTATTTTACATGCTTAAACAAAGAGGTTAGTTGCCTTTTAAGTGGATTAATATCTTTATAAAAAAGTTGAGTTTCATTAAAAAGTTCTAACTCTTCTTTATTTTTCATTTTTGAAATTGAAAGACTATCTGAAATTTCTTCTGGAAAAAAATAAGGATATGTTTCTTTTAATTCTTTTAGGTTTTCCTTTTTTGATGTGTAAAAATCTACATCAAAACGCTTCACATCAAAATTAACAGTAGTGTTAGAAACATCTATTTTATTTATACTATTACTAGTGTTACATGAATAAAAACTAAATAAAACCGCTAAAATCACTAGAAAAAATCTCATAAACTTTGTATATTGCTAATAGAATTATAAACGTTAAAAATACTAAAATAGTTTATCTAATGAATACAGAAAAAGTAGCAATTCATATTATTTCTTGGTTAAAAAGTTATGCTGAAAAAGCTGGTGTAAAAGGTTTTGTTGTTGGTGTTTCTGGCGGAATTGATTCTGCTTTAACATCTACACTTTGTGCCAAAACCGGCTTACCTACTTTATGCGTCGAAATGCCAATACACCAAGCAGAAAGTCAGGTTTCTAGAGCCGAAGAACATATTAAACAATTAAAAGAAAAATTTTCTAATGTTTCTGAAGTTAGAGTGAATTTAACATCAACTTTTGAAGATTTTAAAAAAGTTGTACCAAACACAGAGAGTTCAGCTAAACTAGATTTAACTTTAGCAAATACCAGAGCAAGGTTGCGAATGACTACTTTATATTATTTTGCAGGTTTACACAGTTATTTAGTTGCCGGAACAGGAAATAAAGTTGAAGATTTTGGTGTTGGTTTCTACACTAAATATGGTGATGGAGGCGTAGATTTAAGTCCTATTGCAGATTTAATGAAATCTGAAGTCTATGATTTAGCAGCTTATCTAAATGTACCAGAATCGATTCAAAAAGCGCAACCTACAGATGGCTTGTTTGGAGATAGCAGAACCGATGAAGATCAAATTGGGGCTTCTTATGATGAATTAGAATGGGCCATGAAAATGCAAGATCTACAAAAAAATGAAGATGATTTTACAGGAAGACAAAAAGAGGTTTTTAAAATATATGAAAGGTTAAACAGAATTAATCAGCACAAAATGGTACCGATACCAGTATGTGAAATTCCAGAAAATTTAAAATAAAAAAAATCCCGTAATTAAATTGCGGGATTTTTTTTTGCATTTTAGGGTAAAAATTACAGCAGATTTGCCGCAATCATCATTTTTTTAATTCTCATATACGCTCGTCTTTTAGAACCTTTAGAGATTTCGAATGGAAGAAGAATAAAAAGTTGAACAATTTTTAATAGTTGTAATACTCTTTTCATAATAAATTATTTTTCTTTAGCACGTGCAATATACAAAAATTCTATTCTGAAAAATGATACCTTAGTAGGGGAAAACACCCAATTTTACAATTTAATAACTTTAAACAACTCTATTTAACTTTTCGAACAACCTTATTTTTAGACCCGTATAGCTTTTTATTGTCTCTAAATCTATAGCGGCATCTTGACTTCCTTCTTTTATTAAGTCTTCTATTTTCTTCCCAATTAAAACGCGTCTTAAATTAAAAACAGCATCACTTACTAATTTCGGTAAAATATCTAAAGCACCTTTAACCTCTATATTTTGACCTTCCCAATCACTTAATTGGTGCTTTTCCTCATCCATAATAATAGAGGTAACAGTAGAAGAAATGTCTGAGTTTTTATGGTTCACCAAAGCATCTATTTCTAGTTTTTCATACTGATTTAATTGATAAATAACTTCTGTATAAATTTCTTGAAAAATAACATTTGTAAACTCTGTTTCGTCTTCTTGTAGATGCAAATATATTTCTGCAGAAACATTATTATTATATTTTCTTTGTGTTACAGTTATTCTACCCTCTTCATCCTCATTCTCAATTTCTTCTAAGAATTCAGCTTCTTCATTTCCAAATAAAAGTAAGATTCTAATAATTTCTTTTTCTAAAATAGAAAGTTGATCTATCTTTTCTGCAGCAGTTTTACCTTTAACCAAGCCCATAGGAGCCTTTTCTTTATTTGCAAAATATTCTGCTGGTGGTTCGTTGGGATCTTGCTGAGAATTGTTTTGTTTTCTATTTATCTTATTTCTGTCTTGAATTCCTTTTTTTAATAATTGCGCTAATTCACTAAAAAGCACTCGTTCAGAAATATCCATAATTCGAGCACATTCCTGCACGTAAACTTCGCGTTGAATACCATCTGGAATTTTAGAAATACTTGTTACAATATCTCTAATTACACCCGCCTTTTTTACAGGATCGTTATTAGATTCTTTTAACAGCAAAGAAACTTTAAACTCTATAAAATCTTTAGACGATTCTTCTAAATAGGTTTTTAACTCTGTTGTTGAATGCGATTTTGCAAAACTATCTGGATCTTCTCCATCTGGAAACTGTACAACTTTTACATTCATACCTTGTTCTAGAATTAAATCTATACCTCTTATAGAAGCTCTAATTCCTGCCGCATCACCATCAAAAAGAACGGTAATATTTTTTGTAAGTCTATTTACAAGTCTTATTTGATCTGGTGTTAACGCTGTACCAGAAGACGCAACTACATTTTCGACACCAGATTGATGAAATGATATTACATCTGTATAACCTTCTACCAAGTAACAATTATCTTGCTTTGCAATTTCTTTTTTTGCTTGATAAAGGCCATATAAAATTTTACTCTTGTGATAAATATCGCTTTCTGGTGAATTTAAATATTTAGCCGCTTTTTTATCCGCAGTTAAAATTCTACCACCAAAACCTAAAATTCTACCAGACATAGAGTGTATAGGAAACATAACACGACCTTTAAATCTATCGAATTGTTTTGTTTCTTTAACAATAGTTAAACCTGTAGAAGCTAAATATTTAAGATCATATCCTTTTTTTAAAGCTGCTTTTGTAAAACCATCCCACTCGTCTAAACAGTAACCAAGTTCAAAAGTTTTTATAGTATCATCTCTAAAACCTCTTTCTTTAAAATAAGAAAGCCCAATAGCTTTCCCTTTATTAGTGTTTAACATGATGTCATGAAAGTAATCTTTGGCATAATTAGATACCATAAACATACTTTCTCTTTCGTTCATCTGAGCTTTTTCTTCTGATGTTTGCTCAGTTTCTTCAATTTCTATATTGTATTTTTTTGCGAGCCATTTAATAGCTTCTGGATACGAGTAATGCTCATGTTCCATTAAAAATGATATAGCATTTCCTCCTTTTCCGGTAGAAAAATCTTTCCAGATTTGCTTTACAGGAGAAACCATAAAAGATGGTGATTTTTCATCTACAAACGGACTTAATCCTTTAAAATTACTTCCTGATTTTTTTAGCTGAACAAACTCACCAATAACCTCTTCTACTCTTGCAGATTCAAAAACGCGGTCTATGGTACTTCTAGAAATCATTTCTTTTAATTAATTAGTGTAACAAATATAATAAGAAGTTATTCTTATAAAAAAAGAGATCTCACAAGTTTAAAATAACTTGTGAGATCTTAAGTATAAAACAATATTTTTTAAGAAGCTGCTCTTAACTTTTTTAATGTTGTATTTGTCAATTTTGCTTCTGCGTACTCTTTTGTAACATTAAATTCTTTATCGTCGGAACTTGGTAACTCAAACATTGCATCTGTAAAGATAGCTTCACATAAAGAACGTAATCCTCTAGCTCCTAATTTATACTCTACAGCCTTTTCTACAATGTAATTTAAAGCATCTTCTTCTATTGTAAAAGATACATCATCCATCGTAAAAAGCTTAGAATATTGCTTAATGATAGAGTTTTTTGGCTCAGTTAAAATTGCTCTTAACGTTTTTGCATCTAAAGGATTCATATAACTTAATACCGGTAAACGACCAATAATTTCTGGTATTAAACCAAAAGATTTTAAATCTGAAGGAATAATGTATTGTAATAAGTTTTCTTCATCTACCTTGTCTTCATCTAAAGAAGCTCCAAAACCAACAGCTTGCATATTTAAACGCTTGCTAATTATTCTTTCTATTCCAGAAAAAGCTCCACCAGCAATAAATAAAATTTCTTTAGTATTTACTTCTATAAATTTTTGTTCTGGATGTTTTCTACCTCCTTTTGGCGCTACATTTACAACTGTACCTTCTAATAATTTAAGTAATGCTTGTTGTACTCCTTCCCCAGAAACATCTCTTGTAATTGATGGATTATCACCTTTTCTGGCAATTTTATCTATTTCATCAATAAAAACGATACCTCTTTGGGCTTTATCTACATCGTAATCTGCTGCTTGCAATAGTCTACTTAAAATACTTTCTACATCTTCACCAACATAACCCGCTTGCGTTAAAACTGTTGCATCTACTATAGAAAACGGAACATTTAACATTTTGGCAATTGTTTTTGCAACCAATGTTTTACCTGTACCGGTTTCTCCTACTAAAACAATATTAGATTTTTCTATTTCTACCTCATCTTCATCATCTTTGGTTTGTAATAATCTTTTGTAGTGATTATAAACCGCAACAGACATAGAACGTTTAGTTTCATCTTGACCAATTATATATTGATCTAAAAACTGTTTAATTTCTAAAGGTTTTTTTAATGTTAAATCTTTAGAAAGTCCGCTAGATTTTGCTTCAGTAATTTCTTCTTCTACAATACCATGAGCTTGTTCTATACATTTATCACAAATGTGCGCATCCATACCTGCAATTAACAAGTCTGTTTCTGCTTTTTTTCGTCCGCAAAACGAACACTCTAAGTTTTCTTCTTTCGACATTATATCAGCTTTTGATTCAGCTTAAAAATAAGCTGAAATTCTTTATACTTTTCTTGCTAAAACTTCATCAATCATTCCGTAAGCTTTCGCTTCATCCGCTTTCATCCAATAATCTCTATCAGAATCGTTGTGAACTTTTTCTATTGTTTGTCCAGAATGGTTTGCAATAATTGCATACAATTCGTCTTTTAATTTTAAGATTTCTCTTGCAGTAATCTCAATATCAGATGCTTGCCCTTGAGCACCACCTAAAGGTTGGTGAATCATAATTCTAGAATGAGGTAACGCAGAACGTTTACCTTCTTGACCTGCACACATTAAAACGGCTCCCATAGAAGCTGCCATACCTGTACAAATTGTAGCAACATCTGGTTTTATAAACTGCATTGTATCATAAATACCTAAACCTGCATAAACACCTCCACCTGGTGAGTTTATATAAATTGAAATATCTTTATTAGCGTCTACGCTTTCTAAAAATAATAATTGTGCTTGTATAATATTTGCAACTTGATCATTAATACCAGTTCCTAAAAAGATAATTCTATCCATCATTAAACGAGAAAAAACATCCATTTGAGTAATATTCATTTGGCGTTCTTCCATGATATATGGAGTTAAACTACTTGTAATTTTTGTATAATTTGTACTGCTTATTCCGTGGTGTTTTGTTGCGTATTTTTCGAACTCTTTTCCGTAATCCATTTTCGTGATTTTGTTTTAAGTTTAATACTGTAAATATAAGAACTATTTCTTACTCTTTTGCTTTGCGTTAGTTGCTAAAAAAACCTGAATAAAATAATTCAGGTTTTTTGTATATAATTATGCTATAATTTAAATCTTATAGTAAGATTCAAATGCGTTATAAACTATTATTTGTATGCTTCTTTTACAAACTCTTCGTAAGAAAGTTCTTTTGTCTTAAAAGTCATGTTTTCTTTATAAAAAGCTAACAATTTCTGACTAATTAATTGTGTTTGTAATTTTTGTGCTTCTTCTTGGTTTTGTAAAATTCTACCAGCAATTTCATCCAATTCTTTTTCTTCTGGATTCATGTTACCAAATTGAGCCATTTGCGTACGGATAAATCCTTTTGCATAGTCTACCAATTCTGCATAGTCTAATTTTATATCGTTATCTTTCATAATCTTACCTTCGATTAATTGATAACGTAAACCTTTTTCTGATTTTTCGTATTCTGCTGCAGCTTCTTCTTCTGTTAAAGGTTTTTCACCTGCAGTTGCTAACCATTTCTTTAAGAAATCTGCTGGTAAATCGAATTTAGTATTTTCGATTAAGTGCTCTATTACAGAATTTAATAAATGTTGATCTGATTGTTGTAAGAATTGCTTTTCTGCGTCTTCTTTAATTTTTTCTCTTAATTCTGTTACAGAAGAAACACTACCGTCTGCAAACAATTTATCAAACAATTCTTTGTCTAAATCTGCTGGTTCTGTTTTAGTAATTTCTTCTACAGTTAAAGTTACTTTAATATCTAAATCTTTAATTTCATCTGCAGAAACACCTAAAATATGTTGCAACTTGTTATTGTCTTCGAATAATTTTTTAGTTTCTAATTCGATTACATCACCAACTTTAGCACCTATAATTTTCTTTTCGTTTTTCTTTCCTTTAAGATCGTTTACTAAGAAAGTACTCTTTTTTTCGATTCCTTTTTCTTCGTTTACAAAAGTACCAGTTACATTAGAGTGCTCTGTTGCTTCTTCTAACGTAGACATTTTACCGTATCTAGTCTGAATGTTTTTTACCTCTTCATCTAACAAATCTTCTGTTGCAACAATGTTGTATTGATTAATCTTTTTCTTAGATTTTAAATCAACATCAAATTCTGGTGCTAAACCTAATTCGAATTCAAAAGAAAAAGTTTCTGCATCCCAGTTGAAATCGTCTTGTACTCTTGGTAAAGGATTACCTAAAATATCTAACTTTTCTTCTGTTAAGAATTTATTTAAAGATTCTTGTAAAAGCTTGTTAACCTCATCTACCATAATAGATTGACCATATTGCTTTTTTATCATACCCATTGGCACGTGTCCTTTTCTAAAACCAGGAACATCTGCTTTTTTACGGTAATCTGATAAGATATTATCTACTTTTGCTTGATAATCTTCTGCAACAATATCAACTTTTACAACTGCGTTTAACGCATCTATGTTTTCTTTTGTAATATTCATTTATTTGTTCTTTTATCTTGAAAAAATCGAGTGCAAAATTAATTATTTTTTTTTACTTAACAAGTATTTAAGTACTTCTATTTCAGTAGAAAAAAATTAAAATTACCTCTATAACTTATTATGTATTAATTTTTATTGTTGTCTTTTAATAAAGAAAATAATGCCGATCTAAAAATGGATAGTAAAATACTGAATAACAAGGCCGAAAAGAACCCAGAAACAGCAAAACCAGACACTAACTTATCTGCAAGTAAAATTATTATGGCGTTAATTACAAAAATAAACAAGCCAAAAGTTACAAGTGTGGCCGGTAAAGTAAAGAAAATTAACAATGGTCTAACCACCATATTTAACAACGCAATAACTGCGGCTACTATTATTGCAGACACGTAACCAGAAACCTCTACTCCTGGTAAAATATTTGCTAGCACTATTACAGCTAAAGCGGTTAGTAAAATTTTTAAAAATGTTTTCATCTAATGATTTTATATTATCAAAATAGCGAAAACTATACCAAATGTAAAAGACTGCTTTTTTGTCAGTAAAAAGTAAAATTTATACTTATTTACTTTTTTGCAACTCTGTAGCTTTTCTTTCTAATTCTGCCTGAAACTCTTCCATTACAGGCTTTACAGTACTTTCTGGAATATCAGAAACCTTAATATACATTAAACCATCTACAGCATTATTAAACTTAGGATCTACATTAAAAGCAACCAAACGTGCATTTTGCTTAACATACTTTTTAATTAAAACAGGTATTCTTAAAGCACCTGGCTCTATCTCGTCTATAATTTTATCAAATTTTTGCATATCAGATTTTGTTGCATCAAAAACAAAATCTTTATCACCATCTTTTAATTTAACCTTGTATTCTTTCTTCGGATAAATGTATTGTGCAATGTAAGGATCGTAATAATGAGATTTCATAAACTCTATCATTAACGATTTTGAAAAATCTGAAAACTGATTGCTAATAGAAACTCCGCCCATTAAATATTTATACTCTGGATGACGCAAGGTAACATGTACAATTCCTTTCCATAATAAAAATAACGGCATTGGTTTTTGCTGATATTCGCCAATAATAAAAGCTCTACCCATTTCGATGGTATTTTCCATCATTTGATGCAGTTCTGGCTCTACTCTAAATAAGGTCTGAACGTAAAAACCGTTAATTCCGTACTTTTTATAAATTTCTTTACCAAGACCCATTCTATATGCTCCAACCAAAACATTCGCTTCTCTGTCCCATAAAATTAAGTGATGATAATACCTGTCATATTTATCTAAGTCGATAGATTTATTTGTTCCTTCACCAACAGCTCTAAAAGTTATTTCGCGTAATCTACCAATTTCATGTAATAAATTAGGTACTTCTTTTGCACTTGCAAAAAACACTTCGTAGTTTTTACTTTCTAATAATCTACCGCCATTATCTCTAATAGCATTTACTTCTTTTACAAAAAGATCTGTGCTTCTTTGTGCTGTTATTTTTTTTGCTGGCTTTTTAATTTTGATATTCTGTGCAGAAATTAACTTGTGCGCTTTTTCAAAAGGATTCGCCAACATGTAGGTTTTCTTCCTTATAAATTCATAAAACGCAGGTATTTCTTTAAACTCGTTTTGATCTTTTACAGAAATTGGTTTTCCTATTCTAACTTTTACAACTCTACCACCTTGATTCATTACTTCCGAAGGTAATTTTGCTGTTCTTAGCGTATCAGATATTTTAGAAAGAAAGTAAAATAATCTACTATTTTTTGCATGAAAATAAATCGGAATAACTGGTACGTTTGCTTTTTTAATCAATCTAACAGCACCTTCTTCCCATGGTTTATCTACATTTAACTTACCGTCTTTGTATGTAGAAACTTCTCCTGCAGGAAAAATCCCCAATGGCTTTCCTTCTTTTAAATGTAATAAAGCACTTTTAATTCCGGCAACGCTAGATTTTGCATCCTTTCTAGTTTCAAAAGGATTAACAGGCATTACGTAAGGCTTTAATGGCTCTACTCGGTGCAATAAAAAATTAGCGATAATTTTGTAATCTGCTCTTTTTTCGATTAATAGTTTTAATAGTAAAACACCATCAATACCACCTAAAGGATGATTTGAAACAGTTATAAACGGCCCATCTTTAGGTATACGTTTTAAATCCTCTTCCGGAATTTCGAATTTTATATTACAATCATCTAAAATTCCGTTTAAAAAATCTAAATCAGATTTATTTTTGTTGTTATCGTAGATTTTATTGATAGCAGAAATGCGAAGAATTCTTAACAGAATCCAACCAATAAAAGTCCCTAAAAATCCAAACTTTTGTAAACCAATTACTTGCGCAATTTCTTTAGATGTTACTAATGCCATAAATTATAATTAAAGCGAACTGCAAACATACTAAAAAAACAGATATTGTCTTATTAATTTGTTGCCAAAACAATCTGTATAGTCTCTTTGTTTACCTGTGTTAATAAAGACGATCCTTTTTCTTCTATACTTGCAACGGCTTTATCATCAAAATGACGCACAGTAAATAAATCTACGCCTTTTTGAACATCAATTTTAAACTCGTTTTTAAGTTCATTGTAAAACGCCTCGAAGCCATTAAATTTATTATCAATACAAACAGAAAAACTAATTGCAGAGTTTTGTATTAAATTAACTTTTAATTGATAATCGTGTAATTTCTTAAATATATAACTAATGTTATTTTCTACCATAAAAGAAAAATCTAATGCTGAAATAGAAACTAAAATCTGATCTTTCTTAACAATAAAACATGGTATTAATGGTTCTAAATTAGATCCTTTAGAAATTCTGGTTCCAGCTTCTTTAGGGTTCACAAAAGAACGTACCAATAACGGAATTTCTTTTCTTTCTAATGGCTGTAATGTTTTTGGATGAATTACAGATGCACCATAAAATGCCATTTCTATAGCTTCTTCATAAGAAATTTGTTTTAACAAAGTTGTTTCTTCAAAAACTCTTGGGTCTGCATTTAAAACTCCTGGTACATCTTTCCAGATAGTTACATTTTCTGCATTTAAACAATAAGCAAAAATTCCTGCAGTATAATCAGAACCTTCTCTACCTAAAGTTGTAGTATTTTCTGTATCGTTTGCCGCTATAAAACCTTGTGTTATATTTAATTTGGTAGCATCAACTTTTTCTGTAATAATTTGTTGCGTTAAAGTCCAATCTACTTTAGCATCTCTATAATTACTGTCCGTTTTAATATAATTTCTAACGTCAAACCAATTATTTTGAATACCCACTTTTGTTAGATAAGCACTTACAATTTTTGTTGATAAAAGCTCTCCGAAACAAATAATTTGATCGTACACATAATTATACCTTTGTGATGTATTTCTGGCTAAAAACCAACTTAACTCACCTAATAAAATATCTATTTCTTTAAAAATAGCATCATCTTTATCAAACAAATCAGACATTAGATTTTTATGAAAATCTTCTATAACCCCTAAGTTTTCAGATAATTTATCTGTTTTATTATAGTAAGCTTCTATAACCTCTTCAAAAGCATTTGTAATCTTACCCATTGCAGAAATTACCACTAATGTATTTTCTGTTCCTTCGTTTTGTAAAATACTTGTTATATTTTTTACACTTGCGGCATCTTTTACAGAAGCTCCTCCAAATTTAAAAATCTTCATTTCTAATTATTTTGAATAAATTTTGCTAAATTTTCTTTGTTCATTTGTACTACAGACCAATCATTTAAATAAGTAGCACCTGTGCTTTTGTAGAAATCGATGGCATTTTTGTTCCAATCAATTACTTCCCAAGCAACTCTATTAAAATTATTATCAAACGCATATTTTAAAACTGCTTTATAAAGTGCTTTACCTGCGCCTATTTTTTGCTTGCTTTTAGTTACAATCAAATCTTCTAAATGTATTGTTCTTCCTTTCCAAGTAGAATATCGTTCGTAAAACAACGCAATACCGATAATAGTATTTTCTTGTTCTGCCACATAAATCTTAAATTTAGGATCTTTAGAAAAACCATCATTTATTAAATCTTCTACAGTTATCTCTACAGCATCTGGTTCTTTTTCAAAAACAGCCAATTCTGTAATTAAATCTAATACAGCTTGCATGTCTTCTTCTTGCCCTAATCTTATTTTAAAGTCCATGTTTCTAATTTTTTGTCAAAGATAGTCCTTTCGTTTTCGCTTAAAAATAATTAAATATTTTGCACAGTTATTTTTGATTTGTTTAAATTTTAAAATAATAAATAGTTAATATGCAAAAAACAAGTAAGATTTTTACCAAAAAAAAGCTGTACGAAAACGGTGTAGTTGTCTAAATTTTAGCATCTTTGTAACATTAACTATACACAACAACATGTTACCAAAAAAACAGACTTTAGGAGAATTTATTATTGAAAATCAGCACGCTTTTAAATACAGTTCTGGCGAACTATCTAGTTTATTAAACTCAATTAGATTAGCTGCAAAAGTTGTAAATCACGAAGTAAATAAAGCTGGTTTGGTAGATATTATTGGTGCTCATGGAGACACAAACATTCAAGGTGAAGACCAACAAAAATTAGATGTTTATGCAAATGATAAATTTATACAAACACTAACTAGAAGAAATATTGTTTGTGGTATTGCCAGTGAAGAAGAAGACAGTTTTATCTCTATAAATAGTATCGACGAGAACAATCAAAATAAATATGTTGTATTAATAGACCCTTTAGATGGCTCTTCTAATATTGATGTAAACGTTTCTGTAGGAACAATTTTTTCTATTTACAGAAGAGTTACACCAACAGGAAGCCCAGTACAACTAGAAGATTTTTTACAAAAAGGTATTGAGCAAGTTGCAGCTGGTTACGTGGTTTATGGTACATCTACAATGCTAGTTTATACTACCGGAGATGGTGTAAATGGTTTTACCTTGAACCCAGCAATTGGTACATTTTATTTATCGCACCCAAATATGACGTTTCCAGAAGATGGAAATATCTATTCTGTTAACGAAGGAAATTATTTCGATTTTCCAGAAGGTGTAAAAAAATATATAAAATACTGTCAAGAAGAAGAAGGAGAAAGACCTTACACAAGTAGATATATCGGTTCTTTGGTTTCAGATTTTCATAGAAATATGATAAAAGGAGGTATTTACATGTACCCAAAAGGTTCTAGAAATCCGAACGGAAAACTACGCTTACTTTACGAATGTAATCCTATGGCTTTTTTAGCGGAACAAGCAAATGGCTATGCTTCTGACGGTTACACTAGAACCATGGAAGTAGAACCAACAGAATTACACCAAAGAGTACCTTTTGTTTGCGGAAGTAAAAATATGGTAAACAAATTAGAGGAATTTATGCAGAAATACGGCGAATAAATCTTATTTATACTATTATAAGTTAACAAAAGGCTAATATTTTGTTCAACTGCATCATATTGAGTAAATTTACAGTATTAAAATAATACGAACTTTAAAACTTAAAAAAATGGCTTTTCAATTACCAGAATTAGGATATGCATACGATGCTTTAGAACCTAATATAGATGCTAGAACTATGGAAATTCACCATACAAAACATCACAACGGATATACAACAAAATTAAACGGAGCAATAGAAGGAACTGATTTAGAAGGAAAATCTATCGAAGATATTCTTGCTAATTTAGATATGAGTAACGGCGCTGTAAGAAATAACGGTGGTGGATTTTACAATCACTCTTTATTTTGGACAGTAATGAACCCAAACGATAGAGGTTATTTATCTGGAGATTTAAAAGACGCTATTGAAAGCGCTTTCGGATCTAAAGAAGCATTTATCGACGCTTTTTCTAAAGCAGCAGCTACTCAGTTTGGTTCTGGTTGGGCATGGTTATGTGTTTTACCAGGTGGTAAAGTAGAAGTTTGTTCTACACCTAACCAAGACAACCCATTAATGCCAGGTGTAAACTGCGAAGGAACTCCTATTTTAGGATTGGATGTTTGGGAACATGCATATTACTTAAACTACCAAAACAGAAGACCAGATTATATTAATGCATTTTTTAATGTAATTAACTGGAATGAAGTTGAGCGTAGATATGCTGCAGCAAAATAAATAGAAATCTTACTAATTAAGATAAAAAAAGCATCCTTTTTAAGGATGCTTTTTTAGTCTATATAATAAGGATTTAATCAATAATAATCTTTTTATTGAACAATCCCTTTTCTGTCTTAATAACTAAAATATATACCGCTTTAGACAGTTTGTTTAATTTAAAGTTTAACTCACTTTTATTACTATTTATATCCTGATTAAAAACTTCAGCTCCCAAAATATTAAACAACTTTACAGTTTCTATCTGATAATTAGATGTATTTTTAATTAAAAACTCGCCATTATCACCTCCTTGAATACTTAATAAAAATTCATCCTCTTTAAAATCTTCATTAGTTAATGTTTTATCTGTAAAAGTGATAAAAAACCTATCATCATAAGTACCCGATGCTAAATTTAGAGATTTTGGAGCTTCATCTAAATTATAGAATTTATTTAAAACTCTATCATTTAAATACACAGGTGTGTTAATTTTTATCTTTTCGCTTATAGAAAAAGTAACTTCTCGATCTTGATCTAACTGAACTACCATCGGTATTTCTAAAGAT
Organism: Polaribacter marinaquae; assembly: GCF_038019025.1. Lineage (NCBI taxonomy): Bacteria > Pseudomonadati > Bacteroidota > Flavobacteriia > Flavobacteriales > Flavobacteriaceae > Polaribacter > Polaribacter marinaquae. The sequence goes on from NZ_CP150496.1 coordinate 1,661,696, forward strand.
TCATCAAAATTAAACGTACCAGTAATAATATAAGGACTAGTAGAACCCTTAACTTTTAAATACAAATCTGTTGGTTGCAAGCCCCACATAACTGCATCGAAACCAATATCATACTCATCTGTTAAACCTCTAAACACTGTTGCTACTGTTCGGGTTCTAACTTCACTTTCAGATAAATTAAATTTAAAATCAATCTTTATGGTTGAAAAATCTCTAGTACTTTTTTGTTTTGATGATGTTTTAGCAACTATTACACCAGTATCAGATAAATCATTTAAGGTTCTTTGTGAATTTTTAAAAACTAAAGTACCAGAACCTGGTGTTTCTTTTGTCACAAAAAATCCCTGCCCAATCGGTAAATATCTTCCTCCACCGACTGTTACCCCACTAACAATAGTATTATAAGTTCCAGAATAATCTCCTCTAACATGAGTATTATCAGAAGAACCGTTATAAATATAAATTACACCATTAAATTCTGATGAATTATCATTTATAAATGCTTCTGCATCTAGTGCAGAAGGATACGGGTTACCTATTAAATTAAATTTATTTTGATCTAATGTAAAAGAATAATCTCCATCGTTTGGTATACCAGAAAAAGTAAATGTAGCACCAACACTTTTCATATTCCATCCTTCTCCTGGAAGAAAAATAGGATCTGTTGGATCTACAAATCTTGTCCAATCACTAGCATTTACAAACTTAGCCAACCACCTAGAACTAATACTTATAGGCTCTGATGACGAATCTCCATCAAAATTAGGAGTAAAATTAATGTCAGCAGCTTCACCAACAGTTGAAGTTGGAGATGTAGCTACATTTGTTCCGTCTTTTAAAACATCGTTTATTGAAAAAGGAGTGCCTGGTGTTGTACCAGAATTTCTTACTGGCGAAGACCAATAACCAGATTGATATACAGATGAGCTAGTTGCAGTTTGATCTACGAAAAGTTTACCTGTCCCTGAGTTTAAATTATTACCAGTTGTATGAGTTTGTACTAATTGAGAATTACCAACTAATCTTAGTTCACCGTTATTTAAAATACCATTTTTAACTTTTAGTAACACGCCAGAATTAACAGATAAAATTCCTCCGTTTTCAATCTCAATCTCTCTAACAACAGCATCCTCGGTTAACGTTAGCGAACCATTAGAAGTACTTTTTACCAACAATTTAAAACAGCCATCTGTTAAATCTGGCACATTTGTAATGGCAGAACCATTATAGTATTGCGTATCATCAACAACTATTAAATCTTGGTATTCTACAGCAAAATAATCATTATTAGAAAAAACCACATTATTAGCTTGATATAAACCACCACCAATATCTGCTAAATCATAAGTAGATGTAGGCGATAATAAATCACTGTCATTATCTATAACTAATTTAAGTACAGCACAATCTTCTTTACTAGAAATATCTACGGATGATAAATCTAATATAAAACTAACGTCACCAACATCATTTCTTTTACTAACTCGCCATTTAGTAGAAGTTCTTTGTTGATAATTATCTTCATTTGTTTCAAAAACGATATCCTCTTTATTATCTCTACCCCAAAATAAAAATTCATCATTTGCAAGACTACTTGGGTTATAAATTCTAACAATTCCTGTTCCTTGAGAATCTACATGATTAGAACCATCTGTTGCTTGACCAATACCCGCAACATCATAATCAAAATTACCAGCAGCTGAATCATCTTCATCGTAAAAATTATTTGAATTTAAGGTAATATTATATTTTGCAGATAAATAATTACTAACAATAATTCTCTCTGCTTCATTAATATATTTATTATACATAATTACCTCTGCAAAGTCTCCTTGATGCGCTTGTGAAGCTACATAATCACCATCATTTCCTCCTGCTCCATCATCTTCACTATCTTGTTCACCAGCCAAAGCTAAAGAACCGCCAGGAGTTATAATTCTACCACCAGGAAAATTAATATTTCTATCAGTTCCGTTAAGAGATGTATTTGCCGTTCCAGATGTATGCCATCTATAACCAATAACATTCCAGTTTGCAGTGCTTACATTTAAGCCAGAACCCCTTGCCTGATTAGTAACATACATAGACAAATTATTGCTATTAAATAATAGAAAATCGTTATTAAGAGCAGATGATGACGCATAAGATAACACTCCGTCACCTCCTTCATTTGCATTTTCAGTTTTATTCACATAGAAGCCAGAAATTGCTGTTGTTGGAAAGTTTGTGAAGTTAGTTTTTCTCAAACGTCTATTAGATTCTTCGAACCTAACCGCATCATAGCCGTTAACAATATTTTTCTTAATTATAGGCTGAAAAGTAACATCTTCTTGAGTTAAAGTTGAATTATAACCCGATAAATCTGACCAAGAAGCAAAAGGAGCATTGTCATTTTCAGAAATATCATCTGGGTTTGTCCATAGCACAAGACTCGAAGTACCATCAATACTACCTACACCGCCGGGACCTAAATATCCTTCTGCTACAGGAGGCGGAGCAGTATAATTCACAGTAATTATCCAACTATTATTATCAACCTTATTTTCATTAACACTACAGCCAGCTCCTGTACCTTCCCAAATTACTCTTAAAACATCCATTTGAAAAGTCAAAACCCCTGAAACACTTACGCCATTTGCGATTGTTAAACCCGATCGAGCGTAAGATAATGTTCCTGGACTATCTCCTATACCTGCAGTATAATTGTTCTCACTTACAGCACCTTCAACATAAATTAATCTAGATCTTTGGTCTGACATCCAACCTTGAACACGTGCCGTCATTTGATAAACAACATCTACACTCGTAACAATAGATCCTGGCGGTACAATAACTTGCAACTCTGACAACGGAGCACATTGACTAGAATTCTCAAAACCTGTTGGAATATCTCCTGAACTGTACGTTGCAGTTGAAGTTTGGGCACTTAAAATAGCACCATAAAAAAGATAAAAAATAAAAATTATTCTTTTTGCTTGTTTTAACATCTTTAAAATTTTTTAAACTTGTTAACACATTACATAAGGTAATTCTTGGGGGAATTTTTCTTACATCAATTTTAATATTGATAATGTTTATCTCACTAAAATAAGGATTTTATTTTGATTTTACAATTAATAAGCTCTTTTATCGTTTCCTTCATAGTAATTAATAAAAGCCTCATTTACAACTCTATGACCACCAGGTGTGGGATAATCTCCGGTAAAATACCAATCTCCTAAGTTATTAGGGCAAGCCTTATGCAAGTTCTCTACAGTTTGATAAATTACCTCTACATCTGCCTTAACATCTTTTGTTTTTAGCATTTGAGCAATTTTTGCTGATATTTCTTCTGTTGTAAATGGTGCGTAAATTTCTTTTACATAATTTACAATTTCTTCATCTGCCTTAGATTGTTGCTCTTTAGATTTTTTATAAACTTCACCTATAATACCTTCTTGATTTGTATCTTTTAATAATTCTATCGCAGCTTTAAACGCAATAAAAGCATCAATTCTGGCCATATCTATACCATAACAATCTGGGTAGCGTATTTGAGGCGCAGATGAAACAACTACTATCTTCTTAGGGCTAAGTCTATCTAATATTTTAATAATACTTTTCTTTAAAGTTGTTCCTCTTACAATACTATCGTCTATAATTACAAGATTGTCTGTAGGTTTTACAACACCATAAGTAATATCATAAACATGTTCTACAAGGTCATCTCTAGAACTATCATCAGCAATAAATGTTCTTAACTTTGCATCTTTAATAGCTATTTTTTCAAAACGAGCTCTTTCAGATAAAATCTCTGTTACTTTTTGAGCAGATAACTTAGTACCACCTGCTAAGATTTTTTGTGTTTTTTGCTGATTAAGTAAATCTTCTGCAGCTTCCGTCATTCCGTAGAAAGAAGTTTCTGCCGTATTTGGTATGTAAGAAAAAACAGTGTTAGAAATATCGCTATCTATCGATTTTAATATTTTAGGAAACACTAATTTACCTAAGTTTTTTCTTTCTTCATAGATTGATGCATCACTTCCTCTAGAAAAATAAATACGCTCGAAAGAACAAGCTTTGTTTTCTCTTGGTTCTAAAACTTGTTTAATAGCTGTTTTACCATTTTTCTTAATAATTAAAGCATGCCCTCTTTCTAATTCTTGTACTTTATCAATTTCGATATTAAATACTGTCTGAATTACGGGTCTTTCTGATGCTACAACTACAACCTCTTCATCTTCGAAGAAATATGTAGGTCTTATTCCGTTTGGATCTCTTAAAACAAAAGCATCTCCGTGACCAACTAATCCTGCCATTGCATAACCACCATCCCAGTTTTTAGAAGATCTTTTTAAAACTTTTTTTATGCTTAAATTTTCTTCGATATAAGGCGAAGCATTCTTTTTATTAAAACCTTTCTTTTTTGCTTTCTGATATAATTTAGCCACTTCATCTTCTAAGAAATGACCAATTTTCTCCATGACAGTTACTGTATCTGTAAATTCTTTTGGATGTTGCCCCAACTCTATTAACTCTTCTAATAAATGTTTAGAATTAGTCATGTTAAAGTTACCTGCAACAATTAAGTTTTGATGTTTCCAATTACTTTGACGTAAAAACGGATGCACACTTTCGATACTGTTTTTACCAAATGTACCATAACGAACATGACCTAAAAATAAGTTACCAATGTAAGGCATGTTTTCTTCTTGCCATGCTACATCATCTTTCTTATCTGGGTTTTGTTCTAAAACACCATTTAAGCGATCGTTAATTTGCCCAAAAACATCTTGTATTGGTTGCGATTTGTTAGAACGAACTCTGCTAATATATCTAGTACCAGGTTCTACATTAAATTTTACACTTGCAAAACCTGCACCATCTTGACCACGATTATGCTGCTTTTCCATTAATAAATACATTTTATTAATTCCGTAAAAAGCAGTACCGTATTTATCTTTGTAAAACTGTAATGGTTTTTTTAATCTAACAAGTGCAATTCCACATTCATGTTTAATAGCATCACTCATTTTTATAATATTTTTAGTTGTATTGTGTTGTTATTGTTGCAATTATATCAAAAAAAAATCCGCAGTTTAAACCGCGGATTTACATTAAGATAATTTTATATCAAATTGTGTTAAGTCTTTAAAAGCTTGTAAGCGCGTTTTAACTTCATCTGTTGTTAGCTCTTGCATGCGCTCTGTACCAAATTTCTCTACACAGAAAGAAGCTAAGTTAGAACCGTAAATTATCGCGTTCTTCATGTTTTCAAAAGATATATCTTCTGTTTTTGCTAGATATCCGCAGAAACCTCCTGCAAATGTATCTCCGGCACCAGTAGGGTCAAAAACTTCTGCTAATGGTAATGCAGGTGCAAAAAACATTTTTCCTTCATTAAATAATAAAGCTCCGTGTTCTCCTTTTTTAATTACTACATATTTAGGTCCCATTGCGTGGATTTTCTTAGCAGCATTTACCAAAGAATATTCACCAGATAATTGGCGGGCTTCTTCATCATTAATTGTAATTACATCTACTCTTTTTAAAACAGTATGTAAATCATCTAAAGCAATATCCATCCAAAAATTCATAGTATCTAAAACTATTAGTTTTGGTTTTTCTGTCATTTGATCTAAAACAGAAGCTTGCGTTAACGGGTGTAAATTACCCAACATTACAATACCTGCATCTTTAAAAGAATCTGGTACAACTGGTGTAAACGTTTCTAATACATTTAATTCTGTTACTAAAGTATCTCTAGAATTCATATCGTTGTGATATTTACCACTCCAGAAAAAAGTTTTACCTTCTTTATCTACTTCAATACCATCTGTATTAATTCCTTTAGAATTCATCATTTCTAAATAAGAATCAGGAAAATCTCCACCAACAACAGATACAACACCTGTTTCTACTCCAAATTGAGATGCTGCTAAACCTACAAAAGTTCCAGAGCCTCCTAAAATCTTATCTGTTTTACCAAAAGGTGTCTCAATAGCATCAAAAGCTACTGTACCAACTGCTAATAATTTACTCATTTCTTATAATTTATGCGTAATTTTGCTTTTTACAATAAAACGCTTTTTGAAAGCGCAAAAATAAGTTTTAAAAATGACTATCAAAGAAATACAAGAAGAAATTATTGATGAGTTTTCTATGTTTGATGATTGGATGGATCGTTACGAATACATAATAGAGCTTGGTAAATCTTTGCCTATAATTGAAGATACACATAAATTAGACGAAAATTTAATTAAAGGATGCCAATCTAAAGTTTGGTTATATTCTGAATTAGATGCAGATAAAATTAAGTTTACTGCAGATAGTGATGCTATTTTAACTAAAGGAATTGTGGCATTATTATTGAGGGTATTCTCGGAACAAAAACCGGCAGATATTTTAACTGCAGAAACCACTTTTATAGATCAAATAGGTTTAAAAGAACATTTAAGCCCTACGCGAGCAAACGGTTTGGTGTCTATGGTCAAACAAATAAAATTGTACGCAATTGCGCAACAAACTAAATTACAGAATTAAGAAATTATATAATGACAGATAAAGAATTAGAAGAAATTGGAGATAAAATTGTAGGTGTTTTAAAAACAATTTACGATCCAGAAATACCTGTAGACATTTATGAGCTTGGTTTAATTTATGATGTTTTTGTTTCTGATGAAAATAATGCAAAAATTTTAATGACTTTAACGTCTCCGAATTGCCCAGTTGCAGAGAGTTTACCAGTAGAAATTGAAGATAAAGTTAAGTCTTTAAAAGAATTAAATAACTGCGAAGTAGAAATTACGTTCGACCCAACTTGGACACAAGAAATGATGAGCGAAGAAGCAAAACTAGAGTTAGGAATGCTTTAAATACATATAAATTTAACAGAAAAAGCAATTATTAATAATTGCTTTTTCTGTTAATACAACTTAAGTTTTTATTTATTTTAAACAATAAAGTAAAATTATAAATGGCTGAAGAAATTATAAATAGAGTAGCAAATAGCAAGTTAAAAACCTTTGACCTAGAAGAGATTTATCCTGAAGGAAAAAGAGTCTCATTTGATATTAAAGATTGGCTATTTGAAGAAATAATTTTGAAAGAAAAAGATTTTAGAAATGCAGTAAAAAATCATGATTGGTCTCAATACAAAAACTGTTTTGTAGCTGTTAATTGCTCTGTAGATGCAATTATACCTTCTTGGGCTTTTATGCTAATTGCTGCAGAAGCTACACCATATGCCAACAAAGTTGTTATTGGTAATTTAGAATTATTAGAAACTGTTTTATACCAAGAACTTTTAAATTTTGTCGATCTTAGAGATTATACAGATTGCCCTGTAATAGTTAAAGGTTGTGCAGAAAAACCAATACCAGATTCTGCATTTGCTTTTTTAATTGCAAAACTACAACCTATAGCCAAATCTATTATGTTTGGCGAAGCTTGTTCTACAGTACCTTTATATAAATCGAAAAAATAAATTTACACATTTATAAATCAAAAAAAATTAACATTAAAAACACTTATAATGAGAAGACTAGCAACCCTTCTTTTATTTATTTTTATAGCAAGTAATTCTTATTCTCAAAAGAAGAAACTAGACACTTTACCAAAGCCAAAATGGAAAGTAAACGGTAGACTTGCCTTTGTTTTTAATCAATCTTCTTTTTCTAATTGGGCTTCTGGTGGTCAAAACACGGTTGCAGGAAATATCAATATAAATTACGATTTTAATTATAAGAAAAATAATGTAAACTGGGATACTCGATTATTATCTGGTTACGGTTTAAGTCATATCAGCGAAAAAGGCTACAGAAAAACAAACGATCGATTTGAACTAAATTCTTTATTAGGTATAAAAACAACAACTTATTGGTTTCTTTCTTTTATTGCCAATTTTAAAACACAATATACCAAAGGGTTCGATTATTCAAAAGAGCCTAAATTACTAGTGTCAGAGTTTTTATCTCCTGCTTATTTAACTTTTGGACCAGGAATGTTATGGAAAAAATCTGATGATTTAAATTTAAACATTGCACCAGCTACAGCCAGATATACATTTGTAAACGAGTTTTTCACAAAAGATTCTGGTAAATTTGGTGTAGACGAAGGTAAAACTCTTGCTTTTGGACTAGGTTTTAACCTTTCTGGTTACTATAAATTTGCCTTGATGAAAAACATTGAAATGGAAAACATCTTAACAATGTATACAGATTATCTTGCAAATGTTGGTAATGTCGATTTAGATTATCAAACAAATTTGCGTTTTACTGTAAACAAACATATTAAAATGCACATGACTTTTCATACAATTATTGATGATAACTCATCAAGTAAAATTCAATTTAGACAGCTTTTTGGTTTAGGCATGAATTATAGCTTCCACGAAAAAGTGACTTATTAATATTTTTATTGTCTAAAAGAATAAAAGTGTACTTTTGCACGCTTAAATTTAAAAATAGTCAACATGAAAAAATTATCAATCTTAATTTTATTGGTATTTATTAGCTTTTCTGCAAGCGCACAAACAGCAGAAGAATTAAAGAAAGAACAAGCTCCTAAAAAAGCTCAAATTGCTAAATTACAAGGAGAAGTTAATGCGATACAAGCAAAAATTGATGCTTTACCTGGTTGGAGAAAAGGTGCTTTTGGTACTATAGGTGCAAGTTTATCTGGTTTTAACAACTGGTACGCTAGAACAGCTCCTACTGCATCTGCAGGTAATATTGGTGTAACTGTAAATGGTTTTGCTAATTTAATTGAAGAAGACTTTTTCTGGAGAAACTCTGCTGCAATTAACTTAGGTTGGGTTAAGTTAGATGAAAAAGGTGTTGCCGGAGACGAAGGTTTTGATACTGCTACAGATGTATTTACAATCTCTTCTTTATACGGTAAAAGATTAAATAAAAAATGGGCTTTATCTGCACTTGCAGAATACAGAACTACAATTATAGATAATTTTAACGATCCTGGTTATTTAGATTTTGGTGCTGGTCTTACTTGGACGCCAACAAGTAACTTGGTAGTTGTTATGCACCCAGGAAACTACAACTTTGTATTTAGTAGTGGTGAAACAGTTTTCGAATCTTCTTTAGGTGCTAAAATTGTTGCAGATTACTCTAAAAAATATGGTAAATTAAGTGTAAAGTCTAATTTATCTGTTTTTCAAAGCTATAAAACTTCAGACTTATCTAACTGGACATGGACAAACTCTTTTGGTTACACTGTTTGGAAAGGAATTGGAGTTGGTTTAGAATTAGGTTTACGTAAAAACAAACAAGAAGCATTAAACAATGCATTAATTGACAATCCTGCAGAAACTTTTTCTACTGTAGACAACAAATTACAATCTTATTATTTAGTTGGTATGAGCTATGCTTTCTAAATAGAAAACAATATTTTAAAAGAAACCTCAAGAAGAAATTCTTGAGGTTTTTTTATTTTGTGTAAATTAGCATCTCAAATAAATAATACATGACTTTATTAATAATTTTTGCAACAATTTCTATTTTCTTTTCTTTTTTATGCTCTATTTTAGAAGCTGTATTGTTAAGTATTACACCGACTTTTATCAATCTTAAAAAAAGTGAAGGTGAACAATATGCTACACAATTAGAAACTTTTAAAAAGGATGTTGATAAACCTTTAATTGCTATTTTAACTATTAACACCATTGCACATACGGTTGGTGCAATTTTAGTAGGTGTGCAAGCAAAAGTTGCTTACGCAGAAATGTATGGTACAGATGTAAAAACAGTATTTGGCATTAAAATTACAGAAGATGTAATGGTTGGTTTAGTTTCTACTATAATGACAATTTTAATTCTAGTCGCATCAGAAATTATACCTAAAACCATTGGAGCTACTTACTGGAAACAACTTGCTAATTTTACAGCTAAAGCTTTAAACATAATGATTTTTCCGTTGAAATGGACAGGAATATTATGGATTTTACAATTAACAACAAAGTTAATTGGTGGCAAAGGTCATGGAAGTATTTTAAGTAGAGAAAGCTTTTTAGTAATGGCAGACATGGCAGAAAAAGAAGGTGTTTTTCAGAAAAATGAAAGTAAAGTTATTAGAAACTTACTTGGTTTTAAAGAAATTAAAGTAAACGATGTAATGACACCGAGATCTGTAATAGAAACCGCAGACGAAACTCAAACAATAAGTTCTTTTTATAACGATCATAAAAAATTAAGATTTTCTAGAATTCCTGTATTTTCTGAAAACCCAGATGCAATAACAGGTTACTTTTTAAAAGATAATTTATTGGAAGCAATTATTAATGGTAAAGGTGAAGAAACTTTAGCTACCATTAAAAGAGATATTGTTGTTACAGAAAGAGAATTATCTATACCAGATTTGTTTGACAAACTAATCAAAGAGAAAGAACACATTGCACTTGTGGTAGATGAATATGGTTCTGTTAGCGGTCTTGTTTCTCAAGAAGATGTGATAGAAACTTTACTTGGTTTAGAAATTATGGACGAAAGTGATTCTGTTGCAGATTTACAAGCTTTAGCAAGAAAATCTTGGGAAAACAGAGCAAAAAGAATGGGTATTATAAAAGAAGATGATTCAAAAGAATAATCTTTAAAATGAAAACATAAAAAAAATCCTACTGCAATACTTCGCAGTAGGATTTTTTTTATTCTTCCTCTTTATATTCGTAATATAAAAAGTCGTTATAAGGAAAACGCTGAATATGTATTTTCTTTACTTCTTCGTACGTTTTGTCTTTAAAATCATCTAAATTTTCTTTATTTAGAGCAGAAATAAATATTGATTCTACTTCTTTATCGTTCATCCAAGTTTTTTTCCAGTCTTGTAAAGTATAATGCTCTTTGCCTTTTTCTGTTTCTAAATCATCTGCATCAATTGTTTCATGCTCGTAAGCATCAATCTTATTAAACACCATTAAGGTAGGTTTATCTGCACATTTAATATCATCTAAAATTGTATTAACAGATGCAATATGATCTTCAAAATTAGGATGCGAAATATCTACAACATGCAATAGCAAGTCTGCTTCTCTAACCTCATCTAAAGTAGATTTAAAAGATTCTACCAATTGTGTTGGCAATTTTCTAATAAACCCAACAGTATCTGTCATTAAAAAAGGAATGTTTTTTATAACCACTTTTCGAACTGTTGTATCTAAAGTTGCAAATAATTTATTTTCTGCAAAAACATCACTTTTACTAATCACGTTCATAAGTGTAGATTTACCAACATTGGTATAACCTACTAAAGCAACTCTTACCATCTTACCACGATTCTTTCTTTGAATCGCCATTTGCTTGTCTATTGTTTTTAGACGTTTTTTTAATACGGATATTTTATCACGAATTATACGTCTATCTGTTTCAATTTCTGTTTCACCAGGTCCACGCATTCCAATACCACCTTTTTGTTTATCAAGGTGTGTCCAAAGTCTTGTTAAACGAGGTAACAAATATTCGCTTTGGGCAAGTTCTACTTGTGTTTTTGCAGAACTAGTTTGTGCTCTTTGCGCAAAAATATCTAATATTAAATTGGTTCTATCTAAAATTTTACAATCAAGAATTTTTTCGATATTTCTTAATTGTGCAGGCGATAATTCATCATCAAAAATAGCTGTACCAATTGCATTGGCATGTATAAAATCTTTAACATCTTCTAGCTTACCAGCTCCTAAAAAAGTTTTCGGATTTGGTCTTTCCATTTTCTGTACAAAGCGTTTAACAACAACACCGCCGGCAGTTTGTGTTAAAAACTCTAGTTCATCTAAATATTCATCAGATTGTGTTTCGTTTTGTTGCTGCGTAATTACACCAATTAAAACTGCTTTTTCTGAAATTGCTTCTTTTGCGTCTATCATAGAATGCAAAAATACAAACAATTCTTGTCTTTTAGGCCAAAAAAAACCTTAGCAAAAGCTAAGGTTTATATTACTAATTCAAATTCAAAACAGAAAGTTTACAACGTTTTCTGCGCAACAAAAGTAGCTTAATAATAAAAGAACTATGTATTCTTTACATTAAGAAACCCTTTAATTTTTGTTAATTTAGTTTTGTTTTAAAAATTTTACAGGCACTCTATATGTTTTTAAAATTTCTAATTTTTCTATAGATGCTATTTGGTAGTTTAATCTATTTTTTATGAAAGAAGCTACATTCGGTTTTTTAGAATCTACAGATACAACAATTATCTCTCCTTTTTTGTTTATGATAAAGTCTACAGTAGTTTTTATGTTTGAGTCTAGATTTCCTTTATAGTTTCCTAATAATTCGATAATTTTTTTTCTTAATTTTAAATCGATTTCTTTCACGTCGTCATTGTTGTTAGAAAACGTAGATACACTTGCCAATACTGCTACTAAAAATACAATTGCTAATTTTTTCATGATTAATTTTTTAAAATTTCTTTTTTTTGTGTTGCTAACTTGCACTGTAAAATTAGTTTAAGAGTTCGAAAAAAATCAAAATAAAATGTTATAAAAACAACTTTTTTAAGTTAGTAATCAGTTAATTACACCTGTTTTAACACTTAAGAAATATTGCTTATATTTTATTAAAAAAATTAAAATTTAAAGTGAGTTATCACTAAAAACCACAGTTTGATATCAATACTACAATACAAATAGCTTTTAGATTTTAATTCGATAAAATCACTAGTTAATTTAATGTAAAGTCTGTAGATTATTTTGTTACTTTTACCATTAAAATATTTATATGTTTCCTTCGATTAAGTCTTCTAAACAAAGTAAAAAAATTACAACAATTGGTTTTTACAATGTAGAAAATCTGTTTGATACAGAAGACAATCCTAAAACTTTTGATGATGATTACACAAGTGATGGAAAAAGAAAATGGACATACAAAAGATATAAAATAAAAATTAAAAAATTAGGCTCTGTAATATCTCAACTAGGCTTAAACAAATCTAAATATCCGCCTGCAATTGTTGGTTTGGTAGAAGTAGAAAACGCTAAGGTGGTTAGAGATTTAATAAATTCTTCTAACTTAAAAAAGCATCATTATGGTTTTGCACATTATGATTCTCCTGACGAAAGGGGTATTGATGTTGCCTTGTTATACAATAAAAGAGTTTTTGAATTTTTAAAATCAGAAACATTCCCAGTTTTTCTAGAAGATGACGAAGGCGAAAGAGATTATACAAGAGATATTTTAAAAGTTAGCGGTAATTTACATGGCGAACTTGTACATATAATTGTAAACCATTGGTCTTCTAGAAGAGAAGGTGCAACAGAAACAGAACACAAAAGAGTTACCGCAGCAATTACTGCTAGAAATATTATAAAAGACATTAAAGACAAACATTACGATGCAAAAATAATTGTAATGGGAGATTTTAATGACGACCCAACAAGTAAAAGTGTAAAAACCTTGGTTTCTGATGATTTTATAAATCCGATGGAAACTATTTTAGACAGAGAAAAGCTGGGTTCTTTAACCTATGATGGTAAGTGGAATTTATTCGATCAGATTATATTTTCTAAAAATTTTACAGAAAAGAAAGAAGGAAAACTTTACTTTAAACACGCAGAAGTATTTAATAAAGAATGGTTAAAGATTTTTAAAGGAAAATTAAAAGGTAGCCCGTTTAGAACTTATATTGGTCCTTGGTATCAAGGCGGATTTTCAGATCATTTTCCGGTATATGCTTTTCTTAAGAAAAAAGACGACTAACTACTCTTTACCTACATTTTTAAAGGCACTTCTTAGTTTTTCATCATTAATAATATACTTTTTGTATTTTCCATCTTTATATCTAAAATAAATAAATATTGGCATAAATATAAAAGACAAGTACAAAACGCCTAACCCCATTACAACTTGGGCTTTTTCGTGTTCTGTATTAATTAAATATGCTCCTAATGCCATCCAAACTAAAAAGATAACAAACATTATTTTTAACGCTAATTTCATGTTGCAAAATTACAAAAGTTCTATCTTTAATTTCTAATTTTATTAAAAATGAAATCGATTTTAGTATTTTTACTTGGTTTATTACTTATTTCTTGCACTTCAAACAAAAATAAATTTAAAATGAATAACAAAATTGTGATTGCTCACAGAGGCGCTTCTGGTTATTTGCCAGAACATACGCTAGAGTCTAAAGCCATGGCTTACGCAATGAAACCAAATTTTATAGAGCAAGATTTAGTACTTAGTAAAGACGATGTTCCTGTTGTTATTCATGATATTTATTTGGATGATGTTACAGATGTTGCAATAAAGTTTCCTCATAGAAAAAGACAAGATAATAGGTTTTATGTAATAGATTTTACTTTTGATGAATTGCAAACTCTTAATGTTTACGAGCGTTTTAACCCAAAAACTGGTAAGCAAGTTTATAAAGACAGATTTCCTACCAAAACAGGTAACTTTAAATTACATTCTTTGCAACAAGAAATAGAATTGATACAAGGTTTAAATGCTTCTACTGGCAGTAATATCGGAATTTATCCAGAAATTAAAGCTCCTGAATTTCATAAAAATGAAGGCAAAAAACTAACAGAAATTGTTTTAAAAGTTCTTACTGATTATGGCTACACAACAAAAAAAGACAATTGTATTTTACAATGTTTTGACGCCAAAGAATTAGAACGAATTAGAAAAGATTTAAAGTCTGAATTGTTTTTGGTGCAATTGATAGAGTTTACCGAAGAAACTAAGCAGTTAAATCATTTTGCAAGTTATGCCGACGGAATTGGGCCTTGGTACAAACAAATTTTAGATAAAAAAGTTAATGGTAAATGGCTGTTTACTTCTTTAGTTTCTGATGCACATAAATTAGATTTAAAAGTGCATCCTTATACATTTAGAGCAGATGCTTTAGATGAATTTTCTACATTCGAAGAAATGATGCAAACCTTAATTTATGAAGCAAATATAGACGGCGCTTTCACCGATTTTCCTGATAAAATGGTAAACTTTATAAACTCTAATAATTAATATGGATAAACTTGTTTATAAAATTAGTCATGCCACAAATAATTTACAGATTTATAATACTGAAGATGAGTTTGCATTTTTTTCTAGTTGGTTTTTAGAATTTGGTAAAACAACCGCAGAAATTTACAATACAGAAGAAGAAATTATTTATAAAATTACCAAGAAATTTAAATTCTGGAAATGGCGAATTTCTTATGAAATTGAAACTAAAAAAGGGAAAAAACTAGTTTTGATTTCTGGTAATAAGCAAAATTCAATTTTTAAACTTCAATTAAACGACTCTAATTTTGAGGTTAAAATTCACTATTTTGACAAAAAATCTATTTTTAAAAACGGAGTTAAAATTGCAGAAATAGACGAATCTTTTTTCTCCTCAAAAGAAAAAAACATTAGTAGTGTATTGCTTTCAAATAAAGAAGACTTAGAATTAATCTTTCTTATATTTTCTTGCTTAAAAACAGGCGAAACACATCAAAAGCCGATAATGAAATCTCAAAAAGAATGGATTTCTATAAAAGAGGAATGGTCTTAATCTAGAAGTTTTACAAAATTTTTAGCTAAAATTTTTAAATATGTTGAACTATTATTCATAGCGTCATCTAAATTTTTAGAATTGCTAATTATGTCTTTTCCGTAAACAATTCCAATTTCTTTTAATTCGTTTTTTGAAAGTTCAATTTTCCCACAAAAGGAAGCAACTTTTATATTTTGAATTTTAGCAGATTCTAAGACTCCTTGTATAGTTTTACCAGACAAAGTTTGGTTATCTAATTTACCTTCACCAGTAATAATCCAATCTGCATTTTTAATTTTCTCATCAAAATTAGCAAGATTTTTTATCAACTGAATCCCAGGCTCTAAAGATCCGTTTAAAAATAATTTAGAAGCAATTCCCATTCCACCAGCTGCTCCAGCACCTTTTACAGACTGAACATCGATTATAAAAACATCCTTTAAAATTTCAGCAAAATCTTCTAACCCTTTATTTAGTAAAATAATATCATTTTCTGATGCTCCTTTTTGAGCTCCATACACATAAGCAGCTCCGTTTTTTCCATGTAAAGGATTGGTTACATCGCAAGCAATTTTAAAGTTTACATTGCTTATTTCTTTATGAATTGCTGAAGCATTTATCGATTTAATTTTAGATAAATTGGCTCCAATTGGCTTTACTACATTATTATTTTCATCTAAAAATTTATACCCTAAAGCAGCAGCCATTCCTATTCCACAATCGTTAGTTGCACTACCTCCAATGCCTAAAATAATTGTTTTTGCTCCTTTATTTATGGCATCAGCAATCATTTCTCCAGTACCAAAAGTGGTGGCATTTAAACAATCGAATTCAGTTTTATCTAATAATTTAACGCCAGAAGCTTCTGCCATTTCTATAAATGCAGTTTTAGAATTTTCTGAATATAAATACGAAGCTTTAACCGGTTTAAAAAAAGGATTGTTTACCGTAACCTCAACTACTTTTCCTTGTAAATAGAAATTAACAACCTCGATTGTGCCATCACCACCATCTGCAAGCGGAAGTTTTACAACCTCTATGTTAGAATTTTTTGTTAGAATTTCTTTTTCTACAATTTCGCAAAATTCTAAACCTGTAAGCGAGTTTTTAAATTTATCTGGTGCTATAACAATTTTCAAAACAGAATGTTTTAACTTAAAATTTTTACTAAAGACATTGCTAAAATTGCAATAACTATAAAATAACACAATAAAAGCGCTACTTCTTTTTTACCTCCTTTATAAAAAACAACTTCTAAACCTTCTCTAGCTTCTCTTTTTATGATCAAACTCACCGTATAAGCTACAAACATAGTTACAAAACAGCCAATTGCATTCCACCAAAACCAAAATACATTTGGTACATATAACCATAAATACATGTTAAATGCAACACCTGCAATTATACCAATGTTGGCACCTAAAGCGTGAGTTCTTTTGGTTAAAATTGCCAAGATAAAAGCAGCTAAAATTGGCCCATAAAAAATAGAACTTATTTTATTAATCACCTCTATAACTGTACCTTCTATACTTCCTGCAAAAAAGGCAAAAAACAAACAAACTAGTCCCCAAAAAACGGATAACAACCTTGAATATGACACGTATTGTTTATCTGACATATTAGGTTTAAATCTTTTGATAAAATCTTCTAAAGAAACTGCAGATAAAGAATTTACTGTAGAACTTAATGATGACATTGCTGCAGACATTATAGCCACAATTAAAATTCCAATAATTCCATTTGGCAAATATTTAATGATAAAAACAGGCACCATTAAATCTGCCTTTTTACCTTCTAAACTTCCAATATTTGTTTGATAAACACTATCCATTAAAGATTGAAAACTTGCATCTTGCAATAATAAAGTTCCTAAAACCAAACCCATAATACAATAAGTTAGTGTTATTGGAAAACGCAATAAACCATTGGCTAATAACAATTTTTTAATGGTTGGCATTCCTTTAGCAGATAATAGTCTTTGCGATTGTGTTTGGTCTGTACCATAATAAGAAGCGTATAAAAAGAAACCTCCAATTACCATTGGCCAAAAACCAAACTCATCATTTTTATCAGCATTATTAAAACCCCATTTAGAAAAATCTACAGCTGTTAATCTTTCTTGATCTACATTAGTTAAAAAGTTTTCGAAACCGCCAAGTTCGCTAATACCATAAATTAAACATACAACAATACCAAAAAAGAGAATACACATTTGTATTACATCTCCCCAAATAACAGCTTTCATACCACCTTGAAAAGAATAAATCATTGTAATAATTCCGATGATTAATACTGAAATCCAAAAGTCGATACCCACAGTTGCTTGTAAAATTAAAGCCATTGTGTACACCATTACTCCTGTTGCAACAGATCTACTAATTTGAAAAACAAAACTGATTAACAATCGAGATGAAGCGTCAAAACGCTTTTCTAAATACTCGTAAACACTTACAATACCAGAATTATATAACGTAGGAATTATTGCAATTAACAAAAAAGCCATTGCTAAAGGCACACCAAATTCGTAGGTTAACCATTGTAAACCACCACCTTCTTTTAAACCCACAAAAGCAGGTGCAGAAATAAAACTAATCGCAGAAAGTTGAGTTGCCATGGTTGATAAACTCAATGGAAACCAACCCATAGATTGCCCGCCTAAAAAGTAATCTTTAGAGTTTTTGTTTTCTTTAAAAAAGTAACCTATTCCTAAAAACCCTAAGAGGTAAACTACAATAATTATGTAATCTATATAATTCATAATTCTAATTTTTGTGCTTGGTTAAAAGTATTGTTTAATTATTTAACATATCTAATAATAAAGCTGCACTCCACGAAAAATCTCCACCACCATAACCAGCTTTACCGTCAATATGCATTTCTTTTCTAGAATCAAAATACTCATAAAAACCATTTTTTTCTACAATACTAATGGTATCTTGTTTTACTCGTTCTGAAATATCATTGTAACCATAATTTTTTAATCCGTAGAAAAGCATCCAATTTAAATTTACCCAAACTGGTCCTCTCCAATATTTTTTAGGATTAAAACGATCGCTATCTGGATCGAAAGAAGCACATAAATATTGATGTTCTCCTCCAAATTTTTCTAACATCACTTTTACCATTTTGTCTGCTCTTTCTTGCGATGGAATATTTGCAAATAATGGTGCAAAAGAAGATGATGTTAAATACCTTAATGGTTTTTCATTTCTTAAATCGTAATGAATGTAAGCTCCTAATTCGTCATCATATAATTTTTCGTTAAATGATTTTATACTTTGTGCTTGCCATTTTTTAAGTTGATCAATTTTATCTGCATTACCACCAATTTCTTGATATAATTTAATTAAACTTTCGTTCGATTTTATAAGCATTGCGTTAAACAAAGGATCTTGTACTAAAAAAGGCGATAATTCTGCTATTTTTTCATCACTATAATTATTAGCTTTTGCAATTTCTATAATATGCAAATAATGATCATATTCTCTTTTTGATGGTCTTTCTGAAGCATCTACGTGTGTTGTATCTCTTCTTTCAAAAGTATATTCTGGCGGATTCATAGTTGCCCAAATATCATCCCAAATAGGAGAATTATCTGTACCAGATTCCCAATTATGATAAATATAAACTAAACCTTCATTTTTAGGATCTCTGTTGTTGTAAAAATACTCGTGATTAAAATATACTTTATCAATTACAGTTTCTAAATATTGTAAAGTTTGTGATTTATCCTTGCTGATTTTATACATATCTTCTAACACAAAACCTGTTACCGGTGGCTGTGTCATTCCTGTTGATTTGTATTTTTTTGATGCCAAAGGATGTAAATCTGACCTATGAAAACTAGCTCCAGGGAAATAACTATCATTCTCTGTATGAAAAACAATATGTGGAATAAATCCGTTTTCCCACTGAGCATCTAACAATGTTTCTATTTCTTTTTCTGCATTTTGCATATTAAAATGCGCCAAACCAATGGCTATAAAGCCAGAATCCCATTTCCATTGAAAAGGGTATAAATTGGCACAAGGAATACTAAATTCTCCTTTCCAGTTATTGTTTAAAATTTCTTTTGCTTTTTCTTGTAAGTTATTCATTTTTAAACTGTATTGAATTGTTTTTTCTAATTAAAACTCACTGCTTAACTACTTTATTAAGCAGTGAGAAATCTAATTAATAACTAATGGGTTAAAAGTTAAAAGTTAAAAGTTGCTGTTAAAAACATTCTTCTAGGTAAAATTGGTCTACCA
The DNA here is from genome assembly GCF_038019025.1 of Polaribacter marinaquae. Lineage (NCBI taxonomy): Bacteria > Pseudomonadati > Bacteroidota > Flavobacteriia > Flavobacteriales > Flavobacteriaceae > Polaribacter > Polaribacter marinaquae. The sequence goes on from NZ_CP150496.1 coordinate 1,681,408, forward strand.
AAGAAAAATTCTGCATCACCTGCTTGGTTTATATTTCTTGGATCTCCTTCTGTTACACCAGAATCATCGAATAAATTAAATACAGAAAAACCTATTCTTAAATCTTCATTTCTATCTTTATCATTATTTAAACTAAAAGTATAACCAGCTCCTATTCTAAATATGTTTATGGCGTCTAACTCTACATTATTGTTGTCTGCTGTAAACTTACTTCCTGTATGATTTAAAGTAAACTGACCATCAAAACTACTATTGTCAAAATGCAATCCCATACTCGTTAAAAAATTTGGTTGTCTTGCCAGTTCGTTACCCACGTTTACTTCTGTAGAACCACCAGCAACTAAATCTTCGTCTGTATTTTTAGTAATTTCATGGTTTTGATATGTTGCAGAACCTCTAAAATCGAAATTTTCAGTTAATTTATAAGACCAATTTGCCTCTAAACCTAAAGTAGATGTACTTTGTTCTGACCTTGTTAAATCTACTAAAGAGCCATTTACAAAACCTTGTGTAATTTTAATTCTATCTTTTAAACTTACATAATAAGTTGCTAAAGATCCAGATAACTTTTCTGTACCTAATTTTGCTCCAACTTCAAATTGAGTAATTTTTTCTGAATCATAATTTGTATTTGGTATGCCTGCTACTGGTGCAAAACCTCTAATTTGCGGAAAGAAAAATCCTCTAGAAAAGTTTGCATATAAATTTACATTATCGGTTAAATTATGCAATGCTGCTAATGATAATGCCCAATCTGTAGCTTCTACATCTGCTCTTAAAAAACTACCATCTGCATATTGTACGTTTGCCAAATCAGAAGTTAAAGTAGCATCATCATAAACAGTGGTGCTTACAATATTACCTTTACTAAAAGTACCTTTTGTACTCTCGATTCTTATACCAGCATCAAAACGCCATTTATCAAAAACCATTTCGTCTGTTATATAAAATGCGGTTTTAGATTGTGATAAAAAGTTGTTAGAAGTCATCCCTATTCTGTTGTATAAACCTCCTTCTGAATATGTTACATTATTACCACCTGCATCTACATAACTTAAATTTACCAAACGAGGATTATTATTAAATTCTGATAAAACTCTATATTGATAATTTACATCTTCTGCTTCTGTTCTTGCCAAGTAAACACCCGCAGTAATGTTATGACTACCTGCATCTGAGTCTATTATTTTTGTTAAAGATGCTTCACCAGAATAGTCTGTCATTGGTCTTAAACGATCTACGTGTAAATTTTCTACTACTAAATCATTTGCATTAACAGCTCCAATTCCTCCTTGATATTGCGCTGTATAACTTAAATTTCCTGGAGCAACGTTTTCGATGTAATTCCCTAAAGTTAACGGATTATTGTACGTTCCGTTTCCACCTACATACAAAGCAAAATTATGTTTATAGCTTGCATATTTTACTTTAGATTTAAACTTTAAATCATCAGCAAAATTATAGTCAAAATCTGCCATTACATATCCACCTTGTGTAGAAACACCATCTTCAATTGGACTTTCATAAGCACCACCAGCAGTTAAAAAAGAAGTATTTGCTAACTGACCTGATAATAGCTGAGAAACAGCTGCACCATCATTACCAGCAATTCTATTTCTGTTACCGTCTAAAGGTAAAGGCATAAAGAATTGTGCGTTATCATTAATCATTTGTCCGTGAACTGTAAAAGAACCATTTTCTAACTTCTTTTTAATATTCGCTCTAAATTGTACACCTTTAGTTGGCATTCCTGTTTCAATTGGCCCGTCATCTTTTCTTACGAAACCTGTAAAAGCATAGTATGTATTAGAATCTTCGCCACCTAATTTACCACCTGTATAAAAATCAGTTTTTAACCTTCCTTTATCTGCCCATTCTACATTTATTAGATTTTCTGCATTAGAATCACCTGTTTTACTTGTATAATTAATAATACCCGCAACAGAGCCCGCACCATATAGAACAGCTGCACCACCTCTTACAAATTCAACACCTTTAAAACCAACATCTGGTCTAGCATATACATCATGTGCAGAAGAGTTTAATCCGAAAGTACTCATTAATGGCATGCCATCATATTGTAAAGGATTAAACACATATTGACCACCAGAAGGCAAACCTCTTACAAAAACATTTGTAGCTGTTTCTCCACCACCACCTTCTGCAGTAATACCAGGAATACTTCTAATAATATCTGCCTGACTATTTGCCGAAAGTTTAGTAATTTCTTTCTGTTTAATAGAACTGATAGACATTGGCGTTTCTTTTTGAGATCTAAAAGTAGAAGATGCTGTTAGAACAATTTCATCTAATTGCGCTCCTCCTTCTTCTAAAACAACAGATACAGTTAAAGTTGTCCCATCTAAGTTTATTAATTTTTCAAAAGTCTTATATCCAATATAAGAAACTTGTATGGTTTGTTTACCTGTACTTTTTGTTGTAAAATTAAAGTTCCCATCAAAATCAGAAGATCCTCCAGAAGTAGTTCCTTTAATTATTACACTGGCATTAGGTATTATATTACCCAAGTTGTCTTTTACAGACCCTTTTACAACCGTCTGAGCAAACATTGCAGAAATGCTAATAATGCAAGTTAATGTTAATAATATTTTTTTCATATTTTAAGAATTAGTTAATTATGAAGTAAATTTATTGACAAATACATTATTTTTTTACGATTTAATTACGAAAAAATAACGCAAACGATTGCGGGAACGTTTGTTTTATTTATTTTTATAAAATAATTTATCAATTAGCATGAAAAAAGAAGTTACTACATTAAAAAAAATAGCTCAATTACTTGATATTTCTACATCTACAGTTTCTAGAGCATTAAATAATCATCCAGATATTAGTGAAGAAACGACTAACAAAGTAAAAAAAATTGCAAAAAAATTAAATTACATGCCTAACATTTTTGCAAAAGGATTTAGGCTACATAGAACTAATATAATAGGCGTTATTGTACCAAATGTTCTCTCATATTTTACATCATCTATTCTTAAAGAAATTTTATTACAAGCAGAAATTAAAGGTTATAGAGTTATTATTTCTGAATCTAACAATGATATAGACAAAGAAAAAGAAATGCTAAACACTATGCTACAATTTGGTGTAGACGGTATTTTAATGTCTTTAACAAAACACACTATTGATGTAGAGCCAATTTTATATGCTTTAAATCAAAAACCATTAATTTTATTTGATAAAGTTTCTAATAAAGTACCCTGCTCTCAAGTTATTATTGATGGAGAAGCTGCTGCGTTTAATGCTGTAGAACATTTAATTAATATTGGTAAAAAAAGAATTGCAATTCTTAAAGAATTTGAACAATCTTATAATTCTGAGAAACGTTTTCAAGGATATTTAAGAGCTTTAAAAACGTATAAAATTCCTGTTGACGAGAAGCTTATTTTAAGTACCGATGATATTTCACTGAAAAAAGGGAGAAGATTAACAAGTCAATTAATAACATTAAAAGAAAAACCAGACGCTATCTTTTCTATTACAGATGCAGCTGCAATTGGTGCTATACAGACATTAAAAAAGTTTAATTTTAAAATTCCAGAAGAAATTGCTGTAATTGGTTTTAGCAACTCATTAAGTTCAACAATTGTAGAACCTCAATTAACTACAATAGATCAACCTGGTAAAAGAATAGGAAAAATTGCTGTAGATTGTCTTATTGAAGAAATTGAAAAACCAAAAGAGCACTTAACAAGCAAAACAATTGAAATTAAAACTAATTTAATTATTAGAAACTCTACTTTGGTATCTCTTTAACTAATTAGTAACTTCTATTAATTTATTTCTATACGCGGTTAATAATTTCGATTTCGAGATAAAACCAACATATTTTTCGTTTTTTACAACGGGTAAATTCCATGCGTTGCTTTCTTTAAATTTTTGCATCACTTTTTCTACCGAGTCATTATGAAAAATTATTGCTGGTGCAGATTTCATAAAATCTGAAACAAAAGTTGTTTCGTATTGTGATTGATCGAACATCATTGGTCTAACGTCATCAAGTAATACAATTCCTAAAAAGCGTTTTTCGTTATCCAAAACCGGAAAAATATTACGTTTCGATTTTGCCACTGCATTTTTTAGCATTGCGCCAAATGTAGTTTCTGGTGTAATTGGTATAAAGTTTTTTTCTATTAATGTATCTATTCGCATCATCATTAAAACATTTTTGTCTTTGTTATGCGTAATTAATTCTCCTCGTTTTGCCAACTCTACCGTGTAAATAGAGTTAGAAATAAAGTATTTTGTAAAAGCAAAACTAATAGCAGCAACCAACATTAATGGTACAAATAAATCGTAACCACCGGTAATTTCTGCAATTAAGAAAATTGCGGTTAAAGGAGCGTGTAAAACTCCGGCCATCAAACCTGTAATACCAATTAATGTAAAATTAGATTCTGATACAGAAAAACCTAATTGATTGATAATTTTAGCTATTGCATTACCCAACACAGAACCCATAAATATTGTTGGTATAAAGATGCCTCCAACTCCGCCAGCAGCAAATGTGGTTGTCATTGCAATTGCTTTAAAAATGGCAATTATCAACAACATAAAACCTACCATATAAGCGTTATTTAAATCTACATTATAAGGTATATCTTTTAAAGCATTTGCTGTATTGCCATTTAACAAACTATTTATTAAACCGTAACCTTCACCATATAAAGGCGGAATTAAATACAACATAATTCCGATAGCAATACCGCCAATAATCAATTTTTTAAACGGACTTGAAAATCGCTCGAAAAAACGTGTTATTGCAAAATACATTTTAGAAAAATATACAGATGCTATTCCTGTAAAGAAAGCCAAAACAATATAAAAAGGAATATCTTTTACTTGAAAGACATCTACCAACTTAAACCCGAACAAAACATCTGTTCCTGCAAAAAAATAAGAGGTAATTATTGCCGAAACTGACGCTAACAATAACGGAACCAAAGATGCAAATGCTAAATCTAAACTAAAAATTTCGACTGCAAAAATGATAGCAGCTACAGGCGCTTTAAACATAGAAGACATTGCACCAGCAGTTGCACAACCAATTAACAACAATCTGGTTTTTGCATTCATATGAAACAATCTAGCAACATTAGACCCCAAAGCCGCACCAGTACTTACCGCAGGCCCTTGTAAACCTGCAGAACCACCAAAACCAACTGTTAAAGGTGCTGTTATTAAAGAAGCAAACATTTTGTAACGCTCTATAATTCCGTTTTTCTTAGAAATAGAATGCAATGTTGTAGATATACCGTGCCCAATTTCTTTTTTAATAATAAACTTTTTAATAGAGTACACTAAAAACAAGCCAATTATAGGAAAGATAAAGTACAACGAATAATGGTAGTCTTTTATTAAATTCCCTTCTAATAAATCTTCTATTACAAAGGTTAAATACTTTAATATGAAGGTTCCAATACCTGCTAAAAAACCCACAAAAACACTTAAAACATAAATAAACTGTCTTTCAGAAATATATTTATATCTCCAAATTAAAACCTTTTTAAGTATTTTATATTTGTTCGGCATTTAGTTTTTAGTAGATAGAAAATCTGTACCTAAATAAGTATTGTCTTTATTAAAATACCAAGCTCTTGCTTTTGGCATTTTAATATTATTTACGGTTTCTAAATCAGAAAGTATAATGTATTCACCATCATTTTTGGTCTCATCTTTAAAAAATTGATACACTTGCATTGCATACGTTTCAGGGTCAAAATAAAAGTACCAAGTATCTTTACCTACTTCTTTACTGTAAGTTGCTTTTAACACCAAATAGTCTTTTCCTTTAAAAGTTTTCTTTGCAACTTTTTGATCGATAATTGTACCATTATCTTTTAACTTCATTGGCAAACCGTACAAATAAGTGTAATAGTTTTTCATGAATTTTGCACGTTCGCAATTTAAACTGTATTTCTTTTTTTGTGCTTCGGATGGATTTGTGTTACCATTAATAGCAAAACTGCAATCTGTTTTATGCACTGCATATTCTGTAATAATTGTATCTTTTGCTGCTTTTAAAAAAAAGTATTGTTCTGGCAAATTAATTCTGATTCTACTTTTTCTAGGACTTCGTTTTGGGGTTTCCATCGTTACAAAAAATTCTCCAGAAAAGGTAGACCAATTACCATTTGGATCGTGAAAATTAATTGCTTTCTCCAAAAGTTCATCCCCAGTAATTTCTTGAGAAAATAGTGTTATAGAAGTAAAAAAAAATGTGATTATGAGTAAATTTTTCATTTATAAGGCTTTTTTTAATTGATTATAATCTTCTAAATACAATTGTCTTAAAGACTCTACATAAGGTCTTTTATTTATGTAACCATTTTCAAAATCAGCAATTGCATCAATAATTAAGTTTTGGGCATTTAAAACCTCGCCTTTTTCTTTTAAGATTAACGCTTTGTAATATTTTGCATCTGCATAATTTCCGTTGTTGTAGTGCAAAACTTTATCAAAATAAAATATTGCTTTTTCTGTATTACCAGATTCATAATAGGCAATACCAGTATATAAAAAAGCTTTTAATTCAATCCAATCTTCACCAGAATCTTTTATTTTTTTATTCATATGTTTTTGAAAATAAGAAATGGAATTTTCATAATCTTTCAATCCTAAATAGGCAATTCCTCTCCAATAATCAACACTATGACCTTGCGGAAAATCTATAAAATTTGGCGTTAAAGTGTCTGTTGTATCAAAATCTGCAATTGCTTTTTTATAATCTCTATAAAACCATAAATAATTATAACCTCTATAACCAATCCATTCTTCAGGATTAATCGCAACAGCTTTATCTAATTGATCTTTCCATTTAAAAGGAATTCCTCTTTTGAGATATGCTACAGAAAGCTCTCTTACACCTTTATCAAAAGTTGGATCTATTGCTACTGATTTCTCAATACCAAGCATAGAACTGACACTGCCTTGCTTAAAATTGCTAGCCTCTTTATAAATTTTTTCGGCTTTTACCCTTCTCTTTTCTATTGACAGACCTTCTTCTTTACAAGAAATCCCAACTAATAGAATATAAAAACTAAGGTAATATTTCAATAATTTTTCCATTTTCAATTCTATATAAAATGTACATATAATAGTCTATAAAACCTTCCTCGTAACCTAATTGATTCCAATTTTCTTTTTTAGAGGTTAATTCTAGTAGCTCATTTATCATTTTATCATCTAAATCTATTTCTTCTAAATCTAAATTCATTTCAATAATTTCGAACCAACCAGCTTCACCTTTACAGTTTACTAAAAACCGAAAACTTACATAACCAGAATCTTTATAAAGTTTTTCATTGTAGTTAGATAAAATAAAATCTCTAAATACTTTTTTACTTCCTTTAAAACCATAAGGTGCTGCTCCGCTATATGTGGTTTTAATATCATTTATATTACATAACGTTTTCCCCTCTTTTAAAAGTGCTTTTTCTGGATTGATATATCCTATATATTTTTCATACTTATTTTCAACTGTTTTTGACGTATCAGTACAACCACAAAAAAATAAAGTAAAAATAAATAGCGATAAAAAAAATTGCTTAAAATTCATAATTTAAAAATAGTGAAATTTCTATAACTCTGTTTTTTGAGTTCCAGAAACTACAACTCCATGTTGCGTTAGTGTAGCTACTTTTTTTGGATTATTAGTTAACATTTTTACAGACTTAACTTTTAAAAATTCTAAAATTTCTGCTGCAACTGTAAAATCTCTTGCGTCTTTTTTAAAGCCAACTTTTTCGTAAGCTTCCGCTTGCGGAATCCCATTTTTCTTATGCTCCATACTTTTAATCAATGCATAATGTCCATTTCCTTTTCCTTCTTGCTCTAACCAAATAACAATTCCTTTTCCCACTTTTTGAATTAGTTGTTGTGAAATTTCCATTTGTTCTCTGCAATCACATTCTATACTATTAAATTGATGTGCAAAAATACAAGAAGAGTGCACTCTACATAAAATATCTTCTTCTCCCTCTATGTCACCCATAACCAAAGAATGAGATTCTCTTTGCCCGTTGTAAAACAAGGTTTCCTTAAAATCACCAAACTTTGTTTTAATGTTTGTTTCTGCTAATTTTACAATCATACTTAAAAGTAATAAAAAATCCCGCAAAAGCGGGATTTCTAATTTTATTCTTTATCTTGAATATTTAATTTCAAACTTAATTCTGTTAGTTGCTCATCGTCTATAAAAGCCGGTGCATCTATCATTACATCTCGACCAGAATTATTTTTTGGAAACGCAATAAAATCTCTAATTGTTTCTTGTCCGCCTAAAATAGCAACCAATCTATCCAAACCAAAAGCCAAACCTCCGTGAGGTGGCGCTCCGTATTCAAAAGCATCCATTAAGAAACCAAACTGTGCTTTCGCTTCTTCCTCAGAAAAACCTAAATGCTTCAACATAGTCGCTTGAATTTGCTTGTCGTGAATTCTAATAGAACCTCCACCAATTTCGTTTCCGTTTAAAACTAAATCATACGCATTTGCTTTTACTTCTCCCGGTTTAGAATCTAACAATTCTAATTGCCCTGGTTTTGGCGAAGTAAATGGATGGTGCATTGCGTGGTAATGCCCAGTTTCTTCATCTAATTCTAATAATGGAAAATCGATTACCCAAAGTGGCGCAAATACTTTAGGATCTCTTAGGCCTAAACGTTCCGCTAACTCCATTCTTAAAGCAGACATTTGTGCTCTTACTTTGTTTGTTTCTCCAGACAATACACATACTAAATCACCTGATTTTGCACCTGTAATTTCTGCCCATTTTGCTAAATCTTCTTGATCATAAAATTTATCTACAGAAGATTTAAATGTTCCGTCTTCGTTTACACGTGCGTAAATCATACCTAAAGCACCAACTTGCGGACGCTTTACCCACTTTATAATATTATCTATTTCTTTTCTTGTATATGCGTTTCCGCCAGGAACTGCAATACCAATTACCAATTCTGCAGAATTAAAAACACCAAAATCTTTGTGTTGTGTAACAGCATTTAACTCGCCAAACTCCATACCAAAACGAATATCTGGTTTGTCGTTTCCATACAAACGCATTGCATCATCATACAACATTCTTGGAAATTTATCTACCTCTACATTATTTACTTCTTTTAGTAAATGACGTGTTAATCCTTCAAAAATATTTAAAATATCTTCTTGTTCTACAAACGCCATTTCACAGTCAATTTGTGTAAATTCTGGTTGTCTGTCTGCACGTAAATCTTCGTCTCTAAAACATTTTACAATCTGAAAATATTTATCCATTCCACCAACCATCAACAATTGTTTAAATGTCTGCGGAGATTGAGGTAATGCATAAAATTGTCCTTGATTCATTCTAGAAGGTACAACAAAATCTCTTGCGCCTTCTGGCGTAGACTTTATTAAATATGGCGTTTCGACTTCTATAAATTCTTGATCAGACAAGTATTTACGAACTTCCATTGCTACTTTATGACGAAAAATTAAACTGTCTTTAACAGGGTTTCTTCGAATATCTAAGTATCTATATTTCATTCGGATGTCTTCTCCTCCATCCGTTTTATCTTCAATTGTAAATGGTGGTAATTTTGCTTCGTTTAAAATTTCTAATTTAGAAACTAAAACTTCTACCTCACCAGTTGGTATGTTTATATTTTTAGATTCACGTTCTATTACCGTTCCTGTAACTTGTATTACAAATTCTCTACCTAAAGATTTTGCCTTATCCATCATTTCTTTTGGCGTACGCTCTTCATCAAAAATAAGCTGAGTAATTCCGTATCTATCACGTAAATCTACCCAAACCATAAAACCTTTATCACGTGATTTTTGAACCCAACCCGCTAAGGTTACCTCTGTATTTATATGCGATGCTCTTAACTCGCCACAAGAATTACTTCTATACATTATTTCTAAAAATTTAAGATGCAAAATTAAACAATTTCCTATTAATATTAGTTTTTTGGGCGTTCATTTCTTATCAGAAATGGCCCGCTTTTCGCACTCGCTTTTTTCGCACCTCAAAAGAGCTCAAACAAATGCTACAATCGGTAACGCAAAATCCGTCTTATTCTTTGTAAATTTGCTTTATGAGCGTAATAAATATTCAAGAAAAATTTAACTTGTTTCAAGACTTATGGTCTCCAAAAAAAGTTGGTCAATTAAACGGACAACAAGTATTATTGGCAAAATTAAAAGGCGAATTTGTTTTTCATAAACACGACAATGAAGACGAACTTTTTCTAGTTATAAAAGGAACTCTAGACATCGAATTACGTGATAAAACAGTAACTTTAAACCAAGGAGAATTTTATATTGTACCTAAAGGTGTAGAACACAAACCTATTGCAAAAGAAGAAGTACATGTTGTTTTATTTGAACCTTTAAATATAAAACACACCGGAGATGTTATTGCAGATATTACTGTAGAAACGTATGAGTCTATTTAACAATAAACTGTTATTAGTTTTTCTTTTTGATTACTGATAATTAAGAACCGATTAAAAACAATGAGTAAATTATATTTAGTACCAACACCAATTGGTAATTTAGAAGACATGACTTTTAGAGCTATAAAAGTTTTAAAAAAAGTAGATTTTATTTTAGCAGAAGATACACGTACAAGTGGTAAATTATTAAAACATTTTGAAATTGCGACGCAAATGCACAGTCATCATATGCACAATGAACATAAGTCTGTAAAAGGAATTGTACAAAGAATTCAAAAAGGAGAAACGTGTGCTTTAATTTCTGATGCCGGAACACCTGCAATTTCAGATCCTGGTTTTTTACTAACAAGAGCTTGTGTAGAAAATAATATTGATGTTGAGTGTTTACCTGGCGCAACAGCTTTTGTACCAGCACTAGTAAACTCTGGATTGCCAAATGACAAATTTGTTTTCGAAGGATTTTTACCCGTAAAAAAGGGAAGACAAACTCGTTTTCTTTTTTTAGCCGAAGAAAAAAGAACCATGATTTTTTACGAATCGCCACACAAACTAGTAAAAACTTTAGGCCATTTTATAGAATATTTTGGAGCAGAAAGACAAGTTTCTGTTTCAAGAGAACTCACAAAAATGTTTGAAGAAACTGTAAGAGGAACCGCAACTGAGGTTTTGGCTCATTTTACAAAAAAACCTCCAAAAGGAGAAATTGTAGTAATTGTTGAAGGAAAATCATCTAAATAAAACTAAAAACCTCAATAAATAGAAAAATTATTTATTGAGGTTTTTAATTATCGCTTAATAAGATTCTTAATTCTTCGTTGTAATTAATATAACACCATTTGGCGCATTATATTTTTTCAAAGCTTTTTCACCTTTTAAAACCTCCATTTTTTCAATATATCTTGGCGCTAAAGAGTCTAAAACTTTTCTACTTGAAACCACACCATCTATAATTACTAGCGGCTCCTTTTTAGAGTCTTTGGTTAATAATTTCTCTTTTTTTTCTTTATCAGACCAATCTATAGGTTTATAATGCTTTGTATTAATTATAATGACTCCATTTGGCGCATTATATTCAACTAACGCCTTTTCTCCTTTTAAAATATGCATCGATTCTATTTGAGATTGATCTATTAACTCAACAGGAAACTCAAACTTTTTTCCGTCTACTATAATTAGTGGCTTTTTATCATCTTTTACTTTTACATATAGGTTTTTCTTATTTGTATTTTGAGCTAAAACAGTAAAATTACACGCCATTAATAGCACTAATAAGATGGTTATTTTTTTCATGATATTTATTATTTTAATTTAGTTTTTATTCTTGTTTAGTATACACAATTATCAATTCGTCTTCAAAAATGATGGTTTCATTATCAGTAAACATACTTCTTGCTTCATTAAGTAAAAGTTCTTTTTCTTCAATGCTCTGCTTATTATTAGAAAAACTATAAAATGCTAACGTAATTAAAACCGCTACAGAAGCTACAGCTCCAAAAAATTTATATCTAAAACTGTATTTGTTTGCTATTTTAGGTTCAAAAGAATTCCATAGTTTGTCATTAAAATTATTTGGAGCAACTTTTTTGTTAGTTTTTACAAAATTTGCCCAATTTCCTAATCCTTCTTCGGTATTCTTTACACTATCAAACAAATAAGCTTCTTCTTCTAAAGTAGTATTACCTAACTTATATTTTTCTACTAAGTTTTTAATATTTTCCTCTTTCATAACTGTATGTTTTTTCTAAGGTTATACTAATTTGTTTTCTAGCTCTAGAGAGTAAAACTCTTACATGCGAGGTTTTAATTTGTAATGCAGCAGCTATTTCTTCAAAATCGAAACCATCTAAATCTCTCATTATAAATACTTCTTTCTGTTGCTCTGGTATCGTTTTTAAAATTGTACTTATGTGGCTATTCAACTCTTCCCATTCTAAATTTAGATGCTCATTTGTAGATTTTACTAATTTTAAAACATCCGAAGAATCTTCTAGTAAAACTTTCTTTTTTCTTAATAAATCTAAACAATAATTACGAGCAGTTAAGACTACAAAACCCTTAATATTAGGATGTTTACTTAACTGTTTGCGCTTGTGCCATAATTTTATCATTATTTCTTGTATTGCATCTTCTGCTTTAGAAGTACTGCCCAACATTCTACTTACCATAGGAAATAGCAATTCTGATAATGAAAAAACGCTATGTTTAAAGTCTTGTTTGGTCATTCTATATATATAACGTTAAAGTAGATATATTTATAACAGCGATTTGGTTTTTATTTGAAAATTCTTAAAAATTTGATTTTACTTATAGTATTTTTGACTTGATAATCTTATTTCATTCAAAAACAAAAAAATGATCATTCAAGAATTTAAGACAAAGTTAAAATCGAATCCTAGCGCTATATTATTTGCTGACACAATGCAAGTAATAGAAGACAACTATAATTTTACACCAACTGCTTTTAAAAACGGAACTATCGAAAATAAAGCAGGTGAAAATGCTGGTTCTTGTAAATTATTTGCTTTTGCAAAACTTCAAAAATTGACAAAAGAAGAAACTTTATTTTGTTTTGGTGAACATTATAAAAATGTTTTAGAGGATGCAAACGGTACTTCTCACCAAAACATTAGAAACTTTATGAACACAGGTTTTGATGGTTTAACTTTCGAAAGTGAGGCATTAACTTTAAAGTAAATAAGTTCATAAAATTAGTAATTGCATTAAACTTAGGTTTTATTCTGTTTTATTTTTGATGAAAATCTAATTTTATGGAATCTAAACATTACGACGTTTTTGTAATAGGAAGCGGAATTGCAGGACAAACAGCTGCTAAAATTTGTGCCAAAAACGGACTAAAAGTTGCTATTGCAGACAAACAAGCCTTTGGCGGCACTTGCGCTATTAGAGGTTGCGATCCTAAAAAGGTAATGCTTCAGTTTGCTGATATTTTAAAAAAAACAGCAGACTTAAAAGGTTTAGGTATTAAAAAAGTTCCAGAGATTAGTTGGAAAGACATCTTAAAGTTTAAAGATTCTTTTGTAAAAAAAGTTCCTAAAGAAACCGAAGAAAATTTAACGGAATTAGACATCGATTTATACCATCAAACTCCAAAATTTAAAAGTAAAAATGAAATTTTGGTTGAAGGAAAATTAATTTCCGCAGATAAGTTTGTTATCTCAACTGGCTTAACACCAAGAAAACTAAACTTTGAAGGTGCTAATTTCTTAAAAACATCTAATGATTTTTTCAATCTAAAAAAGTTACCAAAATCTGCAACTTTTATCGGCGCCGGTTATGTTGGTATGGAGTTTTCTTATCTTTTGGCTACACTTGGTTGCAAAGTTACAATTATCGATAGAGGTGAAATGGCATTGTCTCAATTCGAACCTTTTTTGGTTAAAAAACTTATAGATAAAATGCAAAAAAGTGGTATTAATTTCATTTTTGAGGCAGAAATTGATTCCGTAGAAAAACTTCGAAAAAACTATAGAGTTCATTTTAAACATAATAATAAGATAAAAAAGGTAAAATCTACTGTAGTTTTTAATACTTCTGGTCGTGTGCCAGCAACAAATTTATTAGATTTAGAAAACGCAAATATTAAAAACGACAATACTGGTGTTTTAGTAAATAATTATCTTAAAAGTAATACTAATAAAAACGTGTATGCTTGTGGCGATGTTTCTAGCAAATCTTTGCCATTAACACCGCTTTCTGGTTTACAAGGTTATATTGTTGGTAACAATATTTTAAAAAATAATTCGAAAAAATTTAGCAATCCACTGGTACCTTCTGTCGTATTTACAAATCCTAATTTGGCAACAGTTGGCTTAACAGAAGAAAAAGCTAAAGAGCAATATAATGCTATCAAAGTTTTTAAAGGTGATGCATCTCACTTTTACAATGCAAAAAAAGAAAATGCAGATTTGTATGCTTATAAAATAATTGTAAATGATAAAACAAAAGTTATTGTTGGTGCTCATTTATTATCCGCAGAGGCAAATGAATGCATTAATATTTTTTCGATGGCAATTCATCAAAAAATGACGACTAAAGAATTTAAAAAGCTTATTTTCACATATCCTTCTTTTGCTAGCGATTTAAAGTCGATGCTAAAAGATTCAGATTAATATACGTGAAACAACTTTTATCAGAAATAAAAAATTGCAGAATTTGCGAACCTCATCTAGATTTAGGAGCAAATCCTGTTGTTACTGCTCATAAAAATTCGAAAATTGTAATTATTGGGCAAGCTCCCGGAACAAAAGTGCACAAATCTGGAATTCCTTGGGATGATGCAAGCGGGAAACAATTACGTAAGTGGTTAAATGTTACTGATAAAGATTTTTATGATGTTGAAAAATTTGCCATAATTCCGATGGGTTTTTGTTACCCAGGAAAAGGAAAATCTGGCGACAAACCTCCAAGAAAAGAATGCGCTCCGCAATGGCATCAACAATTATTCGATTTTATGCCAAATTTAGAATTGGTTATTTTAATAGGCATGTATGCGCAGAATTATTACTTAAAAGAAAAAGCAAAAAGAACACTTACAGAAACGGTAGATAATTATCCAGAGTATTTACCAAGCTATTTTGTGCTTCCGCATCCTTCGCCAAGAAATCGATTTTGGTTAACAAAAAATCCTTGGTTTGAAAAAAATGTAATCCCTACCTTACAAAAAACAGTTTCTAAAATTATCAAATAAAAAAACTACATTTATAACTTCTAAATTTAGAGTTATGCTTAAAAAAATAGTTGCCTTTTTACTAGTATCAATACTTATAATCAATTGTAAAAAAGAAGGTGAAGTTGTTATACTTTCTACTGATAATTATTCTGATGTAATTAATAAAGAATTTACAGGAGATTTAGCTTACGAAACAACTGCTTTTGTAGAAAAATATTGGCGTGTAGTTGGTAATACCGGCTTTAACGAAAGTGTTTTTAATATTGCTAAAAACTTAGAAAAAGCAGGTTTTATTTTAGAAGAAAAGGCTACCGAAAGTAATTTATTAACCTATAGAATAGAAAAAAGACCTTTAAAAAGATCAACTTGGGAATCTGTAAATGCTAACGTAAAAATTAAAGGAGATGCTACTTATTTGTTAGAGCATGCAACTAACAGAAACATGATTGCATTAAACTCTTATAGCACACCAGAAAAAGGAATTGAAGCTGATGTTGTGTATATTAAAGATGTAAAAAATCTTGCTAAAACAGATGTAAAAGGTAAAATAGTATTTGCAGAAACGAGTCCGTATAGAATTTTTAAAACAGCAATTATTGATGGCAAAGCAGCCGGAATTTTAACCTATAATAATCCTGATTATTTACAACCAGAAAAAAACAAAACTTCTATTCAATTCAGATCTATTCCTTTAGATACCGTTCATAAACCTTGGGCAATTGCACTTTCTTTTGAAGCTAAAGAACGCTTAAAAAAGTCTTTAGAAAAAGGAAAAGTAACTTTAAATGTAAACGTAGAAACTAAAATTTATCCATCCGAAGAATTAACAATTGTAGCAGATATTAAAGGTACAGAAAGGCCTAAAGAACGTTTGGTATTTAGTGCGCACATACAAGAACCTGGCGCCAATGATAATGCTACCGGGGTTGGTGTTGCTCTAGAAATGGCAAGTTTAACAGCAAAATTCATAAAAGAAAAAAGCTATAATCCTAAAAGAACCCTAACTTTTTTATGGGGTGATGAAATTGTTTCTACAAGAAGATATGTTCAAGAAGATTCTATTAGAGCAAAAAATATAAAATGGGGAATTTCTTTAGATATGGTTGGTGAGAATACTGATAAAACTGGCGGAGTTTTCCTTATCGAAAAAATGCCAGATCCGAGTGCTATCTGGACACGCGGAAATGATAAACACACAGAATGGGGTGGTTCTAAAATGAGTTTAGACCAAATGAAACCGCACTATTTAAATGACTTTTTAATAAATAAATTTAAAGCTCAAGGTAAACTTGCTAATTGGCAAGTAAGTACAAATCCTTTTGAAGGTGGTAGTGATCACGTTCCTTTTTTAAGGGAAAATATACCGAGTGTTTTATTTTGGCACTTTACAGATCAATTTTACCATACAGATAATGACAGAATTGATAAAGTTTCTAAAACGACTCTTAAAAATGTAGGAACAACAGCATTAATTGCCGCATATACTTTACTAAATGCTGATGCGAAAACAGCAAAATCAATTATAAATGAAATTGAAACCGCTGCAAAAAATAGACTTAATGAAGAACTTAAGCAAAGTAAGATAGCTATAAACAACAATCAATCTCTAGAAACGCAAATAGAAATTATTACTGCTTGGAATAATTGGTATCAAAAATCAATAGAAACTACAACAGATTTAGTTATCAATAAAAATGATATTACTAAAGAAATCGATCGTTCTAAAAAGTTAATAGATTCGATATCTAAAACTATTATATTTAAGCTTACAAAAAATTAAAGCATTAATTTTTGTTTGCTCTTTTCTATTTTTTGATACATTTTATTAAAAAACATTTTTCTAGCAACAGAGCTTTCGCCAGAAATATTTGTAGAATATTGCAGTTGTTTATTTAAATGTTTTTCTACTTGAGCACTTGTTTCTAAATCTGTTACTTTAAAATAAGTTAAATTAGTATAGGGCACAAATGCTTTTTTTAAAGTATCTGTTTGCATAAAGATAGTATCTGATAAAGAGATAAGATTATTGCAATATAATTTAAAAGTATTATCGTTTACGGCTCTCTTTTCATTTTTAGCCTGTTGTTCTAATTGCTGTAATGTATTTACCAATCCTTCTAAAATTGCTATAGCTTCATCTTCTTTTAATAAGCCAATTTCAAAAAAGTAAGTTATTTGGTTTATTAAATTATCTATTGTAAAATCGTTCCAAATTTCTATTAAAGCTACTTTTTTATAATTTTCTACAAAAGAATCATAAGCATCTAAAATGGTATCTGAAGGGTTAAAATTAGCAAAAGAAATTGTTTTAACATTCTCTTTTTTTGGCAACATACTCACTAGCAGATATATTCTAAATTTTTTTAAAATACTATTATTAATATGATAACAAGGTAGGTCATTTGCACAGCTTATAATTTTTCCTTTTTTAGAATTTAGTACTGCCTGAATTTCAATATTACAAGTATTTAAATAATTGTATAAGAAATCTATAGAAATTTCACCGTGGGTTTTCTCTACACTTATCACCTTATTTTCTGATGAATTTTCTGATGATAAATTTTTAAGATCTAAATTGTAGTGTTTAGATAAAACAAGCGCTTCGTTTAAAGTAAGTGCTGTTTTACCTTTAATTCTTCTGTAAGCTGCATCGTAATTTATATCTAAAACACTAGCAACGTCTTCTATTAAAGAGACATTTTTTGGTAAGTTTTCTCTAATTAACTTAAATAATCTTTCTTCTGCCTTATTCATTCTGTCCTATCATTCACTTCTATCAAATTTTACAAAATATAATTTGCAATTTTGTGAAATTTGCAATAATAACCTTCTTTATTTAACTAAATTTGAAATTAAATTGAAGAGGTTGGGGGACCTTTACATTTTAAAAAACAAGCCTTTTCAGTATTATTTGAAAAGGCTTTCTTTTTGTAAATATAAAAAGTTTCTACGTAATTTTAAAATTAAACATGTTTACCAACTTCAAAACCATGTTTTCCTAAGTATTTATCGCCACTTTCAATTGCATCTTCTTCTAGGGTTGTTCCCATAGAGTCATTCCATCTATTTAAGTAGCCAAATAAAGAAATTACACCTAGCATTTCTACAATTTCTCCTTCGTTCCAATATTTATATAATTCTTCTTTAATTTTTGCATCTACAGCATTTGGTACCATTGATGCTGCTAAAGAAAAATCTAATGCTGCTCTTTCTGCATCAGAAAAAGCAGAATGCGTTTTATACTCCCAAATATTATCTAATTGCTCTTGTTCTGCACCATAACGCTCTGCAGCTCTAATTGCATGTGCTTGGCAATATCTGCAACCAGTAGCATTACTAGAAACCCAAGCAATCATTCTTTTTAACGCAGAAGTTACTTTACCTTCGTTTGCCATAACTGCTTTATTTAGATTGATAAAAGCTTTTGATATTGCAGGCCTACGCTGCATTGTTAGTACTGAATTAGGACAAAAACCTAAAGTTTCATTAAAAAATTCTGCTAACTTTTTTGTTTCTAAATCGTGCTCTGCTTCTAGAGGAGTTACTAATGCCATATTTTTATATCTTTAATTAATTTGTGCTTACATTTGTATTAAAGCACAATTTAATACTTCATTTTTAAAAAAATAGATTTTATGATTAAAAATACAGTTACAACGGTTTGGACACAGAAATCGCAATTTGAAACTGATAACCCAAGTGGGCATAAATTTACAATGTTTGATAAATCGCAAGATAACGGAGACGTAGTTGGTTTTGCACCAAAAGCATTAATGTTGTCTTCTTTAGCTGGTTGCTCTGGTTTAGATGTAGTTTCTTTATTAACTAAAATGCATGCAGAAGTTGCAGATTTTAAAATTGAGGTTACAGCAAATTTAACAGACGAACATCCAAAATTTTACGATAAAGTAAAAGTAGATTATCATTTTTCTGATGCAGAATTACAGCCAAAAAAAATACAAAAAGCGGTAAATTTATCGGTTACAAAGTATTGCGGTGTTATGGAAATGTTTCGTCAATTTGCAGATGTAGAGATAGAAATTCATTTGCATAATTTATAAAAAGTAGAAAAAATTGCTATGAGATGGACGCTAAAGCAAAATCCAGAAAAAGAAAAAGTAGAAAAATTAGCAAAAGACTTACAAGTAAATAAAACAATTGCTACCATACTTTGTCAAAGAAATATTGAAACTTTTGACCAAGCAAAAAGTTTTTTTCGTCCTAGTTTAGAAGATATTCACGATCCTTTTTTAATGAAGGATATGGATTTAGCAGTAGAACGTATAGAAAAAGCAATTGCCAATAATGAAAACATTTTAATTTATGGTGATTATGATGTTGATGGTACAACTGCAGTTTCTTTGGTTGCCTCTTATTTAAAAACTATTCATCCTAATATTGCAACTTATATTCCAGATCGATACGCAGAAGGTTATGGGGTTTCTTATATAGGAATTGATTTTGCGCATGACAATGATTTCTCTTTAATTATAGCTTTAGATTGCGGTATAAAAGCAATCGAAAAAGTTGCTTATGCATCAGAAAAAAACATAGATTTTATCATTTGCGATCATCACAAACCTGGTGATAAAATACCAGAAGCTGTTGCGGTTTTAAATGCTAAAAGAGACGATTGTACATATCCTTTTGATGAACTTTGTGGTTGTGGCGTTGGTTTTAAATTGATACAGGCTTTGGGTTCTAAAAGAAACCAAAACATAGAAGATTTTATACCTTATTTAGATTTAGTTGCTACTGCAATTGCTGCAGATATTGTACCTATGAATGGCGAAAACAGGGTTTTGGCATATTATGGCTTGCAAGTTATTAATGAAAATCCAAGAAACGGAATTAAAGCAATAATTCATCAAACCAAAAAAACAACGCTTACAATAACAGACGTGGTTTTTATAATTGCACCAAGAATTAATGCTGCCGGAAGAATGAAACACGGTAATTATGCTGTTGAATTATTAACAGAAATGGACTTTGACTCGGCAGTAGAATTTGCTGCAGCGATAGAAATTTTTAATGCCGACAGAAAAGATTTAGATAAAAAAATTACAGATCAAGCTTTAATTCAAATTATTGATAATGAAGAAGAAAATTGTTTTACATCTGTTGTTTATCAAGAAGATTGGCACAAAGGCGTTATCGGTATTGTTGCTTCTAGATTAATAGAAACCTATTACAGACCAACTTTAGTTTTTA
The DNA here is from genome assembly GCF_038019025.1 of Polaribacter marinaquae. NCBI lineage: Bacteria > Pseudomonadati > Bacteroidota > Flavobacteriia > Flavobacteriales > Flavobacteriaceae > Polaribacter > Polaribacter marinaquae. The sequence continues at coordinate 1,701,775 of NZ_CP150496.1, forward strand.
CAAAAAGTGGCGATAAATTAGCTGCTTCTGCAAGATCGGTAAAAGGTTTTGATGTTTACAATGCATTACATGAATGCGAAGAATTTATAGAGCAATTTGGCGGACATAAATATGCAGCCGGTTTGACTTTATTGCCAGAAAATTATCAGAATTTTAAAAATAAGTTCGAAGAAGTTGTAAAAAATACAATTAATAAAGAATTATTAACTCCAGAAATTTCTGTGGATGCCACAATAGAATTATCTGAAATTACTCCAAAATTTTTTAGAATTATCGAACAAATGGCGCCTTTTGGTCCAATGAACATGAAACCAACATTTGTTTCTACTTGCGTTAGAGATAATGGTTATGGTAAACAAGTTGGTGCAGATAAAAGTCATTTGAAATTAAATGTTTTTCAGGGAGATAATAAACAAACTTTTGGTGCAATTGGTTTTGGTTTGGGTAATAAAATTGAACACGTTAAAAACGATTTTGACATTGTTTATGCTTTGGATGAAAACGAATGGAATGGCCACAAATCGATTCAATTGGTTTTAAAAGACTTAAAATAGCTATTAAAAACTAAATTTAGCAAACAAGTTTAGCCCTGATTGAACGGCTTGTTTGAGCTCTTTTTTATTCTTTTTCTGAATAAAAAAAGCGAGTAGTGAAAGCAGGAAATAGCTTCTAAAAAAAAATAAAACCCACTTCTAAGAAGAAGTGGGAAAATTGCTATGAAAAAGAAATGATAAGAAGTTTCTTATCATAATTGTTTAGACGTATAACTTTATAAAAACTTTCAAAAAAAATTAAAAATTATTTTTCTATTGTCATTAAAACCATTCGTAACTCCATATAAGAAAACGATTTATCTACTTTTTCTTTAAGTTCTGTTAGGCTTTTAAATTCTATTTTCTCAATCTCGTCTACTAATTTTTTATATTTTTTTAACGGAATTAACTCTAAAATATCGACATCGCCAGAAGGAATATAGCTTGCCAAATGACTTTCTATTGTATTGGTTGTTAAACTACGTTCTTTAGCGATTTCTTTAACCGAAAGCCCCGATCTAAACAACTCTAAAGTGATTTGTTTGGTTGGTTTTTTGTCTTCTCTTTTTTGCTCGTTTTGCTTATTAATGCCATTTTCTTTGCAATATGTTTCTATAACTTCTAAAATTTCTTCTCCGTATTTAGAAACACGTGTTTTACCCATTCCTTTTACATTAAGCAACTCTTTTTCGGTTCTTGGTAAACTCTCGCAAATTGCATAAAGAGTTTCTTGTGTAAATATTTGAAATGCTGGTATGTTTTCTGCAACTCTAATTTCGTCTCTTAATTCACGTAATTTTAGCGCCAACAAAGGATCTTTTCTATTTGATATTTTTTTCTTTTTTGCTGTGGGTGCAGATTTTTGCAAAACTGCTTTTGCTCTAACTTCTAAATATTTATCTACCTTAAAGCTTTCTGTCATTTTATTTAAAGCAAATAGTTTTTCTAATAATTTTTCTTGAAGTGCATCAAATTGCTTTTTAAAATCTGTTTTTACCGATTTATTATCCGAAGAAAATGCAATGGTATTTAATGGTTTTAAAATGTTGTTTTTGGTTTGATTTAAAAAATAATTTACAGCTTTTGTAAAACGCTCTTGAATTTGAGAGCTGTTTTCTGGTAGAATATTGTCTTCTGATATTTCTGATAATTGCCTTTTAAAGCCGTTAGAAACTTTCATTAAAGCTACTACTCCATCGTCTTTTATTGTTTGTAAATGATCGATAACATCACCTTTTATACTTGTTTTATTTTTGTAATAAATATCGATTAATCGAGTGGTTGGATATAAAAATGGTTGGTAATCGAATAATTCTGCAATTAAATTTAATTGAAATTCCTTTTCAGAATTATTTAAAACAGTTTCGTCTGGATGATTTTCTTCTACACTCTCATTAAAAACACTTACGGTTCTATCGTTAATAATTGCGTTGCTGGTAATTGGTGTTTTTAAAACCAAACCCTCTAAAGAAGTACATCTACTTAAGGCAACATAGGTTTGCCCGTGTGCAAAAGATGCTTCTGCATCGATAATTGCTTTGTCGAAAGTTAAACCCTGACTTTTATGAATTGTAATTGCCCAAGCCAATCGTAACGGAATTTGAGAAAAAGAACCCGAAATGTCTTCTTTTATTTCTTTAGTTTCTTCGTTTATTGAGTAATTGATGTTTTCCCACTTTTCTCTTTCTGTAACAATTTCATCTAATTCATCACCACAATGCACTGTTACCGTTTCTCTAGAAATATCTGTTACTATACCTATTTTACCGTTAAAATATCTTTTTTCTGGCGAAGAATCATTTTTGATAAACATTACCTGTGCACCAATTTTTAATTCTAATTTTTCTGAATTTGGATATGAATTCTCGTTAAACTTACCAGATACTTCTGCATCAAAATAATAACTCTTATTTTTTATTTTATTTAATTCTGAATTGTTAATTAAATTGGCTCTATTATTATGAGTTGTTAAGGTTATATAACCATCGTCTTTTGTTGGAGAAAAAGATGGATTGTAATTTTTATTTAAAATTTTAGCAGATTCATCTGACAAAGTATCGGTTCTAATTTCATTTAAAATCTTAATAAAATCTTCGTTTTTCTGACGATAAATATGCTTTAATTCTATAGAAACAACGTTTGCTTCTTGATACGCTTTAGAACTAAAAAAGTACACTGTATTATAATGCTGTTGCAACAAACTCCATTCGTTTGGTCTAACAACTGGTGCTAATTGTTGTAAATCTCCTATCATTAAAACTTGTGCACCGCCAAATACTTTGTTTCTGTTTTTATAACGACGCATTACTTGATCGATACCATCTAACAAATCTGCTCTAACCATAGAAATTTCATCAATAATTACTAAATCTAAAGACTTAATAATATCTATTTTAGTTTTAGAAAACTTACGTTGTTGATTAGTATTTGCTATTTGATTTGGTAATATAGGACCAAATGGCATTTGAAAAAAAGAATGAATAGTAACACCTTTTGCATTTATTGCAGCAACACCTGTTGGCGCAACAATTACCATTCGCTTAAGAGAATCTGATTTTATTTTATGTAAAAATGTAGTTTTTCCAGTTCCTGCTTTTCCGGTAATAAATAAATTACGGTCTGTCTTTTTTATAAATTGTAAAGCAAGTTCTAACTCTGGGTTTTTTGGCATTGTAGCTTTTTATTGCAAGGTAAATAATTAAAATTCCTATTTTGAAAAGAAATCTAAATTAAATAATATCTTTATTCATCATTTTTTTTAGGTCACGTAAAATTTCAAATATTTTATTAAAATCATCTCGAATATTAAGATTTAACATACCATTTACATCAATATTACTATCTGTTTTAAATGATTCTCTTAAAAAATTAAATTGATATGTTAAGGAAGAAATTTTTCCTTCTAATTTTTCTGATATTAAAAAACCAAGAGTTGAAATCTTATTTAGTTCTTTAATTTTTTCTTCAGTACTTAAAATAAATTTATCAAAAAGAGTATTAGTTTCTTTTTTAACTTTATTTACTAATAACTCTCTATTTTCTATAAGTCTAACGTGTTTCCTATTATAATCTTCAAATTTCAGTTTTAAGTCCTTAATTTCATCAGTTGTCAATCCATTATCACCATCAATTTTATATATTTGATTTTCAATAACTTTAATGTTTTTATTTAAAGTTTGAAATGACTTTGAAATATCATTTAAGGACTTATCACCATTTAATATTAGTATTTTAAGATCAGATATAAATCTAATTAAGTTGAAGTCTATTTCAATAATTACTGAGTTTATATTCTTGAATACTTTTTTCTTTTCATCATTTTTTTTATCCTTTAAACTATGTTTTCTTTTTTGATAATACTGTACAACAGCCCAAGTTAGTCCTAATAGTGCAACAGGTGACAAATATTTAATAAATTCTAACATAACCAATTTAATTTTCTTTTTTGCTCTATGCAAAAATAACAATCTCTTATAATTTCATTAAGAACGTAAAATTTTCTCTATTTTTCTTCCTTTAGCAAGTTCATCTATTAACTTTTCCATTTGTCTACATTTTTTATAGACTTCAAATTCGTCTTCAATTTCTTCAATTCTATAACCACAAACAACTCCTTTTATTAAATGTGCATTCGGAGTCATTTCTGCTTGTTCAAAAAAAGTTCTAAAGGTTACTTTTTCTTCGATTAAAGATTGTAGTTTTTCTTCATTAAAACCAGTTAACCATTCTAAAACCTGATGAAATTCTTCTTTCGTTCGTCCGTTTTTTTCCAATCTATTCCAATAAAGCGGATAAATAGATGCGAAAACCATATTGGCTACTTTTTCATTTTTTTCTGGTGTAACTTTCATGTTTGTAGATTTAAATTAAAACAATCCTTTTATTCTTTTTCATAATCGTGTACAAATGTAATTTTAGAACTACTTGCCATTAAATTGGGATTTGTACCTTCAATTCCTTCTGGTATTGGTTGATTTCTTACTTCATAATACTTTACCCAACTTGCCATTGGTTTACCTGATTTATCATTAAACGTCATAGGATGTGTAAGAAAAGGCAAATCTTCTTTTGACAAATTTTGAGAAGAAAACATTTTGTAAACTAATTCAGAACAGTAATAAGAAGTATCATCCCATAAAAAAACTGCATCATAAGGTATTCCAATTCTTTCGATTCCGTAATTAATTGCTTTAGAAATATAAGGCTGATACATACTATCTAATCTTGCAACTGTAGTTTGAGATTTGTCTTGCTTATTTTTATTTCGATTCAAGAATTCAGTTATCGGTGTTTTGCTAATTCCTATTTTCGGAATTGCTTCTACCACAAACCATTTATCATCTTCTTGCATTGCAATACCAACATGAGAATAATTTTTAGCTTTAGAGGTTGCAGTTACATCTTTTATAGCATTATCTATTTCGTCTGTTCCTGTATTTTGAAATAATAAATCTCCTTGTTGTAGCTTAAACTCTTTCTTTTTTTTATCAGTATTACAACTAAGTAATACCAATATGGTTAATAAAGTTCCTATCGATGATTTTAATATTTTATGCATCATTATAATTTTATTATCTACTTAACAAAGTACGTGTTTTTTAATGAATTATTGCTAATTTGATGAATGCCAAACTAAGATGTTATTAGGAAGAACTTCAAAAAAAATCCCAAACTTAATAGCTTGGGATTTTTTAATATCAATAAAGTAAAATACTATTTTACATTTCTAATGCTTTCTTAGGATTGTTGTCCATTAACAATTCTACAGGATTTTCTAATGCTTCTTTAACTGCAACTAAGAAACCTACAGACTCTCTACCATCAATTATTCTATGATCGTAAGATAAAGCAACATACATAATTGGTTGTATAATAACACCACCGTTAACAGCCATTGGTCTGTTTACGATATTATGCATTCCTAAAATACCACTCTGTGGAGGGTTAATAATTGGTGTAGATAACATAGAACCAAATACACCACCGTTTGTAATTGTAAATGTACCACCGGTCATTTCATCAACAGTAATTTGCCCGTCTCTTGCTCTTAAAGCCAAACGTTTAACTTCACTTTCTACACCTCTAAAAGATAAGTTTTCTGCATTTCTAATTACAGGTACCATTAAACCTTTAGGTCCAGAAACTGCAATAGAAATATCTTGAAAATCATGTTTTATTTGAAAATCACCATCAATCATAGAATTAACATCTGGATACATTTTTAAAGCTCTAACAACTGCCAACGTAAAGAAAGACATGAATCCTAAACCAACACCGTGTTTTGCTTTAAAATCTTCTTTGTATTCTTTACGTAAATCAAAAATTGGCTGCATGTTTACTTCGTTAAAAGTAGTTAACATAGCTGTTTCACTTTTTACTGCAACTAAACGCTCTGCTACTTTTCTACGTAACATAGACATTTTTTTACGCTCTGTATTTCTAGAACCATTCGCTGGCTGAGTTCCCATAGAAGGTACAGCTTTAACTGCATCATCTTTAGTAATTCTACCATCTTTACCAGTTCCGTTTACAGATTTAGCGTCAATACCTTTTTCTGCCAAAACCTTTTTTGCTGCTGGCGATGCTACACCAGACGCATATGTGTCTTTTTTCTCTACTGCAGGCGAAACTTTTTCTGTTTGTGCAGGTGCTTCTTTCGTAGGTTTTGCATCATCATTAGAGGCATCTCCTTCTGGTTTAGCAGCACTTGTATCAATTAAACAAACTACAGCACCAACGGCCACAGCATCACCTTCTTCTGCCTTTAAAGTTATAATTCCACTTTCTTCTGCAGGCAATTCTAACGTTGCTTTGTCTGAATCTACTTCTGCAATTGGTTGATCTTTTTCAACATAATCTCCATCTTCAACTAACCAAGTTGCAATTTCTACTTCTGTAATTGATTCTCCTGGAGAAGGAACTTTCATTTCTAAAACACTCATGGTTTCTTATTTTACTTTTGCTAAATAAATAGCTTTTTAATTACTTTATTTTCTATTCTTTTTGGGCGTTTTAACAGGCTTTACACTATATCTTTTAATTTTTTGTTCTCGATACAAATTTGCTCATTCTTCTCAAATTTACTCGAACTGACAAAATTAAAAGGATGTCGTTTCAATCCTTAACGCGCTTACTCATTATCATTAAAAACGCTATCAATGACCGCTTTATGACGTTTTTTAAATCTTGTACTAGAACCAGCTGCTGGTACTGCATAATATTTACGAGAACGAACATTTAGTTTTACTAAATCAAATCGTTCTAACATAAAGCTCCATGCACCCATATTTCTTGGCTCCTCTTGCGCCCAAACATAATTTTCTACGTTTGGATACCTATCTATTACTTTTTGTAATTTATCTAAATGTAAAGGAAATAATTGTTCTATTCTAACAAGAGCAACATCTTCTCTACCTAATTTTTCTCTTTCTTCTAATAAGTCGTAATAGAATTTACCCATACAAAATACTAATTTCTTAACATTTTTAGGATTTAATGTATCATCTATTACTTCTTGAAATTCTCCTGTAGCTAACTCTTCGATAGTGTTAATCGCTTTCGGATGTCTTAATAAGCTTTTTGGCGTAAATACAATTAACGGCTTTCTAAAATCACGTTTCATTTGTCTACGCAATAAATGATAAAAATTTGCCGGAGTTGTACAATTTGCAACTGTCATGTTATCTTCTGCACACAACTGTAAATAACGTTCTATTCTTGCAGATGAATGCTCAGATCCTTGTCCTTCATATCCGTGAGGTAATAAAACAACAATTCCGTTTTGTAACTTCCACTTATCTTCTGCTGCAGAAATATATTGATCAAACATTATTTGAGCACCGTTAGAAAAATCTCCAAACTGAGCCTCCCAAATAGTAAGTGTATTAGGGTTTGCCATGGCATAACCATAATCGAAACCTAAAACACCATATTCAGACAATAAAGAATTGTAAATATACATCTGTCCTTTATTCTCTGGATTTGTGTTTAATAGGTTAATTCTTTCTTCTGTAATTTCATCTCTTAAAATGGCGTGTCTATGAGAAAAAGTTCCTCTTTCTACATCTTGACCAGAAATTCTTACATTAAAACCTTCTTCCATTAAAGATCCATATGCTAAATTTTCTGCCATTCCCCAATCTAACTCATTGGTTTCAAAAGCCATTTTTGCTCTACCTTGTAAGATACGTTCTGCTTTTCTTAAAAACTTAACACCATCTGGTACCGTAGAAACTACTTTTGCAATATGTTTAAGCTGTTCTGCTTTATAACTTGTATCTACAGGTTCTAACATTGTGGTTAGATCTTCTCTATCAAAACCTTCCCAAGTAGATTTCATAAATTCTTTTACCTTAGAATTTTTATCTTCTTTTGATAAATCGAATTCTCTTTCTAGCATTCCTTTAAACTCAGAAGTTATTTCTGTTAAATAACCTTTGTCTATGCTACCTTCTTCAATTAACTTATCAGCATAAATATCTTTAACATTTTTATGTTTAGATATTGCTTTATATAATTTAGGTTGTGTAAAACGAGGTTCATCACCTTCATTATGCCCATATTTTCTATAACCTAGTAGGTCAATAAAAATATCTGTCTTAAACTTCATTCTAAACTCTAAAGCCATTTGCATTGCATGACAAACTGCTTCTGTATCATCTGCATTTACATGTAAAACTGGTGATAATGTAACTTTACCAACATCTGTACAGTATGTACTAGAACGTGCATCTAAATAATTTGTAGTAAAACCAACTTGGTTGTTTACAACAATATGAATTGTACCACCTGTTTTATATCCATTTAGCTTTGCCATTTGAACAATTTCATAAGCAATACCTTGACCAGCAATTGCTGCATCACCATGAATAACTATTGGTAAAATCTTACTAGAATCTCCGTTATATTTTCTATCAATTTTAGCTCTTGTAATACCTTCTGCTACTGCTGCAACAGTTTCTAGGTGAGAAGGATTAGGAACTAAATTCATTTTTATTTCATTACCATCTCTATAAGTTTTACTTAAAGTTAAACCTAAATGGTATTTTACATCTCCATCAATGTCATCATCTTCAAAATCTTTACCCTCAAATTCGCTAAATAAATCTCTAACTGGTTTTTTAAAGATATTAACCAATGTATTTAAACGACCTCTATGAGCCATACCTAAAACACATTCTTTAACACCAAATGTTTCTGCTGCTTCTCTTAATGCAACACTAATACCTGGTATTAAAGCTTCACCACCTTCTAAAGAAAAACGTTTTTGACCAACATATTTAGTTTGTAAAAAACTTTCGAAAGAAACGGCTTGGTTTAATTTTGATAAAATATATTTTTTTGCATCTACAGAATATTTAGGATGATTATCGTTTTCATTCAAACGATTTTGCCACCACTTTAATTTTTCTGGATTTCGCATATACATGTACTCTACACCAATAGAATCGCAGTAAATGCTTTTTAAGTGATTTATAATTACAGATAGTTTTACTCTACCTAAACCTAATACATCTCCTGCAGAAAACTCTTTATCTAAATCGTTTTCGGTTAAACCAAAGTTAGATAATTCTAATGTTGGTTGGTATTGCCTTCTATCTCTAACAGGATTTGTTTTAGTAAATAAATGTCCTCTTGTTCTGTATCCATTTATTAAATCTACTACTAAAAATTCTTTTTTTACATCTTGAGGAATCTCTATCGAAGTTTCTTCATCAGAAAAAGAATAATTTTCATTTGCTAAATCATATCCCTGAAAAAAGCTTCTCCAACTTGGTTCTACAGAATCAGGATTAATTAAATATTGATCGTATAAATCGGCTATAAAGCCCGTATGTGCTGCGTTTAAGAACGAAAATTTGTCCATATAATAGTTTGTGCTTTATGTTTTAAGCATATTATTATAGCAAAAATACAATATTTTGAAATTAAAGAAGAATTTATTCCAAATATATTAAAATGAAAAAAAAATCATTTTTTTTTGAAATTTATTTGGTGAAGTATAAAAAAGGTGTATATTTGCACTCGCAAAACACAAATAGTGTCGCAAACTCCTCTTTAGCTCAGTTGGTTAGAGCATCTGACTGTTAATCAGAGGGTCCAAGGTTCGAGTCCTTGAAGAGGAGCAAAGTTCATAAACATTGACTGCGAAAGTAGCTCAGGGGTAGAGCATCACCTTGCCAAGGTGAGGGTCGCGGGTTCAAATCCCGTCTTTCGCTCTAATATGACAAGCATACCAATGCTGAAGTGGTGGAATTGGTAGACACGCTGGACTTAAAATCCAGTGGTCAGTAATGGCCGTATGGGTTCAAGTCCCATCTTCAGTACTAAAACCGTAACATTTATTTGTTACGGTTTTTTTTATGCCCTATTTTTAAGACTTTTAAAATACTTTACTACTAACTCCTAGATAAATTAAAACATTAAGAAAAGTATATATAAATACCAATTACTATTACACAAATAAAAACTCCTACTGGTTTTAAATATTTCCACGGAGTAATATCGACTTCTTTGGAATCAAACTGTATATACGCTTCTTTTCTTGGATAAAACTTTCCTATCAACAACATAATGATAACATTAAACAAAAAGAGTATAGCCAAAATATGTAAAAAATGTGGATATGTATTGCCTGTTACAGTTTCTACGCCATTTACAATTTCAATTACATCAAAATTAGGCTGAATAATAAACTGACTAATAGAATATAATACAACACCTGATATTAAACCAATTTTTGCTGCAATTGCAGGCACATACTTTGTAGTATAACCAACTACTACAATTGTTAAAATAGGGATCGAATATGTACCATTAATTTCTTGTAAATAACCAAAAACACTTCCTGCATTTGCTATAAATGGCGCAACAACCATCGCTAAAACTGCCAGAAAAACACCAAACGTTTTTCCTGCTTTTACAACCTGCTTATCTGTTGCATCTTTTTTAATGTATTCTTGATAAATATCAATACCAAAAAGTGTTACGCAGCTATTTAAGGCTGAATTAAAAGAACTTAAAATAGCACCAAATAAAACTGCTGCAAAAAAACCAACCAATGGTTTTGGTAATACTTCTGTTACTAAAGATGCGTATGCTAGATCTGGTTTTGCCAATTCACCTTTAAAAATATGAAAAGCTATGATTCCTGGTAAAACCAATAATAACGGACCTAATATTTTTAAAAAGGCAGCATATACCAAACCTTTTTGACCTTCTTTTAAGTTTTTAGCTCCTAAAGCTCGCTGAATAATTGCTTGGTTTGTTCCCCAATAAAAAAGGTTGATTAATAGCATACCCGTAAATAACGTAGATAAAGGAACGTATGAATCTTCTGAACCTGTAGAAATAAATTTCTCTGGATGCGTGGTCATTAAAGTATCTATACCCGCAAACATATCTCCATCACCGATGTAAGTTAAACCAAAATACGGAATCATTAAACCTCCAATAATTAATCCTATCGCGTTTATTGTATCTGAAACAGCAACCGCTTTTAAACCACCAAATACCGCATAAATAGAACCAATAATTCCAATACCAAATACTGTAAACCAAAGTGCTGTGTTTTCTGAAACTCCAAAAACTGCAGGTACATCAAACATTGTATTGATTGCAGATGCACCTGTATATAAAACTACGGGTAAAAAAATAGTTACATAACCAGATAAAAACAATCCAGAAACAATTGCTTTCGTGGTTTTATCATATCTACGTTCTAAAAATTGCGGAATTGTAGAAATACCACCTTTTAAATAACGAGGTAAAAGAAAAACTGCAATTATCACCATAGTTATGGCTGCTAAAGTTTCCCAAGCCATTACTAAAATACCTTGCTCGTATGCTTGCCCATTTAAACCAACTATTTGTTCTGTAGATAAATTGGTTAATAAAAGAGATCCCGCAATTACGATTCCGGTTAAACTTCTTCCACCTAAAAAATACCCATCTTTAGAGGTTTCATTAGTAGATCTTGTTGCTAAATAGGATATTAAAGCAACAAGTGCTGTAAAACCTAAAAATGTTAAAATTTGCATAGTTAATTGTTTAGTGTAATGTAATAATTTTATAGTTATTAAGAATTGCTAGCTCTTAAATTTTGTTTCCACTGCCATGAAGAACTTATCATTTCGTTTAAAGTTTTATTTGCAGACCAACCTAATTTTAATTTTGCTAAATCGGTAGATGCAAATAATTGAGGTACATCTCCTGGTCTTCTTTCTACAATTTCATAATTTAAATTATACTCAATAAAATACTACTATCAAATCTGTAATTTGATGTATTCTCTCTAAATTTTTTTTCCAAGAGTTAGATAAATCGTTTATAATAACTACTTCAAAGTTATTCTATCTATTCTATTACTTTATGAGAACCTATGTAACCGCAACCACCAGTTACTATAATTTTGTTATTAATGCTGTGTTAAATATAATTATGATATGCAATTATAGAAAATTAAAAACCCACAACAACCTACTAGTACATACTAGTTGATTTGTTTGAACGATAATTATATATTTGCAACATGAGTTTAGTTTCCTTAAATAAGAAATCTAAAATACCAAAGTACAAACAAATTATTGCATCTATAGAAGATGCTGTACAAAATGGTACGTTTAAAAAAGGAGATAAACTACCATCAATAAACAGTTTAAGAGATACTTATAAACTATCTAGAGATACTGTTTTAATGGCTTTTAATGAATTAAAAACCCGAGGAATTATACATTCTGTAGTTGGTAAAGGATATTATTTATCTTCAGAAAATGTAAGTGTTTCACAAAAAATATTTTTACTTTTTGATGAATTTAATGCCTTTAAAGAAGATTTGTACAATTCTTTTTTAAGTAATTTAGATGTTAGTATTAAAGTTGATATTTACTTTCATCATTTTAATCCTAAAATATTTAACGCTTTAATTCTAGACAATATTGGCGATTATAATCATTACATAATTATGCCAGCCAATTTAGAAAACACCGAGTTAGTTCTAGAAAATTTACCAAAAGAGAAAGTATTTATTTTAGATCAACTAAACCCAGAATTAAAAGCATATTCGGCAATTTTTCAAAATTTTGAAAAAAATATTTTTACTGGTTTAAATGATGCTAAAGATAAACTAGCAAACTACACCAAGTTGATTTTCGTGTATGATAAAAAAACTCAGCCTAAAGCAATGTTAGATGGCTTCGAAAGTTTCTGTGAAAAAGAAAATTTTGAAAATGAAGTTATTGACACTTTAACTACAAGAAAAATTGAAAAGGGTGAAGTTTATATTACTCCTGAAGATAAAAATCTAATACGAATTATTAAGAAAATTAAAGAGACCAATTTAATTCTTAAAAAAGATATTGGTATAATTTGTTATAACGATACTATGTTAAAAGAAATTGTAGAAGGCGGCATTACAACTATCTCTACAGATTTTACAGCAATGGGTAAAAATCTTGCATCAATTTTAACGACAAAAGAAAAAGTTCAAATAGAAAATCCATCAAAAATAATTATTAGAAACTCCTTGTAAATTATGATAACGCTTAAACATTTAGAAGATAATAAAATTATAGAGTTTAAAAACACGCTAAATAATTCTGTTGCTATTATCAATTTAGAATTAGGAGGAAGTTTACAAAAACTTCAAATTAATGGCGAACAAATTCTTGCAGACATGCATCCTGTTCCATACGAAACCTGCTATCACTCGGCAGTTCTATTTCCTTTTGTAAACAGAATTGATAACGGAAAATACATATTTAATAAAAAAGAATTTCAATTTAAAATAAATGAACCTGCCAATCAAAATGCATTGCATGGCTTAGTTTTTAATAAAGAGTTTATTTTTGAAAATCAAAATACATCAGTAAATAGCACTGCTATTACTTTAAGTTACACAGAAAAAGATAAAAATCCTGCATTTCCGTATGTATATAAAATTACATTAATCTACACATTTTCTAATACAAGTGTTGCTTTAGAAATTAAAGTTGATAATATAGATTCAAAGAGTTTCCCTTTTACCTTAGGTTGGCATCCATATTTCTATTCTAAAAACTTATCTAAAAGTACCCTTAAATTTAATGCTGATAAAAAAGTAAATCATAATAATAAAATGATTACAAAAAACTTAGAAGCAACCAATATAAACGAATTAAAAGATTTAGATTCTGGTAATTACGATGATTGTTTTAGTTTAAGAAGTAGTAAAGTTATTTTTGAAACTCCGACTTACAGTTTTACTTTAAATTCTAATTTAAAAGAAAATTATCTACAAATTTATACTCCGGAAAATAAAAATGCCATTGCTATTGAACCAATAACAGGTATATCAGATAGTTTTAATAATAAAGTAGGACTTCAACTATTAAAACCGAACAAAAGTTTTTCTTCAATTTATACCTTATCAGTAGATATTTAGCACATTATATTATGAAAAAAAAATTAATAAAAGAGGTTAAAAAAAGTTTCAAGAAACACTTTAATGTAAAACCAATTATGGTGTTTTCTCCTGGTAGAATTAATTTAATAGGAGAACATACAGATTATAATGATGGCTTTGTTTTTCCGGCTGCTATAGATAAAGGTATTGCATTGGCAATTGATAAAAATGACGAAAATGTGAGCAATGTGTACGCTTTAAATAAAGAAGAAATGTATTCTTTCGGTTTAGAGAACATAGCTCCTTTAAAAGATGGTGGTTGGCGAAATTATATTTTAGGTGTTGTTTCAGAAATTCAAAAATTAAATATTCAATTAGATAATTTTAATTGTGTTTTTGCAGGAGATATTCCTGGTGGGGCTGGTATGTCATCATCAGCAGCATTAGAAAATAGCGTTGTTTTTGGTTTGAATGAATTGTTTGATTTAAAACTCACAAAAGAACAAATGATTTTAATTTCTCAAAAAGCAGAACATAATTATGCCGGAGTAAAGTGCGGTATAATGGATCAGTATGCTAGTATGTTTGGCGAAAAGAAAAGTGCCCTTTTGTTAGATTGTAGATCTATAGAATCTACATCTTTTAAAATTGATTTTAAAAAATACAAACTCCTTTTAATTAATAGTAACGTAAAGCACGACTTATCTGAAAGTGCATATAATGATAGAAGAGCGGTTTGTGAAAAGGTTTCTAAATTATTAAACTTAACTGCTCTTAGAGATGCTTCGTTAGAAGATTTAAATTCAATAAAATCTAAAATATCTAATGTAGACTATGAAAAGACTTCTTATGTTATTGAAGAAAATTCTAGAGTAGAAAAATTTTCTGAAGCTATACAAAAAAATGATATTGAAACTTTAGGAGATTTAATTTATCAATCTCATGATGGTTTAAGTTCTAAATATAAAGTTAGCTGTAAAGAATTGGATTTTTTAGTTGATGAAACTAGAAACAATTCTAAAATTTTAGGTGCAAGAATGATGGGCGGTGGTTTTGGTGGATGTACAATAAACTTTATTAAAAAATCAGAAATTGAAGATTTTAAAAATGAAATTTCTAAAAATTTCAAAAAAGAATTTGACAAAGAATGTTCTATTTATCAGGTGAAATTATCTGAAGGAACAAGAATCATAAAAAAATAATTGCTATGAATACACACTTACAAGATTATTCACACAAGAGATTAAATATTTTAACTGGTGAATGGGTTCTAGTTTCACCACATAGATCTAAAAGACCTTGGCAAGGTCAAAACGAAGAAATTTCAAATGAGAAAAGACCTTCATATGATGAAAACTGTTATTTGTGCGCAACAAACACTAGAATTAATGGCGAAGTAAATCCAGATTATAAAGATGTATTTGTTTTTACAAACGATTTTGCTGCACTACAAAAAGATTCTCCATCTTTTAAAATAGACGATGGTTTATTTAAAGCAAAAAGCGAAACCGGAATTTGTAAAGTTATTTGTTTTAGTCCAGATCATTCTAAAAGTTTAGCAGATATGGACGTTAAAGACATTAAAAAGGTAGTGAATGTTTGGCAACAAGAATATATATCTTTAGGTAAAAATAAAGACATCAATTATGTTCAAATTTTCGAAAATAAAGGTGCAGTAATGGGCTCTAGTAATCCGCATCCACACGGTCAAATCTGGAGTCAATCTACATTACCTAATGAAGTTGAAAAGAAAGACAATCAACAATTAAAATATTACAATACTAAAAATAGCAACCTTTTAGAAGATTATTTAAAACAAGAATTAGAAGCTAACGAAAGAATTATATTTCAAAACAAAGATTTTGTTGTATTAACTCCATTTTGGGCCATTTGGCCATTTGAGGTAATGATTGCTCCTAAAAAAACACAAGAAAATATTACTAAGATGACAGATGAAGAAGCTTTAAATTATGCTGAAGCCATATCTGTAATAACCAAAGCTTACGACAAATTATTTAACACCTCTTTTCCTTATTCTAGTGGTATACATCAATCGCCAACTAATAATAAAGAGAACAAACATTGGCATTGGCACATGAGTTTTTATCCGCCATTATTAAGAAGTGCAACTGTAAAAAAGTTTATGGTTGGTTACGAAATGTTTGGATCACCGCAACGAGATATAACTGCAGAATTAGCAGCAAAAAGATTAAAAAATCTTATATAAAAAAAAGCCTTTGTAATTAAACAAAGGCTTTTTTTATTATCAATTCAAAAAAATAAATATTTTTATTTTTTTCTGTTTACAAGTTCCCCAACTCATAAACGTAACTAATTTTGATAAAATAACTCAACTTTTTATTATGAAAATGTATCTACCTCTAAATACTCTTCAAAGATACATCGTATATGTGTTGTTAAATTTAATTTTCGATAAGTGATTTAGAATTATCGACGAATAGCATTAGTTGTTAGACAAACTGTTTACAACAAGTTTAACCTTTTAATCAATTCGGTTTTATGAGACCTACTAATAGGAATCACGTGCTTTTTAATCAAAACGCTGTTATCTTCTATATCTATAATTTCTGAAGTATTAATAATATAAGACCTATGGATTCTAAGAAAAGAATCTAACGGAAGCTTCTTTTCTATTTTTTTTAAAGTAGAATGTACAATAAAACTTTTCTTATCTGTTCTAATACCAATATAATCTCCTTTAGCCTCTATTAAAAGTATTTCTGATATATTAATTTTAACCAAACGTTTTTCTACATTCACAAAAATGTAATCTTTATTTTCTATACTTTTACTAGGCTGTTTCTCTTTTGGTTTATCTGTATTTAAATTAATTAACTTATCTACAGATTTTAAAAACCTTTCTTTTGCTATTGGTTTTAATAAATAATCTACAACACTTTTATATTCAAAAGCTTCTAACGCAAAGTTTTTATCTGATGTTGTTAATATAATTTTTACGTTTGATTTAATTGTTTTAATAAAGTCAATACCCGAAAAAGTAGGCATATGAATATCTAAAAAAGCTACATCGATATTTTTATTTGAATTTAAAAACTTAATTGCTTCTATAGCAGAAGAAAACTCTTCTATTATTTCTAAATCTGTTTCTTTACATAACTGCCTAATTATTAATCTAGCAGATACATCATCATCTATTATTATACAGTTCATAGTGTAGTTAGTACTATTGGTTTTTTAAATATACGTTAATTCTCTCTAAAATAAATACTAGCTCTGTATATTGTTCAATATTACCTTTTTTTGCATCAATTTCTACTTTAGAAGCAAATTCTAAGGCCATTGGCATACCCAACATACCTATTTTGTGTTTTATTTTATGGATACACAAACTTAGTTCTTCATAATTTTTACGCTTGTAAAAATTTTTTAATGATAATAATTCTTCCGGAAAATCAGTTTTTAAAATAGTTAACATACTATTTTCAAAACTAGCATCACCACCAGAAACTTCTTTTAAATAATTTAGATTAGGGTTTTCCAAAGGATTAAATATTTATTTGTCTTTTAATTTGTTGGTCTAATGAAATAAATGTTTCTGTTCTTAATACATTTTTTATTGGCTGAATTTTATCATTTAAAATACGCATTAAACTCTCGTTATCTTTACATAGTATTTTAACCAAAATAGCATAATTACCAGTTGTATAATGGCTTTCTATAACCTCTGGTATTTCTTTTAATCTTTTTATTGATGATGATAGCTGGCTTGAAGAATCTAAATAAACCCCAACAAAAGCAGTCGTTGTATAACCCA
The DNA here is from genome assembly GCF_038019025.1 of Polaribacter marinaquae. NCBI lineage: Bacteria > Pseudomonadati > Bacteroidota > Flavobacteriia > Flavobacteriales > Flavobacteriaceae > Polaribacter > Polaribacter marinaquae. The sequence goes on from NZ_CP150496.1 coordinate 1,719,485, forward strand.
AAGATTTGGGATTAATAATCATATTGTACCCTTCTATCAGTTTAGATTTTTCTAATTTTTTTAATCTTTGATGAATTGCCGCACCAGATATACCTACTTCTCGAGCAATACTTAAAATAGGTGTTCTAGCATCTTTAACCAAAGTTCTAATTATTGTTTTATCAATACCATCAATTTTCATAATTCAACATATATTAACTATAAAGGTAAAAAAAATAGAGAATACAAACTGTATTCTCTATTTAACTTTATTATTATAACTAAATAGTAAGATTTTAACTCATTGTAAAATCTTCCATAAACTTAGTTGTATAATTACCTGCAACATAATCTGGATGATCCATTAATTGTCTATGAAAAGGTATTGTTGTTTTAATTCCTTCAATAACAAACTCATCTAATGCACGCTTCATTTTATTAATTGCTTCTTCTCTTGTTTGAGCAGTCGTAATTAATTTAGCAATCATAGAATCGTAATTTGGCGGAATCATATATCCTGCATATACGTGCGTATCGATTCTTATTCCATGCCCACCAGGAGCATGAAAAGTAGTAATTTTACCCGGAGCTGGTCTAAAATTATTATGAGGATCTTCAGCATTAATTCTACATTCTATAGAATGCATTTTAGGATAATAATTTTTACCAGAAATTGGCACACCAGCAGCAACTAAAATTTGCTCTCTAATTAAGTCGTAATCTACAACCTCTTCTGTAATTGGGTGCTCTACTTGTATACGAGTATTCATCTCCATAAAGTAGAAGTTTCTGTGCTTATCAACTAAAAACTCTACAGTACCAGCACCTTCATATTTAATAAACTCTGCGGCTTTTACGGCTGCATTACCCATTGCTTCTCTTAATTCATCTGTCATGAAAGGAGAAGGTGTTTCTTCTGTTAATTTTTGATGACGTCTTTGTACAGAACAATCTCTTTCTGATAAATGACATGCTTTCCCGAAAGAATCTCCTACAATTTGAATTTCGATATGTCTTGGCTCTTCAATAAGCTTTTCCATATACATATCGTCGTTACCAAATGCTGCTTTAGATTCTTGTCTTGCAGAATCCCAAGCATCTTTTAAGTCTTCTGGTTTCCAAACGGCACGCATACCTTTACCTCCACCTCCGGCAGAAGCTTTAAGCATTACTGGGTAACCTGTTTCTACAGCTAACTTTTCACATTCTTCAAAATCGGTAATTACACCTTCACTTCCAGGTACACAAGGTACACCAGCAGCTTTCATAGTAGATTTAGCATTTGCTTTATCTCCCATTTGGTCAATCATTTCACCTGTTGCACCAATAAACTTAATATTATGCTCGTCACATAATTTAGAAAATTTAGCATTTTCAGATAAAAACCCGTAACCTGGGTGAATAGCATCTGCATTTGTTATTTCTGCAGCAGCAATAATGTTAGACATCTTTAAATAAGATTCTGAACTTTGTGCTGGACCAATACAAACGGCTTCATCTGCAAATCTAACGTGTAAACTTTCTGCATCTGCGGTAGAATATACTGCTACAGTTTTTATACCCATTTCTCTACAGGTTCTAATAACACGTAATGCTATTTCACCTCTATTGGCAATTAATATTTTTTTAAACATATTATAAAAAATTATGAATTATGAATTTGTAATTACAAGCTAGACATATCTTGTTCGTAATTTTAATTCATAATTAATTATTATGATGGGTCTACCAAAAATAATGGTTGATCAAATTCTACCGGAGAAGAATCGTCTACTAATACTTTAACAATTTTACCAGAAATTTCTGATTCAATTTCGTTAAATAATTTCATAGCTTCGATAACACATACTGTATCACCAACTTTAACCTCTGTACCAACTTCTACAAAATTTGGTTTGTCTGGAGAAGGCTTTCTATAAAAAGTTCCAATAATTGGAGATTTTATAGTAATAAATTTAGAATCATCATTATCAGACACAGGTGCAGCAGCTTGTTCTACAGCAGCAACTGGTGCCGATGGCGCTTGTTGTTGTGCAGGCATTTGAGGTAAACCTTGCATTGGTGCAGCTTGCACAATAGTAGTTTCTGTTTTACCAGAACCTGTTCTAATTGTAATTTTTACATCTTCCATTTCTAACTTTACCTCGCTTGCACCAGATTTAGCTACAAATTTTATAAGATTTTGAATTTCTTTAATATCCATTTCCTTATTGTTTAGTTGTTATTTTATATAAATTAGTAAGCCCATTTAAGGTACGCAGCTCCCCATGTGAAACCACCACCAAATGCGGCAAATATTAAATTATCTCCTTTTTTAAGCTTATTTTCGTAATCGGCTAATAATAATGGTAAGGTTGCAGAAGTAGTGTTACCATATCGATGAATATTCATCATTACTTTTTCTGCAGAAACACCAACTCTTTTTGCTGTTGCTTCTATTATCCTTTTATTAGCTTGATGTGCAACTAACCATTGAATATCTGGTTCTGTTAAGTTATTTCTAACCAACATTTTTTCTGCAACATCTGCCATATTAGAAACGGCATATTTAAAAACAGTTTTACCTTCTTGATAAACAAAGTGCTTACCATCTTCTACTGTTTGTTTTGTAGCTGGCATTTGAGAACCACCTGCTTCAATTCTTAAGAAATCTCTACCAATACCATCACTTCTTAAGTATTCATCTTGAAAACCTAAACCTTCTGTATTTGGTTCAAATAAAGCAGCTCCTGCTCCGTCACCAAAAATAATACAAGTTGCTCTATCTGTATAATCTATTATAGAAGACATTTTATCGGCTCCTATTAATAAAACTTTTTTATATCTACCAGATTCTATATAACTTGTAACAGTAGACATCCCATATAAAAAACTAGAGCAAGCCGCTTGTAAATCGTAAGCAAAAGCATTTGTTGCACCTATTTCTGTAGCAACATAAGCCGCTGTAGATGCAACTGGTAAATCTGGTGTTGCAGTCGCAACAATTACCAAATCTATTTCTTTAGGGTCTAAATTTTTCTTGCTGATTAAATCTTCTGACGCTTTAATAGCCATATAAGAAGTACCAAGACCTTCACCTTTTAAGATTCTTCTTTCTTTGATACCAGTTCTAGTAGTAATCCATTCGTCATTGGTATCTACATAGCTTTCTAACTCTTTGTTAGTTAAAACATATTCAGGAACATATTTCCCTACTGCTGTAATTGCTGCAGTGATTTTTGTCATAATACTTAGTTTGTTATCCCAATGTTAAGGAATTTCAAAGAAATGAAATTTATTTTACTTTTTAGAATAAAAAGTATTAAAACGATGGGATTTCGTATAAAAACGCAAAAAAACCCTCAAATTTGAGGGTTTTTTATGTAAAATAAAAATTTTCTATGCTTCTGCTGCTGCAGATTCTAATACTACTTGACCTCTATAGTAAAGTTTACCTTCGTGCCAGTGAGCTCTGTGATATAAGTGCGCTTCACCTGTTGTTGGGTCTGTAGCAATCTGTTGTGCAGATGCTTTATAATGCGTTCTCCTTTTATCTCTTCTCGTTTTCGATATTTTTCTTTTAGGATGTGCCATTTTATGTCTTTTTTTCTGTTATTAAATTCTTTAATTTATCCCATCTAGGGTCTGTTGTTTCAACAGTTTTTTCTTCTTTTATTTCTAACTCTTCTAATTTGCTCAAAGCTTCAGATTTCATCGTACCATCTAGTACTTTTGGATGAACTCTTTTACTTGGAACAGCTAACACAATCATTTCATAAATAAACTGTGCTACATTAAATTGATATACTTCATGTGGTAAAATTAAAATCTCTTCATTGTCATCATTATATTCTGGTCCAAATTTTACAACTAAAGGTAATTTAGAGGTAATTTCAAGGTCAAAATACTCATTTGTTACATCACAAGGCACATTAACTGTACCTGAAGCTGTAAATAAAAGCTCAAAAAAAGTGCTTTTTTTCACAAATTCTAAAGTAACATTTATAGAAGATTTTTTAAACTCACTATAATTATAAAACTCAAAGAACGTATTATCAATACTATACTCAAATAGATGTTTACCTTCCTTTAATCCTACAAACTGTATGTTGTATTGTTTCAAGTCTTTCATTATCAAACATCAATTGAGCGTGCAAAGATATAAAAAAATGTTTTTATACACTGTTTTCTTTAAAAAAAAGAAAATTATTTTTAATACTTTGCTAAAAGTGGGTTTTTAGTTAGTTCTTTATAATCGTTTCTGGTCTTGTAAATATGAATTGCAGAAAACAATGCTTCTTTAAAAGACGATGGGTTTGCTAGGTTTTTACCTGCAATATCAAAACCTGTTCCGTGATCTGGTGATGTTCTAATTTCACTTAATCCTGCTGTGAAATTTACACCATTACCAAAAGACAATGCTTTAAAAGGCGCCAAACCTTGATCGTGATAAGTTGCCAAAACACCATCAAACTGTTTATATGTTTCAGACCCAAAGAAACCATCTGCAGCATAAGGGCCAAAAACCAGCTTGCCACTTTCTTTAATTTCTTCTATAGTAGGTTTAATAATTTCATCATCTTCTTTACCAATTACACCTTTATCTCCACAATGAGGATTTAAACCTAAAACTGCAATTTTTGGTTTTGCAATACCAAAATCTTTCTTTAAAGAAGCATGCATTGTCGACACTTTTTCTTTAATAACTTCTGGAGTAATAGCTTCTGCTACTTTCGAAATAGGAATATGACCCGTTATCAAACCAATTCTTAATACATCTGTCATAAGAATCATTAAGCTTTTACCTGGCAAGTTTTCTTCTAAATATTCTGTATGACCCGGAAAATTAAATGTTTCTGACTGTATGGTTTCTTTATTAATAGGTGCGGTTAATAAAACATCTACACTTTTATTCTTTAAATGTTCTACAGCAGCTTCTAAAGATTTTGCTGCATACGAACCAGAAACTTTAGTTTCCTCTCCTAATTTAATAGAAACATCTTCTTTCCAAACATTTAAAACATTTATTTTAGAATGATTTATTTGATTAATTTGGTTAATTCCATGCACAGGAACCTCTAACTTTAAAGCTTTTTTGTGATAAGAAACAACTTTCATTGCTCCAAATAAAACTGGTGTACAGAAATCTAACATTCGTTTATCTTCAAATGTTTTTAAAATAACTTCAATACCTATACCATTTAAATCTCCTATTGAAATTCCGACGATTATTTTATCAGTTTTATCAGCCATAACTCTTGTAATATTCTTAATTTTGATGTTCTACAAAAGTAACTAAAATTTAGAGAAATGTTTACAGGAATAATAGAGACACTTGGTAAAGTAACAAACTTAGTAAGTGAGCAAGATAATCTTCATATAACAGTAAGTAGCAATATTACAAACGAGTTAAAAATAGATCAAAGCGTTGCCCATAATGGCGTATGTTTAACTGTTGTTGGTATCAACGAAAATGAATATACAGTTACCGCTATTAAAGAAACTTTAAACAAAACAAATATAGGAGCGTTAAAAATAGATTCTATTGTAAACTTAGAAAGAGCAATGAAACTTGGCGACAGACTAGACGGCCATATAGTGCAAGGACATGTAGATGAAACTGGGATTTGTACAAATATTGAAAACCAGAACGGAAGTACTGTTTTTACTTTTCGTTATAATGCAACAATAAATAATAATATTACAATTGAGAAAGGTTCTATAACAGTAAACGGAGTAAGTTTAACGGTTGTAAACTCGAAAGATGATTCTTTTAGTGTTGCAATTATACCTTACACTTTAGAAAACACTTCTTTTAAAACTTTAGCAGTAGATGATAAAGTAAATTTAGAATTCGATGTAATTGGTAAATACGTAAGTCGTCTTACCAAAAGAGCATAAGACATTTAAAAATTAAGATTAGTTTCTTAGTTTTGCTACACCATAAATTAAAGCAGAAGCTAGTAAAAATATTACACCGCCATCTACAGATAAACCCGGTGGTGGTGGTGGCACCATTTGACCACAAACCAATTGAGTAGAAAGGAGTACTATAATTAGCACTAAGTATTTTATTTTCTTCATTTTATATCCCCCCAGATTAAAATTTTGAAATTTTTTGTTTTTACAAATATCTAATTTTTATTTGATATATGCTAAAAAAATAAAGTGGTCCCACTTGGGCTCGAACCAAGGACCACCTGATTATGAGTCAGGTGCTCTAACCAACTGAGCTATGGGACCAAAATTATTGGATGCAAATGTACTATTATTTTTAATAATCTAGTAAAAAAAAATAAAAATCTTATACAGATCGATTCATCAACCAAAGACCAAAATCTTTAAGAGATTGTTTATCAACATCTTCGATGCTCATTTTAGCTAAAGTATCAAAAGCTTTTTCTGTATAATTTGCTATTTCTTGCTTAATTAAAAGCGGAATATCGTTCAATTCGAAGATTCTTCTTACCTCAGAAATCTTAACAGAGTTCTCGTTAAGCTTCTTTTTATAAAAATATTGCAACTTACCTTTCTCATCATCATTAGCAACTTCTAACGCTTTTAGATATAAATAGGTTTTTTTATTTTCAATAATATCGCCTCCAACTTGCTTACCAAATGTCTCTGGATCTCCAAAAGTATCTAAATAATCGTCTTGTAATTGAAATGCTAAACCTAGATTTAAACCAAAATCGTAAATTAAACTTGCATTTTCTTCTGTTGTTTCAGCTACAATTGCACCCATTTTTAATGCAGCAGCAACTAAAACTGATGTTTTTAAACGAATCATGTTTATATATTCCGGAATCGTAACATCAGATCTAGTTTCAAAATCAACATCCAACTGTTGTCCGTCACATACTTCTAAAGCGGTTTTGCTAAATAATTTGGCTAACTTCTGAAACACCACAGGTTCGTAATTCTCGAAATATTGATAAGCTAATATTAGCATAGCATCCCCAGAAAGTATACCTGTATTTATATTCCATTTTTCATGAACCGTTGCTTTACCTCTTCTCAAAGGCGCATCATCCATAATATCATCATGTACCAATGTAAAGTTATGAAAAACCTCTACCGCTAAAGCAGCTGGCAAAGCCTTACTTACATTGTTAGAAAATATATCTGCAGCCATTAAAGTTAAGACAGGTCTAATTCTTTTTCCGCCTAATTGCAAAATGTAATCTATTGGTTCGTACAAGTTTTTAGGCTCGTGAATCCATTTTTTTGATTCTAAATAAGAAAGAAATTCCTTTTGATATTGTAAAATGTCCAAATCTAAAATTTTTTGTAAAAATAATGTAAAGAAATTCTTATTTGAAGTTCTAACGTTAAAAAATGTTTAAAACTTTGGAAACTATTTTTGTTTCTAAAGTTTCCTTTTGTACATTTGCACCCGAATTATGAGAGAAAAAATATTAGACAAATCTAAAGAACTCTTCTTAAACCTTGGTTTTAAGAGTGTAACCATGGATGAAATTGCCAGTTCTTTAGGTGTCTCTAAAAAAACAATTTACAAGTATTTTAAAAACAAAACAGAACTTGTAGACGCTGTAACATTATACATGTTTGATAATGTATGTTGTGGTATTGACTCTATATGTGGTTTAGACCTTAATCCTATAGACGAACTTTTTACCATTAAAAAGTTTATCATGGAAAATTTAAAGGACGAAAAATCTTCACCTCAGTATCAACTTCAAAAATATTATCCAAAGATTTACGCTCCTTTAAAGAAAAAGCAATTTTTAATTATGCAAGGTTTTGTAATTAAGAATTTAAATGAAGGAATCAATAAAGGCTTATACAGAAAAGATATTGATGTAGAATTTATTTCTAGAATTTATTTTAACGGTATGATAGGTATTAAAGACAAAGACCTTTTTCCGTTAAGAGATTATTCTATGAACACATTAATGCAATATCACTTAGAATACCATTTAAGAGGTATTTGCACAGAATCTGGAATACAACAATTAGAAACCCAATTAAAACTGAAATAAATCTACCATGAAAAAAAGAATACTGGTATACTTTAGCACCTGTTTTTTCTTAATAACAAATGCCCAAGAAAAAACACAAACGCTATCTCTTAAAGAAGCAATTAACTTTGCATTAGAGAATAGTTATAACACCAAAGCTTCTAAAAACGACATTTTAGCTGCAGAAAAAAAAGTTTGGGAAACCACAACAATTGGTTTACCGCAAATTGATGGTAATATCGATTATCAAAACTTTATAAAACAACCAATTACGTTGGCAGATTTTGACCAAGACGGTACAAACGAAGAGTTTATTTTTGGTACAAAACAAAACATGAATGCAACCGTAACTTTAAGGCAATTGCTTTTTGATGGTTCTTATCTTGTAGGTTTACAAGCATCTAAAACTTATTTAAAAATTTCTGAACAAGCAAACGAGAAAACAGAAATGCTAACCAAAGAAGCTGTTATTAACGCTTACGGTAATGTTTTAGTTACAGAAAATAGTATTGCAATTTTAGAAGGAAACATTAAGATTCTTCAGAAAAATTTTGATGATGCTAAAAAGATTTACGAAAACGGTTTAAATGAAGAAGAAGATGTAGAACAGTTAGAAATTACATTAGGTAACTTAAAAAATCAGCTGAATAATACTAAAAGGATGAAAGAGATTGCATACCAAATGTTAAATCTTTCTTTAGGTAATCCTATTTCTACAAAATTAATTCTAACAGATTCTTTAGATTCTTTAGCTGAGGATAACATCAGCTTAAAACTAATTTCAGAAACATTTAACGTTAACAATCACATCGATTTTAAAATCTCTGAAAATGACATAGAAACTAAAAGATTAATGGTAAAACTAGAGCAAAGTAAGGCATTACCTACTTTAAGTGCCTTTTTAAATTATGGCGCACAAGCAAACTCAGATTCTTTTACTTTTTTAAATAGTAATCAGCGTTGGTTCGATTCTTCTTTATTGGGCTTAAGTTTAAAAATTCCTATTTTTAGTAGTTTTGGTAGAAGTGCAAAAACTGCACAAGCAAAAATTGCATTAGAAACTGCCGACTTAAGATTGCAAGAAATAAAGCAAAAACTGTCTTTAGAAGCTCAGAAAGCTAAAAACGATTACCAAATTAGCATAGACAATTATCAAACAAATAAAAAGAATGTTGGTTTGGCAGAAAGAATCGAAAAGAAACAACGTGTAAAGTTTTTTGAAGGAATTTCTTCTAGTTTCGATTTATTACAAGCTCAAAATCAATTATACACGCAGCAACAAAACTACATACAGTCTATGTTAGAAGTTATTGCTAAAAAAGCAACATTAGAAAACGCATTAAACCTACCAATCAAATAATACATTACAATGAAAAAAATATATTCATTATTCGTTATATCAGCTATTTTAGTTTCTTGTGGTAAAAACAAAGAAACATCTGTAGAAAGCATCATTTCTTCTGGTAATTTAACAGAATTAACAGCAAAGAAGAAAGAAATAACTTCTAAGTTAGAAGAAATAAACAAAGATTTAGAAGCTATAAACACAGCTATTTCAGAAAAAGACACAGTAAAAAAACTTCCTTTAATTACAACATTTGTAGCAAAAGACACAGTTTTTAATCATTATTTAGAATTACAAGGAAACGTAACTACCAAACAAAACATTTTAGTATATCCAGAAATGCCTGGTATTTTAAAAAGAGTTTTGGTTAAAGAAGGTCAAAAAGTTTATAAAGGACAGTTATTGGCTACAATAGACGATGGTGGTTTGGCAAATCAAGTTGCTCAATTAGAAGCAACTACGCAACTAGCTAAAACAACTTACGAGCGTCAAAAACGTTTATGGGAACAAAAAATTGGTTCTGAAATACAGTTTTTACAAACAAAAACAAATTACCAAGCACAAACAAGCAGTTTAAAGCAATTAAAAAGTCAGTTAGCAAAAGCTTCTATTAGAGCTCCTTTTTCTGGAGTTATAGATGATGTTTTTAAAGAAGCAGGTACAGTAATTGCACCAGGGCAAGGTTCTGAAGTTTTTAGAATTGTTAACTTAAACAATATGTATATCGAAGCAGAAGTGCCAGAAAGATATATTACAAGCATTACAAAAAACAAAGCTGTTAAAGTTAGTTTTCCTGTTTTAGGAATTTCTTTAGACAGTAAAGTTAATCAGGTAGGTAGCTACATCAATCCTAACAACAGATCTTTTAAAATAGAAGTTCCTGTTGCTAACAAAAGCGGAAATGTAAAACCTAACTTAACGGCAAAACTTCAAATTAATGATTATTCTGATGAAGAATCTGTATTAATTCCTCAAAGTATTATTTCTGAAAATGCTAACGGAGAGCAGTTTGTTTATGTGATTAGAGATAAAAATGATGCACAAGAAGCTACAGCAGAAAGAGTAATTATTAAAACTGGTAAAACACAAGGCAACCTTATAGAAGTTTTAGAAAACTTACCTGTTGGTACAGAAATTATTGATGAAGGTGCAAGAAGTGTAAACAATGGTCAAACTGTAAAGGTTATCAATAAATAAAAACTCATCTAAGATGTCAAAAGAAAAAAAGAAAGTAGACAAAGAGTTTAAATTATCTTCTTGGGCAATTAATAACAAAACTACCATTTATGTAATAATGGGTGTATTGTTTTTCTATGGTATTACTGCATATTTTAGTATGGCCAGAGAAAATTTTCCGGAAGTAAAAGAAACTAAAATATATATTAGCACAGTATATCCTGGTAACACTGCAGAAGATATAGAAAAACTAATTACAGATCCTTTAGAAGATAAAGTAAAAACAGTAAGTAATGTTGTAGAAGTTACCTCTACTTCTCAAGAAGATTATTCTATAGTAATTGTAGAGTTTGATGAAAACATTACCGTAGAACAGGCTAAACAAAAGATTAAAGACGAAATAGATACAGAAACTTCTAGCGAAGATTGGCCTACTTTTAATGGCGCAAAAGTAGAACCAAACGTATTTAATTTAAGTATGTCTGAAGAAATGCCAATTTTAAATATTAATATTTCTGGCGATTATCCTGTTTATAAATTAAAAGAGTTTGGTGAGTATTTGCAAGATGAAATTGAAGATTTACCAGAAATTAAAAAAGCAGATATTAGAGGTGCTCAAGAAAAAGAAGTAGAAGTTGCTGTTGATGTTTATAAAATGATGGCTAATAAAGTTAGCTTTAATGATATTACAACTGCAATAGGAAACGGAAACGTTACCATGTCTGCCGGTAATTTTATAAATAGCGGTCAAAGAAGAACTATTAGAATTATTGGAGAGATAGATAAACCTTCAGAATTAGAAAATTTTGTAATTAAATCTGAATTTAATAATCCTATTTACTTAAAAGATGTTGCAAAAGTATCTTTTAAAGACAAAGACAAAACAACATATGCAAGAGAACGTGGTGAACCGGTTGTAATGTTAGATGTTAAAAAGCGTGCTGGTAAAAACATGGTAGCCGCTGCAGAAAAAATTCAAGTAATTGTAAATGATGCTATTGCTAACGAGTTTCCAAAAGATTTAAAAGTTACAATTGCCAATGATCAATCTCCTAAAACTATTGGGCAAGTAGATGATTTAGTAAACAATATTATTTTTGGTGTAATATTAGTGGTTGTTGTTTTAATGTTTTTCTTAGGATTTAAAAACGCAGTTTTTGTTGGTTTTGCAATTCCTATGTCTATGTTTATGTCTTTAATGATTTTAAACATGTTAGGTTACACCATGAATACCATGATACTTTTCGGACTTATTATGGGACTTGGTATGTTGGTTGATAACGGAATCGTAGTTGTAGAAAACGTATACCGTTTAATGGACGAAGAAGGAATGAACAAAGTTGATGCCGCCAAAAAAGGTATTAGTGAAATTGCTTTTCCTATTATTATTTCTACTGCAACAACAGTTGCTGCATTTATTCCTTTAGGTCTTTGGCCCGGAATTATGGGAGACTTTATGAAGTTGTTACCAATTACATTATCTACAGTGTTAGGTTCTTCTTTATTAGTTGCTATTTTCTTTAACTCTGTACTTGTATCACAATACATGAGTGTAGAAGATAAAGATATGCCAGTAAAAAGAATTGTAATTATTACTAGTATTATGACAGCTTTAGGTGTTCTGGTTTTAATAACTGGTGGCGCTTATAGAGCTTTAGGTACTTTAATGATTTTTACTGCAATAATGCTTTGGGCTTACAGATTGTTTTTAAGAGGTTGGGCAAATAGTTTTCAAAATAAGGTATTACCTAAGTTAGAGTCTTGGTACGAAAGACAATTAAAAAGAGCATTATCTGGTTGGACTCCTTATGTTTTAACCGTAGGTACTTTTGTTTTATTAATTGTAGCTTTTATGTCTTTTGGTATGTCTTTACAATCACAAAGAACAAAAGTTGAATTTTTTCCAGACAACAAACCAAATCAAATTATTGTATATATAGAATACCCAGAAGGTACAGATATCGAAAAAACTAATAACATTACTAAATTAATCGAACAAAAGGTTTCTGATGTTTTATATAGTGATGATTATATGGATGGCGACTACAACTTTATGGTAGAAAGTTTAGTTTCTCAGGTTGGTGAAGGTGCCGGAAACCCACAAACAGATGGTGGTTCTGCAGCAGAAATGCCGCACAAAGGTAAAATTACCGCTTCTATGAGAGAGTACAAATATAGAAGAGGTTTAGATAGCGAACTTTTAAGACAAAAAGTACAAACTGCTTTGGTAGGAATTTATCCTGGTGTTTTAATTTCTGTTGAAAAAGATGCGAACGGACCACCTGTTGGAGCGCCAATTAATATTGAAATTCAAGGTGATGATTACGCAGAATTAATTACAACTGCGCAAAGAATGCGAGATTTTATTAATACTAAAAGTATTTCTGGTATTGATGAATTAAAAATTGATGTTAACAGAGACAAGCCAGCAATGAAGGTTGTTGTAGACAGAAAAAAAGCAGGTGAACTAGGTGTTTCTACTGGTCAAGTTGGGCAACAGTTAAGAGCTTCTATCTTTGGTAACAAAGCTGGTGTTTATAAAGAAGATGGCGAAGATTATGATATTTATGTTCGTTTTAATAAAGAAGATAGATACAATAAAAGTGCCGTTTTTAATCAAAATATAATCTTTAGAGACATGGCTTCTGGTAAAATAAAAGAAATTCCGGTTTCTACAGTGGCTACACAAACAAACAACTCTGGTTTTAGTGCAATTAAGCATAAAAAATTAAAACGTGTTGTAACGGTTTACTCTGCATTAGCTCCTGGTGAAACAGACGCAGGTGCTGTTGTTGGTAAAATTAGAGAAGAAATGAAAAACTTTAAAAATTTACCTAAAGGAATTAAAATAGATTATACTGGTCAACTAGAAGAACAAGAAAAGCAAATGAACTTTTTAGTTGGAGCGTTTTTTACAGGATTAGCATTGATCTTTTTTATCTTAATTTTCCAATTTAATTCAGTTTCGAAACCAGGAATTATAATGCTTGCTATCTTTTTAAGTTTTATTGGCGTGTTTGGTGGTTTGGTTATTTCTGGCGCTCCTTTTGTTATTATGATGACAATGATGGGAATTATTTCTCTTGCTGGTATTGTAGTAAATAATGGTGTAGTTTTACTAGATTACGCACAATTATTAATTGATAGAAGAAAAGATAGTTTAGATTTAGAAGAAGATGAATTTTTACCAAAAGAAGAATTATTTGCTAGTATTGTACAAGCAGGTAAAGCGCGTTTAAGACCTGTTTTATTAACTGCTATTACCACAATTTTAGGGTTGATACCTTTGGCAATTGGTTTAAACATTAACTTTTTTACATTATTTAGCGAGTTTAACCCGCATATTTATTTTGGTGGAGATAATGTTGTTTTCTGGGGACCATTAGCTTGGACAGTTATTTACGGTCTTGTAGTTGCAACTTTCTTAACGCTTATTGTTGTACCAATTTTATTCTTCTTAATTACGAAGTTTAAAATGAGAATTAAAGGACAATTGAACAATGATGTAGACAATACACAAATTGCTTACACAGAAGTACAAGAATAGCTTTTAGTAGAAAATGTAAATAAATAAAGGGATGAAATCGTTTAGGTTTCATCCCTTTTTATATTTTTGAACCAATGATGCAGAAAAAATCTTTTACCGTAGAAGAAATTAAACGCAAGATAGAACAGTATTGTGTCTACCAAGATCGTTGCCATAAAGAGGTAGAACAAAAAATGCGCGATTATAATTTAATTCCGGAAGCTAGAGAACTTATACTTTTAAGTTTAATGAAAGATAATTTTCTAAACGAAGAACGCTTTGCTAAAAGTTTTGCAAGAGGAAAGTTCAGAATTAAAAATTGGGGCAAACAAAGAATTGTTAGAGAGTTAAAGTTTAAAGATATTTCTGCTTACAATATAAAAACCGCACTTAAAGAGATTGATGAAGAAGAATATATTGAAACTATTTATAGGATTACCGAAAATAGAAATGCTGTAATTTCTGAAAGTGATATTTACAAACGTAAAAACAAACTAATAGGCTTTTTGATGCGAAAAGGTTTTGAAAATGAGCTTATTTTTAAAGTAGTAAACGAAGTTGTTAGTTCTTAAAACAAGCTAACAAACACACTTAGCCCTGATAGAGCAATTTGTTTGAGCTCTTTTGAGGAACGAAAAAAGCGAGTTGCGAAAGCAGGAAATAGCTTCTAAAATTAATTCTTATATTTTTCTAAGAATTTAGCATCGTTTTCTTTTTTTGCTTTTATAACATTTTGCACATCGTCGTTTGGTATTGCTACAGATAAAACATATTGCTTAATTTGCCATTTACCATTGCTGTTTTCTAAAACTCCAGAACCTCTACAAGTACCCATCCAAGTATTTAAAAGCTCGTCAAACCACACAAAATTTTTGTTTTGGTTTACATAAACATTTCTTTCTAAAGTTGTAAAAGACCATGCTTTACCTCTATCAAAAAAAGGTTTGCTAAAGCCAATAAATTCCTTTTTAGTCCAAATTTCTTCGGCTGCGGTACCAATATAAACTGCGTCTTTAGACATTGCATTAAAGTAATTGTCAAAATTTGCATCGGCTGCAGCTTTGTGCCAATTAACCATAAAAACATTTACTTCTTCTTTTATGGTTTCAACATCCTTTTTTATAATTATTGATGTAGAACAAGCGCTTAAAACTAAAATACTTATTAATAATACAACTGCTTTTTTCATGATGTTTACTGCCTTTTTCTAGAACCTTTGTCTAAATTATTTTTTTCTATTAACTTTTCTTTCATTCTTAAATCTATCGATTTTTTAGAAACGGTATCTAATCGCGTAGAATCTAAACCAATAAAATCTACATCGATATCAATTTCATTTTCGAATCTAATTTTAGCTAAAACGGTATTTATTTTTGTGTTGATATCAGAAAAAGCAGACATGGTTTTGTCTACTTGGTTATTAACTTCTGCTGCCTCTATTGCACTAATTTCTGTAATATCTGCAAGTCTTAAAACCTCATTATATAAAATATTGATTCTAGCATTTACAGACGGAATATCAAATTTTTTGGGTTTAAGGCTATCTTTTAAACTTTTAACCAAATCTTTTAACTCGACAGCGTTACTTAAGGCTTCGTTAGGCGATATTTTTTGATATTTAACAAAAAAAGAATCAACTTCTTTTAGGTATTTCCAGTCTTTTACTTCATCATAAAATGTAGGTAAAACTGGCGCTGTTTTGGCATGAGATTGCACCAAAGTCATTAATGGTTTCGGTTTAATTTCTTCTTTATTTTCTTGTTTATTTCCACAAGAAACTACAAAAACACTTAGTACTAAAAGGTATATATATTTCACGATGTTATTTAAAAAAGTAAAAATACACATTTTTAAGCGTAAATTAGATTTTAAAGAAATGATAACAAATTGGTTATATAAGCCATTAAATTACTGAATAATTATTTTATTAAATAATTATTACGAATACTTAAATTAAGTACCTTTGTTGTTGATTTTAATTCAATCTAAAAATGAGTGAAACTATTTTAGTTTTAGGCGCCAGCGGGCAAATTGGTAACGAGTTAACTCAAAAACTACGTACAGTTTACGGTAATAACAATGTTATTGCTTCTGATATTAGAGAAGGAAATGCAGACATGATGACTTCTGGTCCTTTTGAAATTATAGACGCCACAGATAAAGAAACCATTTTAAAAATGGTTAAAAAGTACGATGTTACTCAGGTTTATTTATTAGCGGCAATGTTGTCTGCAACTGCAGAGAAATTTCCACAAAAAGCTTGGGATTTAAACATGACATCTTTACTCGGCGTATTAGATTTAGCTAAAGAAAAACATATAAAACAAGTCTATTGGCCAAGTTCTATAGCCGTATTTGGACCAACAACTCCTAAAGAAAATACACCACAAAAAACAATAATGGAACCAAGTACTGTTTACGGAATTAGTAAACTTTCGGGTGAATTTTGGTGTAATTATTATCACGAAAAATTTGGGGTTGATGTTAGAAGCATTCGATATCCTGGTATTATTTCTTGGAAAACAAAACCTGGCGGAGGCACAACAGATTATGCCGTAGATATTTATTTTAAAGCATTAGAAGAAGGTAATTATGAGTGTTTTTTATCAGAAAAAACACGATTACCAATGATGTTTATGGATGATGCTGTAAATGCAACCATACAACTTATGCAAGCAAAACCAGAAGATGTAAAAGTAAGAACTGCATACAATTTAGCAGCTATAGATTTTACACCAGAAGAAATTGCATTAGAAATTAAAAAACATTTACCCGATTTTAAAATTTCTTACAAACCAGATTTTAGACAAGAAATTGCAGATAGTTGGCCTTCTATAATCGATGATTTTGAAGCCCGAAAAGATTGGAACTGGCAACATAAATTTAATTTAGAAACCATGACCAAAGAAATTTTAACTAACTTAAAAAAGTAAAATATAAGCGTTGTAAGTTTATTAAAAACACACGTCTAAACTCTTGAATTAAGTTAAGCAATTTTAGCATGAAAGAAATTATAGAAAATAGTCTTAAAAACACAATTTCTTACGCAGAGTACAGAAGTTTAGTTAGTAGTTTGTTAGAAGAAGGTAAAGCAACAGGACCAATACAATCTGAAGCTTTAACCAATTATAGTTTATTAAATGATAAACGTATGAAGCGTTTAGATAAAACTATTAAAATTTCTGAAGAAACAATATCTGAATTTCAAAAGGTAACCGTACCTCAAACTTGGTTGGTTATAACAGAAGGTTGGTGTGGTGACGCTGCACAAAATATTCCTGTACTTCAAAAAATTGCAGATTTTACAGATAAAGTAGATTTAAAAATAGTTTTAAGAGACGAAAACTTACCTTTAATGGATTTGTTTCTTACAAACGGAGGTAGAAGCATACCTAAACTAATTGCTTTAGATAAAGATAATAATGTTATCAATACTTGGGGACCAAGACCTTCTACAGCAACTAAAATGGTTGCAGATTATAAAGAAGAACATGGCAGTTTAGACGCACAATTTAAACAAGATCTACAAGTTTGGTATAATAAAAATAAAGGTAAAAATGTACAAGAAGATTTAGTTAAGCTTGCTACACAAATACCGGCAAAAAAAATATAATAATTATTCACCTTTTTAAAAACCGCAAACACATTTTCTGTTTGCGGTTTTTCTTTTGGTTATATTTGTACTCTAAATAAAATAGAATGTTTGTAGATTTTAAAGAAATACCAGAAGATGCAAAAGTTTGGGTATATCCTTCTAGTAGAAAATTTTACGCAAATGAAATTGAACCTTTAGAAGAAAAGGTAAAAGCATTTATTAGCACTTGGAAACAAGATGACGATACTTTTAAAGCTTCTTATAAAATTTTATACAATCGGTTTATTGTAATTACTGCAGACAATGTTACAACTCCTTTAAAGGGCGCAGATATAGATGCTTCTGTATCTTTTATTTTAGGTTTACAGCAAGAATATGAGGTAGAACTTTTAGACAGAATGAATGTTTGTTTTAAACAAGGAGAATTTGTACAATACAAAGATTTAAAAGACTTTAAAAAGTTATTAAAAAACAAAGCTTTAACAGGTAAATCTATTGTTTTTGATAACTTAATTACAACAAAAGAAGATTTTGAGAATTTTTGGAAAATCCCTATTGAAGACAGCTGGTATAACCGTTTTTTGAAATAACTATTGATGAAAAAATACGATTATATTATTGCAGGTTCTGGATGCGCAGGTTTAAGCTTGCTATATCGCATATTAAAAGAACCTACACTACAACATAAATCTATTTTAGTAATCGATAAAGACTCTAAAAAAAACAATGATAGAACTTGGTGTTATTGGGAAAAAGAAGCTGGTATTTTTGATGAGCTTGTTTCTTCAAAATGGAATAATCTTGCTTTTCTAACTACAGGTTTTGAAAAAAATCTAGATTTAGGCAGTTATACTTACAAGATGATTCAAGGGTTAGATTTTTATCAGTATGTATTAAATTATGCCCAAAAGTTTACTAACGTAACTTTTGTTCAAGAAAATATTCTTTCCATTTCTTCTGATGATAGTGTTGGCATTGTAAAAACAAACCTTGCTAGTTATACGAGTAAAGTAGTATTTAATTCAACAAGTTTATTCAATCCTGTTATAACAGAACAAAACTCTCTTTTACAACATTTTAAAGGTTGGGTTATTAAAACTGAAACTGCACAATTCGACAAAAATGTTGGTAGATTAATGGATTTTACCGTTTCGCAAGAACATGGCGCAACTTTTATGTACGTTTTACCTACTTCTAGCACAGAAGCTTTGGTAGAATATACTTTATTTACACCAAAACTTATAGAAAAAGAAGACTACAAGAAAGCTTTGGTAAAATATATTAAAGAAGATTTAAAAATAGAAAAGTACACAATTACTCACGAAGAATTTGGAATTATACCAATGTCTCTTGCCAATTTTAAAAGAACCGAAGACAAAACAATAATAAACATTGGTACTGCTGGCGGATTCACAAAAGCAAGCAGTGGTTATACGTTTCAGTTTATTCAAAAAAATCTATCAGAAATCATATTAGATTTAAAAAATAATCGTCCAATTTTAAATAAAACTACTTTTAAAGACAAACTTTATAATTGGTACGATAGAACTTTAATTGATGTACTACTTTCTAATAAATTAACCGGTAAAGAGGTTTTTACAAGAATATTCAAAAAGAATTCCCCAGAAAAAATTTTAGCTTTTTTAGGAAATGAAAGTAGTTTAAAAGAAGATGTTTTAATTATGAAAAACTTACCTCTTCTTCCTTTTTTAATGGCTGGTATTCGACAACTTTTTACCAAAAGATAATTTAAAACAAAAAAAAGGATAGATTTAAAATCTATCCTTTGGTGTTAACTATTGTATGCGCTATTAAGAATTATAATCTTCTATTGTTTCATTTAACTCTTCACGTAAATCATCAAACTTTTCGTTTAATTCTTCTAAATTCTGTTTTACGTTTTTAGCAGGTTCATTTCTTTCATCTAAAAGTTTTTTATACTCTTCTTGCACATCATCGATATCTTCTAAAACCTCTTCTGTTTTTAACCAAGCAGGAATCGTGTTTCCTAAATTGTTTACAGAATTATTTAAGCCTTCGATAATTTCTGAATTTACTGCTAAATCTCTCTCTTCAATTTCCATCAACTCACGGTTTGCATCGTTAAAACCATCCCAATCGTTAAATGCTAAATGTCCTTCTGAGTCTACTTTGTACTCAACTGTTTGTCCGTCTGCAATTTTAATTTCCATTGTTTTATATTCAGTATCTGTAGCATTATTACAAGACATAAATAATAAACCTGTAACTGTTAAAACTGCTGTAAATTTTTTAATAATTTTCATAATATGTGTTTTAATTTGATACAAAATTAAAGGAAACAAGCACTGTTTTTTAACGCAGATAAATCGATTATTAACTCTTTGCAAAAGAGCTAATAATCGATTTCAACAAAAAAGGTAGACCTAAAGTCTACCTTTTTAAAATTTTATTTAAGAAGTTTTATTATTGTTCCTTCTCAATCATTTTATCTAATTTTTTAATTTCTTCATTATATTCTTCTATTGCTGCATCGATCTTTCCTTTTTTAAATTCTTCATTAAATTCTTCGATTGCAGACTCATTTATTTTAGTATACTCTTCTACAGTTTCATCTAACTCTTCTCTTAAATCGTCAAATTTTTCAGATAATTCTTCTAAGTTTTCTTTCATTTCACTTTCAGAAGCATCAGCATCTTCTATTAATTCTAAATATTCTTTCTGCACATCTGCTACATCTTCCATCACCTCTTCAGTTTTTAACCAAGCCGGGATTGTGTTACCTAAGTTAGCAATTCTATAGTTCATGTTTCTTACTCTTTGGGCAGTTGTAACATAATTTGTTTTTCTAATCTCTGCTAATTCAGAATTAATAACTGTATAATCAGACCAATCATCAAAACCAACAATACCTTTTTCATCTAAATTATAAACAATCGCAGTACCATCTTTCATTTTGTAGGTTCTGGTCTTCACTTCCATTTCCTCATCCATCTCATTTACTCCTTCCTCTAAACCTTCTTCTGCAGAATCTATCATTTCGGCAACTTCTTCTTTAGCTTCCTCTGTTTTCTTTTTTGTATTATCACAAGAAACAAACATAAAACTAGATACTGTTAATGCTGTTACGAATAATTTTATCGAATTCATTTTTATATTTTTCATAATATTCATTTTAAGTTCGATACAAAACTATAAGATATGTAAACTATTTTTTAACGCATTCAAAAATTATGTTGACTCTTTCAATAAAGCTTATTTCTATACTATTATAAACATTCTTGTTACTGATAAACTAACTATCTTTGAGGTTTTAAAATAAATATGTTAAAGCACTTGCAATCTTTTAAGACAGATATTTCTAGCATACAACTGCCAGAGAAATTTACATTTCCGTTTTATTACGAACCACATCCTTTAGCTAAAATTGCGAGTAATGAGCTGCAAGAATATTTAATAAATCAGCAAGATTTTAAACACAATTTTGGTTTAAATAACGATACAACAACTTTACCAATAGGTAAAATGTTTGGTGTTTTAATAGTTAAAGACAAAGATGATAATATTGGTTACTTAGCAGCTTTTTCTGGCAAATTAGCAGATAAAAGTTTGCCAGAAAAATTTGTACCTCCTGTTTTTAACATGCGTACAGAAGGAAGTTTTTACATAAAAGGCGAATTAGAAATAGACGCTATAAATGCAAAACTTAGTGCAATAACAAATAGCAACGAATTTATAACTGCTAAAAAAAATGTAAAAAAATTATCTAAAGAAATAGAAGATGACTTGGCTTTTCAAAGAAAAAAAATGAAGTCTTTAAAGTCTGAAAGAAAAGCAATTAAAAAGAATGCTGAAAAGTCTTTAAGTAAATTAGAATTTGATAAGCTTACCAAAAAACTGATGCAAGAAAGTTACAACAATCAGTTTTTTATGAAAGAATTACAAGAGTATTATCAAGATAAATTATCAAAAGTTTGTAGCAATTATTTGTTACTTAAAGATGAAATATCAGCATTAAAAAAATCTAGAAAAGAAAAATCGAATTATTTACAGCAAACCTTATTTAGCAAATATGCTTTTTTAAATAAAGACAAAGAACTTAAAAACTTATTAGATATATTTAATGATCCAGCAATTAAACCACCTGCTGGTTCTGGAGAATGTTCTGCGCCTAAACTTTTACAGTATGCTTTTAAGAATGATTTAACCCCAATTACAATGGCAGAATTTTGGTGGGGAATTTCGCCAAACTCAGCAATTAGAAAGCATAAAAACTATTATCCGGCTTGTCAAAGTAGATGTAAACCCATTTTATCTCATATGTTGAAAGGTGTTAAAATGGATGACAATTTATTATTGGAAAATTTAGCCGAAAATAAAGAATTAGAAATAATTTATGAGGATGATGTACTACTTGCGGTAAACAAACCTGCAGAGTTTTTGTCTGTACCTGGTAAAGACATTAAAGATTCTGTTTACACCAGGATTAAAGATAAATATCCGGAAGCAACTGGACCAATAATTGTGCATCGATTAGATATGTCTACATCTGGTATTTTATTACTAACCAAAACGAAAGAAGCTAATAAAGTTTTGCAAAGTCAGTTTATTAATAGAACTATTAAAAAACGTTATGTTGCTTTGCTAGACGGCATTTTACCAAAAAATAAAGGAAAAATAAAATTACCGCTTCGAGTAGATTTAGACGACAGACCAAAACAACTTGTAGATTTTAAGTTTGGGAAACCTGCGGAAACCGATTGGGAAATAATTTCTGAAATTAATAACAAAACGAAAGTTTACTTTTATCCAATAACTGGTAGAACTCACCAGTTAAGAGTTCATGCGGCTCATAAAAACGGATTAAACACGCCTATTGTGGGGGATGATCTTTATGGAAACAAACAAAATAGATTGCATTTACATGCAGAATTTATAGAGTTTAATCATCCTGTAACTCTTAAAAGAATGAGCTTAAAAGTTGATGCCGATTTTTAAATGAACTTTATTCTTTTTTTAAATTTTCTATAAAGCTTTCAACAGAAAGAGCATTATCAACAGAAAAATCTCCAATTTTAGTTCTTCTTAATACTGATAAATGTGCACCAGAATTTAAAGCCTTTCCGTAATCAAAAGCTAAAGACCTTATATAAGTTCCTTTACTACAAACGATTCTAAATTCTACTTCTGGTAAATTTACTTTTGTTATTTCAAATTCTGAAACCGTAACAGTTCTTGCTTTAATTTCTGTTGTTTCTCCTTTTCTAGCCAATTCATACAAACGTTTTCCGTCTTTTTTAATTGCAGAAAAAATAGGTGGTTTTTGCTGAATTTCGCCAACAAATTGCTTTGTAGTTTCGTGCAATAAATCTTCTGTAATATGTGCTGTAGAAAATGTTTTATCGATTTCTGTTTCTAAATCGTAACTAGGTGTTGTTGCACCAATTGTAAAAGTACCTGTATACTCTTTAATTTGCCCTTGATATGTATCTATTTGCTTGGTTTGTTTACCTGTACAAATAATAAGCAAACCCGTTGCTAAAGGATCTAAAGTACCAGCATGACCAACCTTTATTTTCTTGATATTAAAGCGTTGTCTAATTTCCCAACGCAATTTATTTACTACTTGAAAAGAAGTCCAAGTTAGTGGTTTATCAATCAGTAAAACCTGTCCGTTTTTATAATCTTCTTCAGTCATTTATGCTGAATCGTTTTGTAAAATTAATTTAAAAGAGAATATCCTATTGCAATAAAACCTACAATAGCACAATACACAGAAAAGTAAGAAAGTTTGCTTTTCTTCACCAAAGAAATCATCCATTTACAAGCCAATAAACCCGCTAAAAAAGCAGCTATAAAACCTGCAATAATTGGCATCATTTCTGATGATTGAAAATTTAAATCTCCGCTTAAAACATCTTTCCCTATTTTACCAAAAATTAAAGGTACAACCATTAAAAAAGAAAATTTAGCTGCTCTAGTCCTATCAATACCTAATAATACTGATGTAGAAATTGTTGCACCAGATCTAGAAATACCTGGCAACATTGCAATTGCTTGCGAAACACCAATAATTACTGCATTAAAAAATGATACTTTTTTTTCTGTCTTTTTAGCTTTATCTGCCAACAATAATAACAAAGCTGTTAATAAAAGCATGCAACCTACAAGCAAAATTTTACCGCCAAAGAAAGATTCTAACTGTTCTTCAAATAATAATCCTATGGCTACTGCGGGAATCATAGAAATTATAATTTTAAGAGAAAACTTAAACTCTTCGTTCCATTTAAATTGAAACAATCCTTTAAAAATTTCTAAAATTTCTTTTCTAAAGATTACAATTGTACTTAAAGCTGTTGCAAAATGCAAAACCACCGTAAAGGTTAAACTTTCTTCTGGCACAGAAGTATCACCTAAAATAGCTTTTGCTAATTCTAAATGACCACTAGAAGAAACAGGTAAAAATTCTGTTAAACCTTGAATAATTCCAAGAATTATAGCTTCTAAAATATCCATATTTATTTATTAGGATTTAATAAGATTGCATAAATTTCTATTGCCAAACCAACAATTACTAATGTTGGCGCAAGTCTAATTCTTTGCCAATTATATATTTCTTTATTAAAAACCTCTGGGTTATCACTACCGCCACCAGACATAAAAATAAATCCTAAACTAATTACTGCAATACCAATAATCATAAAAATATAATTCTTCTTCCCAAAAAGAAATTCTGGATTTTGTACCTGTTCGTCTTTCATAGTATTAATAATAAAGTTCTTCTGTTTGTAAATTTAAAAGGCGCTGTGTTGCAAAAAACGTACTTAACCATGTTATAATAAAAGCAGATAATAACACACCTGCAACCAAATAACTAATAGTAACGTAATCTTTTAACAACCTTAAACTTGGTGCTAAACTATCTAAATAATAGATTACTAAACCTAAACCAATAAGCGCTAAAATTGCACCAATTATACCTAATTTTATACCTTGCCAAATAAACGGTTTTCTAATAAAACCTTTTGTAGCACCAACCATTTGCATGGTTTTTATATTAAACCTTTTCGAGTAAATAGATAATCTAATAGCACTATTAATTAATATAATTGCCACCAAACTAAAAAAACCACTTAAGGCTAATAACCAAAAGCTAATTCTTTTAATATTCTTGGTAAGTATATTTATTAAGGGTTTATCGTAAGAAACATCTGCAACAAATGCATTTTTTAAAAACCTAGATTCTAACTCTTCCATTTTTTCTGGAGTAACAAAATCTGCTTTTAAGTAGATGTCTATTCCGTTTTTAAGAGGATTCTCACCTAAAAACTTCATAAAATCTTCTCCAATTTCTTTACTGTATTGTTTTGCAGCTTGGGTTTTTGAAGTATAAATTACTCGTTTTGTAAACACTTCTTTTTGAATTGACTCTTTAAAAGAATTGATTTGCTTTCTGTTTACATTATCTTTTAAAAATAGTGTTATTGCTACTTTTTCTTTTACTCGATTAGAAACCAAAGTAGATTTTAAAAGTACCAAACCTAACACACCAACCATAAAAAGTACTAAAGCAATACTAATTACAACAGAAATGTAAGAAGATGCTAAGCGTCTTTTTTGATAAGATTCGAATTTTGAAGGCATTTACAATAACTTTTAAAACTGTGGCAAGATAATAATTAGTATGCAGTTAACAGTGTCTGTTAGCAGTATTTTAACTATTCTATCTCTTGACATAACTCAATTAAAACACCGTTTGTTGTTTTAGGGTGTAAAAAAGCAACTAATTTATTGTCAGCTCCTTTTTTTGGTGTTTCGTTTAACACAGTAAAACCTTCGTTTTTTAATCTAGTTATTTCTACATTGATATCTGCTACAGCAAATGCTATGTGATGAATTCCTTCTCCTTTTTTATCTATAAATTTGGCAATTGGGCTATCTTCTTTTGTTGCTTGTAACAACTCTACTTTATTGGGTCCTGTTTTAAAAAATGAAGTTTTAACACCTTCGGATTCAACTTCTTCTTCTTTGTAATGCTTTTCGCCAAAAAGTGATGCAAATAATTTATTTGAGACCTCTAAATCTTTAACTGCAATACCTATGTGTTCTATTTTATCCATAGGGTAAAAATAGTAAAAGCTATTTAACCATCATAACCAAAACCACTTTTGTCTTCAACCTCTAATTTTTCTATTTTTAGATAAACATTATTCATTAATAAGTTTTCTGAATTTAAATTTACTGCATTCAAAAACAAAGAATCTTTTTCTCTTAATAACAAAGTTATAGACTTATTAGTAGATTTTACAGCATGATAACTTTTAGTTTCTTTATTAATTACTGCAGTAATTTCAGATTTATAATTATTTACATATAAACTTAATTCTGATACAGCATCTTTATAAAATGTACTTAAAGAGTTTTGACTAAAACCCCAATCTATTTTATAAATACCATACACAGGAATAGTTAATTTCTTATTCGTAACAGAACCATGTTTAGAATTAAAATCTACATCACCAGATATTGTTAGTTCTTTTAATTCCTCATTAAATGTAAATCCGGTAGTTTTATCTAATACAATTTCCATAATTTTTTATTTCAAAAATACATGTAGATTTTTGTATTTATCTAAGGAAAAACACCCATAAATAGCAGTATTTTAATCTTTTGCTATAATTTTAATATTATCTAATTCGTAAGTTCCATCAAAGTTTACATTGCCATTACCTTTGTATTTAAAAGCGATATATGCAGTGCCCGAATAATTAGATAAATCTATATATGTAGAATGTATCCAATTTTTAAAACCTTCTCCATCAGAAACAATTTTTGCAGGTAAAACGGTCCAATTTGCTGTACTAATATTATTAGAATCACCATTAAAATCCGTAGAAACTAAAACTTCTAATTCGCTACCATTGGCAAAACTATTTGATGTTTCAAAAGAAAGAAACTCCTCTAAAGTAGCATCTAAATCAACACCTTTGGTTATCAGCCAAGTTATTGTACTTGCATCAGAAGAATTAGCAGAACCTATTCTTGCGGCTTTACTTTGCGAATAAGTATCAGTGTAAGATCGCCAAGATTTTGTACCTTCTTCTCTATAATTTAACCAATCTGCTACTCTTATTTCTCCAGAAGTTGTCTCAAAACCTTCTTCTAATAAAGTAATATTAAAATCTTGTTCGGTTTGCGTGGTACATCTTTCATTAGACATTAAAACATCTTCTGTAGAATTTAATACAAGTACTAAAAAATCGCCACTATAATCTTTAGAAACCAATGCGTTAATTGTTCCGCCACCAGTTGGTAGCGCATTATTTGCAAAGTTTGCAAAAGAACTTGTTTCTAAAACAAGATCTGCAAAACCTAATCTTTGGCAAGTTTGAATTTTTCTTTGTGTATCAAAATCTTCTGTAGGATCTACATAAGATTTACCTGCTAAATTTTCTGGAAAAATTACATTATTTACAGAAACAAAAGTACCTATATCATAAGCACTTAATGCTGCTAAAGAAACTGCTTTAGGTACAATTATTTCTGCTTTTTCTGAACGAAAAAAATGACCATCTATTTGTTTAGAAGAAACACTTTCTATTTCGTTTTCATTTGTAATACTTAATTTACCACCTATTGTTATAATTCCGTCACCAGAATTTAATTCGCCAATAAATAAATCTTTTAATCGAATGTAAACCTCTCTACCCAAATTAAATTTATTGAATGTATTGGTTAGGTTAACTGCTATTTTTATTCCGGCGGTAGGATTTTCTGGAGCATCTTGCATATAAAACTCTCTAAAATAATTCCCGTTTTCATCAGAAGAATTCACATAGCCTTTCACAACAATATCAGAAGTAATTTTTAATGGCTTGTTGCCAGAAATGTATAATTCTTTTAATGCTTTTATAGACTTCAATTCTAAGAGATTACTATCAATACTATCTAAAACTGCTGTAAGATTTTTGTTTTCTTCTTCACCTAAATTTTCTGGAACTGTATAATCGCTATCTGCTACACAAGTAATAAATAGCAAACTTGTAATAATTAATAAAGTTGTTAATGTATTTCTTTTCATTTTAAATATTTTTAGAAGCTGATGTTTAGGTTTAAAAAGTAAGTTGTACCTCTACCGTACCAATATTTATTACCAAACACCGGTTTTGCCAAACTTTTGTCTGCTTTTAATTCGTTGTAGTTTGCATTTCTACCTTGTTCAAAACCGCCAGATTTATATTCTTTATTTAATAAGTTATTAATGGTAGCAAATACACTTATGTAGTATTTTTTAATTTTATAAGATTTACCACCAACAATATTTACAACCTTATAACTATCAAATTTTTCTTGTTTTAATAATTCTCTAGCAGTTTCTGTGTTATAATTAGAAAAACTTAAACCATCCGAATCTGTATAAAAATTGCTTGTTCTTGTTAACGGAGCAATGTCTATATATGTATTTGAAAAGAAATTGGTTGTGGCACCAACCCACCAATAATCTGGATCTCTATATTCGAAGCCTATAGAATAGGCGTTATGTGGGCCAGCTGCAATTTTATAATTTTTAAGATTTGATGTGTAATTTTTAGATCTTCCGTTTTCATCGAAAATACCAGTATTAGAAATATCTGATGTTAAATATAAATCTGGATTATTATTGTAAACAAAACTACCCACAGAGGCTGCTCCTTTTAATTTTAAAGTCGCTGTAATTTGTGCTTCTAATCCTAATTCTAAACCTAATTGTCTTTTTTCTATTCCTGATAAAATTTCTTGTACAAAAGCTGTGTTATCACCACCTAAACCATCTGCAAAATAGAACGAAATTTCTGTAGCGTCTTTTATGCTTGTATAATAACCTGTTAATCTTGCTGTAATTACAGGACTCCTTCTAATATAACTTATATCTGTAGTTAAAATTTTTTCACTTTGTAAATCATCAACTAAATTGTTATTTTCTCTAGAATTGGAAAAAGAATTTCTTAATGTTGGTGCTTGAGTTAAGTAACCAAAATTAGCATTGATTATATTTCGACCGTTTATTTTATAAGTAGCACCAGATTTAAAACCATAATTTGTGAAATTTAGCTTTTCTGAATTGCCTAAAGAATTGTTTTCAAATCTTCCGTTTTTATAAAGACCTTCTCTATAACTAGCAGAATTAGAAATTTTTAATGCAGCAAAAAAATCTAACTTATTATATTTAAACTGTGCTTGTAAAAAAGCATTTATAACTGTTGAGTTTAAGTTGAAATTGTATTTAAATTTTTCTCCTACACCAACAATTCTATCAGGATTTTGTAAATCGTTTTGCATTTGAGCTTTAGAAGCTGCAAAATTATTTACATCTAAATAACCATTTCCGCCTAACAAATCTATTACTTCTGCAAAGTTTTCAGATTTTAACTGTTTATATTCTAACTTAGAGTTGATGGAAAAATTATCATTTATTTCTAAATTATAAATACTATTTAACGTAATTAATTTGTCATCATTTCTATCTTCATATAGAACAAAAGCACTATTAGAGTAGGTGTTTGCTGTAGTTACATTTGCATCAAAAATAGTTCTCCAATTTATTTGGCCGTCATCTAAAAAATTTTCTTGAGCAGTATATGCTTCTGCCAAATTATTGGTTCGTAAAAAATAACTTGGTAATTTTTGATAATAAGACGGACTCGGGTTTGCACCACCATTAAAATCGATTCTGCTGTTTCCTATATTACCAAATTGATAAGAAATATTTGTTTGTAAAGACGCTTTTTCAGAAATAGTCCAAAAATGATTCAGCATTAAAATAGGTTCTGCAACTTCTTTAATTCTCGCATTCAATTTATTACCATTTAAAAAACCCCAATATTCGTTGTATGCAATACCTTTTAAATCAAAAACTTCTTGTGTATTTGGTGAGGATTTACCTCTTCTATTTGGTGTAAAAATTCCTGTAAAGTTTAAACTATGTACTTCATTAAATTTTTTTTCTATGGATGCAAAAGCTGAATACGCATTGTAAGAAGTACCCTCATTAAACCCTTCTTTACCTAATCTTCTACTTCCAGAAAAAGTAAAAGACCAACCTTTTTTTGAAATCCCAGAGCTGTAAGTTGCCATTAATCTATGTACATAACTTCTATTAGAAGATGAATATGAAACTCTACTGCCGGGTCTTTGTAAAGACGCCCTAGCATCTATATTAGTTGCGCCTAAAATTCCGCCAAAAGTAAAATTAGAAGCGGCTAAACCGTTGGTAAACTCTTGATTTCTTAGCACATCATTCAATCCGCCCCAATTGCTCCATTGAGCTCTTCCGTCATAAATCTTATTCATTTCTATTCCGTTTATTAGAACTTTTCCGTTACCAGAATCTAAACCACGAACTCTAAAAAAAGATGAACTAAACTCAAATGCAGCAGTTCTTAAAAAAACATCTCTAGAAGATTGCAACAAACCCGCTATATTATCTGCAGAATTAGCATCATCATTTAACTCATCATCTGTAATTGTAATAATACTTAAGTCTTCTTGTTCTATATCTAACTTATAAAGTATAATTTCACCAAGATTGATGTTAATAGTATTTAAATCAATGGGGAAATTTTGAGTTTCGTAACCCAAAAAAGAGATTTGCAAAAGATGTTTTCCTTTAGGAATATTTTTTAGTTTAAATACTCCATTTTCTGTAGTTTTAGTTTCAATATTTAATTTCTTAATTCTTATTGAAACATTTTCTAAAGGCTCTTTAGAATGGTGACTCATCACAATTCCTTCTAAAATATTTTGAGTAAAAATTTTAGTATAGCACAATAGAAATACAACTATTAAAACAATAGTTCTATTCATAAAGTTTTCTTTTTCAGTTTTATAGCGCACTAAATTTAGAGTTTTTTTTCTAAAAAAGAATACTAAATTCTATTTTTCTTTTATTTGAATCTAAATGTTTTATAGATTTGTTTAAAAAAATGCGAAATTATTTATGTCTTTTCTTACTCTTTATTCTTTGTACTTCTAATTCTTTTTCTCAGAAAAACAGCAAAAAATATGCTATTAGAACTATTGCTTTTTACAACTTAGAAAATTTATTTGACACGATTAATGATGTTTCTTTAAATGATGAAGCTAGCCCCATAATGGAATTAAAATTTAATCGATCTAAGGTTTATTGGGATAAAATAGACAAACTTTCGAGCACAATTTCAAAAATTGGTTTCGAAAAATCAAATACAAGTCCGGCAATAATTGGTGTTTCTGAAATAGAAAATTTAAATGTTTTAGAAGATTTAATTAATTCGAAACATTTAAAAGATAAAAACTATGGTATTGTGCATTACGATTCTCCAGACAAAAGAGGTATTGATGTAGCGTTATTATATCAAAAAAGATATTTTAAACCCATTTACCATGAAGCATTCAACCCAAATATTTACAAAGAAAACAAGAAGATTTTTACTAGAGATCAGTTACTAGTTTCGGGTTATTTAGATGACGAGCTAATACATGTTATTGTAAATCATTGGCCATCTAGAAGAGGCGGAGAATCTAAAAGTAGACCTTTAAGGGAAAAAGCAGCGTATCAGAATTTAAAAATTATCGAAAAAATAATATCTGAAAATGAAAATGCTAAGTTTTTAATTATGGGCGATTTTAATGATGACCCTATAAATTCTAGTTTTAAAAACGTTCTTAAAACTAAAAGTAGAAAAAAGAATGTGCTAGAAAAAGACATTTATAATCCGTATGAAGATTTATACCGAAGAGGCTTTAATACTTTGGCTTATAGAGATAAGTTAAATCTTTTTGATATGATTCTAATTTCATCGACTCTTTTAAACAAGGGCAAAAAAGATTTTTCTAGTTATAAAATGTTTAAAGCTATGATTTTTAACAAGCAATTTTTAAGTCATAAAAAAGGAAAGTTTAAAGGATATCCGTTTCGAAGTTTTTCTAACGGATCTTATACTGGCGGATATTCTGACCATTATCCTGTTTACATGTATTTGTTAAAAGAAAAAAACTAAAATTTATTGTTTTAAAAACAGAAAAACCCGAAACTAAAGAAGTTTCGGGTTTTTTTTGATAATAAATTATTGCCTTTTACAGCTATTAATTAATCTCTAGGAGATTTAAATTTATAGTGTAAGTATGTGTAAGCATCTCTAGGTATAATAGTAATCCACTTTTTATGTTTTAAATACCATTTAAAACGTATAGAATTTACGCCTTTTAATAAATAGGCAGCAATAAAAGGATGCAAGTGTAATTGAATCTTTTTATTCTTTGGATTAGAAATAAACTTTTCTAAATCTGCTTCTATCTTGTCTAATAAGACAATTGGCGCTTCTACATCTCCGTTTTTGTTTGGGTTGGCTTCGGTAGTTTTTATACTTAACTCTGGTCTTACCCTTTGTCTTGTAATTTGTACCAATCCAAATTTACTTGGAGGTAATATTTTGTGTTTTGTTCTATCTAAAGCCATTTGCTCTTTCAAGTGCTGGTAAAGTTTGTTTCTGTTTTCAGCTTTATGCATATCAATAAAATCAACAACTATAATTCCGCCCATATCTCGCAATTGCAATTGACGAGCAATTTCTGTTGCAGAAATTAAATTTACTTCTAATGCAGTATCTTCTTGAGAGCCAGCTTTATTAGAACGGTTTCCGCTATTTACATCAATAACATGTAATGCTTCTGTGTGCTCTATAACTAAATAGGCACCTTTACTCATAGAAACTGTTTTACCAAACGATGTTTTTATTTGTCTTTCTATTCCATATTTTTCGAAAATAGGAGTTTCCGATCTGTGTAACTTCACTATTTTTTCTTTTTCTGGATAAATTTCTTGTAGATATTCTTTAATTTCTACTTTTAGAGTTTCATCATTTGTAACAATACTTGTAAAAGTTTCATTCATAACATCTCTTAATATAGAAGATGCTCTGTTTAACTCGCTTAAGATTTTAGTTGGTGTGTTTGTATTTGCTATACTTTTACACATTCTTTTCCAGCGATCTAATGAGTTTTGCAAATCTTTGTCTAGTTCTGCTACTTTTTTACCTTCGGCAACAGTTCTTAAAATAACACCAAACCCTTTTGGTTTAATGCTTTTTGCTAATCTTTTTAATCGTTCTTTTTCTTTTGGGTCTGCTATTTTTTGTGATACAGAAACTCTGTTAGAAAAAGGAACTAACACCAAAAATCTACCTGCTATAGACAACTCAGAACTTAATCTTGGTCCTTTTGTAGAAATTGGTTCTTTTACAATTTGTACCAACAGGTTTTGCCCTGTTTTAAGTACATCATTAATACTACCGTCTTTGTTAATGTCTTCCTCAAATCGGAAGTTTTTTAGAGTGAACTCTTTATACTTACCTGTGCTTACTTTCTTAATGAATGCATTTAATGAGTTTACTTGCGCTCCTAAATCATGATAATGTAAAAACCCGTCTTTTGGGTAACCTACATTTACAAAAGAGGCATTTAAACCTGTTAATACTTTTCCTATTTTGGCTAAAAAAATATCGCCAACAGAAAATTTATTCCCAGTTGTTTCATTATTTAATTCAATAAGTTTTCCATCTCTTAATAAGGCAAAATCAATATCAGATGAATTCGAACGAATTATTAATTCTGTTTTCATGCTGAATTTGGTTTTAACACTGCACTTAATTGTGCAGATGGATTAATATTGTAAGGTATTTTTAATACCGTGAGAAAATTTACAGCCTTACACAGCTAATAAATTTTCTAATGTCAATGAACTTTTTGTTTGTTTGGTTGATTGTTTTTTCGTCTAAATAATAAACGAAAAAGTAAGCGAATGCTTACTTTTTCTTGTGTCTATTTGCTCTAGCTCTTTTCTTTCTTTTGTGCGTAGAGATCTTAGCTCTCTTTCTTTTTTTACCACTTGGCATAATGTCTGTTGTTTTATAAACCTTTTTTTATTTAGGTTTAGATTAGTATTTTGTTATTTTACTACTACTTTACTTTTAACTCCTTCTGTAAAAGTTTTAGCTGGTTTAAAAGCTGGTATATTATGTGCAGGAATCTTAATAGTTGTATTCTTAGAAATATTTCTACCAGTCTTTTCTGCTCTTGTTTTGATAATAAAGCTACCAAAACCTCTTAAATAAACGTTATCGCCATTTTCTAATGCACCTTTAACTTCAGTCATAAATGCTTCCACAGTTGCCAAAACATCTGTTTTTTCAATTCCTGATTTATCTGAAATTTTCGATACGATATCTGCTTTCGTCATGTCTCTATTTTTACTATATTTTTATTAATTTACTTTCAAAAATGCGGATGCAAATATATGATAATTAATCAATTCCAAAAAGATAAAGACTTAAATTTATGTGAATTTTAAAATGTAATATTGCAAATCTATTTTTTATTCATGAAATTTTCTAACACATTAATATACTGGTACTTACAAAACAACAGAGAATTGCCTTGGCGCAAAACTAAGAATCCATATTTTATTTGGCTAAGCGAAATCATGCTACAGCAAACAAGAGTTGCGCAAGGTTTGTCTTATTATCTGAAATTTACAAGCAGTTTTCCAACAGTTTTTGACCTTGCAAATGCAGACGAAAGTACCGTTTTAAAAATGTGGCAAGGTTTGGGTTATTACTCTAGAGCAAGAAATTTACATTATTCTGCAAAAGTTATTGCAAATGAATTAAACGGCGAATTTCCTTCTACATATAAAGAGATCATAAAACTAAAAGGAATTGGAGATTATACAGCATCTGCAATTGCTTCTATTTGCTTTAATGAACCCGCAGCGGTTGTAGATGGTAATGTTTACAGAG
Organism: Polaribacter marinaquae; assembly: GCF_038019025.1. Lineage (NCBI taxonomy): Bacteria > Pseudomonadati > Bacteroidota > Flavobacteriia > Flavobacteriales > Flavobacteriaceae > Polaribacter > Polaribacter marinaquae. The sequence goes on from NZ_CP150496.1 coordinate 1,753,860, forward strand.
TACTTTCTAGATATTACGGCATTAATACACCAATAAATTCAACAAAAGGAATTAAAGAATTTAAAATTTTAGCACAATCTTTAATAGACACAAAGCAACCAGGTACTTTTAACCAAGCAATAATGGATTTTGGTGCGTTGCACTGCAAACCTCAAAATCCGTTATGTGATTCTTGCCCTTTAGCAGACAGTTGTGTCGCTTTAGAAAAAAAACTTACTAAAGAACTACCTATTAAAGAGAAGAAAATTAAAATTAAAAAAAGGTTTTTTAACTTTATGGTTATTAAAACCCAAGACAACAAAACAATTATCGAAGAAAGAAAAGGCAAAGGTATTTGGCAAGGTTTGTATCAATTTCCTTTAATTGAAAGTAATAAAAACCTAAATAAAGAAGATTTAATAGCTACTGATGATTTTAAAAATCTTTTTCCTGATGAAACCACGATATCATTATTTAATCAAAAAGAAATTGTACATAAACTTTCTCATCAGCATTTATATACACAATTCTGGATTGTAGAAACCAACAAACATAAAAACGCAACCACACTTTGGCAAAATATTCAAGATTTTCCTGTACCTATATTAATTGCTAATTTTTTAGAGGCATTCGACGTTAAAAAGTAATTGATATTTTTAGTACATTTGATTAGTTAAACAATATTATTATGGCAGCAGGTACAATAAATAAAGTTATACTTATTGGTAATTTAGGTGACGATGTTAAAATGCATTATTTTGATGACAAAAATAGTGTTGGTCGCTTTCCTATTGCAACATCAGAAAGTTATACAAATAAACAAACCGGAGAAAAAGTAACCAATACAGATTGGCATAATATTGTTGTAAGAAATAAGTTAGCAGAAATTTGCGAAAAATACTTATCTAAAGGAGATAAGGTTTATGTTGAAGGAAAACTTAAAAACAGGCAATGGGAACAAGATGGCGTAAAACGCTACTCTACAGAGGTTCTTGTTTCTGAAATGACGATGTTATCATCTAAGAAGAATTCTGAAAACAACACAATGGCTGCACAACAAAATACACCAGTACAAAATACACCTAAGCCAATTGTTCAAGAAGAAGAAAGTGACGATTTACCATTTTAATTACTAATTAATAACACATAATTTTGGATCCAGATCCCAATCATATATTTATATTTTTAGCATCAATAGACCTTTTTACAACTTTAAATAGCATTGCTTTAATTGCATTACTAATTAGTTCTGCTTTAATTTCTGGCTCTGAAATTGCATTTTTTTCACTTTCTCAAACAGATTTAAACGAACTTTCTAATAACGGTAAAGAAGAAAACATAGTAGTTACATTATTAGAAAAACCAAGAAAGTTATTAGCAACAATTTTAATAACCAATAATTTTATAAATATTTTAATTGTTTTATTATTTGCTTCTTTAGCAGAAACACTTTTTGGCAGTTTTAACTTTACTTTAAACCTTTACTTATTTACAGTTTCTATTCGTTTTTTACTAGAAATTATTTTAGTAACCTTTTTAATTTTACTTTTTGGTGAAGTTTTACCAAAAGTTTATGCATCTAGAAATGCTTTAGGCTTTTCTAGGAAAATGTCTAAATTTATTAAGTCTGTTAGCTTTTTACTTACACCTTTTAGTATGCCTTTAATTGCTATTACAAAATGGGTAGAGAAAAAATTTGGTAGCAAAGCAAGTAATTTTTCTGTAGAAACACTTTCGCAGGCTTTAGAATTAACATCACAAGGCGCAACTAGTAAAGACGAACAAAAGATTTTAGAAGGTATTGTTAACTTTGGTAATACAGAAACGGTTCAGATAATGAAACCAAGAATCGATATTTTTGCAATTTCTGATGATGAGTCTTACGAAGAAGTTTTAAATAAGATTTTGGTAAATGGTTATTCTAGAAATCCTGTTTATAAAGAAAGTATAGACAATATTATTGGTGTTTTATATGCTAAAGACTTGTTAGCTCATTTAAATAAGAAGTCATTTAAATGGCAAAATCTACTAAGAGAACCATTTTTTGTACCAGAAAATAAAAAGTTAGACGATTTACTTAGCGATTTTAGAGCAAAGAAAAATCATTTAGCCATTGTTGTAGATGAGTACGGTGGCACAAGTGGTTTAGTAACTTTAGAAGATGTTATAGAAGAAATTGTTGGCGATATTAATGATGAATTTGATGATGATGATTTATCATATTCTAAAATAGACGATAATAATTACATTTTCGAAGGCAAAACTTCTATAAAAGATTTTTGCAAAGTTTTAGATGATGAAGACGAAGAAATTTTTGAAGAAGAGAAAGGAGAAAGTGAAACCTTGGCTGGTTTTATTTTAGAGATTTCTGGTAAGTTTCCTAAAAAAGGAGAAAAAATAATTTTTAAAAATTATACGTTTACCATAGAAGCACTCGATAAAAAAAGAATTAAACAAGTAAAAGCTACAAGAAATGCGTAATATTTTATTATTACTTTTTATAACAACTTTTCTTTCTTGTAAAGAAGATGTGTTGCCAAAACCTAAAGCTTATCTTAGTCTAAAATACCCAAAAAAAGAGTATAAAACTTTAGATCTTAAAAGACCATATACCTTTAACGTTTTAAAACACGCTAAAATAATTAACGAAAAAAACAATTGGATAACTATTAAATATCCGAAGTTAAAAGCATCAATAGACATCACATATAGACCTGTTAATAATAACATACAAGAACTATTAACAGAAGCAGAAAAACTAGTCTTTAAACACACTACAAAAGCAGAACAAATTATACCCAAAGACTTTTTAAACGACACAAAAAAAGTATACGGTAGCATGTACGAAATTACTGGTAATGCAGCGTCTAACATACAGTTTCATGTTACAGATAGTACAAAAAACTTCTTAAAAGGTTCTTTATATTTTTACGCAAAACCAAACTATGATTCTATTTTGCCTGCAGTAGATTATGTAAAAGAAGATATTTTACACTTAATAGAAACTTTAGAGTGGCAAAATTAAATTTCAAGTAAATTTACCTAGTTTATAAAACAGCTATAACAACGCTAATTTTCTAATAGATTTTTTCGGTTATTTGACAAACTAACCAAACTTATCTATCATGAAAATTAATTTATCAAAAATTTTTGGTGCTTTATTACTGATTTTCTTATTCAATTCTTGCAAAGAAAAAGTTTCTAATACTGTTTTTCCAGAATATGTTTTAAAAATTACGCAAGCAAAAAACACAAATGCACCTGCATTGCAATCTTTTACCCATGCCGAATCTTTAGATGGTAAAGAGTGGCTTTTGTTTGCAGGAAGAACAAACTCTTTAGACTCTTTAAACGGCGGAATTCATAATTTAAACGGAAACTATGCTGGTTCTTCTTTTACAAAATCTTCTTACAACGATGTTATTTATGTTTATAATCCTGCAAAAGATGAAGTTTCTGGTAGCTTAACACTTACAGATTTCATTTCTGTAATTGAAAACAAATACAACACAATTAGAGATGGTGTTCCTGCACAATCAAATCCACTTTATCAATTATTACAAACAGTAAAAGAAAACTCAACCATCTTTAAAAACTCAAATGCCTTGGTTAAACAAGATGGAAATTACTTATACACACTTGGCGGCTATGGACCTGCAGATTTTTCTGATCTTAAAAAAGGTTTTACAACTTACAATCATGTTGCCAAAATAAATGTTAGTAATCTAATAAAACTAGTAAAAGAAAAAACATTAAGCGAAAATGAGTGGGCAGATTTACTAAGAGTTGGTAAAAATGATACATTAGTTAGTACAGGTGGCGAATTGTATATTCTCGATGATGTTCTATACCTTTCTTTAGGTCATAGTTTTGGAAATAGTGCTCCAAAATTTTCTGAAGGTCAAAAATATGTAGATGCAGTTTATCCTTTCTCTTTAACTAATAATAGTGAAAACATAGCTACTTTAGACGTTAAGGTAAAAGAACCAATATCAGATATTAGTGACCCAACAAGTAATGCTTCAGACAATATTTCAGTTTTTAGAAGAAGAGATGGACCAATTTTACCATCACTATATAAAAACCCTGATAATAATTCAATAGAAAAAAGCATTGCTATTTATGCCGGAGTTTTTAAACCAGGAGAAACTTTAGAAGCATGGAATGATGCAATTTATGTGCATCCTAATTGGGCAAATAATAACAGTAAATTATACACATACGATACTGCTTACAATCAAAAAAACTTTAATGTTTATTCTTGTCCGAGTGTAGTTTTATTTGATGCTAATAACAATTATTTACAGTCTTTTTTAATTGGCGGAATTGGTGATGGCAAACGCGCTCCGAAACATCATTTATCTGGATTTACAAATTCTAGTGTTCAGATTTCTATGGATATTAGCAGTTTACCTTTAAAAAGCACTCCAAAAACGCTTGACTATAATGTTTTTACAGATCAAGATGAAAATTCGGCTCCATTTTATGGCGCAGAAGCAATTATGTTTCCTAATAGAGAAATAACTTACAGTAAATATTCTGATGAAATTATAGATGTTGCAAAGAGTTTTTCTTCGGATAAAAAAACAATTGAAGTTGGCTATATATTTGGCGGAATAGAAGCTTTTGAATCGAATCCAGGAACTTATGGTGCAAATAAATCGCAAGCATCTAACAAAATCTGGAAAGTAGAAATCACAAAAAACAGTATTTAAAAACCAAAAAAAAGGTAGCTTAACTAAGCTACCTTTTTTTAAATTATTTCCATTTTTTGCAACAAGAAAGAGGCGTTCATATTTTTACAAATTCCGTCTTTTAAAGTATAATCAAAATGCAACTCATTATTTACTATTTCTGCATCAAAATAATAGTTTTTTATATCTTTAAATTCATTTTCTAATGCGCATAAACTTACATCATGCGTTGCAATTATTCCTGTAGATTTAGATTTCGATAATTTTTCTACAAACTTTTTAGATCCAATTGCCTTGTCTTTACTATTCGTTCCTTTTAAAATTTCGTCTAAAATGATAAAATAATCTTCGTTTTCAATTTGATCTACTATAAATTTTAATCGCTTTAATTCAGAATAAAAATAAGACTCATCTTCTGTTAAAGAATCTGTGGTACGCATACTAGTAATAAGCTTAATTGGTGCATATTTATAACTTTTAGCACAAACAGGTAAACCACAATTTGCCATAACAATACTTAAAGAAACAGTTCTTAAAAAAGTACTTTTACCAGCCATATTTGCACCAGTAACAATAAAAAATGCTTCTTTTTTTATTGAAAAATCATTGTCAACCCTTTTTGAAGCATTTAACAAAGGATGCCCTAAATTTTCACCATCGATTACATTCTGATGAGAAACTATTTCTGGAAAAACAAAGTTAGGTTTGTTAAAAGTAAAATTGGCTAAAGAATTTTTAGCATCAAAAAAAGCAACCACTTCAAACCATTTTTCAACAACATGTTTATAGTTAGAAATCCATTTTTCTACTTTGCATGCATTGTAAATTTCAGTTAAAAACAAACCGTTACCTAAAACAGCAATTAAAATATTATTTCTTTGATCGAACGTATCTAAAATTCTTGCAAATTCTTTAAATATTTTTGATGCTTTTTTTGATTCAGAATTAATAATCGTTTGTTTTTCTACTAATATTTCTGAATCAAATTTTTCATTCTCTATCTCATTTAATAAAACATGATATTGCTTAAAGGTTTCTCTAACTTTATCGGTTTCAGAATATAGATTACTGGTTTTTTTTAAAAATCTACCTGTTATAAAAAGACCTATAAAAAACCAAAATATTAAATAAGAAAAGGGTAAAAATCCCAATGAAATTAAACCAATAAGTGCTATAGAAATCAAAGAAAATACTACCTGAACTTTCGATAAAACCTTAGGAAATAAACTTTTATAATTAGAAAACCACGATACTATAAAATTTGAATTTGTTTTAACAGAAACTAAACTTGCCAAAGCAGCAAAATTTTGTCTCCAAATAGCTTTTTCAGACAATTCTTTAATTGCTTTTTGTTTACTTTCAATAAAAGTTGTTACATTTTCTGATAATAACTTTGCTAAAAAACGTTTACCATCTATTGTTTTGGTTCTGTTTATATTCTGAAAAAAAGATCCTTTACCAAACAAATCGATGTCGTTACTATAAAAATGTGTAGGATTTATAAATTCCTCACCTGTTTCTAAATGATGAAATTCTCCATTTGCTACACTAATTTCATCTTTATTTATAGCTATTTTTGCATTTATAATTGCTCTTTTTCGTTGTAAATCTATGTGTTTAACTACTAAAAAGCTAAATAAAACTGCACCTAAAAACCCAACAATAAAAATATCTGGATAAGCGCCTAAAGTTAGATATATTAAAAGAAAAGTTCCTATAAAAACAGCAAATCTAAAAACACTTAAGTTGATAGATTTTCTTTTTAAACTAGCTGCTTCGTCTTCTAATTCCTTTTTTGTATTTATATAAAAATCTAGTACTTTACTCATTAATAATATTTATTTGTAAGAAGAAATTCCGCCAGTTAAACTTAAAACTTCTAAATCTGGATACTCTTTTTTTAATCTTTTAGTAGCTCTATAACTGTTTAAACCACGCTGACAAACCATAACATACGTTTTATTTTTATCAACCTTAATTTCTGATGCTTTAAATTTATTAATATGAATCGTTTGCTGTACTTTAAACGGTAATTTTAGATTATTTAAAACTGCAATAATTTCTAAATTCTCATCGCCCAATCTATTTTTTAATTGTTCTGATGTTATTTGCCAATCTAAATTCTGGCCAGAACAAGCGGCATCAACATACGTTTGAACCTTAAATAGTTTCGTGATTTTATCTTTTAAAACTGATGTTTTTAGCTTCATTTTTAATTGTGTGTTTTGCAACGAATTGTAAATTAACAATTCATTTATTAACGGATTTCCTATGCCAGTTATCAATTTTAAAACCTCATTAACTTGTGCAATCGCAATAATACCAACAATAGCATTTAAGGTACCTGCTTCTTCACAATTAGGTATATCTGTTGCCATTTTAGGAAAAGCATCTCTTAAATTGGCAGAATAACTACCGTCTTTTTGCTGTACATTAAACGTAGCCACATAACCATCAAACTTATATAAAGAACCATAAACCAAAGGCTTACTTTTAATTACACAAGCATCGTTTATTAAATATTTGGTAGGTAAAGAATCTGTACCATCAATAACAACATCTACGTTTTCTATCAGTTCTAAAACGTTATTTTTTGTAATTGGTTTGTTTGTAAAACTTACCTCTGTAAATGGCGCTCTTTTTTTTATAAATTCTGATAAAACTGCTGCTTTCGATTTTCCTAAATCTTCTAAACTATAAAAAACTTGACGATGTAAATTTGTAACATCAACGGTGTCAAAATCAATTAAATGCATTTTTCCAATTCCGCTTGATGCTAAATACACCGCAATCGGACTTCCTAAACCACCGCAACCAACTACTAAAACAGAAGCTTTTTGCAATTTTTCTTGCCCAATTTCACCAATTTCTGCTAAAGTAATTTGACGTTTAAAAAGTTGATTTTTCTCTATTTTCATTTATGAACTAATCTCTTCTTTAGCTGCTCTATATTCTTCTGGTGTATTTACATTTCTAATAAAATCATCATCAATTTCTACAATTTCAACATCAGAATTGATTAACATTTTTCTAGGACAAGAATACCCTTGCGCCAAATATTGTAATAATAATGGATATGCTTTTGGCTCGTAAATAGTAATTAATGGCTCTGGAAAATCTTTATTTTTCCCTTTAATTGCCGTGGCAACTTTAGACGAATTTCTACGTTCTAAAACTAATTTTATAATACTTTCATCTACAAAAGGAAGATCTGTTGCTAAAACAAACCAAGCAGAATTTGGATCTTTCTGAAAAGCAGAACAAATTCCGCCAAAAGGACCTAAATCGATAAATCTATCTGCTATCTCACTTTCATTTTCTGCTTTTTGTACAGAATAAAAAGTCTCTAAATTATTAATTTCTAAAAGTGTTTTTGCCACTTCTTTTTGAGGTTTTCCAAAATAATTGAGTTCAGATTTATCTTTACCCATTCTTGTACTTTTACCGCCAACTAAAACCAACCCTTTTATTGGTGCAATTTTTTCTTGAATTAAATTGTTTATGTGATTAGAAATTGCATCGACTTCATCAATCGAATAACATATTTTATTTTTAATATTTGGATATTTTTCAACTAAAAAGTCAAAAAATTCGGTCTCAGAATTCAGTTTTATAATAAACTGTATATTATCTAATTGCGACAACCTTTTTAATACAGAAGCTTCTTTAGCTTCGTCTAAAATTAAAATTTGTTTGGCTCCTTGGTAATGATTTCCGTTGATAAAAACATAATCAAACTGGGCAAAATCTAATCTTTGTTGATATTTATTTAAGTTTCCTGTAGTTGTAATTTGCAGGTTTCCTTGATGATGAAAGACATATTCTGACAATTGATTTCCTTCTACATTCTTCGCGTGAGAAGCATCAAAATAGGCCAATTTATAACTTGGCAACTTTCTAGATACTTGATGTACTAAATCTGAAATTACGCTACAATTTGCACCTAAAATAGAAATTTCATTAGGCGCATGGTTATCGTTATTTCTTCTTTCTAAATTTGTATGTTTGCTATGCTTTTTCATTTTTAATATCAGATTTTCCGCCTGTTTTTTCTAACAATTTCACTTCTTTAATTACCATTTTCTGACTGATGCTTTTACACATATCATAAATAGTTAAACACGTAATATTTGCGCCGGTCAAAGCTTCCATTTCAACACCTGTTTTACCTGTTATTGTCACTTTACACAACACTTCTATATTTTCTGAATCTACAATTTCAATATCTACATCGACTCCGTTAATTAGCAAAGGGTGACACATTGGAATTAAATCAGAAGTCTTCTTTACACCCTGAATTCCTGCAATAATTGCAGTTTGAAAAACGGGTCCTTTTTTAGTAACTAACTCATCATTTGTAAAATTCGCAATTACTTCTTTTCCTAAAAACATAGTTGCTTTAGCAATAGCTGTTCTTTTGGTAATTTTCTTATCAGAAACATTTACCATTTTAGGATTTCCTTTTTTGTTGATGTGGGTAAAATTGCTCAATATAATAGTTTTAAATGTTGAGTGCTTAGTTTTTAGTTAGATTCTGTTGAGATGTTTAAACTATAGAAGTTAAAATTCTAATCAATTCATCAATATCCAAAATTAATGAATTCACATTTAGTTTTGTTAATTCACTTTCATTTAATAATCGTAACCAGTATTTAGTTTCTCTTGCTTCTTTTGATGAAATTGACATTTTAGCTGTAAAATCTCTTTTACTTTGACCTGCAAGTGCTTCTTCTATATTTGCACCAATTGAAGTTCCACTTCTTAAAATTTGATTTGAAATTACAAATTCCTTCTCTTTTTGCAGCATTTTATAGAGTGATATTATTTTTAATGAAAACTGAAAACTCTTTTTCTGAACAATACTTTCTTTCATAGCCTTAATCTAACTGATCACTCAAAACTAAACATTAAAAACTATAATTAGCGATATCTTATAATTGGATAATTTTCTCCGGTTTTGAATTCAGTTTTATCGTTTGGTAATTGAATAAAAGCATCTGCATTAACCAAACTTGCCAAATCTCCAGAACCATTTCCTTTTACCGGAAAAGCTACTAAGTGTCCAAATTTACTTTTTAATTTTACTTGTAAAAAAAACTCTAAATTGGGTTTAAATGATACATTTTCACCTAAAATTGCAGTTTCTTCTTCTGTTTCTAATCCTGTAGATTTATAATACCAAGGATAAAAATACGCCAAACAATTTACAAATGTTGAGATGGGATTTCCAGGAAACCCAAAGATATTACATTCATTAGTTTTTCCATAGAAAAAAGGTTTTCCCGGTCTTTGCGCTACTTTATGAAACAATTTTTCAATACCCAATTCCTCAAAAACTTCTGGCAAAAAATCGTATTTACCTTTGCTAACTGCACCACTAAAAAGTAACACATCATAATCTTTTAAAAAACCTTTTATTTTTTGCTTTAAAATGGGTTTATCATCTGTAATATGAGCTGTATCGGAAGAAATTTTTAATCTTTCTAACAAAGAAACCAACGTAAAAACATTACTTCTTCTAATTTGATGTTTTAACGGAATTTCGTTTACGCCAACCAATTCATCTCCCGTAGAAACAATCATTACTTTTGGTTGTTTTGCAACTTTTACTGTTGATTTACCAACCGTTGCTAAAACACCAATTTCTGCCGCTGAAATTATTTTATTTTCTGATATTAAAACATCATCAACCTTTCTATCTTTTCCTTTTGCATGCACATTCTGACAATCATTTATTTTATTAATATTGATTGTTGCAATTCCGTTTTTAAGCGTAACATCTTCATAACGAATTACTGTATTTGCATTGTTTGGTAAAACAGCGCCTGTCATAACTTCAATACAATTTTCTTTGTTTTGAAGCGTCATTTGTTCAATTCCCGCAGCTTGTATTCCTTCTACTTTAAAATCTCCTTGTCCGTTTTTAAATGCGTTAAAATCGATACAAATTCCATCCATAGAAACTCTATTAAATGGCGGAAAGTCTCTATCTGCAAGAATATTTTCTTTTAAAATTCTACCCACAGATTTTAGAAACGGAACTTCTTCTACTCCGAAGTTATAGGCTGAATTTAAAATTATATCCTTTGCATCTTTAACTAAAATCATACGTTTAATTTATCTAGAATATTTTTTAATTCAACATTTCTGTTATTCACAACAAAACAATATTCATCACCCTTTTTGGTAGTTATTTTGATTCCATTATCTCTTAACTTGAAGGTTTTTCTTTTTGTAACAGAAACTATGTCATTATAATCAATATTTGTCTGTCCTTTTTGGATATTTAAAGAATGGCTTTTAAAAATCAATCTTTGATTCGTTAAAAATATTTTACCTCCAACCCCTTCAAACCCTCTAAATAAGTTTGCAAAAATTTCATCTTCAGAATTTTCATTATCAAGCAAATCAGGGATAATATTGTTAATTTTATTTCCAAACATTTTATTCATTACCCAAGGAAACAAGAGAACAAACAAAATTCCAAATAACAGACCTTGAATAATTGCACTAGTTATACTTAGGCTATCGTTTAAGAAATAAATTGATGTACCATATGCAAGAGAAGTTAAAAATATCCCGAAAACCTTCTGTTTCCAGGTCAAATCTAGCTTAAATTCTTTTTTAGAATATTGTTTTTTGTGACTAATATTATTTTCCATAATTATTTTTTTATCTTAATAAATTAGGATATGCAATTATATATAATGAGTTAAAAAATTAACCATTACCCACCAATTGTGCTCATACTTTCAGAAGCACCACCGTTTTTTCTATTTGCTTCTGCAATAAAACCATTTTCTGGTTTGTCTTTTACTAATCTTAAGAAAAGTTCTTTTAAATCTTCATTCGATGCTCCTTTTCTAATAAAATCTCTTAAATTAAAAACGCCATCATCAAACAAGCAGTTTTTAAAAGTTCCGGTACTTGTAATTCTAATTCTATTACAATCGTTACAAATAGTTCTTGTAAATGCAGGTATAATTCCGAAAGTCCCTAAGTGGTTTTCTACTTTATAATTTCTAGAGGTTGATGATTTCTCGGACTGAATTTCATCCACAGAAAACTCGGTTTTAACTTCATTTAAAATTTTAGTAAACGTCCAGTTTTCTTGCATATCTCTTTGCCCTTTTCCGTTAAAAGGCATTTCTTCTATAAAACGAACTGCAACATTTTTGTCTTTGGTTAATCTTACAAAATCTACAATTTCATCAGTATTAAAACCAGATTGTACAACCACATTTAGTTTTAAATTTAAACTGCTTTTTTCTAGTAGTTCAAAAGTTTTATAAACTTCAGGAAAAACATCTCTTCTAGTAATTTTGGCAAACTTATCTCTTTGTAAACTATCGATACTTAAATTGATATTCTTTACTTTTTTAAGTTTTTCAATTTTATCAATATGTTGTGAAATTAACGCACCATTTGTTGTAATATTTATAGCATCTAACAGATCGTTATAAGACAACATTTCTAAAAACCCAACAAAATCTTTACGCACAAAAGGTTCGCCACCAGTTAAACGTACTTTATTAACGCCTAATTCTGTTAAAACACGAATTAAACGATACATTTCTTTAAAGGTTAATAGCTCTTGTCTTGGCACAATGTCTATACCATGAGCAGGCATACAATATTGACAACGTAAATTACAACGGTCGGTTACTGCTAACCGAACGTATTCCATTTGTCGCCCAAAATTGTCTACAAGTTTACTCATTAAAAGATTTTAAATCTGGTTGTAAAATTTGTTGTTTTGCTTCTTTTGATGTAAAAATATTACCAGAATAAAACGAGGCAATAATTTCTTTAAAATTAGTTTTTAATTTTGAGAATTCCTTTATAAAATCTTGAAAATCGTAGGCATTAGAATTCTGAATGTACTTGTGCATAATTTCTATAGAAGCATAAGTAACTGTTGCATTGTATTTTCCGTCTGCATTATATTTATCTGCAAAAGCTTTTAATTGTTCACTGTATTTTTTAAAAGCAATTTCTTTACCATATTTTGTAATATAAATCCAAGCTAATCGCAAATGTGCCTCGTGCGTAAACCATAAAGGTTTAAAAGTATTATTGGTAAACTTTGTTTCAAATTCTGTGTCAGAAATTTTCCAATGACGTTCCATTAATTTGGTAGTTTTTTACTTAGCATACCATAAATTAAGGTACCTAATAAAGCGCCAACTAATAAGATTAATGCAGGCATCAATTTAAACCCAAGAATAACAAAAATTGGGGCTGCACAAGCACCAGAAATACCCCAACCTAAACCAAAAAATGTTCCTCCTAAAATTGTTCTTACAAAACCTTTTTTCTTTGGTTTTGGCACTATTTTATTACCGTTTATATCTTTAATTTTTCCGATTTTAAATAACTGCATAAAAATTGCAGAAATCAATACAGCACCGCCAATAATACCATACATATGAAAAGATTGAAACTTAAACATTTCGTAAAAGCGAAACCAAGAGATTGCTTGAGTCTTACTTAACACAATTGCAAAAAAGATTCCTAATATTAAAAATTTGATGTTTTTCATTTAATTATATTTTTATAACTTTTGATTTGCTTCTTGACTGAGCACAAAAAGATAAATTGAATTTTATTTATTGGTGATGTATCTACTAAAACAATAAAGGTACTATAAACCAAGTTGCTATTATTCCGCCAATAAAAAAGCCAATAACCGCTAATAAAGAAGGCAATTGTAGGCTACTTAAACCTGTAATTGCATGGCCAGAAGTACATCCGCCAGCATATCGCGTACCAAAACCTACAAATACACCAGAAATTAATAATATTAAAAAACCTTTTAGAGAAAAAACAGCAGCATCACCAAAAATTTCATCAGGAAAATATTGATTGCCAATATTAGAAAAACCTAGCTCACTTAACTCGTTTACAGTTTTCGGGTTTAAATCTATTGTTTGATTTGGTGTTAAAAAATATGCTGAAATAAAACCACCAATAATTAAACCAACTACAAATAGCAATGCAAAATCTCTATCTTTCCAATCTTTTTTAAAATAATCAGAAAATTTATCTGCACCAGCCATTGTACATAAGGTTTCAAAATTAGTAGAAGCCCCAAAGTTTTGACCGAAATAAAAATACAAAAGCAACGAAATTGCAATTAACGGCCCGCCAACATACCAAGCCCAAGGTTGTAAAATAATATCCATAATTAATCTATTTTTATTTATTCTATATTTTATCCAAAGAGATAAAAACAAATAAACTCTTATTAAATTTTATTGTTTAAATAATTTATAATTTGTTCTGTTGCACCAAGGTTGTCTTTTATATACCTCTTATTGATAACACCAGTTAAATTTCTAAAGCTTTGATCTTCTTTTAATTTTAACAAAGATTCTGTGAATTCTTTCTGATTATTTATTGACAAACAACCACCTATTTTGACCAAGTCTACTGCTTCTTTAAATTTGTCGTATTTATTTCCAATAACTACAGGAATTCCAAAAGTTGCAGGTTCTAAAATATTATGCAAGCCAGTTTTTAAACCTCCGCCAACATAAGCAACGTTTGCATTAGCGTAAATTTTAGTTAAAATACCAATTGTATCGATAATAAAAACTTGATATTCTGAAAGATTTTTATCTGATCTATTAGAAAATAATACTGTTTTTTTATTGATTGATTTTTGCAATTCTAAAACTGCATCTGCTTTAATATTGTGTGGTGCAATGATAAAATTCTCATCTTCTTCTGCATTATTGTTAATATAATTTACCAATAAGTTTTCATCTTCTTGCCAAGTACTTCCTGCAACAATTGTATATTTTCCATTTTTAAATTCTGTTATAAAATCTAAGGAATTATCTTGTTCTAAAATTTTTGAAACTCTATCAAAACGTGTATCACCAGCAACGGTTACATTGTTAAAATCAATTGAATTTAGTAATTTTTTAGATTCTTGATTTTGCACAAAAAAATGATGAAAAGCCTTTAAAGACTCTCTCATAAAACCTCCGTAACTTTTAAAAAATAATTGTTTTTCTCTTAAAATACCAGAAACTAAAATTGTAGAAATTTCTTTTGATTTTAACTCATTTAGAATATTTGGCCAAAATTCATACTTTATAAAGATTGCCATTTTGGGGTTTACAATTTCTATAAACTTTTTCGCATTTGACTTTGTATCTAAAGGAAGGTAACAAACAACATCTGCCAGCTTGTAATTTTTTCTTATTTCATAACCCGACGGTGAAAAAAAAGTGACTAATATTTTGTAATTATTATTACCTTTTTTTAACTCTTCTATAACAGGTCTAGCTTGTTCAAACTCGCCTAATGAAGCTGCATGAAACCAAATTGTTTGTTTATTCTTTAGAACTTCAATTTTAGAAAAGGTTTCTTTTCTTCCATTTATAAAAAGCTTAATTTTTTTATTAAAAAGACCAATTATTGGCAGTAAAATAGTTGCTTTAAAAAGTGCTAAATTGTATAGAAATTTCATGAGCGTAAAAGTACAAAATACAAACAAGTTCATTAACAACCGTAAGCACAAAAAAAGCTCAAACAAATTAATGTTTGAGCTTTTATACTTTTTGAAAACTTAAATCTTAAGCTTCAAATGGAGTTACAGATACGTAAGATCTGTTATCTCTTTTCTTTTGAAATTCTACAATTCCATCAACCTTTGCATGTAAAGTATGATCTTTACCCATGTAAACGTTTTCTCCTGGATTGTGCGTAGTACCTCTTTGACGAACAATAATGTTACCTGCAATTGCAGCTTGTCCTCCAAATATTTTTACTCCTAGTCGTTTCGATTCTGATTCTCTACCATTCTTCGAACTACCTACACCTTTTTTATGTGCCATGTTATTGAGTTTTTATAGGTTAAAGTTAAACTATAAGGATTTATTTTTCAATACCTCCGTCTAATCTATCTTGTAATTCTTTTAATTCATCCCATTTACCTTCTGCAGCTAAACCAGCTTGTTTTGGCCAAGTATCAGTCACAATGTGAGATAATCTTGAACTTGCTTCAGATAAAATTTCACTTAATTTAGATGCTTCAGTTTTAGCTACTTTTGCAAAAGTATCTAAACCTGCGTTTACTAAAGCTTCAGCAGCTTTAGGACCTGCACCTTCAATTTTCTTTAAGTCATCTCCTTTAGAAGATTTCTTTGGAGCAGCTTTTTTAGCTTCTGCCTTTGGAGCAGCCGCTTTTTTAGTTGCAGCTTTCTTAGTTGCTTTTTTAGCACCAGAAGCAGCAATAGATTCAATTTGAATCTCTGTTAAAGCTTGTCTATGTCCATTTTTCTTTTGGTAACCTTTTCTTCTTTTCTTCTTGAAAACGATTACTTTATCACCTTTTAAGTGACTTAAAATTTTGGCCGTTACTGCGGCTCCTTCTATAGCTGGGGCGCCAATCGATACACTTCCATTGTCATCAAGTAAAAGAACGTTATCAAAACTTACTTCTGATCCTTCTTCTCCTTGTAAACGGTGAACGTATACTTTTTGGTCTTTTGCTACTTTAAACTGCTGCCCTGCTATCTCTACGATTGCGTACATACTATTTGTTTTGCGTATTTATACTTATTATACACTTTCTCTATAGAAAATGCGGATGCAAATATACATATTTTTTGCAACTCTACAACATTGCTGTGAAAAAATAAACTATTTAATAATCAAGCAAATAAACACGGTTTGCTCTTTATATTTTATAAGATTCTCACTATTTTTGAAAATAACTTACAAAAAAAGTTAATTTGTTGTAACAAAGATAATTTATCTGCGTCATACAAAGCATCAACTATTAATTAAATAAAAAATAAATGAAAAAAAGTATTTTATCTCTTGCTTCAGCATTGTTGATTGCATTTTCTGCAAACGCACAAAAGGTTGAGTTTGAAGAGTACAAGTTAGACAACGGACTACATGTAATACTGCATCAAGACAAATCTGCCCCAGTAATTATTACTTCTGTAATGTATGGTGTTGGTGGTAAAGATGGTGACAGAAAAAGAACAGGTTTTGCACATTTCTTTGAACACTTATTATTTGAAGGAACTAAAAACATAAAAAAAGGAGAATGGTTTAAAATTGTTTCTTCTAACGGAGGAAGAAATAATGCAAACACATCTCAAGATAGAACTTACTATTATGAAATTTTTCCTTCTAATAAATTAGAATTAGGTTTATGGATGGAATCTGAACGTTTATTGCATCCAATTATCAAACAAGAAGGTGTAGACATTCAGAATGAAGTTGTAAAAGAAGAAAAAAGACAACGTACAAGACCTTATTCTAATCTTTTGCCAGAAATATCTAAAAACATCTTTAAAGTACATCCTTATAAAGATCCAAATGTTGGGTATATGGATCATTTAGATGCTGCTACCTTAGAAGAGTTTTTAGCTTTTAACAAAAAATACTATGTACCAAACAATGCAACTTTAGTAGTTGCTGGTGATATGGATATTGCTGCTACTAAAAAAATGATTGAAGATTATTTTGGGCCAATTCCAAGAGGTGAAGAAGTAGTAAGAACTTTCCCAAAAGAAGAACCTATTACAAAAGAGTTTAAAGCTAAAGCTTATGACGAGAATATTCAAATTCCTGCAATTGTAGCGGCTTATAGAACTCCTTCTTTTAAAACAAGAGATTCTAAGGTTTTAGATATGATTTCTACATATTTAAGCGGTGGTAAAAGTTCTGTTTTATACAAAAAAATTGTCGATAAAAAGAAAATGGCTTTAGCTGTACAAGCTGCAAATGTTTCTCAGCAAGATTATGGTGTGTACGCACTTTTTGGTATTCCTTTAGGAAAAACTCCTTTAATGGATTTAATCAAAGAAATTGATGAAGAAATTTTAAAAATTCAAACAGATTTAATTTCTGAAAAAGATTACCAAAAAATTCAAAATCAATTTGAAAACAATTACGTAAACTCAAATTCTAGTGTGGTAGGTATTGCAAATTCTTTGGCTAGATACCACGTAATGTACGGTGATACTAATTTAATAAATTCTGAAATAGATATTTATAGATCTATTACTCGTGAAGAAATTAGAGAAGTTGCAAAAAAATATTTAAACAAGAATCAAAGATTAATCTTAGAGTACTTACCAAAGAAAAAATAATTAAGAAAGATGAAGACAAAAATTTTATCAATTATAGCAGTTATAACCATGTCTTTTGCCACAAATGCGCAAATAGACAGAAGTAAAATGCCTACACCAGGACCAGATCCTGTTGTAAAATTAGGAAGTGCAGAAAAATTCTCTTTAAACAACGGATTAACAGTAATTATGGTAGAAAACCATAAATTACCTAGAGTTTCTGCTACTTTAAGAATAGACAATAAACCTTATTTAGAAGGAAATATTTCTGGTGTTTCTGGTATGATGGGAAGCTTATTAGGTAGAGGAACTACTAATATTACTAAGGATGATTTTAATGAAAAAGTAGATTTTTTAGGTGCAAGTGTAAGTTATTACAGTACTGGCGCTTCTGCTAGATCATTAAAAAAATATTTTCCAGAGGTTTTGGGTTTAATGGCAGACGGTGTTAAAAACTCTACATTTTCTCAAGAGGAATTCGACAAAGAAAAAGAAGTTACTTTAGAGAATTTAAAATCTACAGAAAAAAATGTACCAGCAATTGCAGGTAGAGTTCAAAATATTTTAGTGTATGGTAAAAATCATCCTTACGGAGAATTTACAAGCAAAGAAACTGTAAATGCGATTACGTTAGAAGATGTAAAAAACAATTACAATACATATTACAAACCTAACAATGCTTATTTAATTATTGTTGGTGATATCAATCCAAAAGAAACTAAAAAGTTAGTAAAAGATTTATTTGAAGGTTGGCAAAAAGGAGAAATCCCAACATCAACTTATCCTGCTCCAAAAAATTTACCAACATCAGCAATTAGTTTTGTAAACATGCCAAACGCAAAACAATCTGAAATTTCTGTAATTAATACTACAGATTTAACTTTAGGAGACAAAGATTATTACGCTGCTTTATTAGCCAATAAGATTCTTGGTGGCGGTGGTTCTGCAAGACTTTTTAACAACTTAAGAGAAGACAAAGCCTATACTTATGGTTCTTACTCTGGTATTAGCCAAAGTAGAGAAAACAACACAGCAACTTTTAGAGCAACTGCAAGTGTTAGAAACATGGTAACCGATAGCGCTATTGTAGAAATAAAAAAAGAAATTAACAAAATTCGTTACCAAAAAGTTACAGAAAAAGAATTACAAGATGCTAAAGAAGAATACATTGGTGGTTTTGTAATGGATGTTCAAAAACCTGCTACTGCAGCAAGTTATGCTTTAAACATTGCTTTGTATGATTTACCAGAAGACTTTTATGCTAACTATATTAAAAACATCAACTCTGTAACTGTAGATGATGTTCAAAATGCTGCTATCAAATATTTTAGAGGAGATAAAGCTAGAATTATGGTAACTGGTAGAGGAATTGACGTTCTTAAAAACTTAGAAAAAACTGATTACGTAATTAGTTATTTTGATAAAGAAGGAAATCCTACAGAAAAACCAGAAATGACAATGCCAATTCCTGAAGGAATGACTGCAGAAACTGTAGTTAATAAGTATTTAGATGCTATTGGTGGTAAAGACAAAGTTATGGCTGTAAAAACTACCATGATTGTTTCTAATGCGACTATACAAGGCACGCCTTTGGTTATGACAATGAAAGCTGCTGCACCTAATAAATCTTCTCAAGAAATTGCGGTTATGGGTAATGTAATGCAAAAAACTGTTTTTAATGGTGCCACAGGATATTCTTCTGCAAGAGGTCAGAAAAAAGATATGACTGCAGAACAAATTACAAAAGCTAAAAGCGGTAACGCACTTTTTAGTGATTTAGCTTACAGCGCTGGTAAACTTTTAAGAATAGAGCCTTTAGATGGTAAGAATGCTTATGTTTTAGGGTTTAATGACAAAGAAGTATTTTATGATGCAACTACCGGATTAAAAGTTAAAGAAATTACGACTACTAAAACTCCAGATGGAAAAGAAGTAAAAACACCAACTGTTTATTCTGATTACAAAGAAGTTAACGGAGTTAAGTTTCCGCATGCAATCGGAATTAAATCTGGACCAATGAACTTAGATTTTGTTGTAAAAGAAATTAAAATAAATGAAGGTGTTTCTGATGCAGATTTTAACTAATCAACTTTAGAATCATACATTTTACAAAGAGCCAAGATTAATTTCTTGGCTCTTTTTATTTTTTCTTATTTACTAGATAAACTCCAAAAAGTATAATTACACCAGCAAATATTTGAAGAGGACTTAACTTTTCTCCGTCTAAAACTCCCCAAAAAATAGCTACTAACGGAATTAAATATGTTACAGATGATGAAAAAACTGGATCTGAAATATGAACCAATTTATTGTATATTGTTTTTGCGATTCCTGTTCCTACAATTGATAAGATCGCTAAATAACCTAAAGACTGCATCAAAATCTTATTATTAAAATCAAAATTTTTAAAAAAATCTGTAAAGCTTAAAACGATAAAAGCAGGCACAATCAATAATAAAAAATTACCTGTAACAATAGACAAAGCATTTAAATCATTTAAATACTTTTTTACCATGTTAGCATTAAAAGCATAACCTATCGAAGCTATAATAATTAGAAACGCATACCAATAATTTTGATCAGGATTTAGAGCTGCTCCTTTTAAAATCAAAATTAATGTACCAATTAAACCAATTAAAATACCATATAGTTGTGTTCTTTTAAATCCGAAACCAAATACAATTGCACCAAAAATAAGCGTATTAAATGGCGTTAAAGAATTTAAAATTGAAACAATAGAGCTGTCTATTGTTGTAATTGCAAAAGCAAATAAAAAACCAGGTACAAAAGTGCCGGCAATAGATGTAAAAACGATGTATTTATAATGCTTTTTCTTGATTTTTTTAAGTGACGGAAAAGCGACTAACAATAAAAATATCGAAGTAAAAATCATTCTTAACGCACCCAACTGTATTGGTGTAACACCCAATAAGGCTTTTTTCATCAGAATAAAAGAACTACCCCAAACCAAAGAAAGTAAGGTTAAATACAACCATTTTTGTTGCTGATTATTCATGCTTCGTATATTTCTGAGTACAAAAGTGTAACAAATATTAAAATATAAACACGATTATTGATAAATTTGTAACATAATTTAATAATTAAATATTATGAACACTAAAAGAATATTATTTTCTCTAGCTATTACTTGTTTCGTTTTTATAGGATGTGCTAAAGATGTAAAAAAAGAGAATGTATCTCTAGCTATTTCTGGTATGACTTGCGAAATTGGTTGTGCAAAAACAATTCAATCTAAATTATCTAAAAAAGAAGGTGTAATAGATGCTAAAGTTGTTTTTACTGATAGTATTGCTAATATTGCTTACGATGCAAACACAACATCTAAAAGCGAATTGATTGCTTATGTTAACGGAATTGCTGGCGGAGATTTATATACGGCTTCAGAAACTTCAACAGAAGTAACTAAAACTAAAAAATCACATACTTGTTCTGATGATTGTAAAGAAAAGTGTGAATTAAAAGCAGAAAAAAAAGGCTGTTGTTCTGGTAAAACAATCGACGGTAAAATGGTTTGTGCAGAAGATTGTAAAATGGCTTGTTGCGACAAAAAAGAAACTGTTTAAAACAACAGTAATTCTATAAATTAAAAAAAGCAGGCTTAAAGCCTGCTTTTTAATTTTTATAAAAGTTTTAGATTATAAACCTGCACTTTTCCAAGTCCAAGTAGAAACATCTACTTTAGTTCCTGTTTTATAGTCTGCTGTAGTTGTTGCTGCAGCACCATCTATAATAACATTTGCTAAAGGACCATTGTCTTTCATATCGATGTTCTTAGCATAACCTTCTAACCAAATGTTAGTAATAGTTGCACCAGAAGTCTTTTTAAATTGTAAAGCAGTACCATCTACAGTAGAAATAGCAGTTAAGTTTACAAACTTAGGGTTTCCATTAGCTTTATCACCTTCAAAAGCAGTAGAAAAACCAGATTTTGTATGAGAAATGTAAGTATTAGTTACAGTACCATTCCATCCTTCTGTCCAGTCTACAGAATCATCTTCGTTATTTTCTAAGTATAAGTTTGAAGCAGAAACTGTTCCACCGAAAAACTCTACACCATCATCTGCACCATCAACTACAGAAATGTTTTCTACAGTTGTACCAGAACCTACAGCGTAAAAAGAAACTCCGTTGTATTGAGATTCAGAATTAATCTGAGCACCTGTTCCTTTAATTACTAAGTACTTGATAGATCCAGAGTCATCCGCATCTTCTGTTCCACCGTAAATAAAACCACCAACTTCTGCTTCTGCATTAACACCCGCAGATGTTGTTGCTTTACCACAAATTGTTAATCCACCCCAATCTCCTGGCTCACCAGAAGCAGAAGCAATAACTACTGGGTTAGTTGCAGTACCTTGAATATCTATTTTACCACCTTGTAAAACTGCAATGTAAACACCAGTTCCACCATTTCTTGCAGTAATTTTTGTTCCTGCAGGAATTGTTAAAGTTGCACCAGATTGTACAATGTAAGAAGAGTTTAATGTATAGTTAACAGAAGCGTCTAAAGTTACATCTGTAGTTACAGCACCTTGTAAAGCACTAGTTTCAAAAGATAAATCTGTTGGTACCCAATCGAATGCAGAAGCTGCAACAGTTGGTACAACAGTAGTGTTTAATGTATAGAAGTACTCACCTGAAGCAGTCATTTCTTCTTCTGTAGCTAAAGCAACTGGCGTGTATCCATCAGAAAAAACTACGTTAGAAGTAGCACCACCATCTGCCATATCTAAATCTACATCATAACCACTTAAAGATAATCCAGTGATTGTTCCTCCAGAATTCTTTTTAAATTGTAAAGCTTTACCACCAACAGTAGAAATAGCTGTAATATCGTTAAATTTAGGATTTCCGTTATCTTTATCTCCTTCAAAAACTGTAGAAAAACCAGATTTAGTATGAGAAATATAAGCAGTACTTACTGTTCCGTTCCATCCTTCTGTCCAATCAATAGAATCATCTTCGTTGTTTTCTAAGTATAAGTTAGAAACAGAAACTGTACCTCCAAAAAATTCTACACCGTCATCAGAACCATCTATAACTGCAACATTATCTACAGTTGTACCAGAACCTACAGCGTAAAAAGAAACTCCGTTATATTGAGATGTTAAGCTAATTTGAGCTCCTGTACCTTTAATAACCAAATAGCTAATAGAACCAGAACTGTCTTGATCGTTAGTACCCCCATAAATAAAACCACCAACTTCTGCTTCTGCATCTACACCCGCAGTTGTTGTAGCTTCTCCGCAAAGAGTTAAACCACCCCAATCACCAGGATTACCTGAAGCTGAAGACATAATTACTGGAGATGATGCTGTACCTTGAATGTCTATTTGACCACCTTGTAAAACTGCAATAAAAACACTTGTTCCGTTGTTTAATGCCTGAATTTTAGTTCCTGCAGGAATTGTTAATTTAGCACCAGAATCAATTGTAAAAGATGCATTTAAGTTATATGCTACACCAGGATCTAAAGTATAATCTTCATCTAAGTTACCATTCATTATTCCAACCTTTAAGTTTTCAATAACTTCAGATTCGTTACCTGGTAAAATAATACCTGGCTCATCACTACCACAATTGGTTAATGTTAAAGTAGCTATCGAAAAAGCTACGATGTTAAGAATTTTAAAAACTGATTTTTTCATTGTATTTTGTTTGATTTTTAATTTTCCACAAAGAAATCAACTATTCCTTTTCTTTTCTTTATGTAAATATTAATCCTATGTTAGTATTTGCTACTAAAACTACTCTTTTGTTAAGTAATCGTTAACCTCTATTAGAAACTGTATTTTATACTTAATGTAAGTCTACTTCCTTTCTTATAAGACAATACTGTTTGGTTTGTTTCTACCTCTGTAATTAAGTCTCTAACTTTTTGAGTTTGTTTAATTTCTGGGTTTAATAAGTTTCTACCTACAAACTTTACAACTAAATTATCTGTAAGTTTTTTACTTACAACTAAGTCTAAAGCAACAAATCCTTTTTCTAATATTTCGTCATTATATAATGATGCACTATTTGCAAAATCTTCTGGAGAACCCAATGCGAATATTTTATCTGAAGAATAGTTACCAGTTAAAGTCGTAATAAATTCCTTTTCTTCTTTATTGCTATAACTTAAAGAACTATTTATAATAAAATCTGAAGCGCCTTGTAAACTAGATTCTGTAATATTTTTGTATTGAAAATCTTTTAATAAATCTTGTTTTAACCACATTTTTGTAACGTTACCAGTTATGTTTAAAATACCTTCGTCGTCGTCATTTTTAATTAAATCTGTTTTAGCTTCAAATTCTAAACCATACACTTCTGCTTCATCACCTGTATTAGAATATACAAAGTTACCAGAAGAACCTCTTGCTTGCGCTAAGTTAATTGGGTTAATAATTTGCTTGTAAAATGCAGTTGCAGAAAATAACTGCCCTCTTTGAGGAAACATTTCATATTTTAAATCTAAGTTATAGATATCAGATTTTTCTAAATTAGGGTTTCCTTTGATTACACGACCTGTAGGAGAAACATACTCAAAAGGTGCTAATTCTTTAAATTCTGGTAAAGTTTGTGTAATACTAGATGCAAAACGTAAATATTGATTTTCTTTAATTTCATATTTTAAATTTACACTTGGGTATAAACTCTCGTAAACTCTATTAATTGTTCCAAATCTACCAACATAGTTTGTAACGTCCCAAGTAACATCTAACTCGTCTCTTTCATAACGTAAACCTAAATTACCAGAAAACTTTTCATTCAATTGAAAATCGAAGTTTACATAACCTGCCATAATATCTAAATCTGCATTGTATCTATCTACTTCACCAACTCTTAATCTTAAACCATTATTAAAATTAGTTGGTGTAAATGTTTCTGATAAATCATCTATAGAAGGTGCTGTAAAATCTTTAGCTCTAACCCCAACAAATAAAGATTTAAAAGTTCTTTCTTTATGTCTAAAGTTTACACCATAATTTAAAGAATATGGTTTGTCATCATCTTCATTTTTGGCACCTAAAGCCCATTTATTTTCTATAAAAGCAGTATATTCTTTATCTTGAATTTTCTGAGTAGATTTTCTTTGCTGATAATCACCAACGTGAGAATACTGAATTAAAGGTGAATTTGTAATATCTAAAATATTCACCTCGTTTCTAATTCTGTTTGGTTCTTCTGCTAATACAAAGTTGTAACCTCCGGCCCAATTTATTGTATTACTTTCATTCCATTTATGTTCTCCCATTAACTGGTTTACAAACATTGTTGTTTGCTTAAAGTTTTGATCTCTTACAAAAGCTCCTTCTTCTTGCGGATCTTGATCAAAAACATAACCCAAACCATTTCTACCTTGTTCGTACAAGTTTGTTGTACCTGTATTTACAAAAAGTGTGTTGTATTTAAGTTTGTTATTATCGTTTAATTTTATTTTAAAGTTTACATAACCTGTAGTATTTGCTACAGAACTATATTGTTCTGCATCAGAAAAACGATTATCTAATACATTAGATCTGTAAGAATTAAAAACACCTTTTTGGTGTGTAAAAGATTTTGAATGAGAACCTGTTAAGAAAACAGCTACATCTTTACCTAAAACCGTAAACTTATTTGCAGCAGTAAAAGAACCACTAAAATTAATTGGGGTAGACATTGCTTCTGTGCCCCAACCTTGGTTTGTTATTAAATCTTGTAAAGCAAATGTTTTTTTATGAAAACCTAAAGTTACATCGTTATTAATAACAGGAGTTCTAAAATCTTCTGAAAGACCTGCTACATTTGTATTTGTACCACCAGATACAGTAATAGAAAAACCTTTTTTTGTATATTCTTTAGAACCTATATCTACATTACCAGAACCCTGGTCTGCATAACTAAAAGTAGTATATGTTTTACTAATACCTACATTTTTAATAACACTTGTAGAAAATAAATTTAAATTGATGTTTTTGTTAGATACATCATCCGAAGGAATTGGCAAACCATTCATAGTAGTAGATAAATATCTATCTCCTAAACCTCTAATATATATACTTCCTGTACCTTCACTTTTAGTAACACCAGAAATTTTAGTTGTAGCATTTGCAGCGTTAGAAACACCAACTTTAGCCAATGTTTGTGCACCAATACTTTCTTTAATAACTGTTGCTTTTTTCTGCTCTAATAATAAAGCATTAGCAGATTCTTTACTTGTTGATGTTTTGATAACAACCTCATCTAAACCTACACCTTCTTCGGCAGACATAACCTGATTTAAAACTACAGTTTCACCAGACTTAATTGTAAATGTTTTCTCTACAGTTTTGTATCCTAAAAAACTAAAAGAAACTACATGAGTTCCGGCAGGAACTTTAATAGAATAATTTCCATCAAAATCTGTAGTTGCTCCAATGCTAGTTCCTTTTATAAATACATTTGCAAAAGGCAAAGGATCATTATTTGTTTCTTTATCGGTTAATAAACCTTTTAAAGTTCCTTTGTCTTGTGCTGTTAATACTTGACTTAATGCTATTAAAGCAATAAATAAAAATTTCTTCATTTTTGTATATTATTTACTTTGGCAAAAGTCCGTTAGATTTGTAAAGTCTATGTTAGTTGTAAATTATGATTCTATTACAGAAACATTAATTAAATGTTAATTTCAAGAAATAGTTAACAGTATTTTAATTTTTAAAAAACATTAATTTTAAGCTAATGAAAGATATTTGTAGAAATCTTTAAGATATAAGTCATCATATATTAATATGTTTTTGTCAACTATTATTTATGACTTACTGCCTTTGGCCAAGGCAGTTTTTTTGTTTTTTTAATACTACTTTAACATTAACTTAACATTGTTAATGGTTCTTTGTACCCGACAAAAACTATTAATTATGAAATTATTAATGCTGCGTAAAGTAGTAATATTAAGCTGTATTTACCTATGTATCAATACAAATGCACAAGAAACCAATGCACCTAAATTTGGAAAAGGTCTTTTTAATCTAGTAGGAAAAGACAGTACTTGGTCTATGAAAGTAGGTCTAAGATTTCAAACACTTGCAACTTCTAGTTGGGACGTTAATAATGGTCTTTCAAACCCAGAATCTTCTTTTTTAATTAGAAGGTCTCGTTTAAAATTTGATGGTTTTGCATATTCACCAAAATTAAAATATAAAGTAGAATTAGGTTTATCTAATAGAGATCAATCTGGTGCTTCACAATACACTAGTAATGCTCCTAGATATATTTTAGATGCTGTATTAAAATGGAATTTTGCAGGAAATTTTGTACTTTGGTTTGGACAAACAAAATTACCTGGTAACAGAGAGCGTGTTATTTCTTCTGCAAACATGCAACAAGTAGACAGATCTTTACTTAATAGTAGATTTAATATAGATAGAGATATTGGTATACAATTAAGGCATCACTTTAATCTTACAGAAACATTTATTGTAAAAGAAATATTTTCTATTGCGCAAGGTGAAGGTAGAAACATTACGACTGGTAATATTGGTGGTCATCAATACACAACTAGATTAGAATTGTTACCATTCGGAAACTTTGCAGGTAAAGGAGATTATAAAGGAAGTGATTTAAAGTTTGAACAAAAACCTAAGTTAGCATTAGGTATTGCTTATGATTTTAACAATGACGCTTCTAAAACAAGAAGTAACCAAGGCTCTTATATGTTAAACGATACAGGTTTTTATTCAACAAATATTTCTACATTATTTATTGATGCAATGTATAAACATAAAGGATTTTCTTTAATGGCAGAGTATGCTAACAGAACTGCAGAAGACGCTTTAGCAAAAAATTCTGATGGAACATTAACAGGGGATGAAGTGCAAGTTGGTAATGGCCTAAACTTACAATCTGGTTATTTATTATCTAAAACCTTAGAGGTTTCTGCACGTTACACCAATATCACCTTAGATAAAAACATCACGGGTAAAGGTGCAGAAAATCAATATACATTAGGTTTATCAAAATATATTTCTGGTCATCAATTAAAAGTACAAACAGATTTAAGCTACACAGACATAGGCTTTAAGACTAATAAATTACTTTATAGATTACAAGTAGATATTCATTTTTAATAACATAAAGGTAACATTCACAATATTTTGTGTTTGTAAATTTGCAAAACTTAAATTAATCGAAGAAAATGGGAGATCCATATATTTTAATGTTAGTCGCTTTAGCTGTTTTAGCTATAGTAGACTTAGTCGTAGGAGTTAGTAACGATGCT
Organism: Polaribacter marinaquae; assembly: GCF_038019025.1. Classification (NCBI taxonomy): domain Bacteria; kingdom Pseudomonadati; phylum Bacteroidota; class Flavobacteriia; order Flavobacteriales; family Flavobacteriaceae; genus Polaribacter; species Polaribacter marinaquae. The sequence goes on from NZ_CP150496.1 coordinate 1,781,879, forward strand.
GTTAACTTCTTAAATTCTGCTATTGGTTCTAAAGCAATATCAGTAAGAAACATCATGATTATAGCCAGTGTAGGTGTTTTTATGGGGGCTATAACCTCTAGTGGTATGATGGAAGTTGCACGTAAAGGTATTTTCAATCCAAATATGTTTATGTTTCAAGACATCATGTTCATTTTTATGGCAGTAATGATTACGGATATTTTACTATTAGATATTTTTAATTCTCTTGGTATGCCAACCTCTACAACAGTTTCTATTGTATTTGAATTATTAGGAGCTGCAGTATGTATATCTTTAATTAAAATATCTGCAAATGACGCACAAACTTTTTCTGATTTATGGAATTATATAAACCATGAAACTGCTACAAAAATTATTTTAGGAATTTTACTATCTGTTGTTGTTGCTTTTTCTGTTGGGGCTATCGTTCAATTTATATCTAGACTTATATACTCTTTTAATTTTGAAAAAAGAGCAACATATATAAATGCTTTATTTGGTGGTTTTGCAATTACAGCTATTACTTACTTTATTATTATTAAAGGTATGAAAGGTACTCCTTTCTATAAAGATGTAAAGTTTTTAATTGAAGGAAATACTATCGCCATTATCGCTGGAAGCTTTGCCGTTTGGTCTTTAATCTCTCAGATTTTAATTAAAGTATTTAAAATTAATATATTAAAATTAATTATTGGTATTGGAACATTCTCTTTAGCTATGGCTTTTTCTGGTAATGATTTGGTAAACTTTGTAGGTGTACCAATTGCCGCTTGGAATTCTTATCAAGCATGGGAGGTTTCTGGTGTAGCCGCTGATGCTTTTTCTATGGGTGTTTTAGCCAAAAAAGTTCCATCAAATGTTTGGTTGTTATTAGTTGCAGGTGCAATTATGGTAGTAACATTATGGACATCAAGTAAGGCACAAAATGTTATAAAAACTGGTATAGATTTATCTAGACAAGGAGAAGGACACGAGAAATTTAAACCAAACCCTTTATCTAGAGTTACTGTAAGAGCAGCAATGGCAATAAATACTGGTATTAGTTATATTTTACCTAAATCTACTTTAAACTTTATAGACTCTAAATTTACTAAACCTGTTATAGAGTTACCTAAGGATAAAACTTACGAATTACCAGCTTTTGATTTGGTTAGAGCTTCTGTAAATTTAATTGTAGCTGGTATTTTAATTTCTGTTGCTACATCTATGAAGTTACCTTTATCTACAACATATGTAACATTTATGGTGGCAATGGGTACTTCTTTAGCAGATAGAGCTTGGGGAAGAGAAAGTGCTGTTTACAGAGTTGCAGGTGTTTTAAATGTAATTGGTGGTTGGTTTTTAACTGCAATAACTGCATTTTTAGCTGCAGCCATAGTAGCTTATTTAATAAGTTGGGACATGATTATGATTCCTATTTTGTTAGCAGTCGTTGCTTTTCTAATAGGTAGAAATACTTTAATACATAGAAAGAAAACAAAAGAAGATAAAAAACAAATTTACATTGAAAGAGCCGAGTTAATTACAATTAACGGAGTAATTGAAGAAAGCGCAGATCATATTTCTGGTGTTGCCAACAGAGTAAACAAATTGTATACAAATGTTGTTAACGATTTAGCTAATCATGATTTAAACAAACTTCGTAAAACAGATAAACACGTTGGAAAACTAAATGATGAAATAGATAACCTAAAAGATGGTGTTTTCTATTTTATAAAATCTTTAGACGATACATCTGTGCAAGCTAGTAGGTTTTATGTTATGGTTTTAGGTTACTTACAAGATGTTGCGCAATCTATTAGTTATATTTCTAGAGCAAGCTATAAACACGTAAATAATAACCATAAAAATTTAAAGAAAGGTCAGTTAAAAGATTTAAAACATATAGATCAAGAGTTATCATCTCTATTACTTAAGGTTGCAGATGTCTATGAAAAAAGAACTTTCGATAACTTAAGCGAAATTTTAATCGAAAAACAAGAACTATTTAAAAATGTTTCTGAATCTATAGAAAAACAAGTTTCTAGAATTAGAACAGATGAAACTAGCCCGAAAAACACAACTCTTTATTTTAGCTTATTGTTAGAAACAAAAGATTTAATTTCTGCTTTAATGAACCTTCTTAATACTTACGAAGAATTTTATTTAACAACAAAACAGAATAAATAAATAGTCTATCATAAAAAAAACCTGAATTTTTAATTCAGGTTTTTTTTATTCAATTTTTAATTTTCTGTTAAAACCAAAAACCTAGATTAAACAACCATTGCCCGTCTGTATGATCTGGTGTCCAACTATATTTTATTTCGATAGGCCCTAAAAAAGAATCGTAACTATAACCAACGGCATAACCAGATTTGATATTTTTAAATAAATCTAGATCTTCAAAAACATTATCCTCTAATCTAGCATAATTGGCTATCAAAGAAAAGTAATGAGAATCGCCTACCTTGTATCTAAAATCGAATTGAGATTTTATAAAAGAGTTATTAGATAAATCTGCCAATTCATATCCATATAAAGACACAAAAGTATTTATGTAATTTTGATTGTAACCACCTAGGTAAAAATCAAAAATATTAGAATTAGGATTCCCAATAGTAAAACCAGCTTCATTAGTATTTTGAAAAGTTAATTTATCAAAAAAAGTTGTTGTAAAACCAACAGTTCCTTTTGCTTGCGAAAACATCTTAAAGTCGTTATTATAATCTGTTGATGCGATGTACCATTTAAAATTTAAATCAGCAAAATACCCCTTGGTTACAAAGTATTTTTTATCATATGTGTCTAGTTTTATATATCCGAAGGCATTAAAGTAATTACTTCTATCAATAATAGTTTCTGGTGTATCATTAGTAGATAATGTTTCTGTTGATGCTTTTAACCATTTATGTTCTGCACCTACACCTAAAGCAAATTTTCTATTAAATGTAGTCTGAAAAAAGGCTTGATTGGTAATATCTGTATAACTTAAATTGATACTACTTACGTTGGGTAAATCTGATACTTGATTATATTTCGAATTACTTCTAAAGTGATTGTAACGAGATCTAAACCCATAACTTATATAAAAACCATTATCTACAAAATAATTTAAATTGTATCTTAAATTATCACCTAAAATCATGTCTAAAGAAAACAAATCGTTTTTTTTAAGTAAATGTTTCTGGTTATAACTAGCCAAAACACTCGACTTATATAACAAGTCGTAATGTACACCTAACTTTAAGTTTGCATTTTCGTTAGATTCTTTTAACTTAAAGTCTAACAAATAACTTCCGTCTACTTTTTTAATTAAATTATATTCTATTCGGTTATAATTTCTTGTTGCAGAAAGCAAATAAATCTTCTTTGTAATGTCGTTTCTAGATAAACTATCTCCATTTTTTATATTTAGTTTTCCCAAAACAAATGCTCTGGTATAATAAGAAGCTCCATCAATTCCAATATCAGAAATTAATAACTTTTCTGTGCTAAATTCTAAGTTTTTTCTTTTCTTTTTTGTTTGTTGTTTGGCCGCAATTTCATCAAAAACCTTTGCATATTTAGATGCTTCGATAACACCTTTTTTTAAAATTTCTTCTTTTTTATCAAAATCTACAACTGTATAATTATAAATTTCTGGATGAATATAAACATCTAACTTTTTTACCTCTTCATCAGATTTACTATACATTTTATAGCTCATAATCTGGTTTAATAAAGCAACAACAGAGTTTATTTTATCTTTCTGAAATAGTTTGCCTTCTACATCTACGCCAATCACAATATCCATTCCTTTTTGCTTTAAAATACTCACAGGAAAATTATTTGCAATACCACCATCAATTAACAGCTTATCATAAATCTCTACAGGATTTAAAAGTGAAGGAAAAGAACCACTTGCTCTTAAAGCTAATGGTAAAGAGCCTTTTTCTAAAATTACTGGCGATCCGTTTTCTACATCTGTTGCAATACAAAAAAACGGAATTGAAAGTTTAGAGAAATCTTGATTGCCATCTACAGAATCGAAAAGTTCTAACAATAAGTTTAATACATTTTGTCCTTTAGAAATTGCTCTTGGCAAACCTATTTTACCTTTGTTAACCGGCAGCGTAACTACAGATTTTTCACCATATTCTTTCTCGAAAAAGGTTTCTGAACTTCTAGGTAATCGGTCTCTTAACAGCGTTAAGAAATCTGTTTTTAGAATAATTTCTTCTATTTGATTTGCAGAATAACCAGCGGCATACAAACCACCAACAATTGCGCCCATACTTGTACCGCCAACATAATCTATTTGTATGCCAGCTTTATCAATTGCTTTTAAAACGCCAATATGAGCAAAACCTTTGGCACCTCCTCCGCTTAAAACCAATCCTACTTTTGGTTGTTTACTTTGCGTATAAATACTTAAGGTGATAAGAGAAACAAAAAAAAGTAGTTTTATTTTCATGATTATTGTTTGTGATAATAATTGTAGACTTTTAAAGCTCTAGAATTACCAATTGTAGCTTTTAAATCTTCTAGAGAAGCATCTTTTACACGTTTTGCCGATTTAAATTTACGCAATAATGTAGTAATTGTTTGTTTACCAATATCCGGAATTTGTTCTAACTCAGATTTTATAGCACTTTTACTTCGTTTATTTCTGTGAAATGTTATTCCGAATCTGTGCGCCTCATTTCTTAAATACTGCGTAATCTTTAAGGTTTCAGATTTTTTATCTAAATATAATGGTATTGGATCATCTGGATAATAAATTTCTTCTAATCTTTTAGCGATACCTATTATGGCAATTTTACCACGCAAACCTAAAACCTCTAAACTTTTTAATGCTGATGAAAGTTGTCCTTTACCACCATCTACAATAATTAATTGTGGTAACGGTTTGTCTTCTTCTAGCAAACGTTTGTACCTTCTAAAAACAACTTCTTCCATAGAACCAAAATCGTCTGGCCCAACAACAGTTTTTATATTGTAATGTCTGTATTCTTTTTTACTTGGTTTACCATCTCTAAAAACAACACACGCAGCAACTGGGTTTGTACCTTGTATATTCGAATTATCGAAACATTCTATATGACGAGGCTCTACAGAAAGGCGTAAATCTTTTTTCATTTGCGCCATTATTCTTTTTGTATGCCTTTCTGGATCTACAATCTGAACCTGTTTAAATTGCTCTTGTCTATAATATTTTGCATTTCTTTGAGACAGCTCTACAATACGTTTTTTATCGCCTAATTTAGGAATTGTAACTTTCAAATTTTCGCCTAAATCTACTTTAAAAGGCACATAAATTTCTGGTGATTGCGATTCGAAACGTTGTCTAATTTCTACAATAAATAATTCTAATAATTCTTTATCTGTTTCGTCTAACTTCTTTTTAATTTCTGTGGTATGTGACTGTATAATCGATCCGTTAGAAATTTTTAAAAAATTAGCATAACCATGGGTTTCATCAGAAATAATAGAAAATACATCTACATTATTTATCGACGGATTTATAATAGTACTTTTAGATTGATAATTGCTAAGTAAGTCTAATTTTTCTTTAATTTTTTGCGCCTCTTCAAACTCCATGTTTTCAGCAAAATTTAACATCATTCTATTAAATTTCTCTAGGCTTTCTTTAAAATTACCTTTTATTATGTTTCGAATTTCTTTTATAGACTCGTTATAATTTGTTTCGGTTTGCAAAGCTTCACAAGGGCCTTTACAGTTTTTTAAATGATATTCTAAACAAACCTTATATTTGCCTTCATTTATATTCTGATGACTTAAATCGTAATTACATGTTCTTAAAGGATATAATTCTTTTATTAAGTCTAATAAAACTCTTACTGTTCTTATAGAGGTGTATGGCCCGTAATATTCAGACCCGTCTTTTATAACTCTACGTGTCATAAAAACTCTAGGAAAACGCTCTTTTTTTATACACAACCAAGGGTAACTTTTATCATCCTTTAGTAAAACATTATAGCGAGGTTTATATTTTTTTATCAGATTGTTTTCTAATAATAAAGCATCTGTTTCTGTATTTACAACAATGTGTTTTATACGAACAATCTTTTTTACTAGAACTCTTGTTTTACCGCTATCGTGGTTTTTATTAAAGTAAGAAGCAACTCTTTTTTTTAGGTTTTTAGCTTTACCAACATAAATAATTACATCATTTTTATCAAAATATTGATAAACACCAGGTTCTTTTGGTAAGGTTTTTATTTGAAGCTCTAAAGAAGGTATAGACATAGCACGAAAATACCAATTTTTAGTACATATTTAAGAATGTATTACTAGATTATTTTTTAACACTTAACAAGTATAAACACCTAATTTTTAGTAATTAGTTAATAGTTAACACACAAGTTTACATTATTTTACATATTTTTATTGCCTAACCAAACTTAATATTAACACTTAAATTAACTACAAATGTCAACGAAACCAAACGACATACCAAAACCAAACCCAAGAAACACTATTAGTTTAAAAATTGCAAAAGACTGGGCTAAAAGATGGCGTAAACTAGAAAGCAGCTACAACAATTATAATGATTGTAGAGCATTTAACATTCCTTTAAAAGATTTACAAGAAGTTATAGATGAAGGCGCAGCAAGCGTTAGAGCATACATTGGCGTAGAAAAAACAATGGTTGATGGAGAAAAAGTATACATCGAAAAATTAATGATGGTTGGTGTAGACAAAAATGGAAAAGATATGATTTCTTCTAAAGACGGACTTACTTTAGATGATGAAGGTGGAAATATTTATGACTTCTCTGAACCTTGCCCAAATGTTTGTGATGAAGAAAGTCCTTTAAATGGAGGTTGATAAATTTATTACAGAGCTAGGTATTTATATTTTATTACTTAACACTGTATTATTTATAACTAGTTATAACAAGAAATACAAAGCACTAAAATACTTTATTATGTATTTGGTGCTTTGTTGCGTTATTCAAAAAATATCAAGTGATATTAGCGCAAAAGGTGATAATAATTTATACTTAAGCCATTATTTTTTTACTGGGCAATTTATTTTTCTAAGTCTTTTTTTTTCAAAAATACTTGAGTTTAAAAAAGTAGCTAAATTTATTTTAGGCTTTACTATTGCTCTTACGGTTATTATTATAACATATTTTTATTTACACGAAGAAGCTTATCGAAAATGGAGTGAATTCGAAATTGTTTTAACCTCAACACCTCTTCTAGTATATAGTTTTCTGTATTTTTTAAAAAAGATAGAAGTAAGTACAAGTAAAAGGTTTATCTATTTTAATTCTGGCTTCTTTGTTTATACACTTTGTAGTACACTTATTTTTTTGTTAGGTAACCTTGGTACTAAACACATTAAATCATATGTTTGGGATATTAATCAACTGCTGTATTTATTTTTTCAAATGGCAGTTTTAATAGAATGGATTAAAAACTTTAGAAAACAATTTTTATTTCGTTTCAATAAGAATAAAATCTAATCGCAGCATTTTACAATCTTAACAATTTATATGGATTCAATTTTTATAGTAAGAAAAAGCCTCATTTACTTAGGTTACGTTGTTTTATTTATAAATGTTATTCTGTATAGTATAACGTATAAGCAAAAATCTATTGCCTATAAATATTTGTATTTCTTTTTACTGTTAAGTTTAATCATTCAAATTATTAGTTCTTATTTAGCTTTTAAAAAAATTAATAATTTATTTTTCTTTCATGTATTTACCATTGGTCAATATATTTTAATGAGTTTGTTTTTTAGTACAGTTTTAACCAATCAAGTAATAAAAACAATCTTAAAATATAGCTGTGTAATTTTACCAATAACACTTATTGTAGTTTTTTGCTTTAAACCTGATTTGCTATTTCGGTTTAATAGTATAGAAATTCTTGTATTTTCAATTCCTTTAATCATTTCTAGTTTTGTTTTTTTTATCGAAAAAATTGATTCTAAAAACAAAAAGTACATCTACTTTAATTCAGGTTTTTTCTTATACCTAATTTGTAGTACCTTATTGTTTTCTGCAGGTAATATTCAAACGACAACCACACGTTTATTGTGGTTATTAAACTCTTTTATTTACTTATGTTATCAAGTTTTGATTGTAGTAGAATGGAATAAAATTTTTAGAAAAAACAAAAAACTAGAGCAACAAGTATAAATACCTGTTTTTTATCTTAGGTTTTTTATATCGCTAATTTTCAACTATTTTTAAATAAAAATTTTTCCTTAATTTCGTTTTTACTTTTCAAAAACCCCTTATGGAAGAATTCTTTGCTAAAGAAGATCAAGTGATTGTTATTGTACTAATAGGTGTTTTATTACTCCTCTTAATGGGAGCTGCCCTACTTTTATTTTTCTTTTTCTCAAGAAAAAAAATAGTAGCAAAAGAGTTAGAGAAAAAAACTTTGCAAATAAACCATCAAAAAGAAATAATACAATCTATAATAGTAACGCAAGAAGAAGAACGCAAAAGAATTGCACAAGATTTACATGACGATATTAGTTCTAAGCTAAATGTTATCAATTTAAACGCAAATCTTTTAAAAGACGGAGAATTAAGCCCAGAAGAATACTTATTTGTTAACGAAGGTATTTTAGATGTAACAGATAAAACTCTAGAAAGCGCTAGAAAAATTGCACACAATCTTTTGCCTCCAATTTTGGCTCAGTTTGGTTTAAAAGACGCCATAGAAGAACTGGCAGACAGCTTTAATAATAGTAGAAAAATTAATATTGATTATAAAATTTTATATCCAAAGAAACATTTATCACCACAAAATGAATTGCATTTATTTAGAATTACCCAAGAGCTAATTAACAACTCTGTTAGACATGGTAAAGCTAGAAATTGTACCATCAAAATTAATTATAACAGTAACAAATTATATTTTGATTATGCAGATGACGGTATAGGTTTTAATTCTGAAAACATAGAAAATAAAAAAGGCCTCGGCATTAAAAATATAGAAAGTAGAGTGTCTTTATTAAATGGTCAATTTCAATTAAAAAGTAAACAAAACGAAGGTTTTAAGATTTTAATTACAATATAATACCCTAAAGTTATGAGTAAAATTAACATAGTAATAGCAGATGACGAAGAACTTTTTAGAAAAGGCATGCGTTTTCTATTAGAAAGAGAACCTAATTTTAATGTTGTTTCTGAAGCCGGTAATGGTGAAGAATTACTTAATTTTATTCATACAACAGAAGAGTTTCCTGATGTGATTTTAATGGATTTAAAAATGCCAGAGATGAATGGTATAGAAGCTACCAAAGCCATACATAAATCGCATCCAAACATTAAAATTATAGCTTTAACAAGTTACGATGGTAAATCTTTTATAACAAACATGATCGATGTTGGCGCATCTTCTTACTTGCTAAAAAACACCAATCCAAAAACTGTAATACATACCATAAACGAAGTTTTTAGTAAAGGATTTTTCTATGATGAAAAAGTACTTAAAATAATACACGAAAACATAATTTCTTCGAGTGGTAAACGTATTAAAAGCGATTTAGATAAAAACTTACTATCTAAACGAGAATTAGAAGTTTTAGAACTTATTTGCGAGCAATTTACAACTGCAGAAATTGCAGAAAAACTTTTTATAAGTCCAAGAACTGTAGAAGGCCACAGAAATAACTTATTACTAAAAACACAATCTAAAAACGTGGCTGGTTTGGTAATTTATGGTATTCAGAAAAAACTGATAGAAATTACTCCAGATTTTAATTTATAATATAAAAACAAGTATAAATACCTGTTTTTTTACAAGAGTGCTTTCGCCCTTAATTAGAGCCACATTAATTAGTATGTTTGTTATCAATATTTTAACCAAACTAAAACTTTATTATTATGGCAGCAATAGACCCATTATTAGGATCAATTAGTATGTTCGCAGGTAACTTCGCCCCAAGAGGTTGGGCACTATGCCAAGGACAATTATTATCAATTGCACAAAACTCAGCTTTATTCTCAATTTTAGGAACCACTTATGGTGGAGACGGTAGAACAAGTTTTGCATTACCAGATTTACGTGGTAGAGCACCTGTTAGTTCTGGTAGAGGACCAGGACTGTCTGACAGAAGACTAGGATCTAGAAGCGGACAAGAAGTTCATACATTAACAACTCTTGAAATGCCTTCTCATAATCATTTAACTAGTAATACTGCTGCGGATCAACATGTTCTTTTAAGTACTGCACCTGCCGTAAATGAAACTCCAGCAGCTGGAGATATACCTGCTGCCCCACAATTTGGTAGTGGCTTAAACACTACTAAAGTAAAAGCTTTTGGCCCACCAACGAATGGAAACGTTGTAAATGGACAAACATTAAGCAATAATGCTGGACTAACCGTTTTAAACAATGGAGGTAGCCAACCACACAATAACATGCAACCTTATTTAACCATTAATTATATTATTGCTTTACAAGGTGTTTTTCCTTCTAGAAGCTAAGAGTATTAAATTACAATAATCTAAAACTTTTGTGTAAAGTAAAATTTATACGAAAGTTTTACTATTTTTTTATTAACCACCTCTATATCAACATAAAAACCATAATTAAAAAGAATCCTATGCAACAACTTTACAATTATTTATTTTTGAATAGTAAAAACATACAGTATCGTAAAATATTCTCCTTAACTATATTTCTAGTCTTTTTTTCCAATATAACCTACTCACAAACTTTTGATATTTCGGATGCTACTACTACGGATAACACAAGTGGGGCTAATCCTAAAACAGTAGTAGAAACTTTATCTGGTACCACAATGACTGTTAGAATACAAAACTCGAACAGTTCTAACCCAGATCAAACTTCCTATCTTAATTCTGCTGGCTTAGGTGGAGCATTAGGAACTACAAATGGAGCTGTATTTCATAGTGTATCTGCAGAAACTGGTGCTATGACTATTACATTTAATCAAGCAGTTAATGTAACTGATTTAAAGATGGCTAGTACTGCTAATACAGAATCCAGAATTTGGACATTCACTCCAACTGGTGGAAGTAATACAGTTGTTACTACAGCAAATTCTAACTTTAGTGGAAATGCATTTAACATAACATTAAATTGGACTTCAGTAACTGAAATTACAATTACATCTAATTACACAACATCAGAACAATTTGTTTTAGATAGTGTAACACTTGGTTCACCTAATACCGCACCAATAATTGCTGGCACATCAGCAAATCAAACAGTAAATGATAATAACACAATAACTCCTTTTTCTTCAATAACAACTACAGATGCTGATGGGGATAATTTAACAGCTACTATTACTTTAGATAATAATGCTAAAGGTGTAATAAACGGTGCAGATTCTTTTAACGGCGCATCGTACATAATGAATAATAGAGGGTTTACAGCAATGCAAACCGCATTAAGAGCTTTATCTTTTAACCCTACAGATAACAGGTCTAGTACCTCAGAAACTACAACTTTTACTGTTGTTATTGATGATGGAACTGCTACTGATACTAATAATACAACTACAGTTATTTCAAATGCAGTAGCACCTGTTGTAAATCAAGTAAACTCTTTTACTGCTAACGGCACATATAGTGTTGGTAGTGATATAATAATTAGTGTTGCATTCTCTGAAAATGTTACTGTAACAGGTACACCTCAATTAACTTTAGAAACTGGTGGTATAGATAGAACTATAAATTATAATGGAACTGGTAGTGGAAGTAATACTCTTTTGTTTACTTATACTGTTCAATCTGGTGACACAAGTACAGATTTAGATTATTTGGCTACAAATTCTTTAACTGCTGGCACAAGTATTCTAGATGCAGGTGGTAAAAGCGCTATATTAACTTTACCAGCTCCTGGTGCAGTTAATTCTTTAGGTGCTATTAAAGCAATTGTTATTGATGGTCTTGCTCCTACAGTAACTAGTATAAGTTCTTCAACTGCTAATGGAAGCTATAAAGCTGGAGATAATATTGCAATTATAGTTTCATTTTCTGAAAGCGTAGCTGTTACAGGAACTCCACAAATTACTTTAGAAACTGGTACTACAGACAGAACCGTAAATTACACTTCTGGTAGTGGTTCAAATACATTAACTTTTAATTATACTGTACAAGCAGGTGATTTAAGTGCTGACTTAGATTATGTCGCTACTAATTCTTTAGCTTTAAACAGCGGAACAATTAGAGATGCTGCAGGAAATAATGCTACTTTAACATTACCAACTCCTGGTGCTGCAAATTCCTTAGGTAATAATAAAGCAATTGTTATTGATGGACTTGCACCTACAGTAACTAGTATAAGTTCTTCTACAGTAAATGGAAGCTATAAAGCTGGAGATAATATTGCAATTACAGTTTCATTTTCTGAAAGCGTAGCTGTTACAGGTACACCACAAATTACTTTAGAAACTGGTACTACAGACAGAACCGTAAATTACACTTCTGGTAGTGGTTCAAATACATTAACTTTTAATTATACTGTACAAGCAGGTGATGTAAGTGCTGACTTAGATTATGTCGCTAATAATTCTTTAGTTTTAAATAGCGGAACAATTAGAGATACTGCAGGAAATAATGCTACTTTAACATTACCAACTCCTGGTGCTGCAAATTCCTTAGGTAATAATAAAGCAATTGTTATTGATGGTGTTAATCCTACTGTAAACAGTGTTTCTGTTCCTGCAAATGCAACTTACACTTCAGGTCAAAACTTAGATTTTACAGTTAATTTAAGTGAAAATATAACAGTAAATACTACTGGTGGTTCTCCACAAATTGCAATTACAATTGGTTCAACTACTCAGCAAGCTGTTTATCAAAGCGGTTCAGGAACTAGTGCCTTACTTTTTAGATATACTGTTCAAGCAGGCGACTTAGATACTGATGGAATTGCAGTTGGAGCCTTAAATGCTAATAGCGGAACATTACAAGATAATGCTGGAAATAATGCGAACTTAACTTTGAATAGTATTGGTAGTACTGCAAATATCTATGTTGGAAACCCTACAATAACTTGGACAGGTACTTTAAGTAACGATTGGGCAACTGCAGGAAACTGGGATACGAATACTATACCAACCAGTGCTGCTAGTGTTGTAATTCCTAATACCGGAATCACAAATTACCCAACAATTTCTTCAGCAGTTACAGTAAACTCTATAAACATTGCTTCTGGTGCTACTTTAATTGCAAATGCAGCAGTAACAACAAATAATAAAGTAACTTATAGTAGAAATTTACCTACCACCAATTGGTATTTAGTTGGCGCACCTGTTTCAGGAGAAACGCAACAAGATATTATTGCAAATCATACATTTGCTACAGGTTCTGGTGCTAATTTAGGTATTGGCTTATATACAAACAATGCAGTCGATCCTTGGACATATGCTAATTTATCTTCTACCGGAAGTGTAGTTCCTGGTTATGGATTTTCTGTAAAATTAGCTGCACCTGGAGATGTATCTATTACAGGAAATTTAATTACTACTAATTATGGTCTTCCTGTAAGTACTGGTTCTAGAAATAATTTTAACTTATTAGGAAATCCATATACTTGTTATTTTAATTCTGCTGGTTTAGCTAGTGATAATTCGGTTATTAGTAATTCAACATTTTGGTTCTGGAATGGCACACAATACGTAACTCATAATAATGCTAACCCTATTGAAATTGCTCCTGCTCAAGGATTTTTTATAGAGGCAAATGCAAATGATAATGTTATCTTTTTCACAAATAAGCAGAGTCATCAAGGTACAGAAACATTTATGAAAGAAGCACCAAAACCTTCTTTTAAATTATTATTACAAAGTGAAGAAAATACCTCATCTACACAAGTATTTTATATAGATGGAAAAACAACAGGACACGATAATGGTTATGACTCTAAAATGTTTGGTGGTACTACTTATGATTTTGCAGTATTTACTGAATTAATAAGTGATAACAATGGCGAAAAATTAGCTATACAAACCTTACCAAACAATGATTTTGAAAACATGGTAATTCCTGTAGGTGTAATTTCTAAAGCTAATAAAACATTAACTTTTTCTGTAGAAAGTTTAAATATACCAGAAAGCATCAATGTTTTCTTAGAAGATAAAATAAACAATCGTTTTATCGATCTATCAAATGAAAATTACAAAATTACACTTGCAGAAGAAGTAAATGGTGTAGGTAAATTTTACATTCATACCAAATCTGCTAAATCTTTAAGTGCAGAAACTAATTTAAATCCAGATAATATTAGTGTTTTTAAAACAGATAATTCTAATTTAAGAGTTACAGGTTTACCAGAAGGAAATACAAAACTAACTATATTTAACATGTTGGGTAAAAAAGTTAAACAAGTATCTTTTAACTCTACTGGTGTTAAAAATATTTCTTTACCTAAATTAGCCTCTGGTGTATACTTAGTAAATATAAAAGCAAACAACAGCAAGGTTAACAAGAAAATAATTTTAGAATAATAACAGTAATTTTAAAGACAAGAAATCATGAAAGACACAAAGAAAAATCAAGATATTGCTCAAGAAATTACTAGAAAAGAAGCAATAAAAAAAATAGGTAATTATGGTAAATATGCTGCTTTAACAGCATTAGGAACATATATGATTTTAAACCCACAAAAATCTCAGGCACAAAGTCCAGAAGATCCAGGTGTTGGTTTTTAAACAATACTTTTTTCAGAAAAAACCGATACTAATTGTATCGGTTTTTTTTATTGCCTTAATTTTGTAAAACCATCCAACAAATTTTCTTTTGTATTATCTACAACTTGCCAATTATAAATTGCAGTTAGTTGATATATCTTAGACAATTCTTCTAAGAGTCTTTCTTTTGCTTTTTGTTTTAAAGCAGTTAATTCTATAGTTTCTTCTATTTTAAGAATACTATTTTTATTGATTTTATTTAAATCAGAATTTGAAAAGGAATTGAAACTACTTTGCTGTAAATCGAAATATTTAATGTCTGGAGAAATATTTACTTCTTCTTTCGGTATTTCATTGATGTAAATAGTCTTACCAATAGAATCTATTTGAAGTTCTAATTTAGATAAATCATAACCAACTTCTACCGAAGCAGTAACAGTTACAATAGCTTTTTTATCAAATGAAAGGTAATTGTAAAAATATTTTTTTGAGTCAGAATAATTATAAACTTCAGAAAAAATACCTTTAGAAACAACAAGTTTACTTAGGTTTTTGATAGAATTTACTACAACCTGAATTTCTTCTTTCTTAACGGTACTGTTCTCTTTTTTATACCACAATTTTGCAAGAATAAAACCCAAGAGAAACACCAAAGCATATTTTAGAAAACGCATTTTTAAATCTTTTTCTAAAGATACTAAAAGTTTAGTCTTTTACTGTTTGCTCTTCTTTTGGAAACGCTTGTTTACTAAAGATAAATAAAAGTGCTACACCTATGCTAATAAAAGCATCTGCAGGATTAAATATGTATTGAAAAAACGTAAAAAAATCTCCACCAATTACAGGAATCCATTCTGGTAAAGTTCCTTGCCAAATAGGAAAATAAAACATATCTACAACTTTACCGTAAAACAAGTTTCCGTAAGGTTTATCTGCAAATAATGTTGCTACTTGATGGTTAGAATGATCGAAAATAACACCATAAAAAACAGAATCTATAATATTACCTACTGCGCCAGAAAAAATTAATGAAATCGCAATAATTACACCGTTATGCACTTTTCTTTTGATATTACCAATTAACCAATAAATTATTGCAGAAACCGCCACCAATCTAAATAAGGTTAAAAATAGTTTACCGGCTTTACCGCCAAACTCGAAGCCCATTGCCATACCATTATTTTCTGTAAAATGAATTCGAAACCAATCGAAAACCAATACCTCTTCACCTAAAGCAAAGTTGGTTTTTACATAAATTTTAATAATTTGATCTAATAAAATAGCGATTACTATTGTAAATATTGCCAGTTTCTTTTTTGACATTTTTTTTAATTTGTGCTCACAAAAATAACAATATTATTGTCTTTATAAGTGCGTTAAGTAAATATTCCCTTTATTTGATGTAATAGTAAGTTTTTTAAAGTTTTTACTATTTAATTCCTGATATTCTTTTTGATAAAAAGCACTATCTATTTTTATCTTTCCGTTTTTAGAAACTACGTTTATAGTTGCGTTTTTTATCTTTCCAAAAACATTACCAGCATAAATTTTTAATTCTAAACCTTTTTGAATGGTATCTAATTTTACAATACCGTTTTCTAAAAATACTCTAAGGTTTCCTTTAAAACTTTTGCTATGTATATTAACATATTCACCAAAAATGGCAACATTTCTATTTTTTGGTATTTTTATGGTTGCGGATGCTCTTTTTAACCTTTCTGTAATGTATTTTCTAAAAACCGCTTCTGGTGTTTTTAAATCAGGAATTTTAAATTTAATTTCTAATTCTTTATTTTTCTCATCAACAATAATATGTTGTTTGTTTGGGTTTTCTGCATACAAGAAGATTTCTAAAAACTTAGAGTCTGAGTTTTCTAAAGTAAAGCTATCTAAGCCTTCCGTAGAAATTGCTACTGCTGTCGATGTACTTGTAATTTTTTTTAAAACCTTTTTTTGACAAACAGTAACCGAAGAAATAAAACTTAATAAAAGCAAAAAAATTGCGCGCATATTATTTAGTTTGTTAATTAAAAAAAGCTTTCAAGTTATTTGAAAGCTTTTTTTAAATTATTGTTTGCGTTTTGCCTCGATACTTAGTGTAGCATGTGGCACTAGCTTTAAACGTTCTTTTTGTATTAATTTACGCGTTACTCTGCAAATACCATACGTTTTATTTTCTATTCGAATTAAAGCATTTTTAAGATCTCTAATAAACTTTTCTTGCCTAATTGCTAATTGCACATTTGCTTCTTTGCTCATTACTTCAGAGCCTTCATCAAAAGATTTAAAAGAATGCGAAGTATCATCTGTACCATTACTAGCATCATTTTTATAAGAGCTTTCTAACAAAGCTAAATCTGCCTTTGCTCTGGCAATTTTCTTCTCTATAATCTCCTTAAATTCTTGTAAATCAGCATCTGAGTATTTTAACTTAACATCTGACATATTCTTACATTTTTTCTATTAATATTCTACTTTTAATGGTATCAAATTCAATTTCTGTACCATTAGTTAACTCGTCTACAAAAACCAATTCTTTGGTTAATGTTTCACTCATAATGTAGTCTTTATTATCTAAAATAGATTTTTGTAAGTTTTCGAAATTTAAAACCGTTAATTTTATTTTATCTGTTACTTCTAAACCTGTGTCTTTACGTGCATTCTGAATTCTATTTACCAACTCTCTGGCAACTCCTTCTTTACGTAACTCTTCCGTTATTGTAACATCTAAAGCAACTGTTAACGACCCCTCATTTGCAACCAACCAACCTTCTATATCTTTAGATGATATCTCTACATCTGAAAGTTCTAAAGTAATATTTTTTCCATTAACGTCAAGAGAAATGTTTTTATCTTTTTCTATTTTGTTAATATCTTCTTGGTTAAATTTTTGCACTTCTGCCGCAATAAAACGCATATCTTTACCAAATTTTGGCCCTAAAGCTTTAAAGTTTGGCTTAATTTGTTTGATTAAAATATCTGAAGCATCGTCTAAAATAGTAATCTCCTTTACGTTTACTTCATTTTTAATTAAGTTGGCTACTGCTAAGATTTCTTCTTTTTGTTGCGCAGTATCAACCGGAATCATAATTTTTTGTAATGGTTGACGCACTTTTATCTTTTCTTTTGCTCTTAATGATAAAACTAAAGAAGATATTGTTTGTGCATTTTCCATCTTACGTTCTAAACTCTTATCTACGAAGCTTTCGTCGAATTTTGGGAAATCTGATAAATGAATACTTTCTGATGATTCTTTACCTGTTACAGAATTTAAATCTTGATACAATCGATCCATAAAAAACGGAGCAATTGGCGCACTTAACTTAGCAATTGTATTCATACAAGTATACAATGTTTGATATGCAGAAATTTTATCTGTTTCGTAAGTTCCTTTCCAAAACCTTCTTCTACTTAAACGCACATACCAGTTACTTAAATAATCTTGTGTAAAGTCTGATATTGCTCTTGCAGCTCTTGTTGGCTCGTATTCTGAATAAAACTTATCTACTTTTGCAATTAATGTATGTAATTCAGATAAAATCCATCTATCTAATTCTGGTCTATTATCTAAAGCGATATCGTCTTCTTTGTATGCAAAACCATCAATATTTGTATATAAAGTAAAGAATGAATAGGTGTTGTAAAGTGTACCGAAGAATTTACGCTTCACCTCTTCTATACCGTCTAAATCAAATTTTAAATTGTCCCAAGGATTTGCATTAGAAATCATGTACCAACGTGTTGCATCTGCACCGTATGTTGATAATGTTGTAAAAGGATCTGTTGCATTACCTAAACGTTTAGACATTTTATGTCCGTTTTTGTCTAAAACTAATCCGTTAGAAACAACATTTTTATAAGCTACAGAATCAAAAACCATTGTTGCAATTGCATGTAACGTATAAAACCAACCTCTTGTTTGGTCTACTCCTTCTGCAATAAAGTCTGCCGGAAAAGATTCGTTACCATCAATTTTCTGTTTATTTTCGAACGGATAATGCCATTGAGCATAAGGCATAGAACCAGAATCGAACCAAACATCTATTAAATCGCTTTCTCTTTTCATTGGTTGCCCAGAAGCAGAAACTAAAGTAATTTGATCTACAATGTTTTTGTGTAAATCTAATTTCGCATAGTTTTCATCAGAATTGTTATCAACTTCAAAATCTTCGAAAATATCTTTTGCTAAAACGCCAGCTTCTATAGCTTTTGCCATTTCTTGTTTTAATTCTTTTACAGAACCAATACAAATTTCTTCTTTACCATCTTCTGTTCTCCAGATTGGTAACGGAATTCCCCAATAACGAGATCTAGATAAATTCCAATCGTTTGCATTTGCCAACCAATTACCAAAACGGCCAGTACCTGTAGATTCTGGTTTCCAATTAATGGTTTTGTTTAACGAGTGCATTTTATCTTTTACATCTGTTACTTTAATAAACCAAGAATCTAATGGATAATATAAAATTGGTTTATCTGTACGCCAGCAATTAGGATAACTATGTTTGTATTTTTCTACTTTAAAAGCTTTATTTTCATTCTTTAACTTTAGCCCTAAACGTTCATCTACAGATAAATATTTATCTTGATTTTTTAGAACTTCTGTTAAATTCTCTTTCTGAATTTTTAATTCTTCTTCTAAATCTTTTTCATTTAAATACTCTGCTTTTACATATTCTCCTGCAAAACCATAAATATCATCTTTAATTTCTTTTCTAAATCTACCTTGTAAATCTACTAAAGGAACTAAATTATCATTCTCGTCTTTTATTAATAAAGGCGGAATCTCTGGTGAAGCTTGTTTTGCTACTAAAGCATCATCGGCACCAAAAGTAGGTGCAGTATGTACAATACCTGTACCATCTTCTGTGGTTACAAAATCTCCAGAAATTATTCTAAAAGCGTCTTGTTTGTTTTCAAACTTACAACCGTAATCTAATAATTGCTCGTATTTAATACCAACTAAATCTTTACCAACAAATTCTTTAACAATGTAAAAAGGAATCTTTTTATCACCAGCATTGTATGCTTTTAACTCTTCTAATGTTTCAACTTCAACATTGTTTTTACCACCAAATTGTTTACCAACTAATTTCTTAGCCAACACAACTTTTGTTGGTTTAAATGTATACTGGTTATAAGTATCTACTAAAACGTATTCTATTTTTGGGCCAACAGTTAATGCTGTATTACTTGGCAATGTCCATGGTGTTGTTGTCCAAGCAATAAAGTTAATTGCACCTTCATTTTGTAAAAATTCTGGCAATGTACTTTCTATTGCTTTAAATTGTGCAACAATAGTTGTATCTGTTACATCTTGGTAAGTTCCGGGTTGATTTAACTCGTGAGAACTTAATCCTGTACCAGCTTTTGGCGAATATGGCTGTATTGTATATCCTTTGTAAATTAACTTTTTACTGTAGATTTCTTTTAACAACCACCAAACAGACTCCATATATTTAGGTTCGTAGGTAATGTATGGATCTTCCATATCTACCCAATAACCCATTTTCTGCGTTAAATCATTCCAAATATCTGTATAACGCATTACTGCTTTTCTACATGCCGCGTTATAATCTTCTACAGAAATCTTTTTACCAATATCTTCTTTTGTGATGCCTAACTCTTTTTCTACACCTAATTCTATAGGTAGACCATGCGTATCCCAACCAGCTTTTCGCTTCACTTGGTAACCTTTCATGGTTTTGTAACGTGGAAAAATATCTTTAATAGCACGTGCTAAAACATGGTGAACTCCTGGAAGACCATTTGCAGACGGTGGTCCTTCGAAGAATACAAAAGGTTCTGCACCTTCTCTTGTTGTTACACTTTTTTCAAATATGTTATTTTCTTCCCAGTAGTTAAGAATTTCTTCTGCAACTTTTGGTAAGTCAAGACCTTTATATTCAGGAAATTTCGCGCTCATTTTCTTTCTTTTCTTATAAGAATGCGAAATTAATCATTTTCTTGTAATTCTTAGATTTATGGCAAAAAAAAAGAGCCTAATTAAAGGCTCTTCTAATTTGTTTGTATTTTTAGCTACATTTTTATGATAACAAACTCTGTTCTTCTATTTGCTTGATGTTGTTCTTCTGAGCATTTAACAGTATTTGTATGGCTATTATTATCTACACAATTGTTAACCAATCTTGTTTCTCCGAAGCCTTTTCCAGAAATTCTATAATTAGAAATTCCTTTATTAATTATATAAGCTACAGAAGATTTTGCTCTTCTATCTGATAACGCTTCATTGTATGCTTCATTACCTCTAGCATCTGTATGAGAACTAGATCTAATTACTAGTTTTTCATATTTTTTCATGATTTTAACAATTTTATCTAACTCTATTGCAGCATCTTCTCTAATGTTAGATTTGTTATAATCAAAATAAATTGGTCTAATTTTAATTATCAATTCTCCTCTTTCGTTATAAGTAAAGTCTGATATAACTTTTAAATCAAAATCTAATTTTAAATCTACTGTTTTATCTGATGTAGTATCAAAAGATACAGTATCTGGTTGGGAATACTCTTTTGTTGCTTTTAAAGTATATTTTTTATTACATGGCAAGCTAAATGTAAATTTTGCATTTGCGTCTGCATAAATTTCTTCTATAATTTCGCCTTTATCGTCTTTTAAAACAAGCTTAGCGCCGGGTAAAATATTATGAAATTTCTTATCTTTTACAAAACCTGAAACAATTTGTACGCATGGTGTAAATTCTGGCTCGATAAGCGATTCTACAGCATAAATATCATCATCTCCTAAACCACCTTCTCTATTAGAAGATAAATATCCTTTTTTTGTAATTGAATTGATAGAAAAAGCAAAATCATCTAATTTAGAATTTACTGGTGCTTTTAAATTTTCTGGCTTGGTGTATGTTCCATTTTCTTTTTTTGTTGAAAAAATATCTAAAGCTCCTATACCAAAATGACCATCCGAAGAAAAATATAGTACATCGTCATCAGAAATAAAAGGAAACATTTCTCTACCTTCTGTATTTACGGTAGTTCCTAAATTCTGAACTTCGCCAAAGCCACCATTTTCTTTAATTTCTACCACATAAATATCTGTACCTCCAACTCCACCAGGCATATCAGAAACAAAATATAATTTTTTACCATCTTTACTAACAGATGGATGACCCACAGAATATTCGCTACTATTAAATGGTAATTCTACTACGTTATCCCATTTATTGTAGTTCCATTCTGCTTTTAAAATTTTTAAATTATTATACCCTTCTTTGTCAACTTTATATTTACCTGCTACATAATTGTTTCTTGTAAAATACATTGTTTTTTTATCCGGAGAAAAACTAACAGAAGATTCGTGATATTTAGAGTTTACCTCATCAGAAAACATTGGTCTCACTTCAGAATCATCTCCTTCTACAGTTGTAATTTTTTCTTTAACAACTTTAAAAATATCTAGAAAATATTTATCGTTTCTTGTATGGCTTCTTTTTACAAATAAATTTCTTTCTCTTGGTGAAGAAAATAAAATTGTATTACCGTAGTCAGTCACTCCAAAATCTGAATATTTTGTATTGATACTTCTTTGGTTAACTACTGTAAAATTTGGTTTTCCGTTTTTTAATTCATCTAAGGTTACTTCTTTGTTTGTAAAGTTTTCTCCTCTAGAATCATTTTGCTTTTGTTCATGAAATTTTTTCATCCATAAATTAGATGCATCAAATTTACCAACACTTCTTAAGGTTTGCGCATATCTAAAAATGTGCTCTGGGGATTGATTAGGGTACTTATTAAATAAACGCTCATAAGCACTCGAGGCATTTTGCATATTCACATTAAAATAATAACTATCTGCAAGTCTTTGCAAAACATGCTCTGTTGCATTTTCTGATGCTAATTTCTCATAAGCTTCTGCAGCAAAAACATAAGATAAGTTTTCAAAGTAAGTATCTGCTTTTTTAGTTTCTTTAGTTTGCCCAAGTATGGTTAAAGAACTAAATAAAAGTACGATTGTAATTTGTATTGTTTTTTTCATAATTGTTGTGTTAAAACTAAAAGAATCTTGGAGATTTAATTTTATTTCTTTCAAAATCGAAATTAAATAGCACAAAAACTTCATGCGAACCAGAGTTAAAATTACCCAAGTTTGTTAATGTATAATCATAAGCATAACCTATTCTTAAACTTTTTGATGCTCTTACATTTATTAATGCAGAAACAGATTCATCTAATCTGTAAGAAAGCCCAAATTCTAATTTGTCATATAAAAGTACATTTCCAGAAAAATCTATTGATAATGGTGCACCTTCTGCAGCCTTTACCATCGTAGATGGTTTTAATTTAACATCATCAGATAAATCGAAAACATAACCTGTTGTTAAAAAAAAGTGTTTTCTTTCTGATGCTCTTGTTACTTGACCACCTTCTTTTTCGAAATGAAATGTTTGTAAAAGATTTGGTATTGATAAACCTGCATAAAACTTATCGGTATAATAAAATGCACCTGCGCCTAAGTTTGGTAAAATTTTATTTGCATTCTGATTTATAAATGCTTGATCATTATCATTTACAGTGTTTAAACACGGCAAACAAACATTAAAAAACGTAAAGCCTGCTTTAATACCTAAAGCTAAATTTGCATTTTCACCCACTTTTAATGTGTAAGAAAAATCTCCGTATACATTTTGTTCTTCTACCGGACCTATTTCGTCTACAATAACAGAAAAGCCTAAACCAACATTTTTACCTACTGGAGAATTTATCCCTAATGTTAATGTTCTTGGTGCTCCGTCTATACCAACCCATTGTGATCTACCTAAAAGATTTACACTTAGAACATCATATGACCCAGCATAAGCTGGGTTTATGATATTCATGTTATACATATATTGTGTATACTGAGGGTCTTGTTGTGCTTTTACAGAAACAGTAAATAATAGCACTGTAATTATTACAATTAATTTTTTCATTTTTATTGCCTTTATTTTTTATCTGTTATCTATTTAAATATACCCAACCTGTAATTGGTTTTCTAACGCCGTCATTAAAGTAAATAATGTAGAAATAAGTTCCTGTTGGTACTGGTTTACTATCGTTTAGAGTTAATCTACCCGTAGAGTAACCGTCCCACCAATCTGGACTCGTTTTACCATTATTACTATACTCGTACACTTTATTACCCCATCTATTAGATATTTCTAATTTAAAATTAGGATAATTAGCTAGTGCAGGTATTACAAACGTATCGTTGTTACCGTCTCCGTTTGGAGAGAATGCATTCGGAACCAAGTCACAATTTGTAACATCCATATGATCTTGAATTTGATCATTGTCACAATCGAACATGTATTCATCGATAGTTAATATTCCATCATTATCATCATCAATATCTTGGAAATCTTTTTTATCATCGGAATCCGTATTTCTAACAATATAACTTAAAATACCGCTATCATCAAACGTTTCTAAATCGTTAAATAATCCGTTCAATCCAGAACCTGTGTCAGAACCATCTATAACTCCGTCATTATTGGCATCTGTTGCACCAGAACCAGATTCTTCTAAATCTGTTAAACTATCTCCGTCTGAATCTAAATCTAAATGATCTGGAATACCGTCACTATCAGTATCTAAACTATTGTCACCTCCGTTTTCGATAAAATCTGGAATACCATCATTATCATCATCTAAATCTACACTATCAGGTACGCCGTCTCCGTCGGTGTCATCAGCATCTAAATAATCTGGAATTCCGTCTAAATCATCATCATCATTGTTTAAGTTAGAATCTCCGTTATTATCTTCATCTATAGTTTCAATACCATCGCCATCATCATCGGTATCTAGATAATTTGGTATACCATCTTTATCGGTATCATCATCTGTTGGATCTCCATTGATTAAAGCTACATCTTCATCCGAAGTATCAATACCATCTCCATCGTCATCTGTATCTAAGTAATTTGGTATACCGTCTTTATCAGTATCATCATCTGTTGGATCTCCGTTAACAGAAACAACATCTTCATCTATTGTATCAACTCCATCACCATCATCATCTGTATCTTGAAAGTCTGGTTTACCATCTTTATCTGTATCAACAGGTGTATAATCTATAGTTCCGCTTTCTGGCGTTACCTCAACTCCGTCGAATAATCCATTAGAACCAGAACCAGTATCTGCACCGTCTATTACACCATCATTATCAGCATCTAAAGCTCCATTACCAGCTTCTACAACATCGTTTACACCATCACCGTCTGAATCTAGATCTAAATGATCTGGAATGCCATCATTATCTGTATCTCTTAATGGATCACCATTTTGCTCAACTGAATCTGGTATCCCATCATTATCATCGTCTAAATCAATATTATTAGGAATTCCATCTCCATCTGTATCACCTTCTACCGTAATTGTTACCGTTTCAGTTTTACATACTGATGGACTTACAGCTGTATTACAAACTGTATAATCTATTGTTACTGTTGTTCCTTCTTCTCCTACGGCTGGTATATAGGTCATCTCTCCGGTTAATGGATCAAAACTTACAACACCTGCAGCAGTTCCTGTTCCGGCATCTGTTAGTGTCGTATTAGTTCCTGGTAAGTAATCATCATTTGCTAATACATTTACAACACCTGGTGTATTAATAGTTACTACTAGCACATCTGAACTTACGGTTGGAACTAGTGGATTTGGATCTGATGAATCTGGATTACCATCATTATCATCATCTAAATCTGTAACATCTGGATCGCCATCATTATCATTATCTGGTTGAACTGTAATTGTTACCGTTTCAGTTTTACATACTGATGGACTTACAGCTGTATTACAAACTGTATAATCTATTGTTACTGTTGTTCCTTCTTCTCCTATCGCTGGTGTATAAGTCATCTCTCCGGTTAATGGATTAAAACTTACAACGCCTGTAGCAGTTCCTGTTCCAGCATCTGTTAATGTTGTATTAGTTCCTGGTAAATAATCATCGTTTGCCAATACATTTACAACGCCTGATAAACCTTCTACAACCGTTAACACATCTGAACTTACGGTTGGAACTAATGGATTTGGATCTGATGAATCTGGATTACCATCGTTATCATCATCTAAATCTGTAACATCTGGATCACCATCATTATCATTATCCGATTGAACTGTAATTGTTACCGTTTCTGTTCTACATACTGATGGACTTACAGCTGTATTACAAACTGTATAATCTACTGTTAGTGTTGTTCCTTCTTCTCCTATCGCTGGTGTATAAGTCATCTCTCCGGTTAATGGATCAAAACTTACAACGCCTGCAGCAGTTCCTGTTCCAGCATCTGTTAATGTCGTGTTAGTTCCTGGTAAATAATCATCATTTGCTAATACATTTACAACACCTGATAAACCTTCTACAACCGTTAACACATCTGAACTTACGGTTGGAACCAATGGATTTGGATCTGATGAATCTGGATTACCATCATTATCATCATCTAAATCTGTAATATCTGGATCACCATCATTATCATTATCTGGTTGAACTGTAATTGTAACTGCTGTCGTTTTACATACTGATGGATTTACAGCTGTATTACAAACTGTATAATCTACTGTTACTGTTGTTCCTTCTTCTCCTACCGCTGGTGTATAAGTCATCTCTCCGGTTAATGGATCAAAACTTACAACACCTGCAGCAGTTCCTGTTCCTGCATCTGTTATTGTTGTGTTAGTTCCTGGTAAATAATCATCATTTGCTAATACATTTACAACGCCTGATAAACCTTCTACAACCGTTAACACATCTGGACTTACAGCTGGAACTAATGGATTTGGATCTGATGAATCTAGATTACCATCATTATCATCATCTAAATCTGTAACATCTGGATCGCCATCATTATCATTATCTGGTTGAACTGTAATTGTAACTGCTGTCGTTTTACATACTGATGGATTTACAGCTGTATTACAAACTGTATAATCTACTGTTACTGTTGTTCCTTCTTCTCCTTCAGCTGGTGTATAAGTCATCTCTCCGGTTAATGGATCAAAACTTACAACGCCTGCAGCAGTTCCCGTTCCTGCATCTGTTATTGTTGTATTTGCGCCTGGTAAATAATCATCATTTGCTAATACATTTGCAACACCTGATAAACCTTCTACAACCGTTAATGTTTCTGGACTTACAGCTGGAACTAGTGGATTTGGATCTGATGAATCTGGATTACCATCGTTATCGTCATCTAAATCTTCACTATCTGGTATTCCGTCATTATCTGTATCCAATGAATCTAAATAATCTGGTGTTCCATCATTATTATCATCATCATCATTAAAGTTACCATTGTTATTGTTGTCTTCATCCTTAGTTAAAACTCCATCATTATCGTCATCTTCGTCTAAATAATTAGGTATCCCATCATTGTCAGAATCGTCATCCGTTGGATCTCCGTTAATACTAACAACATCTTCTTCTAGAGTATTGATACCATCATTATCATCATCTATATCTTGGAAATCTAAAACTCCATCTTTATCTGAATCTTGCGGGTTATTGATTGTTGTACCGCTTTCTACGCCATCTTCTATTGCATCAAATAATCCGTTTGCACCAGAATTTGTTTCTGCACCATCAATTCTTCCATCGTTGTCTAAATCTACTTGTCCAAACCCTGACTCTATTAAATCGCTTATACCGTCACCGTCTGAATCTAAATCAAGAGAATCTGGAATGCCATCTTTATCTGTATCTCTTAATGGATCTCCATTTTGTTCTACTGAATCTGGAATTCCGTCATTATCATCATCTAAATCTACGCTATCTGGCACACCATCGTTATCATTATCTTTAATTTCTCTGTAATCTACTTCTGGTGTAGATGTATTATCAAGGTCTGGTAAATCTATTGCACCGTTATCTTGATCATCATTTACATCAAATAATGCACCTGCTGTGTTATTGTCATCATAACTATCTAATAAACCATCTGCATCAGAATCATTATTAACAGTTGCCTTAACAAAACCGGCTTCTTCTGTATCATTTAAACCATCATTATCTGAATCTAAATCTAAATAATCTGGATTAAAATCACCTTCTGTATCTACAGGTATTAAACCGCTTATTACAGCATTGTTATCGTAAGCATCTATTAAACCATCCATATCTGCATCTGCTGTTGCAGAAATTGGCTTGATATAACCTGCTGTAGTTTGTGCTTCTACGTTATCAGGAATTCCGTCGTTATCTGAATCAATATCCTTATCATCTGATATTCCGTCTCCGTCGCTATCAATACCATCATTTACTGTAAATAATGGGAATGTTCCAGGACCTGAGTTTTCTGAAGTTCCGTTGGTTTGTGATGGAGAGCTTGATGCTGTATTTCCTTCAAACAATCCGTTTATTGCACAACCAGAGAATAACACAGAACCTAAGTTTGTATTTGATGATGCTGATAATAATTCTGCAGAGAATCTAATATCAAAAGCAGAAGTATTATAGTAACCAAAGTAAGTTGCTAACCTTGGTGATACATCTACACCTGCATAAGTATCATCTGGTCCCTCAAAAGTTACTAAACCAGTTGCTGGGTTATCTGTAACATTTAATAATGTTTCATTATCTACCGCATATAAACCTGGTCTAGAAAGTATCACAGACTCTCTAGCGTTAGCTCCATCTATATCAAATATGGCACCACTAAATCTACTAATATTGTAAAGAGTGTTAGTATTATCGTTAACTAATGTAACTCTAAATGCCATTTCTGCTTTATTACCTGTTGGTGTTGGCACAGTGTATTCTGGTTGCCAAGCATCTGGATTACCTGTAGTAGAATTATCTATAGAAATTAATGAAGCTCCTCCTTTAATGTCTGTAATTTCTACAATTGCATCTAAAATTCCACCCGTTCCACCGAAACCTGTAACATCTACAACATTTTCAAAACGATATTTAGCTCCTATAGAACCCGAACCAGAAACACCTGTTCCTGCCACATAAGTTGGATTTTGGAAACTTACGTTAGGTAATATACATCTAGGGTCGTTTGCTGATGACGAAGGAATATATCCTAACGATTCAACTACATCTACAATTCCATCATTATCATCATCTATATCTATATCATCTGTTATACCATCACCATCTGTATCTATTTGCACTCCGAAAGTAATTTTATCTCTAAAATCTACTTCTGCTGTTCCTGGATCTTGATCATTAGGGAATAATGTAACATCTTGATTATTATTTGATGCTGCATCTTGATCTGATAAGCCGCCTGTGTTTAAATCAAACGCATCATCTAAACCATCTCCATCTGAATCTACTCCTGAAAATACATTTCCATTGTCTGCAACATTATCTCCATCTGTATCATAAGCTTCAACCGTATCTAGAACACCGTCGCCATCTGAATCTACATCTGTATAATCTGGCGGATCAATACCATCTGTATTTAATGGGAATCTAATTGGGTTACCAGATCCTGGTGCAGTTTCATAAACATCTGCTAAACCATTGCCATCTGAATCTGCTCCTGGTGCAATGTAACCCACTGTAGTTTGCCATTCGATGTTATCTACAATTCCGTCATTATCTGAATCTAAATCTAAATAATTTGGCAATGCATCTGAATCTGCATTTTCTGGATTATTTACTGGAGATCCTGTTATAGAACCACAAGGCGCACAGTCTAAATCGTAAGCATCATCGATACCATCTTTATCTGTATCTACACCTGAAGGAGCCACATACGTTAATGGATTTTGCGCTTCGATGTTATCTATAATTCCGTCTGCATCTGAGTCTAAATCTTTGTAATTTGGAACTCCGTCGCCGTCTGAATCTAATACTGGTAATGGATTGTTAGCAATTGCATCATCTAAACCATCATTATTAGTGTCTGTAAAGTTATCTACTTTACCGTCTCCATCTGCATCAACTCCGCCTGCTTCAACTAAGTCAGAAATACCGTCATTATCTGAATCATTATCAAACTGATCTATAATTCCGTCTTTATCTTTATCAAAGTTATCGTCAATTCCGTCATTATTTTCATCTAAAGTAATGTTGTCTGGATCTTTATAATCTGGAATTCCATCATTATCGGTATCTGCTAATGGATCATTTCCTCCATTTTCAACAACATCTGAGATTCCGTCATTATCATCATCTAAATCAACACTATCAATAATTCCGTCTCCGTCTGTATCTGGAAGAACTGTAACAGTTACTTGTGCTTCATTAGATAAAAGACCATTATTATCCTCTACCGTATAAATTACATTAGCCTCACCTGTAAATTCTAATTCTGGTGTAAATACTATATTACCAAGATTATCAACAGTATAAGTTCCTTCACCTGCAATAATTAATGGTGTAGTAGAATTACCTGTATTGCTAGCATTATTAGGATCTATTAATGTTATTGTAGATGCATCTATAGTACCATCAGTATCTGTATCATTTGCAGTTACAGTTGCTATTGTTACTGGTGTATTTTGAATTGTTGTTTCAGTATCATTACCTGCAACTGGTGCATCGTTTTCTCCTGTAACAGTAATATCTAATGTTGCATCACTATTTTCATTTCCATCTGAAACTGTATAAGTAATCTGAGGAACATTACCTGTAAAGTCTAATGCAGGTGTAAAAGTATAACTACCATCAGAATTTATAATTAAATCTCCTTCTGTTAAAGAAATTGTATTTCCTGCTGGTGTATCTACACCTCCTACAGTAAATTCTAATATTGTTAACGGAGTTCCTTCAACGTCATTATCATTAATTAATAATCCGTTTGAAGCGTTTACTGCTAATACAGTATCTTCTGCAGTTGTATTAACATCTGCAACGGCATTTGGTGCATCATTTACAGCTGTAATTGTTATTCCTATTACTGCTTCGTTAGAAACTAAACCTTCATTATCTTCTACTGTGTACTTAATATCTGCAACACCATTAAAGTTTGGCAACGGTGTAAAAACTACATTACCTAAAGTATCTACAGAATAACTACCAACACCAGATATAACTAATGGGTTAGAAGAGTTACCTGTATTTGCTGCGTTGTTAGGATCTATCAATATAATAGTAGTTGCATCGATAGCTGCACTATCATCGGTATCGTTATTAGTTATTAATGATACATTTACTGGTGCATCTTCATTACTAGTATTTCCTAAATCATCTACAGCAACTGGTGCATCATTAACACCTGTTACAGATATGTCTAAAGTACTTGTTGTTGATAATGAACCGTCTGTAACTGTATAAGTAACTTGAGGCACAGCACCTAAGAAATCTGTTGCTGGGTTATAGATATAACTACCATCTCCGTTTACAGTTATTGCACCTTCTACTAAGTTTACTGTTGTACCTGCAGCATAATCTGTTCCGTTTATAGTAAACTGTGTTAATGTTAAAGGCGTACCGTCTGTATCAGAATCATTAATTAACAATCCTGCAGAAGCGTCAACATTTAATTGTACATCTTCTGGTGTTGTTTTAGTATCTGCAATAGCAACAGGCACATCATTAACAGGAGTAATATTTAATGTTAATGTACTACTAGAATTGTCTGTTGGTGTTCCGTCTGAAATTGTGTAATTAATTACCGGAACCGAACCATTATAATTTGCTGTTGGTACAAAAGTATAACTACCATCTGCATTAATTGTTATTTGACCTTCTGTAATTGTTGCTGTTTCTCCGGCAGTATAGTTTGTACCATCAATCTGAAAAGTAACTACAGTTAATGTTTCTCCTGGATTCGAATCGGTATCATTATTTAATAAACCATTTACTGCATCTACTGTTAAAGTTACATCTTCTGATGTAGATTCTGCATCTGGATTTGCAACTGGTGGCAAGAATGATTTTGGCACTGTAATATTTACAGTTGCAGAGTCACACAAGCCATTAGTATCACAAACTTGATATTCGAAAGAATCTGACCCTTTGTTAAAACCAGGGTTTGGAGTATAAGTTATTGTATTATCTCCGTTAATTACCACAGTACCATTTGCTGGCTGAGTAACAATTGATGAAACATTTAACACGTCTCCATCTATATCTGTATCATTTGGTAAAACAGCTATTACTACTGCAACTCCAGGGTCTGTTGATGTTACGTCATTTGTTGCTACAGGCGCATCATTTATAGGAGAAACTGAAATATCTAATGTTGAGTTTGCTGTATTTGCACCATCTGTAATTGTATAGGCAATTTGTGGTAAAGAACCATTAAAATTAGCAATTGGTGTAAATGTGTAACTACCATCAGAATTTATTAATAAACTTCCTTCTGCTAAAGAAACTGTGTTTCCGGCAATATAAGTTGTACCGTTTACTGTAAATGTTGTAACACTTAGAGAACTGTTTTCTGTATCAGAATCATTAGTTAATAATCCGTTTGCAGCAGTAACCGTTAACGGCGTGTCTTCATTTGTAGTATTTGTATCTAAAACTGCAATAGGTGCATCGTTAATTGGATTTACAACTATATCTAGCGTACTCATCACAGAATTTAACCCATCATTTGCTGTATAAGTTACTTGTGGTACATCACCATTAAAATTAGCGGTAGGCGTAAATGTATAACTACCGTCTGATTCTATTTGTAAAACACCTTCTGTTAAGCTAATTGGAGCTCCTACAGTTTCTGAATTACCATTGATAGTTAACGCTGTAACAGTTAAAGTATCATTTTCTAAATCTGTATCATTAGCCAGAATACCGTTTACTGCTGATACTGTTAATGGAGTATCCTCATTCGTATCATTTGAATCTGCGATAGCAACTGGAGCATCATTTACTGCAGTTACAGTAATATCTAAAGTTCCTGGTACCGTTGCTGAACCATCTGTTACATTGTATGTAATTTCTGGTACCGTACCGTTAAAATTAGATGCTGGCGTAAATGTGTAACCTCCATCAGAAGTAATTTTTAAAACTCCTTCTGTAAAAGTTGCGGTTTCACCAGCGCCATAAGTTGTACCATCTACAACAAAAGCTGCTATACTTAATGGATCTCCGTCTAAATCTGAATCATTTGTTAACAATCCGTTTGCTGCAGTTACAATTAACTGCGCATCTTCTGTTGTCGAATTTACTTCGTCTACAACTACCGGATTATCATTTACTGATGTTACTGTAATTCCGATTGTTGCAACATTTGATGTCAATGGCGTTCCGTCGTTATCCTGAATTGTATAATTAATATTTGCTGGTCCGTTAAAATTATCTGCCGGATCAAATGTTACATTTCCTAAATTATCAACAGAATAAGTTCCAACTCCTGCAATTAATAATGGTATTGCAGTGTTTCCTGTATTTGTTGGATCGTTTGGATCTATTAAAGTAACTGTTGATGGATCTACAGCAACATCATCTGTATCATTATTACCAATTGTAGCAACGGTAACATCGGTATCTTCTAATGTTGTTGTTCCTAAATCATTTACTGCTATTGGTGCATCATTAACAGGTGTAACTGTTATATCTAAAGTTCCAGGAACTGTTGCAGAACCATCTGTAACATTATATGTTATTTGCGGCACTACTCCGTTAAAGTTAGTTGCTGGTGTAAAAATATAACTACCATCTGATGAAATTTCTATAGAACCTTCTGTTAAACTTACCGTTTCACCTGCTGTGTAAACGTTTCCTCTAACTTCAAAAGTTGCTATACTTAATGGATCTCCGTCTAAATCTGAATCATTGGTTAACAATCCGTTTGCTGCAGTTACAATTAACTGCGTATCTTCTGTTGTCGAATTTACTTCGTCTACAACCACCGGATTATCATTTACTGATGTTACAGTAATTCCGATTGTTGCAACATTTGATGTCAATGGAGTTCCGTCGTTATCCTGAATTGTATAATTAATATTTGCTGGTCCGTTAAAATTATCTGCCGGATCAAATGTTACATTTCCTAAATTATCAACAGAATAAGTTCCAACTCCTGCAATTAATAATGGTATGGCAGTGTTTCCTGTATTTGTTGGATCGTTTGGATCTATTAAAGTAACTGTTGATGGATCTACAGCAACATCATCTGTATCATTATTACCAATTGTAGCAACGGTAACATCGGTATCTTCTAATGTTGTTGTTCCTAAATCATTTACTGCTATTGGTGCATCATTAACAGGTGTAACTGTTATATCTAAAGTTCCAGGAACTGTTGCAGAACCATCTGTAACATTATATGTTATTTGCGGTACTACTCCGTTAAAGTTAGTTGCTGGTGTAAAAATATAACTACCATCTGATGAAATTTCTATAGAACCTTCTGTTAAACTTACCGTTTCACCTGCTGTGTAAACGTTTCCTCTAACTTCAAAAATTGCTATACTTAATGGATCTCCGTCTAAATCTGAATCATTTGTTAACAATCCGTTTGCTGCGGTTACAATTAACTGCGTATCTTCTGTTGTCGAATTTACTTCGTCTACAACCACCGGATTATCATTTACTGATGTTACAGTAATTCCGATTGTTGCAACATTTGATGTTAATGGCGTTCCGTCGTTATCCTGAATTGTATAATTAATATTTGCTAGTCCGTTAAAATTATCTGCCGGATCAAATGTTACATTTCCTAAATTATCAACAGAATAAGTTCCAACTCCTGCAATTAATAATGGTATTGCAGTGTTTCCTGTATTTGTTGGATCGTTTGGATCTATTAAAGTAACTGTTGATGGATCTACAGCATCATCATCTGTATCATTATTACCAATTGTAACAACGGTAACATCAGTATCTTCTAATGTTGTTGTTCCTAAATCATTTACTGCTATTGGTGCATCATTAACAGGTGTTACTGTTATATCTAAAGTTCCAGGAACTGTTGCAGAACCATCTGTAACATTATATGTTATTTGCGGCACTACTCCGTTAAAGTTAGTTGCTGGTGTAAAAATATAACTACCATCTGATGAAATTTCTATAGAACCTTCTGTAACATTTGCAGTAGTTCCTGCTGTAAAAGTAGTTCCTCCAATTTCAAATTCTTTTACAGAAAGTACATCTCCATCGATATCTGTATCATTATCTAATATTCCGTTTGCAGCATTTACTGTTAACGTAGTATCTTCTAAAGTAGTTTCATTATCTTGATTTGCTATCGGAGCATCATTAATAGGATTAACAGTTATATCTAAAGTACTAGTTGCGTTTGGCGTTCCTGTACCATCTGTAATTGTATAAGTTACTTGTGGTACTGCGCCATTAAAATTAGTTGCTGGTTCAAAAGTATAACCACCACCTGCATTAATTGTTAAATTACCTTGTGGTAAATTAGCTGTACTTCCTGCTGCATAATTTACACCTCCTGCAGTAAACTGTGTTACTGTAATAGCATCTAAATTTGCATCCGTATCATTCTTAATTAAGCTTTTTGCATCAGCATCTACTACTACTAAGTTAACTTCTTCATCTGTTTGATTAGTATCTGGATTTGCAACCGGAGAGAATGCAGATTGTGGTACTGCAATTGTTACAACAGCGGTATCTGTTCCTCCATTTCCATCAGAAATTTCATAAGTAAATGTGTCTGTTCCGTTGTTAAATCCTGGTTGAGGTGTATATGTAACTACATCGTCTGATGTATCTGCAGGAGTTCCGTTATCAAAAATTACAGCGGTACCTTTTGTTGGTGCAACAGTAATATTACTTATTGACAAAATATCTCCATCTAAATCAGAATCATTTGTTAATACCGGAATATTTACTGAAATATTTGGATCTGTAGATGATGTATCATCTAGCGCCACCGGATTATCATTTACAGGCGTTACAGTAATTTTTAATGTACTGTTTGCTGTATTTACACCATCTGTAGCTGTGTAAGTTACAGTAGGTACAGCTCCGTTAAAGTTTAAAGCTGGCACATAATCGTAACTACCATCTGTATTTAAAGTAATTGTTCCTGATGGAATTGTAGCAGTTTGTCCTGCTGTGTATGATGTTCCAGATACTGTAAATTTACTTACAGTTAATGCATCTCCATCAATATCAGAATCGTTGTTCAATACTCCATTAGCTGCGTTTACACTTAGCGTAACATCTTCTGATGTTGTATCTGTATCTGCAATTAATGTTGGTGTATCATTTGTTGGATTTACTGTAATAATTAATGTTGCTGTTGCAGAATCTGTTCCGTCTGAAACTGTATAAGTTGCTGTTTGTACAACCCCGTTAAAGTTTGGTGTTGGAACAAATGTATAACTGCCATCTGTATTAATTGTTAAATCTCCTTCTGCAACAGAAACTGAATTTCCTGCTAGAACAGTTGTACCTCCAATTTCAAATTGCGTTACGGTAATTGAATTTGTATCAATATCAGAATCATTTGTAAGAACACCATTTGTTGATGCTACATTTAAGGTTACATCTTCATTTGTTTCATCTGTATCTGCAATTGCAGTTGGCGCATCATTTACAGGATTAATAGACAATGTTAAAGTGCTATTTGCTGTATTGGCTCCATCTGAAATTGTGTAATTAATAAGAGGAACAGCTCCATTATAATTTAATGCTGGCGTAAAGTCATAACTTCCGTCTCCATTAATCTTTAAAACCCCTTCTGTTATTGTTGCAGTTGCACCCGCTGTATAAACTGTACCGTTTACGGTAAATTGAGTAACAGTTATAGCATCACCTTCTGGATCAGAATCGTTATTCAATAATCCGTTTGCAGCATTTACATTAATTGCAACATCTTCATCTGTTGAATTAGTATCTGTATTTGCAATTGGCGAATCATTAACAGCAGTTACGTTAATATCTAATGTTGTAGATGCTGTTAAGACACCATCTGTAATTGTATAAGTTACTTGAGGCACAGCTCCGTTAAAGTTACTAGCTGGCACATAAGTATAACTACCATCAGAATTTAATTTGATTGTTCCTGCTGATGTAGTTGCAGTTTCTCCTGCTAAATAAGATGTAGTTTCTACTACAAAACCAGTTAGATTAATAACATCTCCATCTAAATCAGAATCATTTTTAAGTACTCCGTCTGCTGGTACAACATTTAAAGCGACATCTTCTGTAGTTGAATTTGTATCTAAAATTGCTGTTGGTGCATCATTTGTTGCATTTATTGTTAACGTTAATGTACTATTAGCTGTGTTTGTACCATCTGTAATAGTATAATTAACTACAGGAACAGCGCCATTATAATTTAATGCTGGTGTAAAACTATAACTACCATCTGCATTTATTTGTATATCTCCTTCTATTATACTTGCTAAAGTTCCAGCAGTATATTCTGTTCCTCCAATTGTAAATTTAGTTACAGTTATTGGGTCATTTTCTGGATCTGAATCATTATTTAATAATCCGTTTGCTGCTGTAACATTTAATGTAACATCTTCGTTGGTTGCATTTGTGTCTACGTTTGCAAATGGCGAATCGTTTATTGGAGTAACATTAATATCTAAAGTTGATGTTGAAGTATCATCACCATCTGTAGCCGTATAAGTTACAGTTGGCACCGCACCATTAAAGTTAGTTGCTGGTGTATAAACATAACTACCGTCTGTATTTAACCTTAAAGTTCCTTCTGTTAAGTTAGCTGTATTTCCTGGTGTATAATTTGTACCACTAACTGTAAATTGAGTTACCGTTAAGCTATTATTTTCTTTATCTGTATCGTTACTTAAAACTCCGTTTATTGCAGATACATTTAATTGAATATCTTCTTGTGTACTATTTGTATCTACTACTAAATCTGGTGCATCATTAATTGGTGTTACTTCTATTTTTAAAGTTGTATTAGAAGTATTTGTACCATCAGAAACAGTATAAGTAACTGTAGAAACTGGTCCGTTAAAATCTGTTGTAGGTGTATATTCATAACTACCATCAGAATTTAATTTGATTGAACCTTCTGCAAAGTTTGCTGTTTCACCTGCATTGTAAGTTATACCAGCAACAGAAAATTGTGACACAGTTAATGGATCTGCATCAATATCAGAATCATTATTTAAAACTCCGTTTACTGCATTTACGGTTAATACTGTATCTTCTGATGTAGTATCTGTATCTAACACTGCCGTTGGCGCATCATTTACAGGAGTTACACTAATATTTAATGTACTTGTTTCTGTTAATGAACCATCAGAAACCGTGTAAGTTATTTCTGGTACATTCCCGTTAAAATTTAATGCTGGTAAAAATGTATAACTACCGTTTGCATTTAATTTTAAAGTTCCTTCTGTTAAAGCAATATCTTCTCCTACGTTTTTAGGTGTGCCTCCAATAGAAATTGCTGTCACTGAAATTGCATCACCATCAACATCAGAATCATTATTTAAAACTCCGTTTGCTGCTGCTACAGATAATAATGTATCTTCTAAAGTACTGTTTACATCTGGATTTGCATCTGGCCTATCATTAATAGGGTTTACTGTAATATCTAATGTAGATGTTGTAGTTGTTATACCGTCTGAAACAGTATAAGTAACTTTCGGAATAACTCCATTAAAGTTTGTTGCAGGAGTTAAAGTATAACTACCATCAGAATTAACTACTAAATCTCCTTCTGTAATAGAAGCTGTATTACCTGCTAAGTATGTAGTTCCATCAATAGAAATCTGTGTTACCATTAAAGGATTTCCGTCAACATCAGAATCATTACTTAGAACACCGTTTGTTGCATTTACATTTAGTGTGTTTCCTTCATCAACAGAATTTACATCGGCTGTTGCAACAGGAACATCATTTGTTCCGTTAATAGTAATTCCAATTGTAGCTTGATTTGCAGAAACTAAACCTTCATTATCTCTAATTGTATATTTAATATTTGCATTTCCATTAAAATTGGCTACTGGAGAAAACAAGACATCTCCGTTGTTATTAACCGTATAAGTACCCACATTTGCAATTATTAATGGATTCGTAGAGTCACCAAAATTAGAAGCGTTGCTTGGATCTATAAGTCTTATTGTTGATGGATCTACAGAACCATCATCTGTATCATTGGCACCAATTGCTGTTACAGTAATTGGGTTATCTTCATTTCCTGAATTCCCTAAATTATCTACTGCTACTGGCGGATCATTTACCGGTGTTACAGAAATATTTAATGTTGCATCTACATCAACAGTACCGTCTGTTAATGTATAAGTAACTTCTGGAAAGCTTCCATTAAAATCTGTAGCTGGTGAAAAAGTATAACTACCATCACTTAAAAGTGTTAGTGTACCTTCTGTAACCGTTACAGTTGTTCCTGCAGCACTAACTGTACCGTTAATTTCAAATTCTTTTACAGAAATTGCATCTCCGTCTAAATCATCATCATTATCTAAAACTCCATTTGCAGCAGTTACATTTAAAACTGTATCTTCATTTGTTGTATTAGTGTCGTTTTCTGCAACTGGTGTATCGTTTACAGGTGTTACTTCTATATCTAGTGTACCAGATGCATCTGTTGTTAAACCAGAATTATCTGTTACAACATATGTTACTTGAGGTATATCTCCATTATAATTTAATGCTGGTATAAATTCATAACTTCCGTCTGCATTAATTTTTAAAGAACCTACCGCTGGAATAACTGATGTTTCGCCTGCTAATTTAGAACCAGGAATACCATCTACAGAAAAACTTACAACAGATAAAGTATCTAAGTTACCGTCGGTATCATTCTTTAAAACTCCGTTTGCAGCTGAAACCGTTAATGTAACATCTTCTAAAGTAGAATTTGAATCTGGATTTGCAACAGGTGGAAATGGTGAAATAGGAACTGTTACATTTACAACTGCTGTATCTGTGCCTCCATTTCCGTCTGATATTTCATACGTAAAACTATCAGACCCGTTATTAAATCCAGCATTTGGTGTATATTTAACTGTACCATTAGGATTTATACTTGCAGTACCGTTCGCTGGCTGAACTGTAATTCTACTTACAGAAATCGTGTCTCCGTCTAAATCATCATCATTTGATAATACCGGAATATCTATTGCAACTCCTGGATCTGTACCTGCTGAATCATTATTAGCAACTGGCGCATCATTTATTGGTGTTACTGTTATATTTAATGTGCTATTTGCTGTGTTTGTTCCGTCACTTACAGTATATGTTACTTGTGGTACTGATCCATTATAATCTTCCTCTGGTACAAATGTGTAGCTACCATCTGAATTTACTGTCAACGTTCCTACATTTGGTATTACTCTTACTCCTGGTGAGCCTGCTGCAACCGCAACTGTTGTTCCGCCAACTACATATTGAGTAATTGAT
This sequence comes from Polaribacter marinaquae, assembly GCF_038019025.1. Lineage (NCBI taxonomy): Bacteria > Pseudomonadati > Bacteroidota > Flavobacteriia > Flavobacteriales > Flavobacteriaceae > Polaribacter > Polaribacter marinaquae. The sequence goes on from NZ_CP150496.1 coordinate 1,821,734, forward strand.
AATGGATTCGCATCTACATCTGAGTCATTATCATCTATTAATCCGTCTGCTTTTGCTACTGTTAATGTTACATCTTCATTTACTGTGGCAACATCTGGATTTGCTAGTGGCGCATCATTTACTGCATCAATTGTAATAATCTCATTCGCAGCGGCTGTTTGTCCGTTACCATCACTTATTACATAAGCAAATGTTGAGGTTCCGTTGTAATTCGCATCTCCTTTAAAACTAATCGCTCCTGCGGCTGAAACTGTTACGGTTCCATCTGGAACTGTAATGCTTTGTGCTGTTCCTGGTGTTAATGTTATTCCGTTGATACTTGTAATTGAAATCGTATCTCCGTCTACATCATCATCTCCTGTTAATGGTAATAAGGTTACAGCTGTATCTTCATTTGTTGTATATGTATCATCAACAGCTACTGGCGCATCATTTACTGGTGTTACTGTTATATTTAATGTGCTGTTTGCTGTGTTTTCTCCATCACTTACTGTGTATGTTACTTGTGGTACCGATCCGTTATAATCTTCCTCTGGTACAAATGTATAGCTACCATCTGAGTTTACTGTTAACGTTCCTACATTTGGTATTGCTCTTACTCCTGGTGAGCCTGCTGCAACCGCAACTGTTGTTCCGCCAACTACATATTGAGTAACAGTTAACGTGTCTGCATCAATATCTGTATCATTATCATCTATTAATCCGTCTGCTTTTGCTACTGTTAATGTTACATCTTCATTTACTGTGGCAACATCTGGATTTGCTAGTGGCGCATCATTTACTGCATCAATTGTAATAATCTCATTCGCAGTGGCTGTTTCTCCGTTACCATCACTTATTACATAAGCAAATGTTGAGGTTCCGTTGTAATTCGCATCTCCTTTAAAACTAATCGCTCCTGCGGCTGAAACTGTTACGGTTCCATCTGGAACTGTAATGCTTTGTGCTGTTCCTGGTGTTAATGCTGTTCCGTTGATACTTGTAATTGAGATTGTGTCTCCGTCTACATCATCATCTCCTGTTAATGGTAATAAGGTTACAGCTGTATCTTCATTTGTTGTATATGTATCATCAACAGCTACTGGCGCATCATTTACTGGTGTTACTGTTATATTTAATGTGCTGTTTGCTGTGTTTTCTCCATCAGTTACTGTGTATGTTACTTGTGGCACCGATCCGTTATAATCAGCTAAGGGCACAAAACTATAACTACCATCTGAGTTTACTGTTAACGTTCCTACATTTGGTATAGCTCTTACTCCTGGTGAACCTGCTGCAACAGGAACTGTTATTCCGTCGACTACATATTGAGTTATTGATAATGGATTGGCATCTACATCTGAGTCATTATCATCTATTAGTCCGTCTGCTTTTAAGACTGTTAATGTTACATCTTCATTTACTGTGGCAACATCTGGATTTGCTACTGGCGCATCATTTACTGCATCAATTGTAATAATCTCATTTGCAGTGGCTGTTTCTCCGTTACCATCACTTATTACATAAGCAAATGTTGAGGTTCCGTTGTAATTCGCATCTCCTTTAAAACTAATCGCTCCTGCGGCTGAAACTGTTACGGTTCCATCTGGAACTGTAATGCTTTGTGCTGTTCCTGGTGTTAATGGTGTTCCGTTGATACTTGTAATTGAAATTGTGTCTCCATCTACATCATCATCTCCTGTTAATGGTAATAAGGTTACAGCTGTATCTTCGTTTGTTGTATATGTATCATCAACAGCTACTGGCGCATCATTTACTGGTGTTACTGTTATATTTAATGTGCTGTTTGCTGTGTTTTCTCCATCACTTACTGTGTATGTTACTTGTGGTACCGATCCATTATAATCTTCCTCTGGTACAAATGTATAGCTACCATCTGAGTTTACTGTTAACGTTCCTACATTTGGTATTGCTCTTACTCCTGGTGAACCTGCTGCAACAGGAACTGTTGTTCCGCCAACTACATATTGAGTAACAGTTAACGTATCTCCATCAATATCTGTATCATTATCATCTATTAATCCGTCTGCTTTTAAGACTGTTAATGTTACATCTTCATTTACTGTGGCAACATCTGGATTTGCTACTGGCGCATCATTTACTGCTTGAATTGTAATAATCTCATTTGCAGTGGCTGTTTCTCCGTTACCATCACTTATTACATAAGCAAATGTTGAGGTTCCGTTGTAATTCGCATCTCCTTTAAAACTAATCGCTCCTGCGGCTGAAACTGTTACGGTTCCATCTGGAACTGTAATGCTTTGTGCTGTTCCTGGTGTTAATGGTGTTCCGTTGATACTTGTAATTGAAATCGTATCTCCGTCTACATCATCATCTCCTGTTAATGGTAATAAGGTTACAGCTGTATCTTCATTTGTTGTATATGTATCATCAACAGCAACTGGCGCATCATTTACTGGTGTTACTGTTATATTTAATGTGCTGTTTGCTGTGTTTTCTCCATCACTTACTGTGTATGTTACTTGTGGTACCGATCCGTTATAATCTTCCTCTGGTACAAATGTATAGCTACCATCTGAGTTTACTGTTAACGTTCCTACATTTGGTATAGCTCTTACTCCTGGTGAACCTGCTGCAACAGGAACTGTTATTCCGTCGACTACATATTGAGTTATTGATAATGGATTGGCATCTACATCTGAGTCATTATTTAATAAACCATTTACAGTATTTACATTTATAGTAACCTCTTCTTCTTCTGTTGCAGAATCTGGATTTGCAACTGGTGCGTCATTTACCGGTGTTACCGAAATATCTAAAGTAGCTTGATTAGAAACTAAATCATCATCATCTTTAACTGTATATAAAATATCTGCAGATCCGTTAAAGTTTTCTAAAGGAACAAAAGTTACTGTTCCTAAAGCATTTACCGAATAGGTACCAACATTTGCAATTACTAAAGGATCTCCATTAGAACCTGTATTCGCTGCATTATTTGGATCAATTAAAGTAACAGTTGAAGCGTCTATTGTACCGTCTACATCTGTATCATTTGCTCCTATTGTTGTTAAAGTTTGTGTTGCTCCTTCTAAACCAGAAGAAGTATCATTATTAGCAATTGGCGCATCATTTACATCAGTAACTGTTATTCCTATTACAGCCTCATTAGAAACATTATTATTACTATCTTTTACAGTATAATTAATGTTTGCCGCACCATTGTAATTTAAAACTGGTGTGAATTTCACATTTCCTAAAGGATCAACCTCATAAGAACCAATATTAGCTATAACTAATGGTGTACCTGTTGAACCTGTATTTGAAGTATTGTTTGGATCTATTAAAATTACTGTTGATGGATCTGGATTTGTATCTTCTACATCTGTATCATTGGCTACAATTGTTGCAACTGTTATAACTGTATCTTCATTTGTTGTATTGTTTAAATCATCTACAGCAACTGGTGGATTATTGTTTACCGTTAATGTTGCTGGTGGTGTTGATGGGGTTTCACAACTATAATCTGTTTTAGAAACAATTACCTGATATTGGTAATTATTTTCTGTTGTAGATAAGTTAGAAATAGTTAAAGAATTTGTAGTTGCTCCTGCATATTTACCTCCGTTGGTAATATTTGTAAAAGTAGAACCACCATCTGTACTTTCTTGCCATTGAAAAACATTACCTGTTGATGTTACTTCAAAAGTTACACTACCTTGAATAAAACCAGATTGATCTTGAGGTTGCTGACTAATTACTACTGGTGTACCAGCTGTAGTAACATTTGTATTACTACCTGAATATGAAGTAGTAGCACCTGTAACCGTACCATTTGTGGCATAACCTGTACCTGCTACTTCTCCTGATTTTGTAGTACTTTCTATATGACCTGCTTCTCTTACATCTGGACAAGAATCGTTGTCTGAATCTGTATCTTGATGATCAGGTGTACCATCTAAATCTGTATCGAAATTATCGTTAATTCCGTCTGAATTTGTATCAACAAAACCTAAATAATCTGGATCTTTATAATCTGGAGTTCCATCATTATCTGAATCTGCGTCTGGATCTACATTACCTGGCGTTTCAGCTGTATCTAAAATACCATCATTATCATCATCTAAATCTAAAGCATCAGCAACGCCATCATTATCATTGTCTAAAATGTCTCTGTAATCTACATCTCCACCAGTATTTAAATCTCCATCTTCATCTGCAAAATCTGTTTTTGGGTCATTATATATTCCATTAGTGTCATCATATCCGTCTATACTTTCAGAAGTGTTTTCTAATCCATTTACACCTGTAGTTCCGTTAGTTTTTCCATCTCCATTAGTATCTAATGCAGCATTTCCTACCTCTACAATATCTTTTAAAGTATCGTTATCTGAGTCTAAATCTAAATAATCTGGTGTTCCGTCATTATCTGTATCAACAGGAACAACAGCAGTTCCAACTCCGTTTGTAGAATCATAAGCATCATTTAAACCATCTTCATCTGTATCATTTGCTGCTGGTAGAATGTAACCCAAAGTACTTTGTGCCTCTACATTGTCTGGAATAGAATCATCATCTGAATCTAAATCTAGATAATTTGGTAAACTATCTCCGTCTGTATTAGGTATTGTTAATTTTTCACCTGGGTTTAAAGCAGTATCTGCGTTACCATTTCTATCATCATAAGGGTCAATTGCATCTATCAATCCATCAGAATCTACATCATTTAACAATCCTGCACCATATCTTCCATCTCCATCTGGATCTATTCCTCCGGCTTCAATTACATCTGTTATTCCGTCATTATCAGAATCTAAATCTACAAAGTTAGGATTGTCTGCTCCTGCAGTATTTGGTATTGTTAAACTTGAAGTCTCGCTAGTTCCTGTTGTTGCTGTGTCTGGTGAAACTGCTAAAGGAATTCCTTTAGAATTTACTTCTGTATTATCTAAAACACCTGTTCCAGGTTGTCCATTTCCATCTGGGTCAACTGTTCCTCCTGCTTCAATATAATCTGTAATACCATCATTATCTGTGTCTAAATCAAAATAATTAGGTATCCCATCTCCATCTTTATCAGACGGATTTGTTCTTGGATTATTGTCACCATCTTCATTAAAATCTTCATCAACATCTAAAATACCATCGTTATCATCATCTAAATCTACGATGTCATTAATTCCGTCACCATCATTATCTTGAGTAGAAGACTCTCTCCAGTCTCTATCTCCTCCAATAGGATCTGTATCTGGCTGTGTTTTTGCACCACCATTTACGCCAGATTGATCTCCGTTTGTTGCATTATTTGCTGTTGATATTCCTGAAACATTATCAAAAATATCTGCTAAACCATCATTATCTGAATCTGTAAAATTAGCTGGATCTATAATTCCATTTGCATCTGCATCTAAAACAGCATCTATAGAATTGTCTATATTGTTCTCAGAAATATCAAATATCCCATCATTTTCAGAATCTGTATCTGCGTAATCTGGTGCAGAACCACCATCTGTGTTTGTATAACCAATTCCTGTTCCACCGTTATCTACATCATAATTATTATCTAAACCATCGCCGTCTGTATCTACTCCTGAGGGAGCAATATAACCTGTAGTTGATTGTCCTTCTATATTATCAATAATTCCGTCATTATCAATATCTATATCTAAATAATTTTTTACACCATCACCGTCTCTATCTTGATTAAATCCAAAACCTCCTAAAATATTACCAGCAGAATCTGGGTCATTAGTATCTGCTAAACCATCTGCATCTGCATCTGCTGGTATTCCTGTACCAACAATACCATTATTATCTCCATCTGTTACTTGAAAATTACCTTCAAAAGTATCTGGTAATCCATCGCCATCTGAATCTAAATCTAAATAATTAGGAATTGTATCTGTATCTGAATTTAAAAATGTTGGAAAAGTTCCTTCATTATCTATAGTGTCATGCCAACCATTATTGTTTGCATCAACAAAACCATCTACAATACCATCATTAGTGGTATCATTATAAGTTACATTATTAGAAAAAGCTTCTTCTGTATCTGAAATACCGTCGTTATCTGAATCTCTATCTAAAAAGTTAAATAAGTTTGTATTTATATCTGATGCAGCATCTGTATTTATTGGATTATTTGCTGCAACACCACTTTCTGCGGCAGTTTCTAAACCATCTGCAAAACCGTTTGCACCAACACTAACTGCTGCTGCATCTGCAATACCATCATTATTTGTGTCTGCATAACCCGCTTCTAAAACATCTGGAATAGCATCGTTATCTGAATCTAAATCTAAGTGATTTGGAATTCCGTCACCATCAAAATCAAAACCTGCAGCAATACCGTTTCCGTCTAATGTTCCAGAATCTGCATCTAAGTAATTTGGAGTTCCATCATTATCTGCATCTGCAGTTGGATCTGTACCTAATCCTTCAACAGTATCTAAAATTCCATCATTATCTGAATCTAAATCTGCTATATCTGCTACACCATCATTATCTGAATCTACATTTATTGTAATTGTTAATGTTGATGAAGCTGTTCCTGGTGTTCCGGGGTTATTATCTGTAATGTTATATGTTGTTACTGGTACTGGTCCAGAATAATTTGCTGTCGGAACAAACTCATAACTACCATCAGAATTAATTTGCAAAGTACCAACTCCTGCAATAGTTGCTGTTTGTCCTGCGTTATAATTTGTTGCGTCTCCTGCAATAGTAAAAGTGGTTACATTTAAAGTGGTTCCTGCATCAACGTCAGAGTCATTATTTAAAACTCCGTTTGCAGCATTAACTGTTAATGTTGTGTTTTCTGTAGTTGAATTTACATCTGCATTTGCTTCAGGAACGTCATTTACAGATGTTATTGAAATATCTAGTAAAGCTTCATTAGATGCAAAACCACTATCATCATTTATTGTATAGTTGATGTCTGCATCGCCATTAAAATTATCTTCAGGAGTAAAAGTTACATTACCTGCAGCATCTACAGTGTAAGTTCCTTTACCTGCAATTACTAAAGGATTTCCTGTTTCTCCTGTATTTCCTGCATCTGTAGGATCTATTAAAATTATTGTTGATGGCACAACATTGCCATCTTCATCTGTATCATTATTACCAATTGTTGCAATATTAACAGGGTTATCTTCTAATGCAGTTCCTGCGTCTGAATTTGCAACTGGTAAATCGTTTACAGCTGTTATTGTTATATCTGCTGTACCTGTTACTGGTGCTGCTATTCCGTCTGAAACTGTGTACGTAAATTCTCCCGGATCTGCTACTCCGTCGTAAGCAGTTGGTGCATCATAAATTAAACCATCTACTTCTGCTGCAGTTAAATTAGAATTGTTTGCAACAACATCTCCGTTTGCTTTTTTAACAATTCCTAAATTTGGCAAACCTGTAACTGTTATTGTAATTGCATTTGCATCTGGATCTGTAGGTGCCGTTAAACCTAATGATGTACCCGTACTTTCTTCTGCAACAGTAATTGCGTTGCTACTTGCTACTGGCGGATCATTTGTAAAAACAGTTAATGTACCTGCATCTGAAATTGTAGGACAAGCATAAGTAGATTTAGAAACAACAACTCTATATTTGTAATTATTCTGCGCGCTTGTTACACCTGTAATAGTTAATGTATTTGTAGCTGTACCAGAATAAACACCACCGTCTAAAACAGTATTGTAAACTGTACCACCATCTGTACTAATTTCCCATTGAAAAATTGTACCATCTGTAGTTACCGTAAAAGTAGTGTTTTCTCCAACTAAAATATTTCTGTTTGGTGGCTGAGCAGTTATAGAAGCTGCTGTACCTGCCGTTGAAACATTTGTATTTGTACCTGTATATGCCGTTGTAAAACCTGTAACTCTACCGTTTGTTGCGTTATAACCTGAACCCTGAACTTCTCCGGGCATTGTTGAGCTTTCTGTATGACCAGCTTCTAATACATCGTTACAACCATCACCATCTGCATCTGTATCAAATTGATCTATAGTTCCGTCTAAATCTATATCATATCTATCGTCTATGTTATCAGAATTTGAATCTACAAAACCAGAAATTGCAGGATCTTGGTAATCTAAAACTCCGTTATCATTAGTATCAACAATCGGGTCTCCACTTGATGCATTTTCTGCCGAATCTAAAATACCATCATTATCATCATCTAAATCACAACCATCTGCAACACCATCATTATCGTTATCTAAATTATCATCAAAACCATTACATTCATCCACAGAATCTAAAACTCCGTCACCATCTGTATCTCCATCTACAACTACAATAATTTGTGCAGTTTCGCAATTATTTGCATTTGAACTATCACAAATTTTATAAACTAATGTATAACTTCCTGTTGCAGAATTTGCTGGTACAGATACTAAACCATCTGCATTAATTGTAGCACCGGTTAAGCCGTCTAAATCTATTAATGAGACTGTAACATTGGTAGAAGTTGCTGTTACACCATCTATTGTATCATTTGTAAAAACATTACCAGCAGTTCCACCATTAATACCATTTACAGCTGTTGCTGAAAAATCATCATTTGTTGCAACAATATTTGATATTGCAAATACTGATGCAAATGAAATATCATCTTCATGAACATTTTCTGTATGAGCTGCAGTTTCTGCCGTAGTAATTTCTGTACTTGTAACACTAAATACATTATCTACTTTTGTAGCTGTAATATCTGCTGCAGTAATTGTGTAAGAACCTGTGTACACCCAGCTCTCATCTGCATCTAAAATACTATTGTTATTTAAGTCTCCGCTATTTAATGTCATAGCAGTTCCTTTAGAGCTTGAAATCGCTACATTATTTAAAGGAATTGCACCAGAATTATATACCGCAACGCTATAATTAATTATATCGCCGGCATTTTTACTTCCGTCTGGAGTAGTTGCATTTGGCACAATTGTAATCGTTTGAGCGAAACTTGCGCTAATTGAAATAAATAAGAATGCGACAAGCAGAAATAACTGCCTTGTCTTTTTACTAAATTTATTTTTCAAGTTGAAAAGTGTGTACATTTTTTCCATCTTTTTAAATTTATTTTTTAATTATTACTGTTAGGTGTAGAATCTTTATCTGTTTCTGATGTAGAAAAGATTTCTGTATTGTTTGTAATAATTACACCTAAAGTATTTATTGTTGCTGCTATTTTAAGTTCTACAGAGTCATTAACTCCTATTGTAAGAGAACTTAAATCCCAAATACCAGTTGTTGGGTTGTAGGTTGTATTTGTTGCAATTACAGAACTTGCTGCATTGTATGTTAAACCTGCTGGAAGTAAATCTCTTACCTGAACATTTGTTGCAGGTTGAGGTCCCGAGTTAGTTAACACCAATGTAAATATTACTGTTTCACCAATCTTTAAAATTGGTTTATCAACCTTTTTTGTTATGTTTAAATCTATAGCACAAGCTAAACTTACATTTGCATCTTTAACATCGTTTGTAGAAGCTTGAGTAAAACCTGTTGCTCCTTGGCCACTAACAATAGGACTTCCGCTTGCATCTACATTAGCCCCTAAATTTTGTGAACTTCCACCAACACTACCACCTGTTAAAGTTGATAATTTATCTAAAGTTAATGTTGCTGCACCTTCAATTGCATCTGGACATCCGTCATTGTCGCTATCTGTATCGAATTTATCAGGAATACCATCATTATCGGTATCTATTAACTTACAGCCTTCAAAGATAAAGTCTATACCATCTCCTGCTGTAAAGTCTACAGCTCCTGTACTATTAAATTGTACAATATTAAATGTATATGAACTTACAACACCATTTATACTTATAGATCCTGCCCCCTCACCACCAGCACAATCAGGAGCTCCTTGGCCATTATCAGTTCCAGCATCAGCTCTTCTAAACGTTTTACCATTATTTACCATTTCAAAGCCATTAAAGGTACTTAACAATCTAGCAGTATTATCTGCTTGAAGTGTCCACTCAGAAGTATTAAGATCATTTCCATTAGTACCCCCAACACCGGCCCAATGCATTTTTGGGTTTTCTATTTTTACAGGATTACCGGCTGTATCTATATACTCTACAATAAAATTAGTGTTTAATACTGCTGGTTGAGCAGGTTGAAAACCTACTAAAACTTGAAGTCCGTCTTCACCTTGCAGTGGTCCATAATCTGAATCAAAATTAGCACATGTAGGATCGAAAGGACCATTTTGAGGAAAACCAGCTGCATCCCAATAAGTTGTGAAATTTTCCATAGTTACACGAACTTTTAAATCAGCTGACATAGAAGATTCCCAAACCCCATTACCTAGATCTGTCCATATTCCTGTTTTTCCACAATTTCCAATTTCATCCGCGTCTAAAATACCATCATTATCATCATCTATATCAACATTATCTGGCACACCATCATTATCATTATCATTGCATGCTACTACAGCTGCGTTTACATAATAAGGATTTAATGAACCATAAGAAGCACCCGAGACTCTACCTTGAGCATCTGAAGTAGGTGTTCCACTACCGTAAAACCCATCATTATCAATATCTGCTTTATCTATAGAACCAAAATATGCTTCATTGGCATCTGTACAACCATCATTGTCAGAGTCAAAATCTAAGTAATTAGGAATACCATCGTTATCTGAATCTGTAGCTTTACACGCAAATAATATAAATTCAATTCCGTCTCCACCAGCACCAGCAGGACCTAATTGTGTAAAATTAACGGTAAAAGTAGATACCAATCCATCAATTTCTACTGTACCTGCGGCAGTACCATCAATATCATTTTGAGAACTCTCTGCACTATATGTTGCAGATTGTTGTAAAGTTGCTCCGTCATCCTTTACGCTAGTAGATGTTGCTAAGAAGTCATCTGTACCTGCCAACTTCCTCCAGGTTAAACCATTTAAAAGATTTATTACTGCACTATTTTGCGTTGTTCCTTCAGAACCTCCAACTCTATCAAAATTTATAGTCGGATTTTTAACATATACCGGATCGCCATTAGTATCAACGTATGTAACTGTCATTACGGAGTTCCAATTAAAAACACCTTGTAAAGAAGCATCTCCTGCCAAATCTTGATCCCAAGCTGTTAAATTATTAAAAGCCCCTGTTGTAAAGTTATCTGTAGCAGTATTATTTGTAACCACAACGTTTGCTATAACTCCATTACCAAAATTATAAGATGCAGTTTGCCCAGACATTGCCCAAACACCAGATTGCGTTAAAGTACAACTACCTTCTGCAGTGTTTAAAATACCATCATTATCTGAATCTAAATCGTCTTTATCTGCAATACCATCATTATCTATATCGTCTTCTTTATCATAAGAGATAACATTTACATTATCAATGGCTAAATCTCCTGTAAAATTAGTACCTACAATACCCTCGAAATTAGGACCTACAATACCCTCGAACCTAATTGTAACATTTTGACCTGCATATGCACTTAAATCTATAATTTTTAACCTCCAAACATCACCTTGATTCCCGCTAATTGAATACACATTTGTAAAAGCACCTCCGTTTGCACTTACTAGTACATTTAAGGTACCAATGGTACTACCAAACAAGTGATGATTAAATGACATTTGAGGGCTAGCTCTTTCTGTAAAATCAAAAGTTTTCTGAAACCACGCTCTTTCACCAACTGCTCTAGGAAAACTTGTTTCTATATACATATAAAAACTACCTGCAGAACCAGTTGTTGGACCAGTAGCATTTGTTAGTGTTAAACCAGATAAGTTAGTCCAATCGAAATCATCTCCTGTAACATTTTCCCATCCATCTAAACTATTTTCAAAACTATCTTGCGCATATGTCTTTTGAACCACAATTAAAGTAAACATAAATACAATTGTAGCAACTGACTTAAAACTCTTTAAGTGCAAAAATATATTTGAAAATATTTCAAATATTTTAAATAAATATTTGAAATATTTTCAAATATATTTTTTCATAATCATATAGTATAATTATATAAACGCTTTAAACCGTAATTGTTAATATCAATTACAGGCTTTAATATATATATAGAAATGTATTTTAGTGTAAAAAAAATATACTCTGAAAACCTTAAAACCAAAGCACAAGAATAATTACTCTTCTTAAAAAAGGGAAGTGATGTAAGGAGTAGTTTTGATTTCATACGCTATATAGGGTTAAAAAGTACAATCTTTACAAATTTAATAAAACTTTACAACACTTGTTAATAAATGTTAATGTTTTATCACAGACAAAAATAATTAATATGGTCTTGATAAGATAAATCTATCGATAAAATACAATTTAAGACCGATGAAGTGCAATATTTACTAGTTTCCTGAATTTGGAAAAGAGTCTAAATCCTTTTGTTCTGTCTTAAAAACTTCTGTTTTATTTATTATTAAAACATTTAAATCTGTAACTTTTGCTCTGATTTTTAAAACAATTGAATTGTTTTGTAATAAATCTAAAGCAGAAACATCCCAAATTCCAGTAATGGAATTATAAGTTGTATTTACAGGTATTTCTGAATCTAAGGCTACATATTCTAAACCAGATGGTAATAAATCTTTGACTTGAATACCTGTAGCTGTATCTGGACCTTTGTTACTTAGAGTAAGCGTAAAAGTTACAATATCATTTAATTTTACAACTGATTTGTCAACTGTTTTATTTAAAGATAAATCTATTTTTTTAGAAACTAACGTAAAACTTTCTATTAAATCATCCGTAGAGTCGTTACTATCTACTTGATCTTGTGTATTAGAAACTACATTAGAAAAAACACCTTCTTCTGGCTTATTAGGTACTTTAGATACAAATTTTAAAGTAAACAATTCTCCAGCTTCCATAGTACCAATTGTCCAATCTGGACTTACCCAAGTACCTTGACTTGGAGTAACACTAATTAAATCTAGCTGTGTTGGAAAAATATCTCGAATCACTAAATTAGTTACAGGAAACAAACCAAAACTTTGAACCGTAACGGTAAAATTTACCTCGTCTCCGTCTGTTAAATCACCTGAAATATCGGAAGTTTTTTTCACTACAATATCCGGATCACAATTAAAAACGTCTACAGTTTTAGAAGAATAAGAACAGGTACCTTCTGTAACAACTAAATAATATTCTCCAATACTATCTGGTGTATAGACTGCAGATGTTGCACCCGCAATTATATTTCCGTTTTTATACCATTGGTAAGCATCAAAATTTTTAGTACTCTCTTCTAAATTTCCTGCCGGAAAACAACCACCACCAGTAATTTCAACTCCCACAACTGGCACTGTATCAAACCCAGAAAAATAACCTGCTAAACCTGCATTAGCCCCTAAACTCATAAAAGTACCAACAGCTATTGGACCAGAAGAAGTAACATCTATTTCACCTGACAAACCGTTTACATAAAAAGTTTTCCAATCTGAAGTTCCTGCAGGAAAAACAGGTGTTGGTAAAGGTACTAAAACACCATTTTCTCTAACTTTTATATTTGTGTTTGGTGTTAATGCAGATGCTATAATTGTAATTGCAGACTCATTTGTAAGTGACCCTGCAATTCTATCAATATCAGATATTTCATCCATTAAATTTGGAAGTAAACAATTAACAGGTGCAATAAAATTCATACCAATTGTTTGAATTTTATTTCCTGTAGCACCCTGTAAACATTGATAAGCATATGCCTCTCTAGATGTTGTAACAAACATACTTGCCCCAGCACTTGTAGAAGAGTAATTACTACCCGGAATCTCTAAATATTCGCCATCATTTATTGTTCCTATTAAATTTCCGCCAGCAAATACTTGTGTATTATTTTGTGTTGCAACAATTATAGGAAACTCTGTTTCATTTGCACCATTTCCTCTAACAAAAACATATTCTCTACCAAGATTTTCTACTGCTACAGGTTGATCTATACCAACATCTCTACTTTGGCTTCCGGTTCTTACACCTACGTTTAGTCCACCATTACTTATAACTATTGGTTTTGTTGCTTCAATCTTAGCACCTAACCAACCGTCTACATTAGAAGCACTTTGGTTCTTTACAGCTTCTAATACAAAAGACTGCCCTTTATTAAGACTTATGGTTTGAGAAGTACCTGTAATACCTCCTGCATTTGTTCCTTTTCTAAATCTAACACCACTATCATACCCCGAAACTGTTACAACTGTACCGTCTTCTGTAGCCATCATACCAAGGGTTGTAGACAATTTTCTATTATTATTATCTTCTGCTCTGTTTGGTATTCCTCCCCATCTAAACTCTGTTCCTTTAGCTTTTGAACCTTTTGAAGTTAAAGAACCAGCTTGTGCACCAGATCTTCCTCTATAATTTACATAAAATTTTTGCCCGCCAGGAGCAATAATTCTTAAACCTGCAGTTGATAAAACTTCTCCGGTATTTGCATTTGTTACTAAAGTTATATTATTATCTCCGTTACCTAAACCGTTAGAATTATCAAATATTTTACCAGAACCCTTAACTAAACCTGTAAGAGTTAACAATGGTGTTGTACTATTACCTCTATAAATTTCTATAGGAAAAGGTGTCGTTTCTGGAGTTGAAAAATATACCGCTTGCTGCTGTATACCTGCGTTATTAAAAACTTGTTTTAAAGGTGGTAAATAATGCTCACTATCTAATTGAGCATAATTATTTGACACAGAAAATAATACAATTATAAATGTAAAAAATAATTTTATTGAAGTAAACTTTAACAAAGGCACTTTTAAACTCAAACTAGTTTTTTAAATGATGATTCTAATTACATAAAGTTCAAATTTATGCATTTTTATTTACATAGGTCGGTAGCTTTTACATTCCTCGCTCTTTCTTTATTCGGTCGTAAGCTTCTTGTATCCTTTGAAATTTTTCATTTGCACCTTTTAAATGCTCTTCGCCCAAGTCTTGTAATTTATCTGGATGGTATTTTTTAACCATTTTTCTGTATGCCTTTTTAACCTCGGCGTCTGTTACAGATTTCGAAATTTCTAAAATCTTGTATGCATTATCAGACTCATCATAAAACATTGCTTTTATAGAAATATAATCTTTATCATTAATATATAAATAACCTGCAATTTTTCTAATTTCTTCTACTTCGCTCTCAGTAACAAAACCATCTGCTTTCGCAATACCAAATAAGAAATGTATTAATTGCAATCTAGATGCATGAGGCATGTGTTGCCTAATTTGAATACAGACTTGGCGTGCAGAAATATCTTTTTTAACAATACCGTTAAACAACTTAAAAGCACTATTTGCTCTTTGTTTACCATACATGTTTACAAACTGATTTCTTACAAAATCTAGTTCTTTCTCGTCTATTTTACCATCAGATTTTATTACAATAGACGCTAAAACAAGTAAACTCATTTCAAAATCTCCAGACTGTGTATTATTACCGCCTCTTGATTTACCAGAATTTCTTTGCCTTTCGTAATCTATTCTTTCTTGCTTTAAATCATCTTCAGAAAAACCATCTACAAAACTACCTATTGCAAAACCAATTGCAGCACCTATTGGCCCTCCAAAAGTAAATCCTAAACCTGCACCTAACCATTTTGTAAAATTTCCCATATTCTTTTTTTGTATGTTTTCAAAGATATGAAAACTACATTTTTTAAGACAAAAATTAGTGCATCAATTTTATTGATATATGCATTGAAACATCAATATCTATAAAGTTGAATTTTACTGAACTAATACTTATCTTTGTACTTTAAAATAAACAATTATGTATCCAGAAGAATTAGTAAAACCAATGCGTGATGAGTTAATTAACGCTGGTTTTGAAGCATTATATACAAGTGAAGACGTTGAAAACGCAATGTCTAAAGAAGGTACAACTTTAGTAATGGTTAACTCTGTTTGTGGTTGTGCTGCTGGTACTGCAAGACCAGGTGCAATTGCATCTTTAGGAGCAGATAAAACACCAACAAACTTAACAACTGTTTTTGCAGGTGTAGAGAAAGAATCTACACAAAAAGCACGTGAGTTTATGGTTCCTTTTCCTCCTTCTTCACCAGCAATTGCCTTATTTAAAGATGGTAATTTAGTACATATGTTAGAAAGACACCATATAGAAGGTAGATCTGCACAAATGATTGCTCAAAATTTAGCGCAAGCATACGAAGAGTTTTGTTAAGCAACTTATATTAAAGAATTCAAAAATCCATTCTAATTAAGAATGGATTTTTTATTTTTACTAAAATTATTAAAATGGCATTTACAACATATACTAAACAAGAGCTTACAAAAAAGCTAAAGACTCAAAAAAAAATGTTTGCAATAAAGTGTGTTGTAATTGTTTTAATGATTTTCTTTTCAATATTTTCTACTATAGAAAACGGTATGTCTTTTCATACATTTTTACCATTATTTTTTATACCGATGAGCATCTATATGTTTATAGAAATGAAAAAAATAAAAACAGAATTAGTTTCTAGAAAGTAAAAAATGAATCAAGAAAAAATTATTACAGCAACAATTGCATTTGTAAAAGAAGAATTAAAAAATGCTGAAGGTGGGCACGATTGGTTTCATATAGAACGTGTTTTTAAAAATGCAATATTAATTTCTAAAGAAGAAAATGTAGATGTTTTTGTTGTTTCTTTGGCTGCTTTATTACACGATATTGCAGATCCAAAATTTCATAACGGAGACGAAACAATAGGGCCCATAGTTGCAAACGATTTTCTTAAAAAACAAAACGTTGAACCTACAATCATTAAACACGTTGTAGATATTATAAATAACATTTCTTTTAAAAACTCTTTCGAAAATACTAAAGCCAATTTTAATTCTAAAGAATTAGATGTTGTTCAAGATGCAGATAGATTAGACGCAATTGGTGCCATTGGTATTGCAAGATGTTTTAATTATGGTGGTTTTAAAAATAGAGCGCTTTACGACCCAGAAATTATTCCTAATTTAAATATGACAAAAGAGGAATATAAAAACTCTAGCGCACCAACCATCAATCATTTTTATGAAAAACTTTTACTTCTAAAAGATAAAATGAATACTACGTCTGGAAAAAAGATTGCTGCAGAAAGACATCTTTTTATGAAAACTTTTCTAAAACAATTTTATGAAGAGTGGAATGGCGTTAAATAATTAAAAATTATAATTTAGACAAAATCAATAATCAGAATTTATAATTATTAACACCTTAAAATGGTTTGTAAAGCAGTTTTTATTTTATCAAACCCAATTACAAAACCCAACTCAAATAAAGCTTTTAAAATCCTTAATTTTAATTATTTTGATGAAATCGGATAAAAATCAAAAGTTCTAAACTAATTTTTTCTCTATTGAACTAAATTTAACATTTCACTTCTATACTTTGAAGCAGATTTACCCGTAAATTCTTTAAACAATTTATTAAAGTGAGAAAAATTGTTAAAACCACACTCATAACAAATATCTGTAATACTCATATTACTTTCTGATAATAATTTTGTTGCATGCACAACTCTATATTCATTTACCAACTTAGTAAATGTTTTAGAGGTTGTTTTTTTAAAGAATCTACAAAACGCCGGAACCGTCATACTTACTAAGCCCGCAATTTCATCTAAACTTATATGTTGATTAAAGTTCTCGTTAATATGTTTAAATATAATATCAATCTTACTGCTGTCTTGCGGCTGTGTTTCAAAAGCAAAACCATCTGCATTTAAAATGGTGTAATCATCTGTTAAAGCCAATTCTTTTAAAATATGCAAAAAAGAAATAATTCTACTTGCTCCTTCTAAATCTGCTAACTCTTCTATTTTAGCACCAATTCTCTTTTTAATTTCAATATTAAAACGGATTCCTTTTTTTGCACGCTCAAATAATTGATCAATGGCAATCATTTCTGGAATCTTAAAAAATTCTGCTCCTAAGAAATCTGGCTTAAACTGTATTAAGGTTTCAGAACCATTTGTAGTTAATCGATCTGTAAAACCTAAATGTGGCAAATTAGAACCAATAAGTACTAATTGACTATTATTAAAATAACTTATATGGTTACCAATATGTCTTTTACCTTTTCCTTTATTAACGTATACAATTTCTATTTCTGGATGAAAATGCCAAAATGCTTTATTCTCCTTTAAAAACTGTACGTGTTTTTTAACCAACAAAGAACTACCAAAACTTGGCGTAATTTTTTCTAAAGTAGGTTTTGTTTTCATTTAAATAATTTAAGCTACAAAATTACAACACTTAAATGTAATAAAATATATAAAATTAACTTTATTGTATACTAAATTAACCTACAACGAAATAGTCGGTATTTATGATGATAATTTAGCATATATATTAATCAATTTTGATGTTTTTGGGGTTGTAAAACCGCCATACATTTGTAGTGTTAATAATCATTAAATGAAAAACAATGAAAACAACAATTAAAAAGTACTTAGTAGTAGTAGTTATGATGTTAGGAACATTAATGAACTACGCAAACGTAAATAGTAACTCTATAGACGTTGTAAAAGGAAAGAGAGTAAGATTAGAGTATAGAACTGTAAAAAAGGGACATACTTTATCTATAAAGAACGAAAACGGAACAGTAATTTATACTCAGGTAATTAAAAATACAGGTTCATTTTCTCAGATATTTGATTTATCTAAATTAGAAAAAGGAAATTACACTACAGAATTAGAAAAAGATTTCGAAATAATAGTAAAATACTTTACTGTAAACGATGGTGAAATTTCTTTTAACGACGAAAAAACAATCTTTAAACCAGTAATTAGAGCAGAAGACGACACAGTTTATGTATCTAAAATTACATTCGACAAAGAGCCAGTAAAAGTAGAGTTATACTACGAAAACGAAATTATTTTTTCTGAAACTGTTACAAATACAGAAGATGTATTAAGTAGAGTTTATAAAGTATCAAAAGAAATAAAAGGAGACTACAAAGTGGTTATAAAAAGTGATAATAGATCTTACGAACAAGATTTTAATCTATAAAAATTTAGTTAATTGTTTCATCAGATTACTGCTATAATTTGATGCAAAAAGCGAACCTTAATTGGTTCGCTTTTTTTATGCTGTTTTTTAAAATTATTTTCCTGGAAAATTTGCTTTTCTTTTTTCTAAAAATGCAGTAGTACCTTCTTTAAAATCTTCTGTGCCAAAACAGTTACCAAAAGCTTCTATTTCTGTATTAAAACCATTTACACCATCTTTATAATTAGCATTTACAGCACTTATTGCTGCACTTATTGCAACAGATGAATTTCTTAAAATTTTAGATGCCAATTTTTCTGCTAAAGGCATTAATTCTTCTTGGGTAGTTACATAATTAACCAAACCATTTTGCTTTGCTTCTTCTGCAGATATCATACCGGCTGTCATAATCATTTCCATAGCTTTACCTTTACCAACCAATTGCGGTAAACGTTGTGTACCACCATAACCTGGTATTACACCTAAAGAAACTTCTGGTAATCCCATTTTAGCATTATCAGAAGCAATTCTAAAATGACACGCCATTGCCAATTCTAAACCACCACCAAGCGCAAAACCATTTACAACAGCAATTACAGGTGTTGCCAAATTTTCTACAAAATCGAATAACATTTCTTGTCCTGCTTTTGCCAAACTACCACCTTCTTCAATAGAAAAGTCAGAAAATTCAGAAATATCTGCTCCGGCAACAAATGCTTTATCTCCGCTACCAGTTACTAGAATTGTTTTTACATTTGTATCGTTATCTAAACTTTTAAAAGCAAGATGTAACTCTTCTATAGTTGCTTTGTTTAAGGCATTTAATTTTTTTGGTCTATTAATAATTACTTTGGCTAAAGCCGCTGATTTTTCAACTAATATATTATCAAAATTCATGTAATGTATATTTATTATTAAATTGTAATTCGTCTTTATTTTTTTGGCAAGGTTACGGTAAATACAGTTCCTTCACCTTCAGTAGAAGTAAAAGATATTTTACCATCGTATGCTTCTATAATATTTTTAATCATTGCTAAACCTAATCCCATTCCGCTAGATTTTGTGGTAAATTTTGGTTCGAAAATTAAATCTTTTACATCATTAGAAATTCCTTTTCCGTTATCAGAAACAACAATTTTTATTTTATTCTGATGCTCTAAAACCTCGACTTGTATTAACGGATTTTCTTCATTCTCTGTAGCTTGTATAGCATTTTTAACCAAATTAGTTACAATTCTAATTAACTGGGTTTTATCTAAAAAAGCAAATAATTCTTTGTTTTCTGGAAGATATTTTATCGATTTTTCATTAAATATATCTAAAGCCAACTTAACAACACTAATTACTTCTATTTCTTCTTTTTTCTGAGTTGGCATTTTTGCAAAGTCAGAAAATGCAGATGCAATAGAACTCATAACATCTATTTGCTGAATTAAAGTTTGACTATATTCTGCTAATTTTTCTTTAATATTTTCGTCTTCTGGATTAAATTTTCTCTCGAAACTTTGTACCGATAAACGCATTGGTGTTAACGGGTTTTTTATTTCGTGAGCCACTTGTTTTGCCATTTCTCTCCAGGCTTGTTCTCTCTCGCTTCTTGCTAATTTTGCTGCACTTTCTTCTAGTTGATCAATCATATTATTATACGCAGCAACCAAAACTTCAATTTCTGAGCTTGCTTTGTTTAATATAATTTTCTCGTTTCTTTCATTCAAACGTGTTTGCTGCATTTTGTCTGAAATTGTTTTAATAGAACGTGTTATATAACTAGATAAAAAATAAGCTAAAGATATTGCTACTAAAAACATTAGTGCGTACACCAAACTTAACCTGTAAATAAATTCTTTTAATTCGTGTTCTATTTCTGAATTGTCTTGAGTAAATTGTAATTCTAAAATACCAATTCTTTTAAATTTTGGATCTGTGATATAAGAATATGATGTTTGATATCCTGTACCATCAATTTGTTTGTTTTTAAAAATTCTATGATTCGAATTTTGAGCCAATTCGGTTACAATAAAATCTGTTAAAGGCGTATTATCTATCTTTTCGAAAGCGTTACCAAAAGAGGTTTTTAGCATCTTACCTTCTAAGTCATAAATAGTAATGTTTAATTTATTTATAGATGAAATTTCGTAAATTCTATTCTGAAAAATTTTTGGAAGATTTTCTGTTTTTACAGCATACGTAGTTTTATTTGTAAGCTCTAATTCTATGGTTTTTTTGGCAATGGCTTCTTTACGCTCAAACCTTTGTATATTATAGTCTTTTGTTTGCTCGTCGTATTGATAAACAGTAACCACAAGAATTAATACTGATGCCAGCAGTACCAACAAAATCATCGATAAGAAAATACGTATTCTTAAAGATATGTTTTTAAATAAACTCAAATTATTCAGTTTTAATTTCTTTCGTTTTCATTGTTAAAAAATCATCTGCAACACCATCGTTATCCCAATCATATTTGCTTTCTCCCATAAACCCTTCTTCTGTTTTTGTGATTTTGTAACTTACCTTCATCTCTTTATTATTATAAAAAAAAGAAACCTGCAAAGAATCTCCAACCACATTCCATGTACCATCGGTTTCTAATATTTTCTGATTAGAATTGGTTAAAAACCAAGCTGTAAAAGTACCATCTAAATTGTATTTAGATTGGGCTACTTGTATAGGATTATTATCAAATTTATCTTCAAAAACATTTAAAGAATCTGTATTTTCAAAAGTTGGCATTTCTATTTTTAAATAATTAGTTTCCCAACTTTTTGCCATATATTTTTCTAAGGATTCTTCTTGTTTACAGGCACCAAAAAGCATTCCAAAAATCAATATAAAGAAGAAATAATTTGTTTTCATTTGAAGTTTATTTTAGAAAGGACAAGATAGTTAAATAAAAAGCCATTACAAATACTGTAATGGCTTTATCAATTTCACATTAAAAATATGTTTTCTATTTATGTTTCAACTTCATAATTATTAAATACATAGAAGATACTGCTGTAATTGTATTGGCTAAAATCATGGGTAAACTATTTAAATAAATACCGTAAATAAGCCATAAAACAATACCTAAAAAAAACACAATAAACATTGTTAAAGACAACCCAGAAGTATCTTTGGTTTGCCATGTTTTATATACTTGCGGTAAAAAAGATATGGTAGTTAGTAGCGCTGCTAATAAACCAATAATTTCAAAAAAAGCGTTCATAATTATTCTTTAATCAGATTTCAAAAAAAGAAGGAATTCAATATTTAAAAATATCAAATTCCTTACTTATTAAAATTTTATATGGTTTTATTAACCTACAATATTTACAATTTTTCCTGGTACAATAATAACTTTTTTGGGTGTTCTACCATCTAATTGTGCTATTGTTTTTTCGTGCTCCATTACTGTTTTCTCGATTTCTTCTTTAGATAAATCTAAAGGAAGTTCTAATGTAAAACGCATTTTACCGTTAAAAGAAATAGGATATACTTTGGCACTTTCTACTAAATGTTTTGCATCAAAAACAGGAAAAGCTGCTGTAGATATAGATTCTTTATTTCCTAATCTACTATACAATTCTTCTGTAATATGTGGTGCATAAGGCGATAATAATACCAATAAAGGTTCTAAGATTTCACGCTTGTTACATTTTAAAGCAGTTAACTCATTTACAGCAATCATAAATGTAGAAACAGATGTGTTAAAAGAGAAATTCTCTATATCTTCTTCTACCTTTTTAATTGTTTTGTGTAATGTTTTTAATTCTTCTTTGGTTGCTTTATCATCAGAAACAGAAAATTCTTCTCCGTTAAAATAAAGTTTCCAAAGCTTCTTTAAAAATGAAGAAACACCAGAAATACCTGAAGTTTTCCATGGTTTTGCTTGCTCTAACGGCCCTAAAAACATTTCGAACAAACGCAATGAATCTGCACCGTACTCTTTTACAATATCATCAGGATTAACAACATTGTACTTCGATTTAGACATTTTTTCTACTTCTCGCCCAACTTTATAAACTCCTTCTTCTAAAATAAATGCGGCATCTTTATACTCTGCATTTAAAGGATGTTCTTTAAATCCTTCGATATCTAAATCATCCGAAGCATTTACCAAAGATACATCTGCGTGCAAAGGTGTTTTAACAATCATTACTAAATCTGCGTAATTAGGATTTAGTAAACCTTTATCTAATAAATAATTTTTAACAACAGTTTCAAATTCGTCATCAGAAGTAAATAAATTTTTAGAAACAAAAACGGCCGGTATTTTCTCGATAACATCGTCGTTAGATTTGTCTATTGCGCAACCGTTTTTAACAAACGGAGTCGCTTTGTAAACAAATGCAGAAGTTCCTAAAATCATACCTTGGTTTATAAGCTTTTTAGCAAACTCATCTACAGGCACAATTCCTTTATCAAACAAGAATTTTTGCCAAAAACGAGCATATAGTAAATGCCCTGTTGCGTGTTCGGAACCACCAATGTATAAATCTACTTCTTTCCAGTAATTTAAAGCTTCTTTGCTTGCAAATTCTTCTGTATTAGAAGCATCCATATAGCGATTAAAGTACCAAGAACTTCCTGCCCACCCAGGCATTGTATTTAATTCTAAAGGATAAACTGTTTTATTCTTTAATTTATCATTAGAAACTACTTTTTTAGCACGAGAATCCCATGCCCATTCTGTTGCATTTCCTAATGGTGGTTTACCATCTTCTGTTGGTAAATATTTTTCTACTTCTGGCAACACAATTGGTAAATGTTTTTCATCTATCATTTGTGGCATTCCGTCTTTATAATAAACCGGAAAAGGTTCTCCCCAATAACGTTGTCTACTAAAAACAGCGTCTCTTAATCTGTAGTTTATTTTACCGTAACCAAAACCTCTTTTTTCCATTTCGTAAATGGCAAGTTTTAGTGCTTTTTTATATTTTAATCCTGATAAAAAGTCTGAATTCGCAATTACAGTTCCTTCTTTATCTGTGTGTGCTTCTTTAGAAATATCTACGCCTTCGAAAATATTAGGAATTGGGATACCAAAATGTTTTGCAAAATCATAATCACGTTGATCGCCGCAAGGAACCGCCATTACTGCACCTGTACCATAACTTGCTAAAACATAATCTCCAATCCAGATTTGTACCTTTTCACCAGAAAAAGGATGTATAGCATATGCACCTGTAAATGCACCAGAAATTGTTTTTACATCTGCCATTCTATCACGTTCAGATCTTTTAGCTGTTGCAGCAATATAAGCCTCTACTTCTGCTTTTTGAGCGTCTGTTGTAATTTTAGAAACTAGTTCGTGCTCTGGCGCCAACGTCATAAAACTTACACCATAAATAGTATCTGGTCTTGTGGTAAAAACATCAATTTTATATTCGTTTTTCTTTTTAACAACTTCTTTTACAGTTGTTTTTTCAATTTCTTTCGGAAACTGAATTGCTGTATTTATTTCTGATACTACTTTTACAACATTATCTAAAACCTCTTCATTTGTAAAACGTATTACATGAAAACCTTCGTTATTAAAATAAGTTGTTCTTTCAGCTTCATCTTCTTTACCAGAAAACTCTACTATTAAATTTTTAGCTATACATACAAAGTCTACCATAAAAGTACCAATTGTATACTTTTTTCTAAATTTTGATGCTCCTTTTTTGTTCTTTAACTCATTCCAAAGTGTAGTTTCTGCTTTGGTTAAATTTAATCGAACTTCTTTTAAATCTTCTAATTCTTTATAAGATAGTTTTACTTCTGATGATGTATTTACAGCAGTTTCTTCTACTTTAAAAGTCACCATAGCACCTTGCGAACGCCCAATCCAATTGGTTTGAGAATCTTTTAATGGTTGTGGCCAATCTATTTTTTCTAAACCGTCTAACAAACGTTGTGCATAAGCAGAAATTCGCATAGACCATTGCGTCATTTTTTTACGAATTACCGGATGACTTCCTCTTTCTGATACTCCGTTTACAATTTCATCATTTGCCAAAACGGTTCCTAATGCCGGACACCAATTTACTTCTGTATCAGATAAAAAAGTTAAACGATATTGTAATAAAATTTCTTCTTGTTCTTTCGCTGAATAAGCTTTCCATTCATCCGCAGAAAAAATAGCTATCTCTTCATCTGAAACTGCATTTACATTTGCATTTCCTTCTTTATTAAAGATTTTTTCTAAGCTAGAAATATCTTCTGCTTTGTCAGCATCTTTGTTATACCAAGAATTAAATAACTCAATAAAAATGGATTGCGTCCATTTATAGTATTCTGGACTAGAAGTTCTTACTTCTCTGCTCCAATCGAAAGAAAAACCAATTTTATCTAATTGTTTTCTATACGTTGCAATATTTGCTTCTGTAGTTTTTGCAGGGTGTTGCCCTGTTTGTATTGCATATTGTTCTGCAGGCAAACCAAAAGAATCATACCCTTGCGGATGTAATACATTAAAACCTTTATGACGTTTGTAACGTGCATAAATATCACTTGCAATATAGCCTAAAGGATGCCCAACATGTAAACCTGCACCAGACGGATAAGGAAACATATCTAACACGTAATATTTTGGTTTTTCAGAATTATTTTCGGCTTTAAAAGTTTCGTTTTCTGCCCAAAAATTTTGCCAATTTTCTTCTATTTCTTGATGATTATATTGCATTTGATTCTTTTATTATAGGGTGCAAATTTACATTTAATCTTTAGAAGATTAAAGTAAAAAAGTACTTGCTTAAACAGTTAAGATATTTTAAAAATAAAAAAGCCTTTTAATAAAAATTAAAAGGCTTTTTTACAAGTTTTAAATTGTAATTATTTTTCAATAATTTCTGTTTTAATCGGCACAGATACTACTGTATTTGCCCAACCCATTTTTAAAGTCATATCGTCTTCAAAAATCATAGAAAAAGCTTCTATATTTTCTTCGGATTTAGAAACAGTACCTTTTACTCTAATTACATCTTCTATTTCTTTGTAGGTATAATGCCCCCAAACGTTTCTAGCTTTATTTAATATAACTGTCCAATCTCCTTCTGCAGAAGGAATTGTAAACAAAGAATACGTTCCTGCTTTTACAGCTTTACCACCAAAAAATACGTCTTTAAAAAATGTAATTTCTGCAGCTTCGTTTGCTCCGGTTCTCCAAACTTTACCTGCTGGTGCTAATTTTGCTAAATCTCTACCTTTTAACTGCGGACGACCATAAACAACTTTTACTACCTTATTTGATTCTCTCCAATTGTCAGGAAACGTAGAAGCATCCATAGGACTTACATCTAATTTTTTCCATTTTTGCGCAAAAGAATCTGTACCGCTAAATAATGTAATTGCAAATACTGCAATTGCTAAAATTGATTTTTTCATGTTTTTAAAATATGTTTTGTTAATGTATTTGTTTCAAGTCTTTCAAAAGTAGAAATCATTACAAGAAAAGACAATTAATATTCTGTTAAGTTTTAATGGCAATCGCAACCTGTATTACAATTTCCTTTTTTCTTTGCAGGAAAAACATACTTTTTACCTAAAAAGAAAACAGCTAAAACTACTAATATGTAAACGATTATCTCTTGCACTAGCTTAGTAATTGATATACTATAAACGATGAAACATAAGCCAGTAAAGCCATACCAAATAATTGTATTAAAGGCCATCTCCAGGTTTTGGTTTCTCTTTTTACAATTGCTAACGTTGCCATACACTGCATAGCAAACGCATAGAACACCATTAAAGACATACCAACCGGAAAATTGAAACGGCTTTTACCTGTTTCTAAATTTACTTCAGAACGCATTTTTTCTTTAATTGTGGTTGTATCTTCATCATCAGACTCTACACTATAAATTGTTGCCAAAGTTCCTACAAAAACTTCTCTAGCTGCAAAAGATGTTATTAAAGCGATTCCTATCTTCCAATCATAACCCAAAGGTTTTATAACTGGTTCTATAGTTTTCCCCATTATACCAATATATGAGTTTTCTAATTTAGAGGATGCTATTTTTTGATTTAACTCGTCTTCATTTAAATTATTGTTTGCTACATTTTCTGTAATGTTTTTCTCTGCATTTTTAAAAGATTCTGGCCCGTTAGAAGCCAAAAACCACAATATAATAGACAAGGCTAATATTATTTTACCTGCACCAAATACAAATGCTTTTGTTTTTTCTACTACTTCAAAAAAGATATTTTTAACAGAAGGAACCTTATAGTTTGGCATTTCTATTATAAAAAACGATTTTGATTTTACTTTTAAAGTTTTATGCAATATATAGGCTGCTAAAATTGCTGTTGCAAACCCTAAACCATACAAAGAAAGTAAAACTAAACCTTGTAAGTTTAAAAATCCGAAGATTCTTTTATTCGGTATTATTAACGCAATTAAAATTGCATAAACTGGTAAACGCGCAGAACAGGTTGTAAATGGTGTTACTAAAATTGTAATTAAACGCTCTTTCCAACTAGAAATAGTTCTTGTTGCCATTATAGCTGGTATTGCACAAGCGGTACCAGAAATTAACGGAATTACGCTTTTACCATTCATACCAAAACGACGCATAATTTTATCCATTAGAAAAACAACACGACTCATATAACCTGTTTCTTCTAAAACAGCAATAAATAAAAATAGTATTGCAATTTGAGGTATAAATATAATAACTCCTCCAATTCCAGGAATTATACCTTCTACCAATAAATCTGTTAAAACACCTGGTGCTAATTTACTTTTTACAAAGTTTGATAAATCAGCAAATGTGGCATCAATAAAATCCATTGGTACTGTTGCCCAATCAAAAACAGATTGAAAAATTACCAAAAGGATTAAAAAGAAAATTACGTAACCAAAAATTTTATGTGTAAAAATTTTATCTAATTTACTTCTTATATCTGTAGCTTTACTTTTATCTACTAAATACGTTTTCTTTAAAATTTTATTTATCTCTTGATAACGATAAATTGTTTCTTTATGCTGATATTTTTTTAACTTAAATACATCTTGCTTAAAGGCAAGTAACTTTTCTTTTTCTTCTTTACTTATGGTATCTGGGTAATTGTTCTGCGTTACCATTAACCACAGTTCATATAAAGAATAGTTAGGGCTAATTTCTTTTAGTTTAGAAAAATAATCTGGATCTATTTTAGAATTAATTCCGCATAAAGGTGCTGCTTTTGCCGCAACATGGCAACGAATAATTGCCGCTTTAACATCTTCGATTCCTTGATTTTTTCTGGCACTAATTAAAACTACTTCGGTATTTAGCTCTTTTTCTAAGGCAGATAAATCTATAGAAATTCCTTTCTTAGTCATTTGATCTACCATATTAATAGCCAAAACTGTCGGAATTTCTAAATCTTTAATTTGAGAAAACAATAAAAGATTTCTTTTTAAGTTCTCTACATCTGCAACCACTAAAATTACGTCTGGTGATTCTTTTATATCTTTTTTAAGTAATGTTTTTAATACAATACTTTCATCTAAAGAAGTAGGATTTATACTATATGTTCCTGGTAAATCTGTAATTAAGGCATTTTGGGTTGCAGATAATTTACTTGTACCTTGCTTTTTATCTACTGTAACTCCTGGATAATTACCAACTTTTTGATTTAAACCTGTTAGTTGATTAAATAAAGAAGTTTTTCCGGTATTAGGATTTCCTATTAAAGCAACTTTTATATCGTTTTTAGGCATTATAAATTTGCTTTTAAGATTCTTATTTTTGAAGCTGTTTCTTTTCTAATGGCCAAGTGACTACCGTTTACACAGATATATAAAGGGTCTTTTAAAGGCGCTATTTGCACCAATTCTACTTCGGCTCCTGGCAAACAACCCATTTCTAGTAATTTTAACGGAATAAAATCTAAAGATTCTTCAGATATATACCCCATTTCGCCAATATGTAAAGATGCAATTGTGCTCAATATTTTGTTTTTGGATTAGCAAAGATAATCATTTAGAATGATTCTAAACAAGTTATTCTGATGCATATTCATCCTTTAACAAAACAATATCGTTTTTTAACTTCTCCATATCTTCTTTTTCCGTACCATCATAGTAACCACGAATACGCCTATCTTTATCAACTAATACAAATTGCTCTGTATGAATAAAATCGTTTTCATCTCCGCTTCCTTCATCTAAAACAGCAAAATAACTTTTTCTAGCAAGCTCGTAAATATGCTGTTTAGATCCTGTGGTTACATTCCACTTACCATCTACAACTCCTTTTCTTTCTGCATATTCTTTTAACACAGAAACACTATCTATAACAGGTGTTACAGAGTGTGAAAGAAACATAATATCTTTATCATTTTTGTAAAAATCTTGCAACTCGCTCATATTATAAGCCATTGCAATACAAATAGTTTGACAACGTGTAAAAAAGAAATCTGCTACGTAAATTTTATTTTTGTAAGTATTATTCGTAATTATTTCTCCGTTTTGATTTGTTAGTTCAAAATCTGCAATTGTATGATCTTTTGTAATATGTTTCATAGAAAAATCTACCAATCGCGGATTTACATCTGCAGGACTGTAAACTTTTAGCTTAGTATCTACTTTTAACAAATGATAAAAAACAGGTATCGCAACCGCAGAAAAAACTGCTAAAAAAATAAGTGTCGGAATCGATTTTTTAAAGAATTTAACTTCCATAATACAACGTTTATATTGCAAAAATACGACTTAAAAACAGTCAAAAAAAGGAAACAAAATCAAAAGCTATCTAAAATCTATGTTAAATAAAAAAAGCTAGTAGTAATTGTTCTTTTACAACTCTCTCGAAAACCTTACATTTGTTTCTTATTTAATTATGATTTAACGCTGAATGGAAATATTAATAAAAGCATCGCAATTTATACTAAGTTTATCTTTATTAATTGTTTTGCATGAATTAGGGCATTTTATCCCTGCAAAATTGTTTAAAACTAGAGTAGAAAAATTCTACTTATTCTTCGATTATAAATTCTCTATTTTCAAGAAAAAAATAGGAGAAACCGTTTATGGTATTGGCTGGATTCCGTTAGGAGGTTATGTAAAAATCTCTGGTATGATAGACGAAAGTATGGATACCGAACAAATGGCTTTGCCACCACAACCTTGGGAGTTTAGATCTAAACCCGCATGGCAACGTTTAATTATAATGTTAGGTGGAGTTTTTGTAAACTTTGTTTTAGGTATTTTTATTTACATAATGCTAATGTGGGCCTATGGTGAAAAATATTTACCAAACGAAAATGTAAAAGATGGAGTTTGGGTAGAAAATAAATTAGCAGAAAACTTAGGCTTACAAACCGGTGATAAAATTTTAACTGTTGATGGTCAAAAAGTAAAAAAATTCTCTGGATTATCTTTAGAATTCATCAACGGTAACACTTATCAAATAGAAAGAAACGGACAAGTTTTAGACAAGGAAATACCAGAAAATTTTATTTCTCAATTAATGGATCGAGGTAAAGATGCTGGTAATTTTTTAAATGTTAGATATCCTTTTGTAATTGCAAAAGTTCAAAAAGATTCTTTAAATGCAAATGCAAATATTTTACCAAAAGATATTGTTACAGCAATTAATGGCACATCAATTACTTATTATGATGAAGCTAAAAAAGAACTTGCAAAGTATAAAGGACAAGACATTTCTTTAACAGTTAAAAGAAACAACGAAACAAAAGAAATACCCGTAAAAGTTTCTAACTACGGAAACCTAGGCGTAGTTTTTGGCGGAACCTCTTTTAAAGATTTAGAACGTTTAGGTTATTACGATTTAGAAGAAATAGAATATTCTTTTTCTGAAGCAATACCTGCTGGTTTAAACAAATCTTGGAAAACCCTAACAGATTATATAAAACAATTAAAAAAGATTTTTAACCCAAGTACTGGTGCTTATAAAGGTTTAGGTGGTTTTATTTCTATAGGAAGTATTTTTCCGGACACTTGGAGTGCACAATCTTTCTGGGAAATAACTGCTTTCTTATCTATTATGCTAGGTTTTATGAACCTTTTACCAATACCTGCCTTAGATGGTGGACATGTAGTTTTTACACTTTGGGAAATGATTACAGGTAGAAAACCAGGAGATAAATTCTTAGAATATGCACAAGTAGTTGGTTTTATTCTACTAATTACATTATTACTTTTTGCAAACGGAAATGATATATTTAGACTCTTTAAGTAGCAACTTTAAAGAGTTAACTCGTAAAAAAAAGCTTCACAATTGTTATAATTGTGAAGCTTTTTTTATAATCTGAAAGATCTATTTATCAAAGGAAACCAAGTATAACTCGTGTTACACTTATCGCACGCATAGCCCTTTGTACCCGGAAAAAGTCTAGAAATGCCTTTTCTCTTCATTCTATGTCTAGATTCAGATTTACATTTTGGACATGCCTTCATAAATAAAAAGTTTAGTTAGTTTTCGCAATTTAGTAAAAACCTAAACATATAACAACAGGTAAAATCACCTTATTTAAAAGCCATTTAACTTATTAGTTCTTGTAATTGCTTTTTCATTCTTCCAATCTATCCATTTTTGCCCTTTAATTCGCCTCATTACATTGTCTATTGTTCGCATAACAAACACATTGTAAATTGCCTTAGACAGGTTTTTAGGCTTTCTAGCAATAGCTCTTAAACTCATAGAAAAACCTGGCGTTATGTATTTCATATAATGCCAATATCCTTCTGGCATATATAGCACTTGCCCATGCTCTAAATGTGTAGTATAACCTTTCGCTTTCTTTAAAGCTGGCCATTTATCGAAATCTGGATTCGAAAAATCGATATCTTCTCTTACAATTAAAGAATGCGGAATTTTATACAAAAAATCATTTTGCTTTTGATCGAATAGAATTACTTCTTTTTTTCCTTCAAAATGAAAATGAAAAATATTAGCCAAATCGATGTCATAATGCATAAATGTATGCGAATTTCTACCACCAAAAAATAACATTGGTAAACCTTTCATCAAACGTAAACCAAAATCTGGAAACTTAAAATCTTTTTGTAAAACGGGTACTTCCTTCAAAATATTCCAAAGAAAAATTCTGAATTTGGTTGGTTCTCTTTTTAGCAAATCTACATATTCAGACATTTTCATTTTAGCATGCGGCTCGTTAAAGCCATCTTTAAAATCTACAGGTCTATCATCATATAAAGGCACTACTTTGTCTCC
This sequence comes from Polaribacter marinaquae, assembly GCF_038019025.1. NCBI lineage: Bacteria > Pseudomonadati > Bacteroidota > Flavobacteriia > Flavobacteriales > Flavobacteriaceae > Polaribacter > Polaribacter marinaquae. The sequence goes on from NZ_CP150496.1 coordinate 1,853,785, forward strand.
GGCAACTTGCTTCATATAGTCTAAATTCCATTTAGAATATGCAGGCCAATCATTTACAAAATTCTCTATTACTACAGGTCTTTGTGGCTTAAAGTAATTTTTTATAAAGTCTTCTTTGGTTATTGTTTTTACCGTATCTATTTGAGATAAGTTTAAACTCATGCTATTAAAAATTAAGCGACAAAGTTAAGAAATTGTAAATTAATCGCTTTATTTAAAGGAAAAAACCGATCGTTTCAAAAAATGATGGTATTGGTAATTTCTATTGAATTCGAATGAATGACTTAATTTAATTTGTATAAAACTTTATTAATTAGCATCTGTTATTTACCGTTAACTTCAATTTATAAAAAAAACCTGTTTTTCAACAGGTTTTTTAATTTCATTAACTATAAAGTTCTACAATTTTTAAAAATTGTAACGCAAACCAAATAAAATGTTGCTTGGTGGCATTGGTAAAAAACCAGATTCTATATATTCTGCATCAAAAATATTATTTGCTGTAACTGTAAAGTTAAATTTATTTACTGTAACAATTACAGAAGCATCCCAAACATTATAACTTGGTCCTACGGTTCTATCTGCATGCTTGTAAATAATATTCTGACTTACATTTTTAAATAACCTTGTAGAAAAACGTGTTATAAATTGATGCTTTAAAGTGTTTAATCTATAACGAGACAAACTTCTGTTTTGATCATTTATATCGTCTTCTATAAATGTATACCCAAATGATAAATTCTGATCAAAATCTTTAATTTTAAATGTATAATTAGCGTTAAACTCTAAACCTTGCGTATTTACTTTAGCAATGTTTGTTGCTGTAAATTTGTTTTGAGCATCATTTTGTCTAATAAAATCTATAATATTATCAGAAGCTCTGGTAAACAAAGATAATGTTGCAAAAAAGTTATGATCAGTATATTTTAAACCAAACTCTTGCGCAATTGCTTCTTCTGGTTTTAAGTTAGGGTTTCCGGTTGTACTAGAGTCATTGTAATATAAATCTGTATACGTTGGTATTCTATACGTATAACCAATATTCCAATAATATTTAAACTTATCAGACAATTTTAACCCAATATCTAAACCGGGAAATGCATGAAATTTAAAGTCTGAAAAATAAGTTGCTGCTACACCCGGAGTAATATCTACAGCACCAAATTTAAAACGATGTTCTAAAAACACATTTGCCATTGTTCTGTTTCTTTTACCCAAGTTATTACTACTTATAAAAACTCTAGAAACATCTACACCAAAACCGGTAACCCCTAAATTAGACGTATAAGATACATTTGTCTCTACACCAACTTTATTTGTAATATGCAGGTTTCTATAAAAATCTGGATCATCTCTTTTTAATAGAAAAATATCCTGACCTCTTCTCCAATAAATTCTTGGTGTAATTTTAAGATTTTCTGATTTAAAAGTTGTAGAAACTCCTAATAAACTATTCTGAGTTTCCTCATATTCATTTAAACCAAAAGCTTCTGGCGTGTAAAAGTTTTGCGCACCAAATTTTTTGTCGAAAAAAGTAGCTAAAACCTCGATTGGTTGATTGTTCTTATTAAAAACTCCTTTTAAGAAATAATTAAAATTATTGTAATCAGAATTTTCTCTATAACCATCTGATGTTAAAGCACCAACATGCGCAATAATCGATGTGTTTTCAAACTCTTTACCAACGGTTAAAGACCCGTTTAATTGCCCAAAAGAACCCGCTTCAACATTTAAAGAAGCCGTGTTTTTTAACCTTTTTTTAGTTACAATATTTATAGCGCCGGTAAACGCATTTTGACCAAAAACCCTTGCAGCTGGTCCTTTAATAATCTCTATTCTTTCGATAACTTCAATAGGCAAAGCAGCATTTAATGTATGGTGACCTGTTTGCGCATCGTCCATTTTAATTCCGTCAATTAAAAGTAAAGTTTGATCAAAACCACCACCTCTAATGTATAAATCTGCTTGACTTCCTGCAGTTCCTCTTCTTCTAATATCTACACCAGCTACTTGTTGTAATAAATCTGCAACGTTTGTAGCTGCACTATTTTTTATAATTTCTGATGTTATGATATTTATAGTTCTAGAATTTTCTTTAAAAGGTAAATCGATTCTATTTGTTGTAATTACAACTTCTTTTAAAGTATCTCTTTGTGCCGTATTTTCTTGTGCTTTTACAGATATTGCACTTAAAACTAAAGCAAATAATAAGGTAAATTTAATTTTCATGAATAATGATTTTATTATGATGCAAAACTCGTAACTTTCACGACGATTAAACTAGTCCAGTTTTAAAATGAAAAATAGTCCGGTTAATACTCTTTTTAAAGAAACAATTAATTTTGATAAGTCTGCAGCACAACCTGTTTACATACAAGTTGCGCAACAAATTATAAATGCAATTCAAAGAAAGCATTTAAATGAAGGCACAACTTTACCTGGAACTAGAGTTTTAAGTAAACTTTTAAAAATCCATAGAAATACCGCAGTTGCTATTTATGACGAATTGGCATCACAAGGTTGGGTAGAAATTATTCCTAATAAAGGTACTTTTATATCTGCATCCGCAGTACAAAAAAGAAAAATAAAAGCGCCTGTACAAAACGGAAATGAAACATCTAATTATGCTACAAATGCTGGTTTTCCTTTTCAAAATTCTTTTCATTTAGCTTCTACTACACAAACTACAAAAGCAAAGTATACTATTAACGATGGCAAACCAGATTTACGTTTGCATCCTGTACATCAATTTTCTAGATGGTATAGCGCAGCCATGAAACGTAAAACGTTGATTAAAAAATGGAACAGATCAAACGAAATTTCATACTCTCTGTTTCAAACCGAATTGTGTAATTATTTAAATGCAACTAGAGATTTTTTTATCAAACCAGAAAATTTAATAAGTACTAGAAGTACAGAGATGAGTTTGTACATTGTTTCTCAACTGCTAATAAAACAAAACGATGTTGTTTTAGTAGGAAATCTTAGTAATTATGCTGCAAACATGATATTTCATCAAGCTGGTGCTGCTATTAAAACGATTCCTGTTGATAAAAACGGATTGGATGTAGATTATATTAGAAAACATTTTATAAAAAACAGCATAAGATGTGTATATGTTTGTGCGCATAGAGACTACCCAACAACAGTAACTTTAAGTGCAGAACGTCGATTGGCATTACTTGCTTTAGCAAAAGAGTTTGGTTTTGCTATTATAGAAGATGATTACGAGTACGATTTTCAGTACGATGGCGCTGCAATGTTACCAATTGCAAGTGCAGACACAAACGGATTGGTCATTTATTTGGGTAAACTAGGTCAATCTTTATTTCCGAGTTTTCAAACCGGATTTATAGTTGCGCCAAAAAATGTCATTTCAGAAGCCAAAAACTACTTGCAATTATTAGACGAACAAGGCGATTTAATTCAGCAGCAAATGCTATCAGAATTAATTCACGAAGGCGAAATTCATCGTTTAATGAAAAAAAACATTGTAATCTATAAGCAAAGGCGAGATTCTTTGTCTAACCTACTCACCCAAAACTTTTCTAAGATTGCAACATGGCAAATTCCTGCTGGTGGTTTGGCTATTTGGTTGCAATTTAAAAAACATATTTCTCTTATAAAATTAGCAAAAGAAACACAAAAAAATGATTTATTTCTGCCTAAAACCATCTTATATCAAGATAAAAATACGTGTGCAATTCGGTTTGGTTTTGGGCATCTAGAAAAAGAAGAAATGGTAATCGTCATCAAAAAATTAAAGAATGCTTACACAAAATTGGCATCCATTTCTTAAAAAAGATACAATCGTTTTTTAACAGATTAAGATATTAACAATCTTAATTTCAGCCTATTTTTTTTATAATTTTGTAACATGTTTGCGCTAATAGATTGTAATAATTTTTATGCTTCTTGTGAACGCGTTTTTAACCCAAATTTACAAGGAAAACCAGTTGCTATTTTAAGCAATAATGATGGTTGTGTTATTTCTATGAGCGACGAAGCCAAGAAATTGCAACTACCTTTTGGTGCGCCAATTTTTAAATGGGAACAATTTTGTAAAAGCAATAATATTACTGTTTTGTCTTCTAATTATCCGTTATACGGAGACATGAGTACGCGTGTTATGAATATTTTGGCGGGTTTTTCTCCGGATATAGAAGTGTATTCTATTGATGAGTCTTTTTTAGAGTTAAAAGGTTTTGAAAATTACGATTTGTCTAACTACGCAACCAAAATGCGAAGTAAAATTTTAAAATGGACAGGAATACCTACTTGTGTAGGTATTGCGCCAACAAAAGCCCTTAGCAAAGTTGCCAATAAAATTGCGCGTTCTAACTTAAAACAATCTAAAGGCATTTGTATTATCGATTCTGAAGAAAACAGAATTAAAGCGTTAAAATGGACTAAAATTGGCAATGTTTGGGGAATTGGAAGTCGCTTAAAAAAGCGTTTACAGGCAAAAGGTTGTGAAACTGCTTACGATTTTACACAACTACCAAGCGATTGGGTTTTAAAAAATTTTTCTATTGTAGAATGGCGTTTGCAAAAAGATTTACAAGGCATTTCTAAAATACCTTTAGAAGATGCTGTTACTTCTAAAAAGATGATTGCTACCACAAGAAGTTTCGAAAACACATATGCAGATCTAGAAAATATTACCGAACGTATTTCTACTTTTGCATCGAGTTGCGCTAAAAAATTACGTGAACAAAATTCGAATTGTCATGTAATAACAGTATTTCTTAGAAGCAATCGTTTTGATAAAAATCAAGCTTATTTAAAAGAAAATAAAACAGTTTTTTTATCCTACCCAACAGATTCTACGTTAACAATTTCATCTGCAGCAATTGCCGCTGTAAAAACTATTTTTAAAGAAGGTGTTAACTATAAAAAAGCAGGCGTAATTATTTCTGGCTTGGTACCTAATGATAATTTTCAGCTAAATTTATTTAGTCATGAAAACCCGAAACACAAACCACTAATGTCTGCAATAGACAATTTAAACAAGAAATTTAAAGGCGATAAAATTAAACTTGGCAATCAAGATTTAAACCGAACCTGGAAAATGAAACAAAACCGATTGTCTAAAAAATTTACCACAAATATTAACGAAGTTTTAATTGTAAAATAAACTCTTTAAAATTTAAAGAAATGTTTTAATTTGCAAAGTATTATGACAACATCTAAAAATCTTACTTTTTTTACACCAAAGGCTTCTTCTGGAGATGGCGCTGTTTTGGTTGATGTTGGCATTTCTGCTGGTTTTCCTTCACCTGCAGACGATTTTAGAGAAACTAGAATTTCTTTAGATGATGAACTGATACAAAACAAAGACGCTACTTTTTTTGCTAAAGTAAAAGGACAATCTATGATTGATGCTGGTTTAGACGACAACGATTTATTAGTAATCGATAGAAGTTTAGAACCTGCCAATAACAAAATTGCGGTTTGCTTTTTAGATGGCGAATTTACCGTAAAACGTTTACGTGTAGAAAAAAACGAAGTTTGGTTACAACCAGAAAACCCTAATTACCCAATTATAAACATTACAGAAGATAACGATTTTGTTATCTGGGGAATTGTAACCAATGTTATAAAGAAAGTATAAATTTCTTCTCTCTCTTTTTTACTTCAGCTTAAAAAAGAATATCTTTATTTTTTAAAAAATTATATTACTATGGAAAATACGTTTGAAAACAAAACGATGTTAATTAATGCTACCGATTTAGATCGAGTAGAATTCTACAAAAAAACATATGCACACGTTGCTGGTGGCGTACTCTTATTTGTTTTATTTGAATATTTACTATTACAAAGCGATGCTATTGTAACCTTTATGATGTCTATGACACAAGGTTGGCGCTGGTTAATTATGTTGGGTGGTTTTATGCTGATTACAAATTATGCAGAAAGCACAGTTTTAAAAACTGCAGATAAAAACATACAATACATGGCCTATGCTTTGTATGTATTTGCACAAGCAATTATTTTTGTGCCATTATTGGCAATTGCCATTTATTACACAGAAAGTGAAGATTTAATACAACAAGCTGCATTAGTTACTTTAGCTTTATTTGCAGGTATTTCTGCAGTTGTTTTTCTAACTAAAAAAGACTTTTCTTTTCTTAGAACAGGTTTAACAATTGGCTTTTTTATAGCTTTAGGTTTAATTGTTGCAGGTTCGTTATTCGGTTTTAATTTAGGTTTATGGTTTTCTGTTGGAATGTGTGTTTTAGCTGGCGGCTCTATCCTATACCAAACATCTAACTTAATACACAAATTTGGTACAGAAGATTACATACCAGCTTCTTTAGGTTTATTTGCTTCTTTAATGCTACTTTTCTGGTACGTTTTACAAATATTTATGTCTAGAGATTAAGAACCAGTTCATTTAAAAATATTTAGAAAAATCAGAAGTTTAAACTTCTGATTTTTTTTATCCTGAAATAACAAAATTACTCTTTTTTAATATTTTATTATTGTTTTTCAATAATTTTTATATCTTTGGATTATCAAAAATACATGAAATAATGAAAAAACTTAATATTCTAAAAGCAATTGTAGATTTTCTTTGGATTTTTTCTATGCCCATTGTGTTAATTATAATCGGCATATCAATTGCGGTTTTCTTTGTCGATTTAAACGAGTTAAACATCAAAATAAACTCAATAGATTTTGATAACAATACGCCATTATCAAAAATATTACTTTCAATTGCTGCTTTAAATTATTTATTGATAATAGCTGCTTTGTATTTTTTTAGAAAAGTATTACACTTTTTTATAAGAGTAAAAATATTTGAAGAAACAGTTATAGCATCATTCAAAAAAATTGGAAACTTGTTAGCTATTTCTGGTATAATTTCTTTAGTAATTTCATTTATAAATAAGATTTACTTTCAGCAAAAAATATCTTTAGAATTTGGTTTAAATCAACACTTGGTAATTATTTGTTTAGGATTGTTCTTTTTAACACTAAGTGAAATTTTTAAAATTGCCAAAAACACAAAACAAGAAAACGATTTAACAATATAATTATGTTAACTATATTTCAAACAACGGTATTAATAATAATATTTTCTATTGTAGGGTTCTTAATCTACAGTATTTTTCAGAAAAAAAGAATTACTACATTTTTACATCTCCTTTTTACAATGAGTTTTTGGCTGATGATTGTAATCTCCTTTGTAGCCTTAGCGTTTACCCTTTATACAGGAAACGGAATTTTACAAACTTCAAAAAATTCCACTATCAATATTTCAAATAAGCAAATTCCTATAAATTTTAGCTTATCTTTTAATCAAGGTAAAAGGTTTACAGATTACACAAAAGACAGTATAGGTAACACTATAGATACTCAAGTTTTTAGCAGATATTCTGATGATAGGTTAAATTTTGTAAATCCTGATTTTCTTGGAAAAAGTAAGTTTACAAAAGAAAAATTAGACAGTATTTTTGAAAACTCTAAAGATGTAGAATTTTTTGGCAAAAAAATACAATTTGACGGAGGTTATAATGAAAATGTATCAACAAAAGTTTCCACGATTTCAGGAAAAACAAATTTAAAAATTGAGACAAAAAACTGGCAATTATCTACTCTTTTTAATCTAAAATTCTATTTATCATTTATAATAATAATTCTAATACTTTACTATTTAAAAACGCTTTTTCAACTATTGAAAACATCACTCAAATTTAGCTTAGGATTGGTGAAAATTATAAACAAAATTGCAAGTTTAATCATTATTTGGCAAGTCCTTAATTTGGTTTTTAGTTTCTTATTTAGTTTATATTATGATCATGCAAGTTTTAAAAACACAGTACAAAGTGATGTTTTTTTAAGCATATCACCTCAATATGAATTTGACCTTACATTAATTATTATTGCCTTGGGCTTATTTGTCTTTAGTGGTTTACTTTCTAAAGCAAATCAAATTCAGCAAGAAAACGACCTAACAATATAAACATGGCAATTATTGTAAACTTAGATGTAATGCTTGCCAAACGCAAAATGCGAAGTAAAGAATTGGCAGAAATAATTGGAATTACCACAGCAAACTTATCCATCTTAAAGTCTGGTAAGGCTAAAGCTGTACGTTTTTCTACTTTAGAAGCAATCTGTAAAGCTTTAGATTGCCAACCTGCAGATATTTTAGAATATAAAAAAGATTAAAAAAACATCTCGATACAATTTTGCAAAAAAACAAAATCACTCGATGTGACAGGTTACAAGTTTTAAAAATCTAATTGTCAGTTCGATTGATTTTTCTGACGAAGGAAGAAAAATTGTTTCGAAAACTTATAAATTGAAAATAAAAAGCTCCGAATTTTCATTCGGAGCTTTTTAAAACATCAATATCAAAATAGAATTACCTATTCATTGGTTTATTTAAATTCATAAATAAAATATCTGTATCAGTAGCTTCTTTGCCTAACAAATACTTACTAAAATGATCTGCTCTTAGCCAGAAAGAGTATTCTGTCATACTACCAAAACCATGTCTTTGTCCTGGCATAATCATAAATTTAAAACGTTTGTTTGCCTTAATTAATTCGTTTGCCATTCTTATAGTTCCTGCCGGATTTACGTTATTATCCATATCACCATGAATCAACATTAAATGTCCTTTTAAGTTTTTTGCTAAAGATTGATTGTCATCAATTTTATATTTATGAGAAATTTTTCCTTTTGCATCTATTTCTTCTTTTACACCATGATGTGTTTCACTCCACCAAGAATTGTACACATTATTATCGTGATTTCCGGCTGATGAAACCGCCGCTTTAAAGAAATCTGGATATACCAACATTGCTGCAGTAGACATAAATCCACCACCAGAATGACCGTAAATTCCTACTTTTTCGATATCGATAAACTTGTGTTTGTTAGCCAATTGCTGCGCAACATATTTTTTATCAGCCAAACCATAATCACGTAAATTACCGTAACCATAATTATGATACCATTTAGATCTATCTGGATGACCACCTCTGTTTCCTAAAGTAATTACAACAAAACCAACTTGCGCCATTCTATCTAAACGATCCATTCTGTAAGAAAAAGATTTGTTTACAGCTTCTGTTTGCGGCCCAGGATACACATATTCTAACAACGGATATACTTTTGTAGAATCCATATCAAAAGGCTTGTACATTACTCCGTAAATATCAGTAATTCCGTCATCTGCTTTTACTTTAAACGGTTCTGGAAATTTGTATCCAGATGCAAATAATTGCGATAAATCTGCCGTTTCTAAATCCATAACTTTACGCCCGTTTGCGTCTCTAAGTTCAGATTTTGGCACAGTATTTACCCTCGAATAATTACTCACAAAATATTTATTAGAATCTGCCATAGAAGTAGTTGCTGTAAAATCTCCAGCATCTAATGTTTTCATTCCAGACCCGTTTAAATTAATTTTATAAGTATGTAAATAATAAGGATCTTGTTTTTTATTAACACCGTTTGCAGTAAAATAAAGTGTTCTTGTTTTTTCATCTAAACCTGCAAAACCATCTACATGGTAATCTCCTTCTGTAACTTGATTTTTTAAGTTTCCGTCAGAATCATATAAGTAAAAATGTGCCCAACCATCTCGTTCTGCCCAATGTAACATTTCTTTTTCGTTGTTTAACAAAATTAACGGACGAGACTCGATGTATGTATTAAAACGTTCTTCTATTAACGTTTTATATTCTCCTGTATTAAGATCTGCAACATTAATATCATACTTTTTGCGATCTCTAGAAATTACACTAAAATATATTTTCCCTTTTTTTGATAAAAGCAAAGAAGGTCTAAAATCATCATCTCTACTAGATTGTTTTCTAGGTGCTCTAAACACAGAAATACTTTGTTGACGTACTGTATCTAAAGGAACTTTTATGTGTGATTTTGAAGGAATATCAAAAATTAATAATTCAGACTTATAATATTCTTGTTCTCCTGGCATGTGGTATTTATAGGTTTCTAAAGTTGGTCTTTTTTTACCTGTAGAATTAATTACCCATAAATCTTTAATATGTCTAGAGTCCGATTTTTGAAATACAAACTTTTTAGAATCGTGAGACCAAGTTCCCCAAACACCTTTACGCTTGTCTTTGTTTTTTTCTTTATCTACATTATCTTCTCTAGAACCGCCGCCGTATCCGTAGTTTTCTTCTCCGTCTTTAGTCCATTGATTTTCTACAACCGTACTATCTTTTTCATCTTTAATAAACTTTTTAAAGTTTACTTTATCCATCCAGTACAAATTGTAATTTTTAGAATATAAAACGATAGAACTATCTGGTGCTACATTTGCCCATCTTAACCAAGGCTTTTTTTCTTCCTTTTTAGTATTGATTATTGTCAAACCGTTTCCGCCTAACTTATATTCTAAATAATAAGTTTTCTTCTCCATTTTAGGCTTTTTCTTTTTGGCCTTTTTACTCGATGTAGAATCTTTCTTTTCTTCTTTTTTATCTTCGACAACGGCAACTTCTTCTGTAGATTTTACTCTAAAACGAATTGCATTTTCTGCTTTGTTAAATTTAAATCTAAAACGAGGTAAATGTTTTGCATCGTATGGGTCTTTGGTAATTTCTGTTAACCATTTTGCCATTTTAACATTATCGAAAAGTAGTTGCTTCGATTTTCTATCTGCATCTACTAAGTAATAATTAGAGCCTTCTGATGTTTTGTAAGAATACCAAAAACGGTTTCCTTTTTTTAACCAATGCGGACTAACATTTGTAGAATGCACCATTTTCGCTAAGTTTTTTGGCGAATATTTTGCTGCTGCTCTATAATTTGGTTCAGGGGTTTCTTGTGCAATTATTGCTATTGTAGCAAATAATGACAAGAATAAGAGTAGAATGTTTTTCATCTGTAAGAGAATTTAATTAGTTCTTGTAAAGTTCTCTAAAACAAACTATCTCGCAAATTTTTAAGATTTTTTTATAAAATATTTAACAAAAATATATTAAAAACGATCTTTTTTAAAAGCGAATTCTATTTTTAATCGAATTAATTGAAAAAATCGTAAAACTACTTGATTGTATTTAAAGTTAAACAAGCTATCTATTAAAACGTCTGTACTAAAGTTTTCATGAAAAAATTGCACTCTATTTTCTATCTGAACATCAGTATATTTACTGTACATTCTTTGACTAGAAACCTCGCTTAAACGCCATTTAAAGAGTTTTCTTCTGCGCCATTTTTTTCGATAATTATCAAAGTTTGTTGTGCCTTTTACCAAATATTCATCAATATAAACACATGCTAAATTTGCACTTTGCATTGCATATCTAATTCCTTCACCACCTCTTGGATTTATTGCAGAAACAGAATCGCCCACCGCAATTACTTTATTATTGTAGAATTTATCTTTTAAACCTTCAGAATATCTTAAAATACCACCATGAACATCTAATAATTTATAAGTATCACACTTTAAATATTCTTTAATAATTTGTTCGGTAATTTTCTTAGTAGTTTTGTCTGTATTTTCTTGATTAAGAGATTTTAAATGTGTTTTTCCTGCACCAACTTTTAAGATATTTTGCTCCATCGGAAAAATCCAAGAATACCCTTTAATTGCCCATTTATGCCCTAAAAAAAAGACCAATTGATCTTTGTATTTCTCATAAATCTCTGGCGCAACTTCTATTAAATACTCTGTACCGCTACCTAAATTCATTGTTGGTTGTACTTCTTTATCATCATACATTACCTTTCTAAGTGGCCCTGTAGCATCTACAACTAATTTACTTTCTACCTCTATAATTTCTGTAGACTTCGCTTTTTGTAAAGAAACAATTACAGATTTTTCATTTACTTTTTTACTGATGTATTTATAGCCTGTTAAAACTTCTCCTCCAAAACTCTTTGCATCATCAGCTAAAAATTGTTTTAATTTTCCGTAATCTAAAACAACTCCTTTGTTTGTATTTCCTTTCCAGAAATAACTGTTTTTTGTACACTGAATGGTAATATTTTTCCAATAAGCACCAATAACTTTGTTTGGTAAATCAAATTCTTTTAAAGGCGCTAATGTCATACCAGCGCTAGAAAAATTATTGTCCAAAAAAGAAGGAAAGCGTTCTACTAATAAAATTCTATGTCCTTTTTTGGCTAAATTTCTTGCAACTTGCCCTCCTGCCGGACCACCACCAATTACAACTACATCGTATTTCTGCATCATAAAATTAATTCAAATTACGTTTCTGAATAAAAAATCGTTTTAAAATCTGTGCACAATCATTCTCTAAAATTCCTGCTACAATTTCTGTCTTTGGATGCAATTTTGTTCCTAAATTTCTAAAACCTCTTTCGGGTTCTGATGCACCGTAAACAATCTTTCCTAGTTGAGCCCAATAACTTGCTCCTGCACACATTTGGCAAGGTTCTAGCGTAACATATAATACACAATCTTTTAAGTATTTTCCTCCTATAAAATCTGCGGCAGCTGTAAATGCTTGCATTTCTGCGTGTGCTGTTACATCATTTAACGTTTCTGTTAAATTATGCGCTCTTGCAATTATTTGATTTTTAAGAACAACAATTGCACCAACAGGAACTTCACCTTTATCAAAAGCAAATTCTGCTTCTTGTAAGGCTTTCTTCATAAAATAAACATCGTCGAAAGGTTGTATCATTTTTTGAAATATAAAAATCAATATTACAAAAAGTTAAATTGTATTTTTGCATTCTCATGACAAATTTGTTAGACAACATATCAAACCCAAAAGATTTACGCAAATTAAATCCAAATCAGTTACCGCAACTTGCAAAAGAATTAAGAACGTTTATTATTGATATTGTTGCTACAAAAGAAGGGCATCTTGGTGCTAGTTTAGGCGTTGTAGAATTAACTATTGCTTTGCATTATTTATTTGAAACTCCAGACGATTTATTAGTTTGGGATGTTGGGCATCAAGCATATGGGCATAAAATTTTAACCGGAAGAAAAAAAGTATTTCACACGAATAGACAATTTGGCGGAATTGCTGGTTTTCCTGCTAGAAAAGAAAGTGAATTTGATACTTTTGGTGTTGGGCATTCTTCAACATCAATTTCTGCTGCTTTGGGAATGGCAATAGCATCCAACTTAAAAAATGAAACAGAAAGACATCATATTGCCGTAATTGGTGATGCTTCTATTGCTAGCGGAATGGCTTTTGAAGCTTTAAACCACGCTGGTGTTTCTAATGCAAATTTATTAATCATATTAAACGACAATGCAATTGGTATTGATCCTGCTGTTGGAGCTTTAAAAGAATACTTAACAAAAGTAAAAAGTGATAAAAAATTAGCGGCTCAAAATAATATCATCAAAGCTTTAAACTTCGATTATTCTGGACCGATTGATGGTCACGATTTACCTAAGATTTTAAAGGAATTAGAGCGCTTAAAATCTGTTAAAGGTCCTAAATTTCTACATGTTATTACCACAAAAGGAAAAGGTTTAAAAAAAGCCGAAGAAGACCAGGTAACCTACCATGCGCCAGGAAAATTTGATAAAATTTCTGGAGAAAGAATTAAAAAGGAAAAAAGCTTATATACCAAATATCAAGATGTATTTGGACAAACGATTGTAGAACTAGCAGATAAAAATTCACGAATTGTTGGTATTACACCTGCCATGTTAACGGGTAGTTCTTTAAAGTTAATGTTAGAAAAACACCCTAACAGAACTTTTGATGTTGGTATTGCAGAACAACACGCGGTAACATTGGCTGCAGGTATGGCAACTCAAAATTTAATACCATATTGTAATATCTATTCTACATTTTTGCAACGTGCTTACGACCAAGTAATACATGACGTAGCTTTGCAAAATTTACCGGTTATTTTTTGCTTAGATAGAGCTGGTTTAGTTGGTGAAGATGGCGCAACGCATCACGGTGTTTTCGATTTAGCTTATCTACGTTTAATTCCGAATTTAATTATTTTTGCACCAAGAAATGAAATTGAATTAAGAAATATTTTATATACCGCTCAGTTAGGATTACAAAAACCAATTGCGATTCGTTACCCTAGAGGAACTGGTAATATTATCGACTGGAAACAACCTTTCGAAAAAATTGAAATTGCTAAAAGTATTTGTTTACAAAAAGGAAATAAAACGGCTATTTTGTCTGTTGGCACAATTGCTAAGAATGTTTCTGAAGCTTTAGAATTGGTAGATTCTCCTTCTGATTTTTCTCATTTTGATATGCGATTTGTTAAACCATTAGATGAAAATAGTTTGCATAAAATAGCCAAAACTCATCAGAATATTTATACTATCGAAGACGGAACAGTAAAAGGAGGTTTTGGAACTGCTATTTTAGAATTCATGGCAGATAATAAATATAAAAATAAAGTAGAAATACTTGGTATACCAGATAATTTTATTGAACATGGTAGTGTAACAAAGCTACAACAGACGCTTAATTTAGATGTTGATAGTTTAATTTCTAGATTTAATAGAGCATAAAAAACGGCACTAAAATTAGCACCGTTTTTTGAATTATAAACTTTATAAAATTATTCTATTATAATTTTTCTCGAAGATTTGTTATTGTCCTTATCTACTAAATTTACAATATAAATTCCTGAATCAATATTTAATGAAATTGGTTGTTTTTCATTGACACTAAAATCTAAACTAGAACCATAAACTTGTCTTCCGGCAGTATCAAAAATATTTATTTTCACTTTACCTAAAGTGTTTTTAGCAAATACTGTAATATCTCCTTTTGAAACTGTAGGGTAAACCGTAAATAATTTTTCATCAGATACCACACTCGTAACAAAAGCAGTACTGTCTACAAAATTTGAAGTAAACATTCCTCTACCATGAGTAGCTGCTAAGATTAAGTTATCTGATGCTCTATACTGTAGCATATCTACTCTAACATTTCCCATTCCAGAAGATGCAGGTTCCCAAAAAACTGTTTCTGCGGTTACATCGCTTGTTTTCCATATTCCTGCTTCAGTAGCTAATAAAACCTCTTTTCTATCTAAAGGATTGAATAAAGACCATCTTACAGGAATATCGGGCAGATTGCCTTCAACATCTTTCCAGTTATCTCCACCATCATTAGTGTACCAAACACTTTTTACTCCGTAATTAGAATATGTTAGTAGGATTTCATCATCCGAAGCACCAAGTTCAATACAAGAAATTGCTCCAAACACATTAGATGGTTCATTAATTATCTCAAAACTTTCGTCTGTACTATCAAAAATTAAAAGCCTACCAGTAACTGTACCAAAAAATACTTTTCTAGCAGCTACATTGTAAGGAGAAACCCTAATATGTGTTACATCAGAATTCCCAAAAAGAGGTGTTGAAATTATATCTTGAACACCATTAAAATTATCTCTAAAACCTTGGTTTTCGAAATCATCTTTTAAAATAACTCTTGTAATTTCATTCTTATCATTAAAAGAATAAAAGATATTATTTTCATCATCATAGTCTGATGCATTTATAAAATTACCAGAATCTCTATTATTAACTAAAGTTATATAGTCTGTGGCAGGAAATGAAGAATCATAGAGATAACTTACATTAAATTGTGTAGAAGCTATATAATAAATACTTTCTGTTGCATTTGTTGCCGTTTGATCTATAAAACTAAAACCTCCATCTCCTCCTAATACCTCTATAGTATTACTAATACCCGGTTCATATAAATAAACTGTACCATTATCTTGCGCTCCTCCCATAAAACCATTTAAGTTAACAGGGTCTATAGCAGCAGAATAAAATTGAGTTATATTTAAATTAAGATTTCTTGGAAATATTGAATTTTGATTAACATTCTTGGAGTTATCAGGAGAATAAAAAACGCCTCCATCTGTAGCTATTAGTAATTGATTATTACTTGGTCTAAAAACAATATTATGAATGTCTGCATGCACATAACTTACAGAGTTGTCAAAACGACTGTCCCAACTAGAGGTTTTAGACCATAAAACTCCGCCATTTGTACTTTTAAATGTATTAATTCCACCAACATAAACTTCATTTTGATTTGTTGGGTTTACTTCAATAATTAAGTCATACCAAGCTTGTCCTCTTGTAAAATCATCATTTGGTACCGAAGAATCTCTAGTATCTGATGGTTCATCTAAGTTTGTAAAAGTTACTCCTGCATCTATACTTTTTACAATTTCCCCTAAACCTGTTACAAAAGTATCGGGGCTATTTGAATTTTCTATTCTTGATGCAATTAGGGCATATATTACATTAGAATTTGATTTTGCTGTAGCTAACTCAACCCTACCTGCAGAAGGTAAAGAAGAGTTATAATTAGATGAAAATACAACTCCGTTTGATGATGAAAATATAGATCCTGATGCAGAACCTGCCCAAATCTTATTATCTGATGCTAATTCTAAATCTCTAATTGGTTCTGTAGAAACTACAGACCAAGTATTTCCTCCATCAACAGATCTAAATAAATCTGTACCCTCAGAAAAAATATTTTCTTGATCTTTCATTGCTGCATAAACAACACCTATTCCATTCTCATTTCTAACAATTATGTCATAAACATATTCAAAGTTAGTAGTTGATGATAAATTACTCCAAGTTAAACCACCATCTAAAGTTTTCCAGATTCCTGCACCATTTACAGCATCTGCATTTCCCCAACCTTCTCCGGTACCAACATAGAATGTATTATTCTGAACAGGATCATAAACCATTACTGAAATAGCAAAATTCGTCATATCAGAATTCACCATTGCCCATGATGAGTTTTCATTTGTAATATCTTCGTTTTTCCATATTCCACCACTTACTCCACCAGCAAATACACGTTTACTTTCGGTATCATTGGGGTCAAACATCATTGCTCTAACTCTTCCTGCTACTGTTTTTGGCCCTCTAGACTCCCAATTAAAAGTTGTTGCAGATTTAGAACTAGCATCTTGTTTTACCTTTTTACCATATTTTAAAGCTTTTACCAATCTATCTTGATGTAACTTTTTAGTATTAGGATCCATAGTTCTTAAAAAGTCTTGCTCAAACGCTAAATCTGGTCGGTCTTTTTTTGGCATTGCCTTAATCTCTTCTTTTGTTAAAGGAGATCTTTTAGTGTAAGGATGATTTGCTAAGTATTCAGCATACTCCTTCTTATTTTTTTCAAAAGTTATTTCTGAGTTACTTGTGTAAAACACAAAAATTAGTAAACCAATTATTGTAATGATAGAAAAAGTTGATTTTTTATTCATACATAAACTTGTTTTAAAAAAGGCATCTAATCTAATGATTATTAGTAACTTTATATAATATTACCAGTTAATTTTTTATGCATTCGTATAGCGTAACTATCTGATATTCTAGAAACATAACTACAAACCTGCATTATCCTATCATATAAGTTTGATGTTTCTGTTTTGTATTCTTCTGGTAATAAATTTAAAACCAAGTTGTCAAAATTTGATGAACAACCTTCAAACTTATTATTTAATGCTGTTACGAAAACATCTAATAAATCTGCAATAATTCTATAACCAGCAACTTCTTTTTCTACAACTTCTGTGCTTTTGTAAATTTTAGAAACACTTATTTTAATTATGTCGTTAATTTGAGCTTCAAACTTACACTTGTCTAGTAAAGATTTTTCGAAAGTTCCGTTTAAAATTGCTTCTTCGTTGTCTAAAAAGATTGTTACTGCTTCGTTAATTAAAACACCAATTGCTAAAGCTCTTAAATAACTAACTCTATCAGTTTTATGTTGTAACGAATGATACTTTTTGATATCGATTGTATCTTTTACCAATTTAATCATGTATTCTAAAGCAAATTCTTCGTCTATTAAACCAAGATTTATTCCGTCTTCAAAATCTATAATTGTATAGCAAATATCATCTGCAGCTTCAACTAAATAAGCTAAAGGATGTCTATAAAAAGAAATACCTTCAGATTTTTTTTCGAGCATTCCTAAATCTTTTACTACATCTAAAAATGCTTCTTTTTCTGATTGAAAAAAGCCATATTTTTTATCTACAATATGATTAGTTGGCTTTTTAGGGAGACTTTCTTTAGGATATTTTAAAAACGCGCCCAAGGTTGCATAACTTAATCTTAAACCACCAGAAATTCCTTTTCTAGATTCGGTTAAAATTTTAAATCCGTTTGCATTTCCTTCAAAATCAATTAAATCTTGATATTCTTTATCGGTTAGTTCATTTTTATATTTTACACCTTTACCCGTTTTAAAATACTCGCCAATTGCTTTTTCTCCTGAATGACCAAATGGCGGATTCCCGATATCGTGCATAACAGACGCTGCGGCAGTTATTGCGCCAAAATCATTAAACGTATAACCTAAATCTACCAAGTTAGGATGACGTTCTAACAACGCTTTACCAACTCTTCTACCAAGTGTTCTACCAACCACAGAAACCTCTAAACTATGCGTTAAACGCGTGTGTACAAAGTCTGTTTCAGATAACGGAATTACTTGTGTTTTGTCTTGTAAACTTCTAAATGCAGATGAAAAAATAATTCTGTCAAAATCTACATCAAAACCTAATCGTGTTTCATCTTGTGCAATTCTTGGTCTTTTTTGAGTATCGCCAAAGCGTTTTAAAGAAAGGAGTTGTTCCCAGTTCATTTTACTATTATTTTAGGGCTATTTTTTTATTTTTAAATAATTGATTACTTGTTTGAAAGAATTAAATTTTCGCAAAATAAATCCTTTATCATTGACATAATAATATCTTGGAAAAAATTTAATATTTAAGTCGTATTTTAAATCATTTTCTTCTTGAAACTGATTGTAATTTTGCCAGTTATATTGATGTTTTTTTAAATAATTTCTCCAATTTTTCTGGCTTCTATCAATAGAAATACCTATAATTTTTATGTTATTTTCAGCAAGTATATCTTGATATTCTTTGATTTCTTTATGTTGTTTTACACACGGCTCACATTCTAAATACCAAAAATCTAAAATATAAGAAGTTTCTTTAGATAAGGTTATTTTTTCTCTAGTATTATCTGCTGTATTAAAAGTGTATTTATCAAAATTGATAAATGTTTCTGAAGTTTCTTTACTAAGTTTCTGCGTATTTACCTCTTTATCTTTTTTACAAGAAAAAGAGATCAAAACTATAGCCAATAATAAAAAAGCTTTTTTCATTTTAAAATTTCTTCGAAAATACAATAAAAAAAAGAGAAGCATTTCTACTTCTCTTTTTATCAATATTAAATTATTAAGATTCTAAAACAAGTTTAAAATTCTATTGTTGTAGACAAAATTAAGAACCACACATTAAGCAATCGTCGTCTGGTGCTCCGTTTTTAGAAGCATCTACCATTGCTTTAAATTCTGCAGCACTCATTGGCTTTTCTTCTTCTATAACTTGCGCTTTCTTTTCTTTAGAAACTGTAAACTGAATTGCATTTACCGCAGATTTTGTTCTTAAGTAATACATTCCTGTTTTTAAGCCAGATTTCCAAGCATAAAAATGCATAGAAGTTAATTTACCATAGTCTGGATCTTTTAAGAATAAGTTTAGCGATTGAGATTGATCGATAAAGTATCCTCTATGGCGTGCCATATCGATAATATCTTTCATACTCATTTCCCAAACAGTTTTATATAACTCTCTTAATTCTGCAGGAATTTCTTCGATATGTTGTATAGAACCGTTTGCACGCATTATACTTTCTTTCATATCATTATCCCATAAACCTAATTCTACTAAGTCTTCTAATAAATGTTTGTTTACAACAATAAACTCACCAGATAATACTCTTCTTGTATAAATATTAGATGTATAAGGCTCAAAAGCTTCATTGTTTCCTAATATCTGAGAAGTAGATGCTGTTGGCATTGGCGCAACTAATAACGAGTTTCTTACACCGTGTTTCATTACTTGTTTACGCAACTTAGCCCAATCCCAGTTTCCGCTTAACTCATCATCTTTAATTCCCCACATGTTAAACTGAAATTCTCCTTTAGACATTGGAGAACCTTCGAAAGTAGAGTAAGGTTCTTTTGCTTTTGCAATTTCCATAGAAGAAGTTACAGCTGCAAAATACATCGTTTCAAAAATTTCTTGATTCAGTTTTTTAGCTTCATCACTTGTAAAAGGTAAACGCAATTGTATAAATGCATCTGCTAAACCTTGTATACCTAAACCAACTGGTCTATGTCTAAAGTTAGAGTTTTCTGCCTCTATAACTGGATAGAAATTAGCATCTATTACTGTATCTAAATTACGTGTTACTTTTTTAGTTACGTCGTATAATTTTTTATGATTAAAGTATTTTTCTCCGCCTTCTCTTTCAGAAATAAACATTGGCAAAGCAATAGAAGCTAAGTTACAAACCGCAACCTCATCTTCTGCTGTGTACTCCATAATTTCTGTACATAAGTTCGAAGAACGAATTGTACCTAAATTTTTCTGATTCGATTTTCTGTTTGCTGCATCTTTGTACAACATATATGGCGTACCTGTTTCGATTTGAGATTCTAATATCTTCTCCCAAAGCTCACGTGCCTTTATCGTTTTTCTACCTTTACCAGCTGCCTCGTAACTTGTGTATAAACGCTCGAATTCTTCATCGTAAGTATCGTATAAGTGCGGACATTCATGAGGACACATTAACGTCCAATCTGCATCTTGTTCTACACGTTTCATAAATAAATCAGAAATCCACATTGCATAGAATAAATCTCTAGCACGCATTTCTTCTTTACCATGGTTTTTCTTTAAATCTAAAAAGTCGAAAATATCTGCATGCCAAGGCTCTAAATACATTGCAAAAGATCCTTTACGCTTACCACCACCTTGATCTACATAACGAGCAGTATCATTAAAAACCTTTAACATTGGCACAATACCGTTTGATGTACCGTTTGTACCAGCAATATAAGAACCTGTAGCTCTAATATTATGTAAAGACAAACCAATACCACCAGCAGATTGCGATATTTTTGCAGTTTGTTTTAATGTATCGTAAATACCTTCGATACTGTCATCTTGCATTTGTAATAAGAAACAAGAAGACATTTGTGGTTTTGGTGTACCTGCATTAAAAAGAGTTGGTGTAGCGTGTGTAAAATATTTTTTACTCATTAACTCATAAGTAGCAATTGCTTCATCAATATCATTTTTATGAATACCAATAGAAACACGCATTAACATGTGTTGTGGACGTTCTGCTATTTGACCGTTCAATTTTAATAAATATGAACGTTCTAATGTTTTAAAACCAAAATAATCGTAATTAAAATCTCTATTGTAAATAATAGTAGAATCTAATTTTTCTGCATTTTCTTTAATGATATTATATACCTCATCTGCCAATAATGGCGCTTTTTTGTTTGTACGAGGATTTACATAAGTATACAAATCATCCATTGTTTCAGAGAATGATTTTTTAGTGTTTTTATGTAAGTTAGAAACAGCAATTCTTGCAGCTAATTTTGCATAATCTGGGTGTGCAGTTGTCATTGTAGCGGCAGTTTCTGCGGCTAAATTATCTAATTCTGATGTTGTAACACCATCATATAAACCTTCAATTACACGCATTGCAACTTTTACCGGATCTACAATTTTATTTAAACCGTAGCACATTTTTTTTACTCTTGCCGTGATTTTATCAAACATCACCGGCTCTTTTTTACCGTCTCTTTTTAGTACAAACATTTTTCTATTTGGTTTTTTTTATTAATTATTAGAGCCCACAAAAACGTCCAATTTTTTAGGATACTCTTTTTACTACTTCTTATTTTGTATGAATTAACACCTAAGAATAAACGGCGTTAATTTTATGTATTCTGATAATTAAAAATCAGAATCGAAACTAATACTTCCTGTTCCACCAGATTTTACACCGGCTTTTTGGTATTCTGATACTCTTTTTTCGAAGAAATTAGTTTTTCCTTCTAAAGAAATCATTTCCATAAAATCGAAAGGATTTGTTACATCGTAAACTTTGTCACATCCAAATTCTAATAACAATCTGTCTGTAACAAACTCTAAGTACTGAGTCATTAATTTTGCATTCATACCAATTAAACTAACTGGTAAAGATTCTGTAATAAACTCACGTTCTATATTTAATGCGTCTACAATAATTTCTGAAATACGCTCTTTTGGCACTCTATTTACCATGTGATTATTGTGTAAGTGTACAGCAAAATCACAGTGCATACCTTCGTCTCTAGAAATTAATTCGTTAGAAAAAGTTAAACCTGGTAATAAACCTCTTTTCTTTAACCAAAAAATTGAACAAAATGCACCAGAGAAGAAAATACCCTCTACTGCTGCAAAAGCAATTAAACGCTCTGCAAAAGAATCAGATTCTATCCATTTTAATGCCCAATCTGCTTTTTTCTTAATTGCCGGAAAAACTTCGATAGCTCTAAATAAATTGTCTTTTTCTACTTCATCTTTAACATAAGTATCTATTAATAAAGAATATGTTTCAGAATGAATGTTTTCCATCATTATTTGAAAACCATAGAAAAATTTAGCTTCAGAATATTGTACTTCGTTTACAAAGTTTTCTGCTAAGTTTTCGTTTACAATACCGTCTGATGCAGCAAAAAATGCTAAAATATGCTTTATAAAATAACGCTCATCGTCTGTTAACTTAGATGTCCAATCTACAAGATCTGCTGTAAGATCAATTTCTTCTGCCGTCCAAAAACAAGCTTGTTGTTTCTTATACCATTCCCACAAATCATCGTGTTGGATAGGAAAAATTACAAAACGGTTGTCATTTGGTTGTAAAATAGGCTCTAATACAGACATTTTTTATTGAGATTTTTGAGAATTATTATTTGTTAAAACGAGTTCTACAAAGATTGGGTTTTTTGTTCCAAAATGAAAGTCATACTTATTCACAAATCCCTTGAAGTTTTTAACAAAAAGACAAAAATTATGATTTTCGTTAAATTTTAACACTATTTTATTTTACTAAAAATCAACCCATTAAAACAGTAAAATTAGCTAAACCATTGCTACTATTGACATTCTTAAAACGTAATTTAAAAAGTTTTTTTTATCAATTTTATTTCAGATTTGGTTTTTAAAATTAACTGTTTTCTCTTAATTAAATTTTCATTAAAAAAGGTTATTTAGAATTTTTAAAGATAACAGAAGACTACTTAAATTCTTTTTGCTACCCCATTTTTGAAGTATCTTTGCAAAAAGACTTTTCTAATGAAAAATAGGTTTCCAAAAATTGTACAAATTGCTATAATTTCTGTTTATTTAATATTTTTAGCGGGTTCTGTTGTTAGAATGACAGGTTCTGGAATGGGATGTCCTGATTGGCCAAAATGTTTTGGTTATTACATACCACCAACATCCGAAGAACAAATTACTTGGCAACCAAACACCAATTATAAAAAAGGAATTATAATTATAAAAGACGAAGTTTTATTTGTTGCAGAAAAAGACATACAAACTGCAACAGACTTCAACATTAATAATTGGGTAAACTATACAAAACACGATTACGCAAAATTTAACAAATACCATACTTGGACAGAATACATAAATAGACTTGCCTCTGTTTTATCTGGTTTTGTTTTTCTATTTTTAATATACAGTGCTATTAAAAATAGAAAAAAAGACAAACGAATTACTTGGTTAGCTTTTGGCGCATTTTTTCTAATGCTTTTTGAAGCTTGGTTAGGTAAAACGGTAGTAGACACAAATTTAACACCTACAATTATTACCATTCATATGGTGGTTGGCTTGATAATTATTGCTCTTTTATTAAAATTAAATTTTATTGTTACTAATAAAAAAACAACTTTTAAATACAATTCCGTTTTTAACAAACTACTAATAGTTTCTGTAATTTTTTCTTTGATTCAAATTGCAATGGGAACCCAAGTAAGACAATTTATTGATGAGCAAGTAAAATTATATGGCTTCGAAAACAAGAATTATAGTTTAATGAATCCTAGTTTTAAATTTTACTTTCATAGATCTTTTACTATTGCAATTGTATTGGTAAACTTCGGTATGTTGTACTTAAACCAAATTAAAAACCTTGGTTATAAATTAGTAAATTGGATTGTTGCCTTAATTTTTATCGAAGTAATTTCTGGTATTTTAATGTATTATGCAGAAATTCCTTTTGGTACACAAGCAGTGCATTTATTGGCAGGAGCAATTTTATTTGGTTTACAATTTTATTTATGGCTTCAAAGTAGAAAAACCATAAATAATTAATAGCTAATAATTTTTATTGATTTAAGGATGCGCGTTCACCCAAACTTCGCCATCAGAAAAGTGTTCTTTTTTCCAAATTGGCACGGTTTCTTTTAAAGTATCAATAATAAATTCGCACGCTAAAAAAGCTGCTTTTCTATGCTTTGACGATACCGCAATAATTACCGGAATATCTCTTATTTGTAATTCGCCTTCTGCATGATGAACAGCTACTTTTTTTACATCAAATTTTTCGAGTGCTAAATCTGCAATTTTCTGCATTTCTTTTAGCGCCATCGGTTTATACGTAGAAAAATCTAACTTTTTTACTTCTTTGCCTTCTGTATCGTTTCTAACAGTACCTACAAAAACAGATATGCCACCGCAAGAATCGTCTTCAACAAAAGCATAACAAGCATTTAGATCTAATTTTTCTGATGTAATTTTTATTGAAGTTCTCTGCATAATTTTTTAAATCTAAAACAAGTTAAACGCTTTTAGCAAAAATAATAATTCATGATGTATCTTTGCAAACTAATATTTTATACTTCAAAAAAAATGAAAAGTGTCTTTAGAATTGTTAGCTTGTTAGAAGGAGTTTCTTATTTACTTTTACTTTTTATAGCAACACCTATTAAGTATTTACAAGGCGATGCTTCTTATGTAAAAATGTTAGGTATGCCACACGGAATTTTATTTATGTTGTACATTGTTTTAGCAATTGTTATTAAAAAAGAAATGAACTGGAACAATAAAACATTGGCTATTGTTTTAATTGCTTCTGTAATTCCTTTTGGAACTTTTTATGTCGATAAAAAATATTTAAGATAATTGCTAACCTCCACTAACTGGCGGAATAATAGCAACAACATCATTTTCTTTTAAAATTAAATCGTCTTCTGCATATTCTTCATTTACGGCAATTGCATAAGAATTTATATTTTCTATTGACGGATGTTTCTCAATCAAAAATTGCTTAAAATCTTTGATTGAAAGATTGTTTTCTATGACAAAGTCTAATTGGTTTTCTCCTATCAAATCAGAAGTAATGCCAAAAAAGAGTGTTTTTATTTTCATGTATATTATTTAATTAAAAAGGCTAAATCTAAACAAAAAGCCATTTTCTGATACGCCATTATAGTTAGACATTACATAATCTAATCTTAAAAAGCGCCATTTACCAAAACCTAAATTATCTAAACCAACAGAATATTCTGTGTAAGGTTTTGCATCTGCCATTACCATTGCTTTAGAACCTGCTACCAAGTAAAAATTAAGCTTATTTAATACCGGAATTTTACCTAAAATTGCTCCTCTAAAATTATGTTCTAAATGGGCTTCTGCATATTTATCATTAGAGTACAGTTTATAATAATCTAACAAACCAAAACTACTAATTCCTGCGGTTTTTAAAGGATATGTTAATTCGTTTCCGTTGGGTTGTAAATAATCCATAAAAGCAATGTTTTTCTTTTTTAAGAAAATTCCTGCCCTTAAATTATATCTAAAATTACCATAATTACCTGCATTTACAAAATGATTAATGTTTGTTGTAAATAAATCAGAATTTAATTCGGAATTAGAAGCTCCAAATCTTTTTCTATATCGAATACTTACAGTCGGATATTTATTATTTCCTATATTTTGCTTGCTATCTGGGTACGATAAGAATTTTTGACCAAAAACAAAACGTGTTCTTAAATCTAAAGTTGCAATTTTATGCTCTACAAAAGGGGCCGTATTAAAACCTGAGCGATTTAAAGGATTGTTAGATGTATAACCGCCGTTTTCTTCTTTTGAAGTCCAAGAAAAATCTGTGGTATTAAATAGCGGTTTTCTATTTGCATATTCTAAAGTTCCAGAAAAGTAAATTCCGTTTTTAATTTCTTGAGAATACGTAATTTCTGCAGCTTGTTTCTCGTAAATTTTCAAATAATTAAGATTACTCAATAACGAACTTAAAGAGTTGTTTAACCTAGCTATAGGATTTCTTTCGTTAAACTGTGGTGTTGTAATACCAATTTTTGCAAATAATCTTGGTCTAGAAATATTGTTCCATTTTTTAGAAAAATACACAGATGGCCTTATTTTTTTCTCAGAAAAACTATAATTAGCATTTACACCTGCACTCCACCACTTACCGGTATCATTTAAAGATTTAAAATAATTAAACCCAACACCTGTATAAAAACCTTGCACTGTATTAAATCCTGTTCTTAACAAAGGGCCGTTGTAAGAAAAAGATTTATCTTCGAAAGTATTATTAAAACTGTAACCAGTTATAGGATCTAACCAACCAAATTTATTGCCTTTTGCATCAATAGAATCTAAATACTTTTTAGATTTTCTTAGCACCTTAATACTATCTTTAACTTTATAATCTGTTACCTCTTCTAATGTTAAAGGGATTGGTCTTAACTTGTTCCAGAATAAAGTATCTTTTTTTGTGGCGCTATCTTCAAAAGACAAAACCTCATTTGTAAAAGTTGTTTCTGTAAAGTTTGGCTTAAAATTATAATCAGAATAGGTGTAAGAGAATTTCCCGCTTGGTTTAAAACCCAGAAAATTTAAATCGAAATCTAATGTTTGATTTATTAAAACCCAACCTTTTATTTCTTCGGAATAATTAAACCCTTGAGTTACTTTTAAAGTATTTACAATTGGAATGTTAGTTTGTGCACCGGTTGTGGTAACATCTATACCGTACAATGCCCAATCGTCTTCTACAATATAAATAAAACCTTCAAAAACTCGGTCATTTTTACGTTTTGGTAAAAGTTGTATTTTATTTATTAATTTTTGATTTTTATCATAAAAGGTTCCTACCAATTTATAGTTATAATACGTAAAAGCATTGGTAGAAATAGGAGAAACTAAACCGTTAAAAATTTCGATACTATTTTCGTATAAATCTAAATTAGACTCTTCCGCTCTATTAAAACTTACACCATTATCTTGACCAGACACTTTAGACGCAACAATTTTTTCTTTAAATTTTTTAGGCTTTTTTTGAAAAGAAATCTTAGAAAATGTTTCAGATAAATAAATAATTCCGCTTCTTGTAGAATCTAAACCTCCACCAAAATCGCCCATACTTTGTCCGAAAAATTTTTCTGGCGCATCTTTAATTCTTGTCAAACCTCTAGAGTAAAACTTAGCAGTATAATTTGCATACTTTTCTGTATTCTTATCTTTACTTTTTATAGCGTTTCTAATTATTCTATTTGCAGGATTGTCTTTTGTAGAAATAACTATTTCGTTTAATTGCACATTTTCTTCTTTTAAAACGGCATTTAATTGAAAAGGAAAGCTTGTAATTGTTACTTCCTTTTTTAAAGTTGTAAAACCAATAAACTGAAAAATCACAGTATACTTTCCGGGTTTTTTAAGGTTTAAAAGGTAGTTTCCTTCTTCATTAGTTGTAGTTCCTGTAATTGTATTGTTTAAATAAACACTTACAAAAGATAACGGATCTCCTTTTTGGTCTGTAACAGTTCCTTTTACTTGTGCTTTTAAAGAAAATGCAATGCATAAAAAGAAAATTAAAGTAATTTTTTTCATAAATAATTGAGGTTGATTGCTGCAAACTTAATTTTTAAATGCTTAGCAAATGTTTAATATTTGTTAAACGAAATATAAAATGTTCACAAAAAAGTAAGACTACTATTTTATGTAAATGGTTGCCTATTATTTATTTTTAGTGGAATCTCTAACTACTAAATCTGTATCTAAAACTACTTGTTTATGAGTTATCAACTTATTTGCCTTTCTACTTTTAATTTCTTTAAAAAGTAATTTAAACGCTTTTTTACCCATTTCTAATCCTGGTTGATTTATAGTTGTTAGGCTTGGTGATATCACCGAAGCCATAAACCAATTACTAAACCCCACAATATTTATATCTTCTGGCACTTTTACGCCTCGATCGTTAAATTCTTTCATAGCACCAATTGCAACTAAATCTGTGTTTATAAAAATTCCGTCAACATCATCATGATCTTTTAAAAGTTGTTTTGCATTGGCTTTTCCTTCTTCAAAACTCGCATCACCACATTCACAGGTGTAAACCAAAGAAACATCAAACTCTAAATCGTTATCTAACAACGCTTTTTTATATCCTAAAAATCGATCAATAGAATTTTGAGGAAGCAAAGGACCTCTAAAGTGAGCAATTTTCTTACAACCTATATCTATCAAATACTGTGTTGCAGTATAAGCAGCTTTTCGATCATCAATAATAACTTTAGAACATTTTACAACTTTAGCTATTTTATCAAACATCACAATAGGTGTTTGCTGATTTATAACTTTATTTAAATGTGAAAAGTCGGATGTTTCATTCGCTAATGAAATTAAAATTCCGTCAACTCTTTTTCTAAGTAGTAAATCGATTTGTTTTTGTTCTAATTCATACGATTCGTTTGATTGCAGAATAATAACCAAATAACCCTTTTTTTCTGCTTGCGCTATAATACCTTTAATTACAGATGAAAAAAAGTGATGCACAACCACCGGAATAATTAAACCTATAGTTTTAGATTCTTTAGTTCTTAAGTTCACCGCAAAAGAATTTGGCTGATAATTTAACAACGCCGCGGTTTCTCTAACTAGTTTTCTTGTTTTTTCACTAACATCTGGGTATTCTTTTAATGCTTTTGACACCGTTGTGATAGAAATACCTAACTCTTCTGCAATATTTTTTAATGTTACCAAATCTTAATCTGTTGATTTAAATTAAATTAGTACTCAAATATAAGCAATTAAATAAATCGAAAACGTTTTCGGTAAATCGAAAACGTTTTCGATTTATTAATTTGATAAAAAAATTGGGTTAAAATTTAACTTTACTTAAGAAATGATTAACTAATTATTAAATTCACAATCAAAAAAATGAAAAAACTAACAAATCTTAAAGGTTTACTTTTAATGTTATTCCTAGCAGGGACATCTACATTATTAGCACAATCTAGTATTTCTGGAACAGTAAAAGACCAAAACGGAGAATTAATTCCTGGTGTAAACATCATTTTAAAAGGAACCACTATAGGAACAAGTTCGGATTTTGATGGAAATTATGAAATTAAAAATATTAAAGAAGGTGTTTATACATTAGTTGCTTCTTCTTTAGGTTTCGACAATTTTACAAAAGAAGTTAATTTTAATTCTCCTAAAATTGTTTTAAACATCGTTATCGTAGAAAATGCACAATCATTAGATGAAATTATAGTTACTGGTGTTGTTAACCCAAAATCTAAAATAGAATCTAGTATTTCTGTTTCTACAGTTGGTATTAAACAAATAGAACAAGCTTCGCCAAGATCTGCTGGTGAACTTTTTAGAAACATACCTGGTATTCGTGCAGAATCTTCTGGTGGAGAAGGTAATGCAAACTTTAATGTACGTGGTGTACCAGTTTCTTCTGGTGGATCTAGATATTTACAGTTACAAGAAGACGGTCTTCCATTAATGCTATTTGGAGATACTTCTTTTGGTAATGCAGATAACTTTTTACGTATAGATTCTAATGTAGGTAGAGTTGAAGCAATTAGAGGTGGTTCTGCCTCTACACAAACTTCTAATGGTCCTGCTGGTATTATAAACATGATTAGTAAAACTGGTAGAACAGAAGGCGGTACAATCGGTGCAACTTATGGTTTAGACTTTCAATCTAGTAGATTAGATTTTGAATATGGTACACCTATTAGCGAAGGATTGTATTATCATGTTGGTGGTTTTATGCGAGTTGGCGAAGGACCAAGAAACATTGGTTACCAAGGTAATAAAGGTGGTCAAATTAAAGCCAATATAACAAAAGAGTTTAAAAACGGTTATGTACGTACTTATTTTAAATACTTAAACGATAAAACAGTTATGTATATGCCAATGCCAGTAAGTTTAACGGGTACAAATGCAAACCCAACTTTTGGAAACTTACCTGGTTTTGATATTACTTCAGATTCTCCTCATTCTGTAAATATCCAGAATACATATAGTGTATACGATGGGAATCCTACTCAAAACGATATGAGAAGCGGTAACAACCCAGTAAGTTCGGCAATTGGTGCAGAATTCTCTTTTGATCTAGGTGATGATTGGAAAGTAAACGGTAAAGCAAGATATTCTAACAATTCTGGTCAATGGAATGCTCCTTTTACAGCAAACGTTGGTACTGTAGCAGAAATAGAAGCTTTAGTTAGAGGTGCTTCTGGTGCAACTGGTGCTTTAACTTATAAAGACGGCACACCATTTAATCCTGCAAACGGATTAGCGCAAGATATTAGATACTTTGATGTTACTATCGAAGATTTAAGCAACTTTTTTAGCGATGTAAAAGTTACCAAAGCAATTAATGATAATATAGGAGTAACAGTTGGTATGTTTTCTGCAACACAAAACACAAAGATTGGTTGGCAATGGAGTTCTGCTATTTCTGAAGTAGCAGGAGATGGTAAAGCTAGACTTGGTATTTTCGAAGGATTTTCTGAAGGTGGTGCTTATTCATATGGTCAGCCAGTTTGGGGTAACTGTTGTCAAAGAAAATACAATACAGTACACAATGTAAATTCTCCTTATGTAGGTGTAGATGCAGAAATTAATGAAAAATTAAATTTTGATGGTAGTATCCGTTTCGAAAACGTTAATGTTAATGGTTCTATCAATTCTGGACAATTAAGTAATTTAGATGCAAACGGAGACTTAATCGGTTTTGATTATGATAGTGATGGTGAAATTAGTGACTTTGAATCTACAATACCAACTATAGCTGGTAACCCAGGACAAGCAATTAGCGACAATTATAATTTTGTTTCTTACTCTGCTGGTTTAAATTATAAAATCAACAACGGTACTGCTGTTTTTGGTAGATATAGTAAAGGTGCTTCTGGTAGAGCTGCAGATAGAAATAATTACGGAACAGATGGTTTAGGAGATGTTCAATTTGATGAAATTTCTCAATTCGAAGTTGGTTTAAAAAAGAGATTAAACAACGGAGTTTTAAATGTTACTGGTTTTGTAAGTAATACAGACGAAGGTATTAGTAACGAATTAAACAGAACAGTTGGTAATCCATTTAAAGCATTAGGTTTAGAAGTTGAATCTGCATTAAGTTTTGGTAACTTCGGTATAAATGGTTCTGTTACTTATACAAAAGCAGAAATTGATGGTGGTGCAAATCAAGGAAACACACCAAGAAGACAAGCAGATTTTGTTTATAATCTAGCGCCAACATATTCTTTTGGTACCAGTAAGCAACACTTATTAGGAATTACAATTTTAGGCACATCAGAATCTTACGCTCAAGATGATAACGATTTAGTTATGCCAGGTTACGCATATATAAACGCTGTAGCAAAAGTAAGTTTAACTAAAGGATTATCTTTAAGTGTAAACGCTAACAATTTATTTGATACAATAGGTGTTACAGAAGTAGAAGGAAACGGTAACATTGCTGGTGGTTTAGCTGCAGCAAGAACAATTTCTGGTCGTTCTACAACAATGACATTACAATATAGTTTTTAAAGTTTGAGTTAATAGTAAGTTTGGTTATTAAGAAAAGGGCCAACGTACATTCTGTTGGTCCTCTTCTTATTTTAAAAAATCATTTAAAAATTATACCATAATGTTAAAAAAACCTAGCCTAAGTTTTTGGCAAATATTAAACATGAATGTTGGATTCTTCGGAATTCAGTATAGTTTTGGCTTACAACAAAGTGCAGTTACACCAATTTACGATTTTTTAGGTGCAAGTCCAGATCAAATTCCAATTTTACATCTTGCTGGTCCTGTAACAGGTTTATTAGTACAACCAATTATAGGAGCATTAAGTGATAAAACCTGGAGCCCGAGATTCGGACGAAGAAAACCTTATTTTTTAATTGGCGCAATTTTGTGTAGTCTAACATTATTTGCTTTCCCTTTTAGTAGTTCTCTTTGGATGGCAGCCGGCCTTTTATGGATTTTAGATGCTGGTAACAACACCGCAATGGAACCTTATCGAGCACTAATCGCCGATAAATTAAACACAGAACAACAACCTTTAGGCTTTCAAATGCAAAGCTTTTTTACAGGTTTAGGACAAGTTTTGGCCAATTTATCTCTATTTATTTTTCCATTAATATTTATAGGAACAACTGGCGCATTACCAACCTGGGTTTACGCTTCATTTTTCTTAGGTGCTGTTTGCTCTATAGCAACTATTCTTTGGAGTATTAAAAAAACTAAAGAAATTCCGCCAACAGAAGAAGAGCTACAAAAACTAAGAGAAAAGAAAAGTATTTTAGAACCGCTAATAGAAATATTTTCTGCAATAAAGCACATGCCAAAAGTTATGTGGCAGTTAGCATTGGTTTATTTATTTCAATGGTATGCTTTATTTTGTTATTGGCAAAATTCTTCTAAAAGTGTTGCCCTTTCTGTTTGGAATGCGACTCCAGAAAACAAAGAAGCCTACAGCGAAGCTGTAAGCTGGACAGGTTTAGTTAATAGTTGGTACAACGTTGTTACATTTTTAGTAGCATTTGCATTGGTTGGTTTTGCTAAAAAATTCAGTCCTAAAAAAGTACACGCTTTCTGTTTAATAATTGCAGCAATTGGTTTCTTAGCATTCCCGCATATCGAAAATAAAAATTTATTATTCTTTGCAATAACAGGCTTTGGTATTGGTTGGGCAAGCATGATGGGTATTCCTTATTTAATGGTAGTTGCAGATATTCCTAAAGAAAGGTATGGCGTTTACATGGGCATTATAAACATGATGATTGTAATTCCAATGATAATTCAAACATTATCGTTTGGTTATATCTTAAAAAACTTTTTAAATAACGATCCTCGAAATGCAATAACCTTTGCAGGCGTTTTACTAATTATCAGTGCAATTTTTACGCTTTTTATTAAAAGTAAAAGCAATTTAAAAAAATAAAATTTTGAACAATAATAGAAATATAGACATTTTATGTGTTGGTGAAGTACTAGTAGATTTTATTGGTCATCAAACAGGTGTTTTAATTAACAATACAAGAGACTACCATAGATATCTTGGTGGTTCGCCTACAAATGTAGCAATGAATGCAGCAAGATTAGGGCTTAAACCAGTAATGGTTTCTACCGTTGGTAACGACGGTTTTGGCGAATACATTTTTAAAAGATTAAAAGAAGTTGGTGTTAATATAGAAAATATAAAGGTTTTAGAAAACAAACCTACAAGTGTAATATTTGTTTCAAAATCTGAAGGAACGCCAGATTTTATACCTTTTAGAGATGCCGACAGATATATTACTAAAGATCAAATATCCAAAGAAACATTATCAGATTCAAAAATATTTCATACTACTTGTTTTGCTTTAAGTAAAGAACCTGCACAAAGTACAATTCTAAAAAAAGCAGAAGAAGCATATAAATTAGGTTGTAAATTAAGCATCGATTTAAATTACGCAAAGAAACTTTGGGAAAGTAGAGATCAAGCTTTTAAAGTGATTGAAGCTTACTGTAAATTAAATCCGTTAATAAAAATTAGCGAAGATGATATGCTACGACTTTTTGAAAAAGAACTTCCTCATGATCAAATATTTAAGTTTTTTCATGATTTAAATGTAGATACAGTTTGTTTAACTTTAGGTCAAGACGGTGTAAAATTATCTCAAAAAAACAAAAAAGTAATTGCTTTACCTGCCATTAAAGTTGACAAAGTAATGGATACAACGGGTGCAGGAGATGCTTTTTGGTCGGGCTTTTTATTTGCTTACATAAAAGAAAAACCAATAGAAGAGTGTTTAAAAGTAGCATTACAACTTGCGGCATTAAAATTACAAAACGTAGGTAGATTACCAGACAACATTAATATTTTATCTAAACTTTTAGAATAATAAACAAATGAAGCTAGAAGAAAATAAAACTTTTAACGGAGTTATGTTAAACGCATACCCGGATAGTATTGGAGAGAAATTAGCAGACACTATTAATATGCTTAAAATGCCAGAGTTTAAAGATGTTTTCTCTTTATTCTACATTTTACCCACATTTTTTAATAGCGATTTAGATAGAGGTTTCTCTATAATCGATTACAATTTAAACACTAATTTGGTTTCTAAAGATGATTTAAAAGCTTTAGAAGAACTAAACATAATGCTAAAATTCGATATCGTTTTAAATCATTTATCTGTAGCTTCACCTCAATTTAAAGATTTATTAAAAAACGGAGAAAAATCTAAATACAAAGACTTTTTTATCAATTGGAATTCTTTTTGGGAAGGTAACGGAACAAAAAATGAAGATGATATAATAATTCCTAAAAAAGAATTTTTAGATAAATTGTTCATGAGAAAATCTGGACTTCCAATATTAAAGGTTCCTTTTCCAGACGGCACTAAAAAACCTTATTGGAACACTTTTTATCAAGACATAACATATCATAAAATTTCTTCTGAAGAAATATGTAAAATCACTAGTTTACCCTTAAACAAGGCTGCAATAATTTCAGAAAAAATAAACACAGCATTAGAAGCTAATCAAGATTTATCAACTATTAATTTTGATGATTTTAATGAGTTTAAAAATGATGTTTTAAACTTTGTTAATCAAAAAGCAACCTATTTAGGTCAAATGGATGTGAATGCAAAATCTGAACTTGTTTGGCAGTTTTACGAAGAAACTTTAGCCAAAGTTAAAAGTTTTGGTTGTAAAATTTTAAGATTAGATGCTTTTGCTTATTTACACAAAGAAATAGGACAAACAAATTTTTTTAACAAACCTGGCACTTGGACATATTTAGACAGAATTAATGAAATTGCTAAAAAAAACGACCTTATTTTATTACCAGAAATTCATGCAGAATATGGTTTAAATTTACATGATGAAGTTGCAAAAGAATCCTACCAAATTTATGATTTTTTCTTACCTGGTTTAATGATTCACACCCTAGAAAAAGCAAACAACAAAGCGCTTTTAACTTGGATAGACGAAATTATAACTAAAAATTATAAAACCGTTAACATGTTAGGTTGTCATGACGGTATACCTGTTTTAGATTTAAAAGGAAAAGAAGTTAACGGTAATTACAATAAAGGTTTACTAAAAGACGCCGAAATCGAAACTATAATGAATACAATTATGGACAGAGGCGGAAGAGTGAAAAATTTATATGATCCGTCAGGAAAAAAAATATCTTACTACCAAATAAATGCAACATTCTTTAGCGCTCTAGGCGAAAGTGAAGAAAAATTATTATTAGCTCGAGCAATTCAATTATTTATGCCTGGTATTCCTCAGGTCTGGTATTTAGATATTTTTGCTGGTAAAAATAATTATGCTGCAGCAGATAAAGGCGGAAGCGGTGGTCATAAAGAAATAAACAGAACAACGCTTTCAAATAAAGACATCGAAGAAGGCTTAAAAAAATATATTGTTAAAAACCAACTTAAACTTATGCGTTTAAGAAATACTTCTAGCGCTTTTTTAGGTAAAATATCTTGTAGTGCTTCCAAAGAAAATGAATTAGAAATTACATGGACAAACAAGAATGAGTTTGCAAGATTATCTGCAAATTTAAGTTCTTTAAATTTTTCTATAAATTATTCAGAAAACAATAAGATTACAGAACTGGTTTTTTAAACAACTCTAGAATCGATTATTCTTTGTTATTTAATATGGTCTTTCATTGAAAACCCTATCTTTGTATGCTTAAACAAGCAAACAAATATTATATGAGTGATTCTAGAAAAAGACACGAAGCCTTAGTATATCATGCAAAACCAAAACCAGGAAAAATTGCGGTTGTTCCTACAAAAAAATACGCAACACAGCACGATTTAGCTTTAGCGTATTCTCCTGGTGTAGCAGAACCTTGTTTAGAAATTGCAAAAGATAAAAATAACGTTTATAAATATACTGCAAAAGGAAACTTAGTAGCTGTAATATCTAATGGTACAGCAGTTTTAGGTTTGGGTGATATTGGCCCAGACGCCTCTAAACCTGTAATGGAAGGTAAAGGATTACTTTTTAAAATTTTTGCAGATATTGATGTTTTTGATATTGAAGTAGACGCTACAGACGTAGATCAATTTATACAAACGGTTAAGGCAATTGCTCCTACTTTTGGAGGAATTAATTTGGAAGATATTAAAGCTCCAGAAGCTTTTGAAATCGAGAGAAGGTTAAAAGAAGAGTTAGACATTCCGGTAATGCATGATGACCAACATGGTACTGCAATAATTTCTGCAGCTGCTTTAAAAAATGCCATCGATATTACAGAAAAAGACATTAGTAAAGTTAAAATTGTAGTAAATGGTGCCGGTGCCGCTGCAATTTCTTGTACTCGTTTATACTTAAAATTAGGTGTAAAAAGAGAAAATGTTGTAATGTGCGACAGTAAAGGGGTTATTAGAAAAGATAGAGGTAACTTAACTTCTCAAAAAGAAGAATTTGCAACCGACAGAGACCTTAATACTTTAGAAGAAGCAATGCAAGATTCTGATGTATTTATTGGTTTATCAAAAGGGAATATCGTTTCGCCAGAAATGCTTTTATCAATGGCAAAAAACCCAATTGTGTTTGCAATGGCAAACCCTGTTCCAGAAATAGAATATGATGTTGCCATAGCCACAAGAAAAGATATAATTATGGCAACGGGTAGATCAGACCATCCTAATCAAGTTAACAATGTACTTGGTTTTCCTTTTATTTTTAGAGGAGCTTTAGATGTAAGAGCTACAAAAATTAACGAAGAAATGAAGCTTGCCGCAGTGCATGCATTAGCAGACTTGGCAAAAAAATCTGTACCAGAACAGGTAAATATTGTGTATGATGAAGTAAGCTTAACTTATGGGAAAGAATACATCATTCCAAAACCTTTTGATCCAAGATTAATTTATGAAATTCCACCAGCAATTGCAAAAGCAGCAATGGATTCTGGAGTTGCTCTAGAACCAATTTCAGATTGGGATCGATACAGAGAAGAATTAATGGAACGTTCGGGTTCTGGAAGTAAAGAAATTAGACTTTTGCATAACAGAGCAAAAAGCAACCCTAAGCGTGTAGTTTTTGCAGAGGCAGATCATTTAGATGTTTTAAAAGCAGCACAAAGAGTTCACGAAGAAAAATTAGGAAAAGTAATTTTATTAGGACGAAAAGAAGTAATTCTAGAACTGA
This sequence comes from Polaribacter marinaquae, assembly GCF_038019025.1. Taxonomy (NCBI): domain Bacteria; kingdom Pseudomonadati; phylum Bacteroidota; class Flavobacteriia; order Flavobacteriales; family Flavobacteriaceae; genus Polaribacter; species Polaribacter marinaquae. The sequence goes on from NZ_CP150496.1 coordinate 1,891,099, forward strand.
AAGAAGAAATCGGTTTTACTGCAGATGTGCAAATTATAGATCCTAAAACAGACGAAGAAAAAGAAAGAAGAATCCGTTTTGGAGAAGCTTACTGGAAAACACGTCAAAGAAAAGGTAGAACTTTTTCTGAAGCTAAAAAATTAATGCGAGAACGTAATTATTTTGCAGCAATGATGGTAAATGAAGGTGAAGCAGATGCTTTAATTACCGGATATTCTAGACCTTACCCAACGGTTGTAAAACCAATGTTAGAGTTAATAGAAAGAGACAAGGATGTTACTAAAATTGCAGCTTGTAATTTAATGTTAACAAAACAAGGACCTTTGTTTTTAGCAGATACAACCATTAACCAAAATCCTTCGGCTAAAGAATTGGCTAAAATTGCTCAAATGACAGGTAAGTTTGTAAACATGTTTGGTATGAAACCAAACATTGCTATGTTATCTTACTCTAACTTTGGATCTTCAACTTCAGAAACTTCTAAAAAAATTAGAGAAGCGGTATCTTATGTGCATCGTCACTTTCCAGAAACGGTTATCGACGGAGAAGTACAAGCAGATTTTGCTTTAAACTCTGAAATGCTTGCTAAAGAATTTCCGTTTTCTAAATTAAATGGTAAAAAAGTAAATGTTTTAATTTTTCCTAACTTAGAATCTGCAAATATTACTTACAAATTATTAAAACAAGTAGAAGGCGCAGAATCTATTGGACCCGTAATTTTAGGTTTTAACAAACCAGTACATATTTTACAATTAGGTTCTAGTGTAGATGAGATGGTAAATATGGCAGCATTAGCTGTTGTAGATGCGCAACAAAAAGAAAAAAGAAACAACAAATAAAAAGTAGTATTTTAGAAGCCTGAAAAAGATAATTTTATGATTACACAAGTTAGAGGAAGACTCGTAGAAAAAAGCCCAACCGAAGTTGTAGTAGATTGTAACGGTGTTGGTTATTTACTTCATATTTCTCTAAATACATTTTCTGCATTGCCTGCAGATGAAAATATAGTTCTGTATACGCATCTTTCTATAAGGGAAGATGCGCATACACTTTTTGGATTTATCAATAAAACAGAAAGAGCCGTATTTAAATTCTTAATTTCTGTATCTGGCGTAGGCCCAAGCATTGCTAGAACAATGTTGTCTTCTATGACTTCGGAAGAAATACAACAAGCAATAGCATCAGAAAACGTAAAATTAATACAATCTGTAAAAGGTATTGGGGCAAAAACAGCCCAAAGAGTTATTGTAGATTTAAAAGATAAAATCTTAAAGACTTTCGATATCGACGAAGTTTCTGTAACAGTAAGCAATACAAACAAAGAAGAAGCGTTATCTGCTTTAGAAGTTTTAGGCTTTCAAAGAAAACAATCAGACAAAATAATAACAGCAATTTTAAAAGAACATACAGATGCTTCTGTAGAAAAAATTATAAAATTAGCCTTAAAAAGTTTATAATCAATTGGGTACAATTTTTAAAAATACGTTTTTATTAATAGCAATTATCTTAACGGTAAGTTTATCTACTTATGCTCAGGACACTACAGAAAAAGACTCAACAAAAGTTAACAAAGACAAAGTAGATTTACGTTACGATTTTAAAAGCACCCAAAAAGGTGGTTTATATTTAGATGATTTATCTAAAAAAGAAATCATTTTTGATAAAGTTTTAAATAAATATGTAATTGTAGAAAAAATTGGGAATTACTACACAAGAACTCCTATTTATTTATCGCCTAGAGAGTACCAACAATATCGATTAAAAAGAGATATGTTGCTTTACTTTAAAGATAAAGTGAGTGCAACAAACGGTAAGAAAAAAGGTTCTAAAGAAGCACAAAAAGATTTATTGCCAACTTATTATGTGAACAACAAGTTTTTCGAAACCATTTTTGGCGGTACAGAAGTAAAAGTAACACCAACTGGTAGCTTAAATTTAAAGTTAGGTTTTATCTATCAAAACACAGATAATCCGCAAATATCCGAAGAAAATAGAAGTAATTTTACTTTTGATTTTGATCAGCAAATTAACGCAAGTATAAGAGCTAAAGTTGGTTTCGAACCAAACGAAGACGACATCATACAAGGTTTAGAAGCTGGTAATGTATCTATGCCAATTAAAAACTCTTTAATAAACGGAGCCCAAAGTTTATTTGGTGTAAAAACCGATTTAAAGTTTGGTAACACCAATATTACTGCAGTGTTTTCTCAGCAAAACTCAGAAAGTAAAACCGTTGTTGCAGAAGGCGGTGCATCAATACAACCTTTCGAATTAAGAACTACAGATTACGATAATGACAGACACTTTTTCTTATCGCAATATTTTATAGATAATTATGCAAATTCGCTTAAAAATTACCCGTTAATTAATAGCCCAATTAATATAACAAGAGTAGAAGTTTGGATAACGAATAGAAACGCAAGTACAGAAGATTACAGAAGTATTGTTGCTTTTGCTGATATTGGCGAATCGGAAAACCAAGTTTTGGTTGATGAAAATGGTGTTGTATTAAACCCTGCAATTACACAACCACAAGTTGCTGGTAACAATTTACCTTTTAATGGTGCAAATAGAATTGGTACAGAAATTATTCCTGCAGGCGGTATAAGAGATATTTCTACTGTTGATAGCTCTTTGCAACCATACAACATGCAAAACGGAACTAATTATTCGGTTTTAGAAAATGCTAGAAAATTAGATGCAAATGAATATCGACTAAATCCGCAATTAGGTTTTATTTCTTTAAATAGAAGATTAAACGATGGTGAAGTTTTAGCTGTTGCTTATGAATATACAGTAGCGGGTAACGTTACAGGAAGTACAAAAAACTCTTTTAAAGTTGGTGAGTTTTCTAATGATGGTATACAAGCACCTAACAATTTAGCGGTAAAATTATTGCGATCAGAAATCTTACAAACAAAAAGAACAAATGTAACTACCGGAGAAGATGAAGCTTTTCCTACTTGGCGTTTAATGATGAAGAACGTATATGCTTTAGGCGCTTTTCCGTTAACTCAAGATGGTTTCCGTTTCGAAATTCAATACAGAGACGATCAAACAGGTATACCTTCTAATGTTTTACAAAATGCTGCAACCGTAGGTATTTCTAACTTACCTTTATTACAAGTTTTAAAATTAGATCAATTAGATCAAAGTCAGTTTAGATCGCCAGATGGTTTTTTCGATTATGTAGAAGGAATTACCGTAAATTCTGAAAACGGATTTATCTTTTTTCCTGAACCAGAACCTTTTGGTAACGATTTAGCAGACGAATTAACAAACCCTGCAGATGAAGGTTTTATATTTAAAGAATTGTATTTAAACACTAAAATCAACATTAAAAATAACTTTCAGAATAAAGACAAATACTTTTTAAAGGGATATTTTAAATCAGAAAATTCTGGCGGAATACCAATTGGCGCTTTCAATGTTCCTAGAGGTTCTGTTAGAGTTTCCGCTGGCGGAAGACAGTTGGTAGAAGGTGTAGATTATGTTGTAGATTATTCTTTAGGAAGAGTACAAATTATCGATCCGGGTTTACAAGCTTCTGGCGTTCCTATTAGCGTATCTACAGAAAATAACGCTGTTTTTAATCAGCAAAGAAAAACTTTTTTTGGTATTGATGTAGAACACAAATTTTCTGAAGATTTTGTGGTTGGTGCAACTTATTTAAATATCAAAGAAAGACCTTTAACACCTAAAGTTAATTTTGGTGCAGAACCTATTAACAACACCATGTTAGGGTTTAACTTTAATTATGCTACAGAAGTACCTTATTTTACAAAACTGGCAAACAAATTACCGTTTTTAGATACAGATGCGCCTTCTAATTTATCTGTTCGTGGTGATATGGCTTATTTGATTCCTGGAACACCAAGCGGAATTGACGTAACAGGTGCAGCAACTTCTTATATCGATGATTTTGAAGCGTCGCAAGTGCCAATTAGTTTACTTTCTTCACTAGATTGGTATGAAGCGAGTACACCTAAATACTTTCCTAACTTTAACGGAGAAAGTGATGGGTTATCTTACAACTATAAAAGAGCAAAATTAGCTTGGTACAGCGTAGATCAAATATTTTATGGTGTTGGTGATACACCTGCAAGTATTGATGCTGACGAACTTTCTAGAGCAGAAACAAGACAAATTAATTACAGAGAATTGTTTCCTAATGTACAATTAGATATTACGCAAAACTCTTTAGTTAGAACTTTAGATTTAGCTTATTTTCCGGCAGAAAGAGGTTCTTATAATTATGATCCTGCAGCAACAATACAAAACGATAAAGTAACATTACCAAACCCAGAAACTAGATGGGGAGGAATTATGCGACCTTTAACAACAAATAATTTTGATCAAGCAAATGTAGAGTATATGCAATTCTGGATTATGGATCCTTATCAAAATTACTCTATCACAAACGAAGAAGGTTTACCTGCTGGTATAGACCCAAACAATCCAGCAAATCAAGTTGGAGATTTGTATATAAATCTTGGTAATATTTCTGAAGATATTTTGAAAGACAACCGTAAAATGTACGAAAACGGTTTACCAGAAGATGGTTTAAAAGTTAATGGTAATAATGTTAATAGAACTACTTGGGGAGATGTTCCTAGAAATCCATCGATAATTTATGCTTTTAATGAATTAGATGATGCAAGAACAAACCAAGATATTGGTTTTGATGGTTTAAATGATGATGAAGAACGTAATTTACCAGGCATTGGACAATATGCAAATTTAACAGATCCTGCGGCAGATAACTTTCAGTTTTTTAGAGGATCAAATTTAGACGCAATAAACGCATCATTAATAACTAGATATAAAGATTACAATAATACTCAAGGTAATTCGCCAACCTTAAATCAATCTACAGAACCTTACCCGACATCTTCTACAACGTATCCAGATACAGAAGACATCAACAAAGATCAAACAATGAATACTGTAGAAAGCTATTATGAATATAGAATTTCTATGAATCAGAATGATTTAAGAAAAGGAGTTGGTTATATTGTAGATGAAAAAACAACAACAGTTACTTTAGAAAACGGAAATACACAACAAACAAAATGGTATCAATTTAGAGTTCCGGTAAGAAGCGGAACACCTGTAAATGGTATTTCTGATTTTAATAGTATTCGTTTTGTAAGAATGTTTTTAACCAATTTTAGAATGCCAGTGGTAGTACGTTTTGGTGAATTAGATTTGGTTAGAGGTGACTGGAGAAGGTATGTGAGAACTTTAGATCCAACTACAAACCCAGATAGAGAATTAACCCAAGACGAACTAAATGATTTTGAAGTTGGTGTTGTAAGTATAGAGCAAAATGAAGGAAGTTATATACAACCACCAGGTATCGAAAGAGAGCGTTTACAAGGTAGTACAACAGTACAATTGCAAAACGAACAATCGGTTACTCTAAAAGTTACTAGATTAGAACCAGAAGAAACAAGAGCTATTTACAAAAACATAAGTGTAGATTTAAGACGTTTTAAGCAATTAAAAATGTTTATGCACTTACAAGAAATAGAAAGAGAAGCTGTTGTTAACGATAATGAATTAGCTGCTGTAATAAGATTAGGAACCGATTTAAATGAGAATTTTTATCAAATAGAATTGCCTTTAAAAGTTACAAAAGCCGGAACATCTGCTTTAGACATTTGGCCAGAAGCAAATAATTTAGATGCCTTTTTAGAAACTTTTGGTAAGATAAAATTAGAAAGAAACAATGTTAACTTTCCGGTAAACGAAATTTATCAATCTCAAGAGCAAGACCCAGATTTACCATATACAATTAGTGTAAAAGGAAACCCAACTTTAGCACAATTAAGAACAATAATGTTAGGTTTAAAAAACATTTCTTTATCTCCTAGAAGTGCAGAAGTTTGGTTTAACGAACTTCGATCTGCTGGTTTTGACAATAAAGGTGGTTGGGCTGCTGTTGTTAATGCAGATGCTAATTTTGCTGATGTTGCAAACGTTTCTTTAGCCGGAAGCATGTCTACAATAGGTTTTGGTAATGTAGAAGATAGAGTAAACCAACGTAGTTTAGACGAGACAAAACAATACGATGTTGCTACAACTGTAAATTTGGGCAAGGTTTTAACGCCTAAAAAATGGGGAATTCAATTGCCAATGAGTTATAGTATCGGAGAAAAGTTTATTGATCCAAAATACGATCCGCAGTACCAAGATGTAACTTTAGAAGATGCTTTAGAACAAAACCCTAATAGCGAGTTTTCTAGAGATTATACTAAAAGAACAAGTATTAGTTTTATCAATGTAAAGAAAAATAGAAATCCGAATTCTACCAAAAAACCAAAGTTTTATGATGTTGAAAATGTTTCTGTTTCTTATGCTCATAACAAAGAGTTTCATAGAGATTACAATATTCAAAAATATGTAAACGAAAACGTAGTTGCAGGTGCTACTTACAACTACAATTTTCAGTCAAAATCTATAGAGCCTTTTAAAAACATAGGTTTTTTACAAAGCAAATATTTAAAACTAATTAAAGATATTAATTTCAATCCGATACCATCTACAGTTTCAGTAAATTCTAGAATTAATAGAAATTTTACAGAACAACAATCTAGAAATTTAGTTGCAGGTTTATCTGATCAACCAGCATTAAAACAACGTAGGTTTTTATTTGATTGGGATTATACCGTTGGTTTCGATCTAACTAAATCTCTTCAGTTTAACTTTAATGCAACCAACAGTTACATTTACGATACTTTTGATACGAATGAAGATATTCAGATTTTTGATGATTTCTTTAATACGGGTAGAGCAAACCATTATCATCAGAAGTTAAACGGAACCTACCAGTTACCCATAAATAAAGTCCCATTTTTAAGTTGGGTAAAAGCAGATTATGCGTACACAGCAGATTTTGATTGGCAAGCTGCAGCACAAAGTACAATAGATGTAAATGGTACCGATGTTGCTTATGTAGATTTGGTTGGTAACGTTGTTCAAAATGCAAACACGCACAATTTAAATACGACTTTAACTTTCGATAAGTTCTATAAAAGTTTAGGTTTCGAAAAGTTACTATTATCTAAAAATCAAAGAAAAAATGCAAAAGGTATTTCTGGAAGTGGTTTACCTCCTGCTCCTGGACGAGTTAATTCTAAGAAAAAATTATCGGTAGGTAAGCAAATTTTAAAAGGTGTTTATGATGTAGTTACCTCTGTAAAACAAGGTAAAATAAGTTATTCAGAAAATAACGGTCAGTTTTTACCGGGTTACACAGAAGACATTGGCTTTTTAGGTGGCGCACCAACTTCTTTTGCTTTTGGTAGCCAAGTAGATATTAGAAATAAAGCATTACAAAACGGTTGGTTAGTTGGTCCAAGAGATCCAGATAATAGCGAGTATTATAATAAAACCTACAGCAGAACTCATTACAATAAATTAGATTACACTTTTACAGTTAAGCCTTTTAAAGATTTAAATATTGATGTGAGAGGTAATAAAATTAAAACAAGAGATTTATCTCAGCAATTAGATGTCATCGAAAACGGCACAACAAACGGAGCATTAGATTTTAGTGCGCCAGCTTTTGAAACAGGAAACTTTAGCACGAGTCATTCTATGATTGCAACTGCTTTTAAAGACGGTGATGCGCTTTTTGAAACTATGAGAACATATAGATCTGCAATTTCAGAAAGATTAGCAGCAGAAAACGGAGGAAACTCAACTGGTTACGGTAGCAATAGTCAGCAAGTTTTATTACCTGCATTTATGGCCGCATATTCGGGTTCTAGCCCAGATAAAGTGAATACCAATTTGTTTAGAAACATTCCGATACCAAATTGGACTCTAAGATATACTGGACTTATGAAATTAGATTTCTTTAAGAAGAACTTTAGCAACTTTGTAGTTTCTCATGGTTACAAATCTTCTTACACGGTTTCTAGTTTTACAAATAATTTACAATACGATTCTAATAATCCGTTTAGCACAACAAATTCTTCTGGAAATTACGAACCAGAATTATTAATTTCTGCTGCAACTCTAGTTGACGAATTTTCTCCGCTAATTAAAGTTGACATGAAAATGAGAAACTCTTTTTCTTTAAGAGGAGAAGTAAAAAGAGACAGAACATTAACAATGAATTTTAACAACAGCACCTTAACAGATATAAAAGGAACAGAATATATCTTTGGTTTGGGTTATGTTTTTAAAGATGTAAAGGTAAATACTCGTTTTACAGGTAAAAAGACAACTCTTAAAGGAGACGTTAATTTAAGAGCAGATGTTTCTTTAAGAGATAATTTAACACAAATTAGATCTGTAGATGAAGATAATAATCAAATAAGTGGCGGACAAAGATTATTTTCTATTAAATTTACAGCCGATTACAGATTGAGCGCAAATTTAACGGCATCGTTTTATTACAATCATCAAACATCTAGATATGCTATATCAACCACTTTCCCGCGTCAAGCAATAAATGGTGGCTTTAACATTATCTATAATTTAGGAGGAAATTAAAAACAATAAACAACCAATAATAATATTAAGATGAATATTCCAGCAGAATTAAAATACACAAAAGATCACGAGTGGCTAAGAATTGAAGGAAATGTAGCAACTATAGGAATTACAGATTTCGCACAAAGTGAATTAGGAGATATCGTTTATGTTGATGTAGATACTTTAGACGATACTGTAGAAGAAGGAGAAGTTTTTGGTTCTGTAGAAGCAGTAAAAACTGTTTCAGATTTATTTATGCCTTTAAAAGGAGAAGTAACAGAATTTAACGAAGAGTTAGAAGACGAGCCAGAATTAGTAAACTCAGACCCATATAATAAAGGTTGGATGATAAAAATTGAAATATCAGACAGCTCGCAAATAGATAATTTATTAGATGCTGAAGCTTACGAAAAACTTATTAAGGGATAAAAAATTACTTTTTGCTGTAGCCATAGCAATACTAATTTTGTACTTAAGCTTAATGAAAATGCCTAAGTACAATATATCTATTAGCAATATAGACAAATGGCAACATAGTTTTGCTTATACTGTCTTATCATTGTCTTGGCTTTTTGCATTACAAAAGTTCAATAAAAATTATTTAATTATAATTAGTTGTATCTCTTTTGGCATAATTATTGAAATTTTACAAGAAACTGTTACCTCATATAGAACAGGCGATTTTTTAGATATTATTGCGAATTCTGTTGGTGTACTATTAGGTTTATTAATATTTAGCATTTTTTTTAAAAAAAAGAGGTTAAAAAATAAAAAGACTTGTATTTAACACAATAATTTAGTTAAATTAGCGAACTATATAAAACTCTTATTCAATGGAAATAAAGAAAAACCCGAAATCGAACTTAGAAAATTACAGTAAAATATTTATGCAAATAGGTTTAGTATTAGCCTTATTTGTTACTTATGCTGCAATCGAAAAGAAAACATACGACAAAACTACAAGTTCTTTAGGTGTAGTTAATATGAACGCAGACATGGAAGAAGACATTCCAATTACTGAAAGAGTAGAGCCTGTAAAACCTAAAACTCCGCCACCACCAACTCCAGAAAAAATTGAAGTTGTAGAAGATGAAAAGGAAGTAGAAGAAACTGTAATAGAATCTACTGAAACAGATGAAACAGAAGCTGTAGAAGTTGAGGAAATTGTAGAAATCGAAGAAGCAGAAGAAGTTGTAGAAGATGTAAACTTTATGATTATTGAAGATTCTCCAGTATTTCCTGGATGTAAAGGAAGTAAGCAAGAGTTAAAAAATTGTTTCAGTAAAATGGTACAAAAACACTTTTCTAGAAAGTTTGATGCAGATTTACCAAATGAATTAGGTCTTTCTCCAGGTAAGAAAAGAGTATTTATTGGTTTCAAAATTGATAGACAAGGTAACATTGTTAATGTACAAGCAAGAGCACCGCACCCAAAAATTAAAGCGGAGGTTATTAAAGTAATGAAATTATTACCTAAAATGAAACCAGGTAAGCAAAGAGGTAAGCCAGTTGGTGTTAGTTACAACATTCCTTTCTCTTTATTAGTAGAGTAATCAATAAGAATTATAATATATCAAAACGCTTAGAACAATGTTCTAAGCGTTTTTTTTACTTCTATTTGAAGTAATAAATGATACGAATAGTTAATTTAATAATTAACGTTTGTTGTATTCTTAAAATAGAAATTCTTTATAAATAATAAAACAACAAACACAAAGTGAATTTTAAGATTACAAATTACGTTCATTAGCTTTAACTCATTAATAAATAAGAATATAAACGTTTTGTTTTGGTTCTATCAGAAGATTTCAACGCAACTACAACATGATCTTAGTCTTCTTTTAAATACGTTTAGCTTATAAATAGATTTATATTCCATAAAAGACTTTGGTTAGAATGTCAATAAACACAAAAAGCCTAAAGTAAAACTTTAGGCTTTTTTGTGTTTATAGTAGAAAAATATTATTTATTTGTAGCTACTTTAGTTTCAGCTTTCCACAAATTAACACTTTCTATAGTATTGTTATTGTAAGTTACTTCTTGTAAAGAACCAGCATTATTCCAGAAAAACCACTTTCCAGTTTTTTTACCTTCTTTATAAAAAGCCATTTGAACTTTATTTCCTTCTTTATCAAAACGAGTCCAAATTCCTGTTAATTTTTTATCTTTAAAATAACCTTCTGTGCTAATAGATCCATCCTCATGGTAATAAGTAGCCTTTACTAAATCTCCTTCTGCTTCATAAGTTGGCTTAATATCTTGAGAATATCCTATTGCTGCGATGCATAAAAATGCTATTGTTAAAATTTTTTTCATGATTTTTCTGTTTTGAGGGTTAACACTTGGTTTACAAATATAACACTTTTATAACAATTTACAAACATTTACATAACATTAAGTTAACATTGGAAAATATTACGATAATAATCTCTTGATTTTCTTATATTTACATAACATTAATCTTAAAAAATCAAATAACATGGCCGTAATGAAAGTAATAGAAGTTTTAGCTAACTCAGATAAAAGTTGGGAAGACGCAACAAAAAAAGCAGTAAAGCAAGCTTCTAAATCTGTAAAAAACATTAAATCCGTTTTTGTACAATCGCAAAGTGCAGTAGTAAAAGACGATGAAGTAACCGAATTTAGAGTCAACTTAAAAATAACATTTGAAGTAAACTAATACAAAAGGCGATTTATTAAGATCGCCTTTTTTAGTACATAATTATGTATGTAAAAATGATATTTCTTCTATAGTAGTTTGTATTCATGGGTACATATGATCTTTAGAATATTTTTAATCTAAAAAAACAAATAATTTGTATTTCAAACAAAAGTTATAGCAACTAATCAAAAGTTATATAAATTATTTATTTCGGCAAGATTATTGCATGCTTTAACATTAAATATAGAAGATTGTGTCTTATTTTTTATAAATTGTGTAATAGTAACTGAACTTTAGTGAAGTTATACAACTAAAAATATTAATATCTTTTATACACAAACCATACCGGCTTTATTAACATTATAACTAACTTTGTTTTATTAAAAAAATTATGAGAAAAATTAAAATTTTAGCAACAGTATTATTTTTTGCTCAATCAATAATTGTTTTTGGACAATTAGAAAGACAAAATGGACTTTCAATAACAATTAAAGGTCCAAACACTAAAATTGATGGTGTAACCGCTAAAGATGCTTCAGCACAAACACAACACTTAAGGTTTTTAACTGAAGAATATCAAGAGGCAAAAGTAGATGACTTGAAAGATAAATTTTATTTTCGTTACAATATTTTTGCAGATGAGATGGAGTTTATTAAAGATGGGACAGTATATTTTTTGTCTAAAACAGAGAATCAAATAATCCATTTTGTAAATTTAGGTAAGAAGTTTACTGTACTTAATTTAAACGGAGAATTAAAATATTTCGAAATAAACGCAAAAGGAAAAGCTTCTTTATACTCCAAAAAAAATGTTGCATTTATAGAAGGAAAAGTAGCTAAAACACAATTTGAATCATCCAAAAAAGCAAAATTTATATCAAAAAAAGATGAACATTTTGTAGCTTTAAATAACGAATTAGTAAAACTTCCTAAAGGTAAGAAAGATTTTTACAATTTATTTGGAAATAAATCTTCAAAGATTAAAAACTTCATGAAACAAGAAAAACTAAATAGAAAAAAAATTGACGATGTAACAAAAGTATTTAATTACTATAATTCAATTTAAATAAATTTAATGGAAGAATATATCGAAAATATAAAGGAGGTATTGGTAGAATACACACCAAAAGTTTTAATGGCATTAGCCATGTTAATTATTGGTTTAGTTGTAATTAAAATAATTATTAACACAACTACAAAAATTCTTAAGAAAAGAAATGTAGATGTTACACTTCAAAAATTTTTAGGAAATTTACTTAATTGGGTTTTAAAAATATTATTATTCATAACTGTTATAGCAAAGTTAGGTGTAGAAACAGCTTCTTTTGCTGCAATTATAGCCGCTGCAGGTTTAGCAGTAGGTCTTGCTTTACAAGGATCTTTAGCTAATTTTGCAGGAGGAGTTTTAATAATGATTTTTAAACCAATGAAAGTTGGAGATTTGATACAGGCTCAAGGAGAAACCGGAGTTGTAAAAGAAATTGAAATTTTTACAACGAAATTAACAGGCCTTTCAAATAGAGAGATAATTATACCTAATGGTGCACTTTCTAACGGAAACATAATTAATTTTACTACAGAAGGAACAAGAAGAGTAGATTTAGTGTTTGGAGTTTCTTATGATGCTGATATTAAACAAACAAAAGATGTTTTATTGAATGTTTTAACTTCTCATCCAAAAGTTTTAAAAGATCCAGCACCTAGTGTTACAGTATTAGAACTTGCAGATAGTTCTGTTAATTTTGCAGTAAGGCCATGGTGTAATACAGAAGATTATTGGAAAGTATATTTTGATGTTACTGAAAACACAAAAATAGCATTAGATAACGCCGGAATTGAGATACCTTATCCGCATCAAGTGGAAATTAAAAAGTAGGTTTTTTCTTTTTTTCTTGAATAACAATAAAATCTTTTAAATAAAAAGGCTCAAAATAAGCGACATCTTCGATGTCGCTTATTTTATATTTTAAATAAGACAATGACGCCATTTCTCTAGAAGAAGGGAACTTTTCATCCATAAAAACTGCATTTTTATGAGTTATAATTTGTTTACATTTCTCAGATCCATCACCTAAAAAATATACTTTAGATTGTTCTAATTCTTTTGCAAAAGAACCTTCATCTATTATTTCAGCTTTTGTATCACGTACATTAACATTTTCAGAATTAAAAATCGCTGCATATACTTCCATTCTCCTTGCATCTAACATTGGTACTATAAAGCCTTTTTCAATAGATATGGCGTAAGATAATGCTGTTAAGGTATCAATAGATATTAAAGGACAATTTAAAGCAAAACAAAGCCCTTTAGCAGCAGAGACACCAATTCTAAGTCCTGTATAAGACCCTGGACCTTTACTAACAGCAATTGCACTTATTTGCGATTTTGTTATAGCTGCTTTTTGTAATACTTCTTCTATAAATGGATGTAATACTTCTGCATGAGAATAATTACCATTATTTAATTCTTTTATAGCTAAAACAACTCCGTTTTCTGCTATGTTTACAGAGCAGTTTTTAGTTGATGTCTCTATGTTTAATATAATTGCCAATGTTCTTTTTTTCACAAAGATAGTATTTCAAAAAAAGAAAACCTCACAAGTAATAAAACGAGTGAGGCTTAAAATATAATATTGAGGGTTTTTAAAAAACTAATTCTCCTGAATAGAATTGTAATACTTTTGTTTTGAACACGTAATCGTATTTAGAACGAATCATTGCCCCTTCTGCATTTACCAACCTTGTTCTTACCAAATCAAAATCGAATAAAGTCATTGCACCGTAGTTGTATCTTTCTTGTGCGTTTTTAAAAGCTTCTTTTTGTGCTTCTAAAGAAATTTTTGCTGCTTCATATGCTTTTAAACTTGATTTTACGTCTAAAAAGGCTTGTTCTATAGTTTGTTTTAAAGCTAACTTTTGACTCTCTAATCTAGTTTCTGAGATTTCTTTATTAATTTTAGATTGTGCTAATCTATTTTTAGTTTGAAATCTATTAAAAATAGGGATGTTTAAAGAAACACCTACATTATAACCTAAATTGTCATTTAGTTGTTTGAAAAAATAATCGTTTGTAAAAATTTCATTAAATCTATGACTGTAACCTGTTCCCATACCTGCAAAAGCAGTTACAGTAGGTAAAAAAGCACCTTTGGTAAGTTCTATATTAAAATTTGCATTGTCAATTGCCAATTTAGCTCTTGCTATTTCCGGCATATAATTTAAAGATTTTTGAAATACTGATGAAGAATTCGCATACAACAAATCTGACGACGGTGATGCAACTTCTATCGGTGCAACGTCAAAATTCTCTGCAGGTTCTTGTAACAATTGTGCTAAGTTTAATAATGCCAAGTCTAATGCATTTTCTTGTAAAATTACATTTTGTACATCATTAGCTGCTGTAGACTGAAAATTTAAAAGTTCTCCTTTGGCAATTACACCTGCATCAAATCTAGCTTTTGCAGCATCAATTTGTTTTTTACTAATTTCTGCTTGTACTTTTGCGACTTCTAGGTTCTCTTTAGCAAATAATACATTTAAAAAAGTATTTACAACTCTTAAAGAAATATCATTTTCTATTTGTTTTAAATCTAATAAACTAGACTCTACACCAAGTTGAGCTTGTTTATATGTATTTGTATTTCTAAAACCGTTAAATAAGGTTGCACTAGAACTTAAATCAAAAGAAGCATTAAAGTTATCCGTAGAAATTCTTGCATTACTAATATTATCAATAAAAGAACCGAAACCAAATCTACCAGAAGAACTACCATTTAAGTTTGGTAAAAAATTACCTTTTGCAATTTCTACATCTTTTTTTGCCAATTCTACACTTAACTTATTCTGTTGTATAGATATGTTTTTGGCTAAAGCTTGATTTACAGCTTCTCTTAATGTCCATTTTTTTTGTGAAAAAGTAGCTATTGAGGTACAAAGGGCTACAAATAAAATAAGTTTGGTTTTCAAAATCTTTAATTTTAATTCTGCGTTAATTGATTTATTATTTCAATAATTAAAACAAAAATAGCTTAATCTACTAAAAACCAGAATAGTGAACAGACTAGAATTTAACTAATAAATAGAACTTATTTTTTGTTTGTTTTAATAAGACGACTAAAATTAAAATATGTTACAGTAAATCTCTCTTATTTATTTGTTAATTTTTAGCTTTCTTTTTATACCTGTAAAGTGTGTAAAATAAAACTCCAATTAATAAGTAAGGAAAAATCATTAAATATGTTATACCGTTATTTACACCTTCTGCCATAGAAATATCTCCGCTCTCTACAACAGCTTTACACATAGCGCACTGAGAATAACCATTAAAAACAGTAAGTAAAAAAATTACTATAAATAAAACTATTTTGTTTTTATACATAATAAGGAGATATCATTAGATAGACTATAACCCCTGTAACTGCAACATAAAGCCAAATAGGGAATGTTTTTTTTGCTACTTTTTTATGTTCTGGAAATTTACCCAATTTTGCTTTCATGTATGTTATTAACACAAAAGGAATCACGATAACAGATAACACAATATGAGTAATCAAAATAAAATAATATATATATTTAATAACACCTTCTCCACCAAAAGTAGTAGAATCTGTTGTCATGTGATAAGCTATATACATTAGTAAAAATAAAAGAGAACATGCAATTGCAAGGCTATTAAGTTGTTCATGTAATTTTCTGTTTCCTTTTTTAATTACAATTACTGCTGCAATTAAAAGTATTGCTGTAATACCATTTATAGTTGCATAAATAGGTGGCAAAAACTTTAAAGGAGCTACATCAAAACCTAATTCTCTTAAGTTGATACCAAATAATGCGGCTACAGCAATAGGAATTACTATAGATAAAGCTGTAATAATCTTTTTATATTTTTTTTCTTGTGCTAAATTATTCATTTAATAAAGTTTTAATGTCTTCTTTCAATTCTTTAATCTGATCAGGAAAAGTTTGTTCTTCTATAGCCCTGTAATACATAATAGGATTACCATACTCATCTTTTCTAGAGCGAATGTAACCGTCTTTATCTACAAGCGCAAATAAACCCGAATGCTCAAAACCACCATGTTCTTCGTCTCCTTTTCCGGCATATAATTTAAATCCTTTATTAGAAAGTGCATAAACTACATCATCATTTTTACCTGTTAGCAGATGCCAATTTTTATGTGTAATTCCGTTTGATTTTGCATATTCTTTTAAAACTTCTGGTGTATCGATTTCTGGAGTAATAGATATAGAAGCTATTCCGAAGTTAGGATTCCCAAAAAATTCATCTTGAATGGTTAACATTTTCTGGTTCATTATGGGACAAATAGTAGGACAAGTAGAAAAGAAAAACTCTACTACATGCACTTTACCTTCAAAATTTTTATTAGTAATTGTTTTACCTTCTTGGTTTGTAAATTCAAAACTTGGTACTTTATTAAATTTTACCAAATCAGAATCTTTAAATCTGTCTACAACTTTAGGCACAGTGTAAATACCAAATAGCAAAATGATAAATGCAATACCGATAAAAGAATATTTTTTGTTCATATTACTTAAATTTTTCTTTCTGCCTTGTTTTTATTTCTCTCTTTAAAAGCTGCGTAGTATTCGTAATATAATACGTTAACATCATCTTTTAACTTATCTTTTAACTCTGCCACAGAATTCATATCATAACCAAATAAGACTTCTTTTTCATCTAATCTACCACGAAGGTTTACGCCTTTGTCTACTAAAAAAGCTTTTGCACTTCCTAAGTTAATTAATTCTTCATTAGTTTCGAAACTGTTATAAAGCTTCAAAATATTTTCATCGGATGCTGCAATAAAATTCCATTTCTTCATGTCTGTAAAAGCGCCTAATTGCTTTTTCACATTATTTGCTTCTACTTCTTTACCTAAAGGATATATACCTATTATTTGAAATTTTTTGTTGTCTATAAATTCTTTATAAATTTTCTGATTCAAATTAAAAAGACGCGATTTATTTTTGTCGATATCGTTACCCAAAAAGCAGATTATAGAAACTTTATCGTATAATTTTACAGTATTAGTTTCATCAATCGTAGAAACATCTAAAACACGCTCGGTAACAATTGGAAGTTTTGTGAAATTATTTTGCCCTGTAGACAGCAATAAGAAACAGATTAAAGGAAATATAAATAATAAAAATAATACGACTCTTTTTTTTGTAAACAACTTCATAATTAATCCTTTTAAAAAATGTTACTTCTTAAGTTTTGGGTATAAAAAAAGGTGGTTAAAAACCACCTTTTTTATATTACCATTTTACAAGTGGTGATAATGTATCGAATAAATAGCCTCCTTCTATTAAGAGTAAGGTTACTAAATAGCAAATTAGAAAAACTCCAGACCAAACTATTGATCTTCTAAACCATTTCTTTTCTCCTTCTAAATGCATAAAAACCCAAGCAATACCATAAGCCTTTGCTAAAGTTAAGATTATAAAAATCCAATTTAACCAACTAGTTCCTGGACCATGTAAGTGTAAAGCATCTGGTTTAATAATACCTAAATAAACCTCTACTAAAGTTATTACAGAAAGAATACCAAAAACGATCCATATTCTCTTTGTGTTTGATTCGTGTGCGTGTGCCATTTGTATCTATTTTATTTATTAAACTAAGTAGAAAAAGGTAAATACAAATACCCAAACTAAATCTACAAAGTGCCAATATAAACCAACTTTTTCTACCATTTCATAATGTCCTCTTTTTTCATATGTACCTAAAATTACATTAAAAAAGATGATGATATTAATTATTATACCAGATAATACGTGAAAACCATGAAAACCAGTAATAAAGAAGAAGAAATCTGCAAAAATTGTATTACCATACTCATTTGCTTTTAAGTTTGCCCCTTCAACTACCATTTTAGTTTTAGCCAGTTGTAAAGAACCTTCTTCTCTAGATAATATTGTTTTTTTCTTGTTGTCTATTAATTCTGTTCTTACTTGAATATCTGGGTTAGCGTTGTAAGCAGCCAAAACTTGTGCTACAGAATAAGTAGCAATTGTTTCTTCACTTTGAAACCATAAACCATTTTTTCTAGTGTGCTCTACCCTATCATCTGTTCTTTCTCCGATAACAAAATCTGCTAAAGCAATTTGTTTACCGTCTTTTACAAATTGTAAAACTTTACCATCTGTAGTTTTAACAGCACCATAAGAACCTTTAATAAAAGTATTCCATTCCCAAGCTTGCGAACCAACAAAAATAATACCTCCAATAATTGTAGCAAACATATACCATGCTACTTTATTTTTTTTCATTTGATGACCAGCGTCTACTGCTAATACCATTGTTACAGATGAAAATATTAAGATAAACGTCATAATAGCAACGTAAATCATTGGAAATTCTCCGTGTACAAAAGGTACGTGAGTAAAAACCTCATCTGCTATTGGCCAAGAGTCGATAAATTTAAAACGAGTTAAACCATAAGCAGCTAAAAACCCTGAAAATGTTAATGCATCTGATAAGATGAAAAACCACATCATCATTTTACCATAACTAGCGCCAAATGGTTTTACACCACCACCGCTCCAGGTTTCTTTTTTGTCAGTTGGTACAGCAATATTTGCTTCCATAAATGTAATCTATTAATTAAATGTTAGAAATAGTTTCGCAAAATTAATCATTTTTCATCACCTAATAAAATAGAAAAAGAAAAATAGATAAATCCATAGTATATCTACAAAATGCCAAAAGATAGCGCCAAGTTCAAACCCCAGCAAATCATTTGGTTTATATTTATATTTAAAATGATTATAAATAACAACAAAAAGCACAATAACACCAGCTATCAGGTGAAAAACGTGCATTAATGTAATACCAATTATAAACGATGTAGACACTGTGCTACCTGGTCCTGTAAAATACAAACCAAGACTTTTTAGTTCGTTAAAACCTTCATATTGTTGCCAAATAAAAGCGATACCTAAAATAAGTGTTACTAATACAAATATAAGCGATAATTGTCTTTTATTTTGTTTTAAAAATCTTTGAGATAAAATTAATGTAATGCTACTTAATATAATTAGTGCTGTACTTGTATAAAATGCAATTGGCAAATCAAAAGTAACCCAATCATCTCTTTTCATGCTTATTACATAAGCACTTGTTAAACCCGCAAAAAACATAACCATACTAATCATCGAAACCCACAACATTGGTTTTGCAGATTTTTTTCTAGCAACAGTTAGTTCTTGTTGTAATGTTTGTTCTTCCATCTGTCTTCTTTTAATGTAAAAATTTATCTACCACATATATAATTTGTACTACTGTTATGTACAAAACACTCGATAACATTAACTTTCTTGCATCAATATTATCTTCACTTTTATATAATTTTACTCCGTAAAAAAGCATCATCACACCAAATAAAGCAACTATTATAGCTGTTATTGGGTGAATATAAAATGAACCAGAAACTTTTAACACAGGTGCTATTGATACCAAGATCATTATTACTGTGTAGAAAATAATTTGTTTAATTGCGCCTTTGTCTTTAGAACCCATTGGCAACATATTAAATCCTGCTTTTTTATACTCTTCAAATTGCAACCATCCAATCGCCCAAAAATGCGGGAATTGCCAAAAAAACTGAATCATAAATAAAAACCCTGCTTCTATACCAAAATTGTTTGTTGCAGCAACCCAACCTAACATAAATGGTATTGCACCTGGTATTGCACCCACAAAAACAGTTAATGGTGTTACAGATTTTAAAGGCGTATAAACACAAGTGTATAAGAATATAGATATTGCGCCAAACAATGCAGATTTAGGGTTTATACTGTACAAAATTGCCAAACCAAAAATTGTGAATAAAACTGCAATTGTTAACGCGACGTTTACAGACATTCTACCTGTTGGTAAAGGTCTATTTTGTGTACGTTTCATTATAGCATCTGTATCTTTTTCTATAATTTGATTAAATGCATTAGATGCACCAACCATAAAAAAACCACCTAAACCTAAAAGAAAGAGTGTAAAATAGCTCACAGTTTCTACTGCTAACAAATATCCTGCAATAGAAGAAAACACAACACTTAAAGACAAACCAACTTTTGCTAATTGTTTTAGGTCTGAAATAATACTTTGCATAGATGTTTTCTTATCGGAAATAACTGTTGAATTCATATTACTACCATTATTCTGCAAAGATATTTGATAAAAATGAATCTACCATAGCTTTTAAGAGTTTTGATAATAAATAAAAAACCCACTCAATAAATTGAGTGGGAAAATTGCTATGAAAAAGAAAAAGTGTGATTCTATAGAAGAATCACACTGCAAATATAATCATTATTCGATTATAAAAACCAAAAATTTATATAAAATTAAAAATCTAAATACCAATTAAATAAATCTGCTCGTATTCCAGCAGAAAACCATACTGTATTTCCTTCAGAATATGTTTGAGTAGAAACTTTTGGCGAAAACTTTCTGTATGTAAAGCCTGCAAATAAACTTAGTCGATTAGACGGGTTGATTAAATAATTACCTTGTAAATCTGCAATAAAAATATTTGCAGTATTACCTTGTGCCAATTCATTACCAACATCGCTAAATCTATCTTCATAAGATTGATAAATGTTACCACCATAACTAATTGCTTCATCTTCAAAGTCAAATCCTTTTTTACCTATGGTTAACTTACCACTAAAAGACCATCTATCTTTCTTATATCTTGCAATTGCAATTGCTTCATAAAAGTTTGCTCCCCACAAATGCCCCATTGGTTGGCTATAGTTACCATAATTTAAAATAGGTGTTTTGTGAGCAAAAGTATAAGGTCTAGCATAATTGTATTCTAACTGTAGAAATAAATCATCAACATTAAATGCATCAAAGTATTTTGCACCTAATTGATACGCAAATTTGTTTTGCCATTTCCCTAAGTCATTTAAATTTCCAACTGAAAATTCATCAACAATTAATTGAGAGTATAAAGAAACATTGTTATTTAACTTGTATTTACCTGTTAAACCAATAATAGCATTACCAGAATCTTCTCCTCTATTAAATTCTACGGATCTATAAAATATCACCGGATTAAAAAACGCTGCATCAAAACCATTTTCTCCTGTAGATATTGCTGTTTCAAAGAATCCGATATTTAATTTCTCTGTTAAACTTAAACTTAAATAATGTGCTGCAATATATTTTCTAGCATGCTCGTTAGGATTGGAAGCAGATGAAATTGATGGCTCTGTATTCCACATCCAAACATTTGTGTATTGCAATTTCCAAAAATCTACTTTCATCTTTAAGTAAGTGGTTGGTGCAGAAACATCCGATAAAATAAAAGATCTGTAACCGTCACCAATAAAATTTCTACCATTACCAAATTGAAATTGCATAAATTTATTTGGTTGAAAAGCTAAATAACCTTCTGCAACAGGATAATCGAATGCATCATCTTTAAAAGCCTTCGCTTTTCCTCTACCAGGAACTAAACCATCAGAATTTTTGGGTCTAGTTAAAAAAGATCTGCTACTAATAAAGCTATTTACATAATCTGCAAATCTTGCCTGACTTTCATAAACCGTTGCAGAATAAGAAAACTTATCACCCAAACCCCCATTAACAGTTAATATTCTAGAGTTGTTATATGTATAAGAAACATCAGAATTGTCTTTTCCTAATTGTACATCAACTAAAAAATCCAAAGTCAACCAAAAATCTTTCTTTTTTACTTGCAGTAAATGTTCATTCCATAGTTTTCTACCCAACCAAGACTCTTTATTCGGTTTTAAAAACTTTGTTTTCTCTTTACTTAAATCTAAATATTTATTTATCTCATTATAAACATAAGGTTTAGAAGCTGTATGCGTACCACTAGCCTTGTGCAATGCAAATTCATAATCTACATAATTTTGATGTGTAAAAGGAATATTTAACAAGCTATTGTGTTCTAAAAAAACAGAATCTGCCAATCTACTTTTTTCTACAGTTATAGATAAATCTTCTTTCGAAGTCAAAATACTCTTTTTTATTGGTGCCTTGGTTTCTTTATTATTTTTTACAATCGGAAACTGAATTGGCAATTCAAATTGCATTTCTACACTTCTATTATTATATTTTGCAGGAGTAATTCTTGTAAAAACCTTAAAAGCTCTTAAAACTTCTTTCTTTATTTCTTGATACGGTGTGTTTACATAGATAACCTCAAAATCACCTTCTTTAGTTACTATAAATAAAACATTTGCTGTACCTTTATATTGTTCATTTTCTACAATTGCAGGTGTTTTAAACTCTGCAAAAAAATGTTTTTTTGTGGTTTCGTAAAAACAGTTTTCTATGGATGTTATTTCTGATCCTTTACAACCATCAAAAACAGGATACCTCTCTGACTGAGCATAAAATAAAGAAGGTAATATTAAAACTAAAAGGAAAAATTTTTTAATCATTTTTTAACTGTATAACTATATTATTTTTTAATTGATATTTCTGATTACTCTCTTTACAAACGGCAAAACCGTTATCATCGAAAATTAATCTATGCCCATATTCGCTTACCCAACCAATTTGTTTAGAAGGGTTGCCAACTACTAAAGCATATGGTAAAACCTCTTTAGTAACAACGGCTCCTGCGCCAACAAAAGCATATTTACCTATATTATTACCACAAACAATGGTTGCATTAGCACCAATACTAGCACCTTTTTTTACAACTGTAGTTTTATATTCGTCTTTTCTTTTAATTGCACTTCTTGGATTTATTACGTTTGTAAAAACCATAGAAGGCCCAAGAAAAACATCATCTTCGCAAATAACACCCGTATAAATAGAAACGTTATTTTGCACTTTTACATTACTACCCAAAACAACTTTAGGCGAAACCACAACATTCTGACCAATATTACAACCTTTACCGATAACACAATTAGACATTATGTGGCTAAAATGCCAAATCTTAGTGTCTTTGCCAATTGTGCAATCTGTATCTATAACAGCTGTTTCGTGTGCAAAAAAATCTTTCAAAATTAATAACCTTGGTTTACGTTCTGTGTTTTATTTATAATTTGCTTAGAAGAAGAAGTTCCTATTCGGTCAACTCCTAAATCTATCATTTTAGTTGCCATTTCATAATTTTTAACTCCGCCAGCTGCTTTAACCTTTAATGGTTTTGCATTTTCTAGAATTAACTTTATAGTTTCTAAAGTTGCGCCGTTTGCAGAATTATCATCAGTTTTAAAAAAACCTGTAGAGGATTTAACAAATACATTTTTTGCATTTTCTAATCCAAACTTTTCAATTACAACTTCTTTTATAAGCTGTGAAATTACAATTATTTCTTCACTAGATAATGCGGCAACTTCTATAATAAATTTTGCTTTCTTATTATGTTTTAGGCAAAGCGCAGTGCATTCTTCTATTTCTTTTTTAATTGATGAAATTTTGCCATTTTTAAACGCATCATAATCTACAACAAAATCTAATTCATCTGCAGTTAAATTAATAGCTTCTTTTGCTTCTGAAATTTTGTTTTCTAAGGATGAGTTTCCAGCAGGAAAATCGATAACAGTACCTATAACTACATTTGATTTTGCATCGTTTAAAAGTCTTCTTGCAGTTTTAATATAATTGGCACGAATCATAATCAATTTATACTCATATAAAATTGCTTCTTCCACCAAACTTATAACATTTTGAAGGTTTTCTTCTTCGGTTATACCAGCTTGTTCTGCAGTCTTTAAATAGGTAGCATCTAAAAATTGATTTATTTTCATACTACAAAAATAACAAAATCTAAACTATACAATAGTAAAAAGCCCAACCAATTGGTTGGGCTTAAAATATTACTCTACACTAAATGCGATGGGTAAATTATATCTAACTCTTACAGGTCTATTTCTTTGTTTTCCTGGAGTAAATTTAGGCAGTTTTTTAATCAATCTACTTGCTTCTTTTTCTAACCTTTTGTGTGGTGCTCTAATTTTTACATCGACAACGTTTCCTTTGTCATCAATTAAAAATTGTGTCTGAATTTTATGAATCCCAGAGTGTAAACCTAATTCATTACCTAAACCTGCATCAAAGTTACGTAACACAAACTGTTTCATTTTTTTATCAAAACATATTTTATTTTCTTTCTTAGACAAACCTTCACAACCCTTAAAAACAGGCGCGTCTTCTATATTAATAAACGGTACATCGTTAATTACTGGATCTTCATCAGGAATATCAACCTCTACAATATCATCAGCATTTATAATAACAGGTTCGTCTTCTGATGTATCTATTACAGTTTCTACAACATCATTTTTAACTTTTTGAACCTCTTCTGGTATAAAAATTTGTGGTTTTATAGCCTTAGGTTTCGGATTTGTTTTGACTTCTTTTACAAATTCGAAAACCTGTGTGGGTTCTAAATATATTTTTTCGGACGAATACTCTTTAATTTCTGCAACAGTTTTCTTAGAAGTTTCGTGCTCTAGAGTTATATAAACAATAAAAAGAACGAGTACAAGACCTAATTGTGTAAAAATGTTAGAGAATTTCTCTAATTGCTTTGAAGGTAGTTTTTTAAGGTTTTTCATAATTAAGAAATTTTTTATGTTAAGACTTTGTTAAAACAAAGAACGTGCCATAAAAAAAAGCATCACTTATGTGATGCTTTAATAAAACTGATTAGCCCCCTACAGTTAACCAGTTTCAAATTTCAAAAAAATTGTTGCATTCCCCTAAAATGCTATACAAATTTAAATAAAAACAAGAGCGTTAAATTTTAGACTTGTACAAATGGTTCTTAAAAATGTATAATTGGTCAGTTTTTTATCAAAAAGTAAAAATTATAAGATAAAAAGTACGTTAATTAAGCAAAAGTGTTACTAAATTTATATAATATAGCAATTCTGAATAAATTACAATCATGTTAAAAGCTGTTATTATAGATGATGAACCGAAAGCCATACAAGGCTTATCTTGGGAATTGTCTAATTTTGAAAATGAAATTAGTATTGCCGCTACCTTTAATGAGCCCGAAGAGGCTTTAAAATATTTAGCTGTTAACGAAATCGATTGTCTATTTTTAGACATCGAAATGCCTACAATGGATGGATTTCAGTTTTTAAGTAAATTAACAACTAAGAATTTTGCAGTTGTAATTACGACTGCTTATAACGAATACGCAATAAAGGCGCTTAAAAACGAAGCTATTGATTATCTTTTAAAACCTATTGATACAGATGATTTAGAAGAAACTATCGCTAAAGTAAAAAAGCATAATTTACGATCTATAAATTCTAACGATATAGAAAAAGTGTTATTGAATTTTAATGACAAACAGACTACAAAAAAAATTACGCTTAGCACAGACGGTAAACTTATTTTTTTAGAACCGTCTGAAATTACATTTATTGCTTCTGACGGAAATTACTCAACAATTTTTACCGATGACAACAAAAAAATAGTGGTAACTAAGAAGATAAAAGAAATTCATTCCTTATTACCACAAAACGTTTTCTTTAGAATCCATAATTCTTATGTTATCAATTTAAATAAAGTAAAAGAATACTTAAAAACCGATGGTTATGTTGTGTTAGAAAACAATCATAAAATACCGGTTTCTAGAAGTAAAAAAACAGAATTCTTAGAAAAATTTTAACTTATGAAGTCTAAAATACTTTTAATTCTGTTTTACCTTTTATCGAATGTTCTTTTTAGTCAAAAAAATGATTTAAAAAGTAAATTAACTTATCTTATTTTTAACAAACCCACTAGCATTAGTGCTATTGATTCTATTTTTAAAGGTAACGAGAAAAACAAAAAAATTTTAGAAGAAATAATTGCAACAAGTAAAGAAAACAATTATTTGGAAGGATTATTTTACGGTAAAAGTACTTTAGGAAAATATTATAGAGATATTTCTTTATTTAATGAAGCTTTAATTCAATATAACGAAGCCTTAAAAATTAGCAAAGAATTAAATAGTTTAGAAAACGAAATTACTACCTTAAATAATATTGGCTCTGTTTACAGAAGGCAAGACGAAATAATTAATGGTTTAAATTACCATAAAGAAGCATTAGACAAAGGTCTAAGTGTAGAGAACCCAAGTATCGAAATTCAGAAATTAATTAGTATTTCAGAAAACGGAATTGGTAACATTTACAATTCACTAAAACAATATAACTTGGCTCTAAAA
Source organism: Polaribacter marinaquae (assembly GCF_038019025.1). Taxonomy (NCBI): domain Bacteria; kingdom Pseudomonadati; phylum Bacteroidota; class Flavobacteriia; order Flavobacteriales; family Flavobacteriaceae; genus Polaribacter; species Polaribacter marinaquae. Next base: position 1,917,427 of record NZ_CP150496.1, read on the forward strand.
GAGTTTGAAAAATCTATCGTAATTCATCAGAAATTAAATTACAAATTAGGTTTAGCTATCAATCATAAAACAATTGGTACTGCTCACGAAGATTTGGGTAATTTAGATGAAGCTCTAAAAAGTTTTAAAAAATCTTTAGATTATAACAATCAAATAGACTCTAAAATTGGTAAAATTATTTGTGGTTATAGTATTGCAAATGTTCTTACAAAAAAAGGCAATCATCAAAAAGCATTAGAAACTGTGAGTGCAGTTTTACCGCTAGCAATAGAAGAAAACGACAAGTTTTATTTATCGAATACATATAATACCTTGGGCTTATCCTACGGATATTTGGGCAATTATGATGAAGCAAAAAAATATTTACTTACTGCTTTAGAAATTGCCAAAAAGCATAAAATTCAAACAATTGTTGTAAAAGCAAACGAAAACCTGGCTTTTTTATACAACAAAACAGGCAATTATAAAGAAGCTTACAGCCATTATAAAGTTGCAAAAGAAGAAGATTTTAAAACATTTAACGCAAGAAATTTAATTTATGTTAGAGACCTAATTACCGAGTACAATAAAGAAAGAGCAGAAAACCAAATTAAAGATTTAGCTAAAAAAAATCAAATTGCACATTTAAAAGTAACTCGAAATAGAAATTTACTAATTTTTTCTATTAGTATTCTTTTATTTATTGTTGTTACCTTGTTTTATAGAGGTCAGCAAAAGGAACTTAAAACTGAAAAAAAGATTCTTTCTTTAAAACAAGATGCATTAAGAATGCAAATGAATCCTCATTTTATGTTTAACGCGTTAAACTCTATAAAGCTTTACATTATAGAAAACAATCAAAAAAAGGCTACTTCTTACCTAAATAAATTTTCTAAATTGATGCGAAAAATTTTAGAAGCCTCTTCTATTCAAGAAACTAGCTTAGCAGAAGAATTAGAAACAATGAAACTTTATATGAGTATAGAGAATATTCGTTTTTCTAATGAAATTGACTTTCATATTAAAAATGATGATGCAGTTAATTTAAACGCAATTAAAATACCTCCTTTAGTTTTACAGCCTTTTCTAGAAAACTCTTTGTGGCATGGTTTATCAACTAAAAAAGAAAATAAAAAAATGAGTATTACGTTAGAAAAAGTATCTAACGAGTATATTAAAATTGAAATTGAAGATAACGGAATAGGTAGAAAAGCTGCTGCTAAAATTAAAGCAAAAAAATCGATTCAAAGAAAATCTATTGGCATCGAATTAACCAAAGATAGATTAGAAACTTTTGCAAAACCTCTTAAAAATAATTTTGAATTAACGTACAAAGATGTTGTTAACGAAAACAACAAAACTTGCGGAACAAAAGTTATTTTAATGTTTCCTCTATTTTAGATGTTTTTCTGCTACTTTTTCTAATTCTGCGTACCAATTTTCGCCAAACTTTCTAATTAAAGCTTGCTTTACAAATTTGTAAACCGGCACTTGCAACTCTTTACCTAGAGTACACGCATCATCACAAATTTCCCATTTATGATAGTTTACAGCAGAAAATTCGCTGTAATCTTTCACTCTAACTGGATATAAATGACAAGAAACAGGTTTTTTCCAATCAATCTCACCTTGATTATAAGCTTCTTCAATTGCACAAAGTGCCGTATTTTTTTCATCAAAAATTACGTAAGCACAATCTGCACCATTAATTAAAGGGGTTTCTAACTCACCCCATTCGCTAGTAACCCAAGTACCTCCTTTTTCTATTACATCAATTCCTTCTTTTCTTAAAAAAGGTTTTACTTTAGGATATATATCTTCTAAAATCTTGGTCTCTTCTTTATCTAAAGGCGCTCCTGCTTCGCCGTCTATGCAACAAGCACCTTTACAAGCAGAAATATTACACACAAAATCTTTTTCGATTATATCTTCTGATACTATAGTTTTTCCTAGTTGAAACATGCTACAAAAATAAGATAATTATTTTCTTTAATTTTACACTTCAGTAAAGTAAGTTGACTAATTTTGCAAAATAAAATAAACGATTATGAATTTTAATTTTAAAGAGATATTTACTGCCTTTATGGTGCTTTTTGCTGTAATTGATATTATTGGTAACATTCCTATTATTATCGATTTAAGAAAGAAAGCAGGCCACATTCAATCTGAAAAAGCGTCATTAATTGCTGGTGTAATTATGATTATTTTTCTGTTTTTAGGGCAAAGTTTATTAAGTTTAATTGGTATTGATGTAAATTCTTTTGCTGTTGCTGGTTCTTTTATTCTGTTTTTTATTGCATTAGAAATGATTTTAGGAATCACTCTTTATAAAGACAGCGAAGATGGTGTAAATGCTATAACAGCTTCTGTTTTCCCTTTAGCATTTCCTTTAATTGCTGGTCCTGGTAGTTTAACAACCTTATTATCTTTAAGAGCAGAGTTTCATATAGAAAACATTATAACAGCTGTTTTATTAAACGTTATTTTAATTTACGTAGTTTTAAAAACATCTTCTAAAATTGAAAAACTAATTGGTCCTAACGGAATTCAGATAATTAGAAAAGTATTTGGTGTTATATTATTAGCTATTGCTGTAAAATTATTCGCTCAAAACATTAAAGCTTTATTTATTTAATATGATATTTGATGCTTTAATTATTGGTGGTGGTGTTTCTGGTTTACAGTGCGCATTAGTTCTTGGTTCTGCAAAAGACAAGCCTTTTTTTGATCAAAAAAAGGTCGGAATTATCATGCATCAAAAAAATTCTCACCTGCAAAATGCTTTATTTAATAATGTTTTAGGTTTAGCTCCGGCAAAACTAGGAAGAGAGATTCTTACAGAAGGAAAAGAACATTTAGAAGAACTTTATAGTGAAATTCAGCAAATTGAAAATGAAAAGGTAATTGCAGTCAAAGAGTTAGCAGATACTTATCAAATTAAAACAAATAAAAGCACGTATATTTCTAAAATAGTAGTTTTAGCTTTAAATTATTCTAAACCATTTACTATTGATGGGTTCGAAGAATACATTATACCTCATAAAAAAGCAAATCCTGAGAAAGACAGAATTCAACTTTTAAACAACGATCAATTTATAAAAAAAGGGCTTTATTGCTGCGGAACAATTGCAGGACATAGAAGTCAATACGCCATTGCCGCGGGAAGTGGAGCAGCAGTTGCAACAGATATTTTAACTCTTTGGAACAATAACAAACACGTTAAAATTCATCATAAAATTTAACAATAAAAAAGCCAGCTAATTAGCTGGCTTTTTTATTTTATATGTATAATTATTTACTCTACCGTAACCGATTTTGCAAGGTTTCTTGGCTGATCTACATTTTTATTTAGCATTACAGCAATGTGGTAAGATAATAACTGAAAAGGTATTGTTGTTAATAACGGTGTTAAAGCCTCTTCTGTTTCTGGTATTTCTATAACATGATCTGCAATATCTTTAACTTGAGTATCACCTTCAGTTACAATTGCAATAATTTTTCCTGCTCTAGATTTAATTTCTTGAATATTACTTACAACTTTTTCGTAGTGTCCTTTGTTTGTTGCAATTACAAAAATCGGCATATTCTCGTCAATTAAGGCAATTGGACCATGCTTCATTTCTGCAGCAGGATACCCTTCTGCATGAATGTAAGAAATTTCTTTAAGTTTTAAAGCGCCTTCTAAAGCAACAGGAAAATTAAAGCCTCTACCTAAATATAAACAATTTGGTGCATCTTTATAAACTGCTGCTATTTCTTTTACTTTTTCATCAATTTTTAATAAGTCTTCTACCTTTTTTGGTATCAGTTGCATTTTTTGTAAAAATGTTCTTAATTCAGACTTAGAAATTTCTCCTTTTTTAGAGGCTAATTTTAACGCAATTAATGTTAAAACAGTAATTTGAGTAGTAAAAGCTTTTGTTGACGCTACACCTATTTCTGGTCCTGCGTGCGTGTAAGCACCAGCATCTGTTTCTCTAGCAATAGAAGAGCCAACTACATTACAAATACCAAACACAAAAGCACCTTTAGATTTTGCTAATTTAATTGCCGCTAAAGTATCTGCAGTTTCACCAGATTGCGAAATTGCAATAACTACGTCTTTAGATGTAATTATTGGGTTTCTATATCTAAATTCTGATGCATATTCTACTTCTACAGGAATACGAGCTTTATCTTCAATTAGGTATTCTCCAACCAAACCTGCATGCCAAGAAGTACCACAAGCAACAATGATAATTCTCTCTGCATTTAAGAATTTATTCATGTGATTGTCTATTCCAGACATTCTAATAATCCCTTCATCTGGTAACATTCTACCGCGATAAGTATCTATAATTGCTTTAGGTTGCTCATGAATTTCTTTCAACATAAAATGGTCGTAACCACCTTTTTCAATTTGATCTAAACTAATCTTTAACTTTTGAATATTTGCATCAACTAAAGAATCGTCTTTTATCTTACGTATTTTAATTCCTTTATCTAACTTGATGATTGCCATTTCTTCATCTTCTAAATAAATAGCATCTTTCGTATACTCAATAAAAGGAGAAGCATCAGAAGCTATAAAAAACTCTGAATTATCTTCACCAACACCAATTGCAATCGGACTTCCTAAACGAGCTACAATAATTTCGTTAGGTTTTGTTTTATCAAAAACCGCAATAGCATAAGCACCAATAACATTATTTAAAGCTAATTGAACAGCCTTACCTAATTTACAATTTTCTTGTTTTTTAACTTCTTCAATTAAGTTTATTAATACCTCTGTATCTGTATCACTTTTAAAAGTATAACCTCTTGATACTAATTCTTTCTTTAAAGTATCGTAATTTTCTATGATTCCGTTATGAACGATAACTAGATTTCCAGATTGAGAAGAATGAGGATGAGAGTTTGTATCATTAGGAATTCCGTGAGTTGCCCAACGTGTATGACCTATTCCTATTTTACCAACCTTTCTTATTTCTTCATTATTTGTAATAGATTCTAATTCAGAAACTTTTCCTTTAGTTTTAGATAAGTGTATTTTCTCTCCGTCATACATCATAAGACCAGCACTATCGTAACCTCTGTACTCTAATCTCTTTAATCCGTTAATTACAATAGGATAAGCATCTCTAAAACCGATATAACCCGTAATTCCACACATAACAATTCTATTTTAATCTAAAATTTTAGTTCTTTTTCTTTGTATAAGATATTTTTAACTGAGCTCTTCTTGTTCCGTTTAAACTTTCATCTCCGTTTAAAATAGATACAGATTTAGGATTCCAGTTATATCTAGTATACGTAGTATCTGCAATTTGAGCATCTGTATTATTAAACACCTTCAGCCTTAACGTAGGATTATAATTCGTCTCACCACTCAATAAATCTGAAACATAATCAGTAATTTTAAATACATAATTATCTTTCTTACTATTTTCTCTAACCAAGTTTCCACCAAAAGTAGCAGATTCAGAATAACTATCTTTTACATGACTTAAGATAGGTTTTCCTGTCGCAGAAACGCCTCTTTTATATAAATGAAGTCTATTTGGTGCAGTAACTGTATCAGAAGATTGATTTATGTAAAAAGTTAAGGTAGCATCATTTATTAACCATTCTTTGTTTTTAAGAACAGAAATTTGATTTCCTTGTAAGATCTCAACATTAGCTTCAGAACCAGCAGCTCCTTGTATTTTCACTTCATTATTTGCTGGGTAAACCTTGTTATTAACGGCATATTTACTGTTGATAATACCGCCTAATTGAAACGTATGTGTTTTTGTAATAACAGTATCAATTTCTGTACTGTTTGCTTTAAAAAACGTGTTTGTATAGTACACTTCGATTAATGGATTTAACGCAGTAGTTGCAGAACTTCTTAAATTAAAAGCAATTAAAGAACCTCCTTCTTCTCCAGAATCATGTACTTTTTCTTTTGCCTCAATTACAATTCCTCTAAAAAAGTTATTAAAAGTATTCTGAGAATCAAAATTAGATGTTCCATAATTATCTAAAAACGTTTCTTTTACAAATGTTTCGTCTAAAGGTATAATAGCCATTGGCAACCCAATTTCTGAAGCAGCACTAGAAGTATATCTAATAGTATCTGTTTGATGAATTGCACCTAAACTATTCCTTCTTTTAACAATCACTAAAGTATCGTTAGGATTTGGTTTAAAATCCATATCTTCTTCAATAGTCAATGGTGTAGATTTTGTCTGATAAGTTGCATCAGAAAAAAATGAATTTGTTTTTGTAGGATCCTCTGGATTAAGTGTATTTAAATATGTATCTAATTCATAAATATTTAAAGTGAAAGGTAATTCTTGATTTCCTACAATAGAGTCTAAAGTATAAACTGGTCTATCTGTATTAGAAACTAACGTTGAGTGATATGGTAGTCTTAAAAAAGCTGTATCAATTGTAGTTTCATATGCTAAATTATCAGGGTTTTCATAAGACACAATTTCTAATTCTGGATCTATGCTAATTTGAGAGACAATAGATGCTTCTATTTTTTCATACTCGTCATTAATATAGGTTCCTAAAAGATATTGCCCTTGTAAACCAAAATAAGGTGATGATAGTAACTCTAAACCATCTGCTTTAACATTATCTATTGGTGCATTAGAAACCAAAACTTCTAATATTGTATCGTTTGTAGTAAACTTTGTATTACTTACAACACCACTATTTATATCTGTAAAATCTTTTTCGCAAGAAATAACACCTGCAAGTACTAGTAATAAAACACCAAAATAGGCATTCTTTCTAAAAATATTTTTCACACTAAAATAATTAAGTTGCTGAAACTAAATCAGCATAAAAATTTAAATAACTTTCTTTAAAATTCTCTTCTTGAAAACCTAAAACAGGAATTTCTTTTTCTTCTATAAAAGAAGTTAATTCTTCTGAAATGTCTTCACTACCATGTATAATTGCGTCAGAATTTTCTATGGCACTTTTTAATATATTAGTATGGTTAGGTGTACTAATTGTTGCTATTTTACTATTATCATTTAAATCGAACTTAACTTTATCTGCTAATTCTTCATCTAAATTTCCTTCAAATGGATTGTTATAAATAGAAGTAACAATTTTACTTTCTGTAAACAATGGTTCTTCATTATAAAACTCTCTTAAATAAAGTGGTAATAAAGAAGCCATCCAACCATGCACATGAATAATATCTGGAGCCCAGTTTAATTTCTTAACAGTTTCTACAACACCTTTTGCAAAGAAAATTGCACGTTCGTCATTATCTTCAAAAAGCGTATCGTCTTCATCAGTAAAAACGGCTTTTCTTTTAAAATATTCTTCATTATCTATAAAATAAACCTGCATTCTTTCTTTCGGTATCGATGCAACTTTTATAATTAATGGCATATCCATATCATTCACAACTAGATTCATTCCAGAAAGACGAATTACTTCATGTAATTGATGTCTTCTTTCGTTTATTACACCATATCTTGGCATAAAAATTCTAGTTTGTACTCCTTTAGAATGTGCATTTTTAGCTGCATTAAATGCAGTTGACGATAGTTCTGTTTCTGGTAAGTAAGGTACTACTTCAGATGAAACGAATAATATTCTCTTGTCCTTCATTAAATCAAACTCTTTTATGAGATTTGCAAAAATACAAATTTTTATGCTAATATCGTGTTAAAATGGTAAGTTTGCACACTTTAGCAACAAGATAACAATGAAAATATTCAATAACAAAAAAGACCTAAAAGACTGTATTTTAGAGTATAAACTCAATAAAAAAACAATAGGTTTTGTACCAACTATGGGCGCTTTACACCAAGGTCATTTGTCTTTAATACAAAAAGCAAAGAAAAAAAATGACATTGTTGTGGTAAGTATTTTTGTAAATCCTACGCAGTTTGACAATGCAGAAGATTTAGAGAAATATCCAAAAACATTAGAAAATGATTGTAAACTTTTAGAGCCTGTTGCTTGTGATGTTTTATTTACGCCTTCTGTTGATGAAATTTATGACGATAAAATTATCTCTGAAAAATTTAGTTTCGACGGATTAGAACACCAAATGGAAGGAAAATTTAGAGATGGTCATTTTGATGGTGTTGGTACAATTGTAAAAACTTTATTTGAAATTGTAACACCTAACAAAGCCTACTTTGGCGAAAAAGATTTTCAGCAATTACAAATTATAAAAAAGATGGTGCAAAAGCATCAGCTTGATGTAAAAATAAAAGGCTGCCCTATTTTTAGAGAAGAAGATGGTTTAGCAATGAGTTCTAGAAATACTAGACTAACAAAAGAACATCGAGAAATTGCACCGTTTATTTACAAAACGCTTAAAAAAGTTAAGAAAAATTTTGGCACAAAAAGTGTAATAGAATTAAACGAATGGGTAGAAAATCAATTTAAAAATCAACCTTTATTAGAGTTAGAGTATTTTACAATTGCAGAAGAAAAAACTTTAGAAACTGCAGAAACTAAAATAGATAATAAAAAATACAGAGCCTTTATTGCGGTATTTGCAGGAGAAATAAGATTGATAGATAACATTCGACTAAAAAATAATTAACTAAAAAATAGTATTTTTGCCATATGTTAGTACAAGTAGTAAAATCTAAAATCCACCGTGTAAAAGTTACAGGTGCAGATTTAAATTATATAGGAAGCATTACCATAGATGAAGATTTAATGGATGCTGCAAATATTATTGAAGGAGAACGTGTTCAAATTGTTAATAATAATAACGGAGAACGTTTAGAAACGTATGCAATACCAGGACCAAGAGGAAGCGGAGAAATTACACTAAACGGTGCAGCTGCAAGAAAAGTTGCCAAAGGAGATGTATTAATTTTAATTGTTTATGGTTTTATGGAACTAGAACAAGCAAAAACATTTAAGCCATCTTTAGTTTTTCCTAACGAAAAAGACAATACACTTACTTAGTTTTGAACATAAAGAAAATTTTAAAAACTATATTACCTCTCGCTTTGGGAGGTTTTTTAGTTTGGTATTCTATCTCAGAAATATCAATAGAAACCTTAGCTACCTACTTTAAAGAAGCAAATTATAGTTTTATTTTTCTAGGTTTATTTTTTGGTATTTTAAGCCACTTATCTAGAGCATATCGCTGGAAATTTATGTTAGAACCATTAGGCTTTAAACCTAAATTTACTAACAGTGTTTTAGCTGTTTTGGTTGGTTATTTGGTAAATTTAGCATTGCCAAGAGCAGGTGAAATCTCTAGAGCAACTGTAATGGCAAACTACGAGAAAATTCCGTTCGAAAAAGGCTTCGGTACCATTGTCGCAGAAAGAATTGCAGATTTAATTATGATGCTTTCTATTGTTGCAATTACACTATTTGTTCAATTCGATTTTATTTACAACCTACTTACAAAAAACTTTAACCCAACAAAAATTATTATTGGCTTAGCAGTTTTAATTATTGGTTTTTACATCTTTACATCATTTGTAAAAAAAGCAGAATCTGGTTTTTTATTAAAAATTAAAACTTTTGTTTCCGGTTTAATAGAAGGCGTTACAAGTATTTTTAAAATGAAAAATAAATGGGCTTTTATTTTTCATACTATATTTATCTGGGTAATGTATGTTGCTATGTTTTGGGCAACAATACCTGCTATAGATGGCCTAGAAGTACCTTTTGGCGGAATTCTAATCGGTTTTATTGCTGGTGGTTTTTCAATTGCAGCAACAAATGGCGGTATTGGTTTATACCCAATTGCTGTTGCTAGCGCGTTAGCTTTATTTAATGTTGCCACAGAACCGGCAACAGCTTTCGGTTGGATTATGTGGACCGCGCAAACTGCAATGATTATTATTTTTGGTGGATTAGCATTTCTGTTTTTACCAATATATAATAAAAGTAAATAATTTTTTGGGCGTTACCTAAAGGTCGCGCTTTACACTATATCTTTTTGCGAAAAGCAAAAAGGATGCCATTTCAATCGCTAACGCAACTATTTGGTTACTAATTACACAACTAAAATAGCTGTTATAAATTAATTTTACTTTGTAACTTTACTTGTTTAATACTTTTATCAAAAAATAATTAAATGGCTAAAACCAAAACAACTTTTTTCTGTCAAAACTGTGGCACACAACACGCAAAATGGGTTGGCCAATGTGGCGCTTGTAAAGAATGGAACACCATTGTAGAAGAAGTTATTCAAAAAGAAGAAAAACACGTTTGGAAACAATCTACAACTGCAAAACAAACAGTTAACAAACCTTTAAAAATTGCAGATATTGTTCTAAATCCAGAAGAAAGAGTAGTTACCAATAACAACGAGTTAGATACTGTTTTAGGTGGCGGATTGGTAAAAGGATCTGTAACACTTTTAGGCGGAGAACCTGGTATTGGTAAATCTACATTATTACTACAGGTTGCTTTAAATATTAGTCAAAAAGTATTGTATGTTTCTGGTGAAGAAAGTCAATCTCAAATAAAAATGAGAGCAGAAAGATTAGATGTAAAAAATTCTAATTGTCTAATTCTAACAGAAACAAGCACACAACAAATTTTTAAAAATATAGAAGAAACTATGCCAGATGTTTTGGTTATAGACTCTATACAAACATTGCATACAAACTCTATAGAAGCATCACCAGGTACAATTTCTCAAATAAGAGAAACCTCTGCAGAATTGATAAAGTTTGCAAAAGAAACCGCTACTCCTGTTCTATTAATTGGTCATATTAACAAAGAAGGAAACATTGCAGGACCAAAAATTTTAGAACACATGGTAGATGTTGTTTTACAATTTGAAGGAGACAGAAATCATACTTATAGAATATTAAGAAGTCAAAAAAATAGATTTGGTTCAACATCAGAACTAGGTATTTACGAAATGCTTTCTAACGGCTTAAGAGAAATCTCAAATCCGTCTGAAATTCTAATTTCAAAAAAAGATGCAGATTTAAGCGGAACCGCAATTGCATCAACCTTAGAAGGAATTAGACCGTTAATGATAGAAATTCAGGCTTTAGTTTCTACAGCAGTTTATGGAACTCCGCAAAGATCTACCACCGGTTATAATTTAAAAAGATTACACATGATTTTAGCTGTTTTAGAAAAAAGAGCAGGTTTTAAATTAGGTGCGAAAGATGTTTTTTTAAATATTACTGGCGGAATAAATGTAGATGATCCTGCAATAGATTTGGCTGTTGTAGCGGCAATTTTGTCGAGCAATCAAGATATAGCCATTAATCCAAATGTATGTTTTGCTGCAGAAGTTGGTTTGGCCGGAGAAATAAGACCGGTTTCTAAAATAGATCAAAGAATTACCGAAGCAGAAAAATTGGGTTATAAAACACTAGTTGCCTCTAAGTACAATAAAATTTCTTCTAAAAACCATTCTATAAGACTTGTTTTAGTTGGCAAAATAGAAGAGGCATTTGCTACTTTATTTGCTTAATTAGAAATAATAATAAACACAAAAAAACCAAGCAAATTTGCTTGGTTTTTTTATTAATTTATAAAATATAGTGTTTTACTTTTTGTTAACACTTTTAATATATTTATCTAAAGCCATTGTCATAGAAGGTGTTTCTGGAGACGGTGCTTCTATATCACATTTAAAACCAGCTTCTGTTACTGCTCTTACTGTAGAGTTACCAAAGGCTGCAATTCTTGTGTTGTTTTGTTTAAAATCTGGAAAATTTTGTAATAAAGATTCTATACCAGAAGGACTAAAAAACACTAAAACATCGTAAAATACATTCTCTAAATCAGATAAATCACTTACAACTGTTCTATATAAATCTAAACGTTTCCATTTTACACCAATTTTATCTAATTCTTGCGGCACTAATGGCTTTAATTTATCAGAAGATGGTAATAAAAAGTTTTCCGTTTTATGTTTCTTAATTAACTTAATCAAATCAGGAAAAGTTCTGTTACCAACATAAATTTTACGTTTTCTGTAAACTACATACTTTTGTAAATAATAAGCAACTGCTTCAGATTGACAGAAATATTTCATATCATCTGGCACTTTAAAACGCATTTCTTCAGCAATTTTAAAGAAATAATCTACGGCATTTCTACTCGTTAAAATTATTGCAGAAAAATCTTTAAAGTCTATTTTTTGATTTCTAACTTCTTTAACAGGAATTCCTTCAACATGAATAAAAGATCTAAAATCAATCTTTACTTTTTGTTTATCAGACAAGTCAAAATATGGGGAAGTTTCTGTCTTAGGTGCAGGTTGCGATACTAATATCGTTTTCACTTTCATACGCTTTCGTTTTTTAAATTAAAGCATCAATTTAAACAGTGTTAATAACGGTGCTATTTCGAAGGCGCAAATGTACAAAATAAAATAAAACAACTCGCTAAAAATCAGGTTTTTGTTATTTCTAACAAGAAATATAAATCTAAAAACATATAAGATTAAAGAGAAATATATAAAATTCGTAGGATTTAAGGGGCTGAATTGAAATACAATATAACCAATTAATAGTATAAAACTTAAAGAATATTGGTAACTAAATTTTGAAACTATGTAATAACGCACATGTTTTTTCATTAAAAACAAACTAGCAATGGCATTTTCTAGCACTCTCTTAGCAGAAAAGTAACATAAAACAATCAAGAAAAACTTTAGAAAAGAACCAAAATTGTTTGCAATTGTTGCGTGATTTTTCGAGACAATAAAATGTAAAGCCAAAGATAAAACTGTAATAAAAAAAAGAAAAATAAGACTGTAAAAAGAACTAAATATAGAAGTGTCTTCTTCGGCTTCGTCCTCTACAAAACCTTTATTAAACATTGCAAACACATAGCCTCTAAGCTTTACAGAATCTATAATTTTTAATGCCGCTATCAACGAAAATAGAAACACCAAAACTATGGGAATCCAACTTGTATTTTCTGATATTTTTTCGACTGCTTGCACTTTCTTTCTTATAAGATATTAACACAAAATTAGTAATTAAAAAATGTATATTTGCATTCTTACCACATGAAATTTCATATATGTCAGATTGTCTTGTTATCATACCAACTTACAACGAAAAAGAGAACATAGAAGCCATTATTAGAGCGGTATTTAATCAAGAAAAAAAGTTTCATGTTTTAGTTGTAGATGACAACTCTCCAGATGGTACTTCTACAATTGTAACAAATTTAATTAAAGAATTTCCTAATCAACTTTTTATAGAAAACAGAAAAGGTAAAAATGGTTTAGGTACAGCTTATATTCATGGTTTTAAATGGGCATTGGCTAAAAAGTATGATTTTATCATCGAAATGGATGCCGATTTTTCTCACAACCCAAAAGATTTAGTTCGTTTATACAATGCATGTTTTACCAACCAAGGTAATGTTTCTGTAGGTTCTAGGTATGTAAACAACCAGGTAAACGTAGTAAATTGGGATATGAAAAGGCTTCTACTTTCTTACTTTGCCTCTAAATACGTTCGTTTTATCACTAGAATTCCGGTTTTTGACACAACTGCAGGTTTTGTATGTTGGCAACGTAAAGTATTAGAAACTATAAATCTAGATAAAATTAAATTTGTTGGCTACGCCTTTCAAATAGAAATGAAATTTAAAGCATGGAAACACAAATTTAAGATTAAAGAAGTTTCTGTAATTTTTACTGATAGAGATTTAGGCGCTTCTAAAATGAGCGGAAACATAATTTCGGAAGCTCTTTTTGGTGTTATAAAAATGAGACTTAAAGGTTTACCAAAATAAATTACAATGAATCAAGTTTCTATAAGGCCTGCAAATTTAAACGACTTACAAATCTTATTAGAATTTGAACAAGGCGTTATTAAAGCAGAAAGACCTTTAGATCCTTTTTTAGCAGAAGGTAAATTATTTTACTACAATATTCCAGAATTAATTTCTAATGAAAAGACACAATTATTGGTAGCTACAATAAATAATATTCCTGTAGCATCTGGTTATGTAAGATTAGAAAAATCAAAAGTATATCATAAAAATTCTACACATGGCTATATTGGTTTTATATTTGTGAAAGAAAAATATAGAGGTAAAAAAATAAGTAGCCTAATTTTGGCAGATTTAAAAAAATGGGCAAAAGAAAATAACACTAACGAATTAAGGTTAGATGTTTACACTAATAATACAGCAGCAATAAAAGCATACGAACGTTTTGGTTTTACCAAAAGTTTGGTTAATATGAGAACAGAAATTTAAGTAAAAATGGCAAAATCAACATTAATAAAAAACGCAACAATAGTTAACGAAAACAAAACTTTTAAAGGTGATGTTTTAATTGAAAATGAAATTATAAAAGAAATTTCTACAGAAATTAAAGCTCCTGAAAATGTTACCGTTATTAATGCTGATGGCAAATATTTAATTCCTGGTTTTATTGATGATCAAGTACATTTTAGAGAACCCGGTTTAACACACAAAGCAAATATTGCCACAGAAAGTAGGGCTGCAGTTGCTGGCGGAATCACAACTTTTATAGAAATGCCAAACACCGTACCGCAGGCAACAACACAAGAATTATTAGAAGATAAATTTAAAATTGCCGCCAACGATTCTTATGCAAATTACTCTTTTATGTTTGGTGGTACAAACGATAATTTAGACGAATTGTTAAAAACCGATCCTAAACAAGTTGCCGGAATTAAATTGTTTTTAGGTTCTTCTACCGGAAATATGTTGGTAGATAACGAAGCTGTTTTAGAAAAGATTTTTTCATCAACAAAAATGATTATTTCTGTACATTGTGAAGACGAGGCAACTATCAGAAAAAACACACAAGAATATAAAGATAAATATGGCGATGATATTCCTGTAAAATATCATCCAATTATTAGAAGTGAAGAAGCTTGCTATTTATCTTCATCTAAAGCCATAGAATTAGCAAAGAAAACAGGTGCTAGATTGCATATTTTTCATCTTTCTACTGCTAAAGAAACCGAACTTTTTAGAAACGACATTCCTTTAGAAGAAAAGCAAATTACAGCAGAAGTTTGTATACATCATTTATGGTTTTCTGATAAAGATTACGAAGAAAAAGGAACACACATAAAATGGAATCCGGCTGTAAAAACAGAAAACGACAGACAAGGTTTATGGAAAGCTTTGTTAGACGACAGAATTGATGTTCTAGCAACCGACCATGCACCACATACATTAGAAGAAAAAGATAATGTTTATACAAAAGCACCAAGTGGCGGCCCTTTAGTACAGCATGCTGTTACTGCAATTCTAGAAAAAGTAAAAGAAGGTGTAATTTCTATTGAAAAAGCAGTAGAAAAAATGAGCCACAATCCTGCTAAGTTATTTCAAATTGAAAAAAGAGGGTTTATAAAAGAAGGTTTTTATGCCGATTTAGTTTTAATTGATGCAAATAAACCGCAAACTGTTTCTAAAGAAAACATTTTATACAAATGTGGTTGGTCTCCTTTTGAAGGTACAACTTTTTCATCTACAATTACACATACGTTTGTAAATGGTAATTTAATGTATAATGAAGGTGCTTTTAATGATACTATTAAAGGAAAACGAATTACTTTTAATAGATAAGCATGAAAAACGCTAGCTATATTCTTATATTTTTAGTTTTAGTTTTAGTTTCTTGTAATAGTAATACTATTTTCGAGAAACCTAAAGATCTTATTCCTAAAGATACTATGAGTCTTTTATTACAAGAAATGATGATTGCCACAAGTGCAAAATTCATTAAAAATAAAAATTCAGAAAAAAACATCAATTATATGCCGCTTGTTTACAACAAGTTTAAAATTGATAGTACACGTTTTGATAAAAGCAATTATTATTACATGTCTAAAATCGATTTGTATCAAAAAATATTAGAAGATGCAGTAGAAAATATCGAAGCTAGAAATACTGTTTATAAAGACCTTAAAACAAAACTAGACTCTATAAGAAAAGATTCTTTAGACAGAATTAGAGACAAGCAAAAAAGATTAGATAGCTTAAAATTAGTAGGTAAATTAGACACTTTAGCAACCGGTAAAGTTTTAGACGAAATTATTACGCGCGAATAAATTTTACTTCGTATAGTTTTTTACAACATTGTCAATTACCTCATCTACTTTAGCAAAGTTAAAATTTAGTACTTTATTTATTTTTTCTGATGAATATTTAGAAACTTCGTGTGCAGATTTTGCCGAGTATTTACTTAATAAAGGTTCTTTTTTTGTGAAAAACGATAAGAAAGATGCAAATCGCCAAAGTAAACTTGTTTGCCATCTTTTTATTTTAATTGATGGTCTTTTTTTACCAAAAGCATCGGCAATTAAAAAGAAAACTTCTTTGTAAGTTTTGTTTTCTGACACCAATATAAAGCGTTCATTTTTAATATTAGAGTCCATTAAAAACATCATTGTTTTTACAACATCTTTTACACCAATAAACCCTGTAATACCTTCTGTATAATATTTAAATCCGTTATAAACTTGGCTAAATAATTTACCAGAACCAGCAAACCAAAATCCGCTTCCTAAAATTACTCCCGGATTTACAATAACAACCTCTACACCTTCTTGGCTTGCTCGCCAAACTTCCATTTCTGCGCCAAACTTAGTAATCGAATAACCGCTATTGTCTTCTTCTTTATTCCATTCGTTTTCTTCTGTAATTAATTGTCCGTTTAACGCATCACCTACAGAAGCAATAGAACCCACAAAACACATTTTTTTAACCTTAGCATCTATTGCAAGGTTTACAATTATAGCAGTACCATGTATATTAACCTTTCTCATTTCTCTATAATCTTTCGGATTAAAAGAAATAAATGCAGCACAATGATAAACTTTTTCGATGTTTTTAAATGCAGGTATCATTGCCGGAACCTCTGTAATATCTGCCTTAAACCAATCTATTTTAGTAATTAAAGAAGTGTCATCTGTGTAATAAGAAAAAACTTTTTCTACAGCTTTAATTTTTTCTTCAGATCTATAAATTGCACGTATTTTTTCATCATTTTTAATTAAATGATATAACAAATGTGCACCAACTAAACCTGTTCCTCCGGTTACTAAAATCATACTGCTAATTTAGTATATTTTGTTCGATAAAGTTATATTTGCCATCTGATAAACAGAATACAATGAAGAATTTTATTGAAGAATTAAAATGGAGAGGAATGTTGCACGACAGCATGCCAGGAACTGAAGAACATTTACTAGAAGAAATGAGAAGTGCTTATGTTGGTTTTGATCCAACTGCAGATTCTTTACATATTGGTAATTTAGTACCAATTATGTTGCTTGCTCATTATCAAAGATGTGGACACAGACCTATTGCTTTGGTTGGTGGTGCAACTGGTATGATTGGAGATCCTTCAGGAAAATCTGCAGAACGTAATTTGTTAGATGAAAAAACATTGCGTCATAATCAAGAATGTGTAAAAGGACAATTAGGCCATTTTTTAGATTTTGAATCTGATGCAAAAAATGCTGCAATCTTGGTGAATAACTACGATTGGATGAAAGATATATCTTTCTTAGATTTTATTAGAGATATTGGTAAGCATATTACTGTTAACTACATGATGGCTAAAGATTCTGTAAAAAACAGAATTAGTTCTGAGTCTAAAGACGGAATGTCTTTTACAGAGTTTACTTATCAAATGGTACAAGGTTATGATTTCTTGCATTTATTTAGAGAAAACGCAACTACTATTCAAATGGGTGGTTCTGATCAATGGGGAAATATTACTACAGGTACAGAATTAATTAGAAGAATTGGTAACGGAAAAGGATATGCAATTACATGTCCGTTAATTACAAAATCTGATGGTTCTAAGTTCGGAAAATCTGAAGGTGGAAATGTTTGGTTAGATGCTAAAAGAACTTCTGCTTATAAATTTTACCAATATTGGTTAAATACTTCTGATGAAGATGCAGAAAAGTATATTAAAATCTTTACTTTTTTAGACGAAGAAACTATTAATTCTTTAATTGAAGAACATAAAGAAGCGCCTCATGTACGTGTTTTACAAAAACGTTTAGGAGAAGAAGTTACCACCTTAGTTCACGGAAAAGAAAATTACGAAAAAGCAATTGCTGCTTCTAATATCTTATTCGGAAAATCGAATGCAGATGATTTAAAATCTTTAGACGAACAAACGTTTTTAGATGTTTTTGATGGTGTACCACAAGCAACTGTTTCTGCAGAAGATGTTTCAGAAGGATTAGATATGATTGCTGCTTTATCTGCAAAAACAAACTTCTTAAAATCTAACGGAGACGCAAGAAGAGCTTTAAAAGAAAATGCAATTTCTGTAAATAAAGAAAAGGTTAAAGAAGACTTTACAATTTCTAAAGAAGACTTAATTGCAAATAAATATGTTTTATTACAAAGAGGTAAAAAAACGTACTATCTACTAAAAGTAGATTAGTTATTACTTAAAAAACAAAGAAGAGCTGAATTTATGATTCAGCTCTTCTTTTTTCAACAACATTCACAATCTCCCCCAAGACTGCTTTCGACTATCACTTAT
Organism: Polaribacter marinaquae; assembly: GCF_038019025.1. Lineage (NCBI taxonomy): Bacteria > Pseudomonadati > Bacteroidota > Flavobacteriia > Flavobacteriales > Flavobacteriaceae > Polaribacter > Polaribacter marinaquae. Next base: position 1,935,863 of record NZ_CP150496.1, read on the forward strand.
TTTTTAGTTATTTTTTTCCAGTTTTTATCGGCTTTTATTTTAAGTTCATCAGCACCTTCCTTCTTCCATAATTTTAACGTATTTGTTCCCCAAGAATTATAAAATAAGTATAGTTTTTTATCTCTAATTTCAAAAGTTTCTGGGTCTATAGAGACTTTTTCGGCTTTAACACCAATTGCATATGCACAATAACCACCATATTGCGGCAAGTAATTTTCTGGTGCATTTTTAAACGTATCTAAATTTTCCTGAGATGAAAACTTAAACTTTACTCCGTCGTAATTTGCTGTATATTTTTTATCTCCTTTTTCTGCTTTATTACTAAAATAGGCTACAACATCATAACCTTCTGCAACATATCCTTTTTTTAAATTATAATCTTGTGCAAAAATAGTTGTAGAAAAAGCAAGTACTAAAAATGTTATTAAATTTCTCATCGAATTGGTTTCTATACTAAGTCGAGATAGAGTGTTTTTAATTACATTAAAGATTTGTTAAATAAATTATCTAAAACTTATTTTTCTTTAATCAGTTCGGTTAAAACTTGCTTAAAAGTAGCAATAGGTTGCGCACCTGTAACTGCACTTTTTCTATCAAAAACAATTGTTGGTACAGAATTTACACCTAAGTTTTTCCAATAATTTTGTTTATTTCTAACTTCTAACCTAGCTTTTTCATCATCTAATTTAGCCAATCCTTCATCAGCATTTAAACCAACCTCTAAAAGCGCTTCTTTTAAAATTTCTTTTTCTGAAACATCTTTTCTATCACTAAAAAAGGCTTTCGTTAAAGTCATTTTTAACTCGGTTTGTTTATCAAAATCTTTGGCATATTCTAATAAAACATGAGCATCAAAAGTGTTTACCATTTTCATATCATCAAAATAATCAAACTTAAACCCTAAATCTGCGCCTATTTCTGTCATGTTCCGTTTAGATTCGTTTTGTTGCTCTATTGTAGAACCATATTTTTCTGTAATATGTTCTACTACATTCTGACCTTCTTTTGGCATATTCGGATTTAACTCAAATGGTTGCCATTCTATTTCTATTTGATCTTTAACACCTAATTCTTCAATTGCTTTTTCTAATCGTTTATAACCAATTGTGCACCAAGGGCAAACAACGTCTGATACAATATCTATTTTTAATTTACTTGTCATTTTCTAAAATGTTATTAATTCACTTATTTGAATTTCTCCTTCTACATTACTATAATTTTTTACATCTTCTGCAAACATTTTTGCATGCGGACCAAAAGATTCTTTAAAGCTTGCAATACTATCGAATTTTAAATGTGCAATTGCTACATAAGGCGCCTTTTCATCAGAATTTCTTCCTGCTAACCCTAAGTCTAATTCTATACCTTTTAAAGCGTTTCCTAAAGCTTTAATTACCATTGGTAAATGCGAGTTTTTATAATATTTTGCATCAAAACGAACATCATTTACATTTGGATACATTACAGATACTTTAATCATTTTTACTATTTTTTAAAAAGAAACCTTCTGCAAAGATACAGAAGGTTTACAGTTATAATTTTACACTAAAAAATTAGAGTTTACTTTTTTGACCAAGCAAATTTTTCGAAAGCTGCATCTACAGGTGTATTTGCAATATGGTTTGTATAGTTACTAATTGTCTTTTGAGATAAACCTAAAATAATATCTAAAACATGCTTCTCTTGGTAACCTGCTACATAAAAAGCATCTAAATCTGCTTGAGTAACATTACCTCTGTTCTTTACAATTGCTAAAGTCATTGTACGTAATGCTTCTAATTTAGAACTTTCTAAAGGAGTTTCGTTACGCAATGCCTCTGTAATGTTTTCATCAACTTTCATCATATTTGCGATTCCTGTATGCGCTGGTACACAATAATGACATGAATGCTCTACATTAATTGCTTGCCAAACTACTGTAAGTTCTTCTTCGTTAAAAGATGATTGTGTAAATAACTCGTGTAACGTTTGGTAAGCCTGTAATATTTGAGGAGAACCTGCTAAAACGCCATGTAAACCAGGTATCATTCCGTATGCTTTTTGAGAGTTTTCTAATAAAGGCTTTGCATCTGCAGGTGCAGATTCGATGTTGTGTATTTTTAATGTTGTCATAATTTTACTTTTATTTACTATTTATATTTCTAAGCAGTCGCTTAGTTTATATTAAAAAAAAAACTAATTATTTAAAAAAGTCATTTCTATAATTTCTTCTAATTCTTTTGTGCTGTATACTTTAGATGCTATCGATAAACCTAAAAGACTATTCATAAGAAAATTTGCTTTCTTATCAATTAACACCTCTTCGTAGTCGTTTTGTTTTAAACTTCTTACAAACAATTGTTTTATTTCATTCGAAAAAAACAATAACTCTTTCATTATTAGAGGGTTTTCTTCACTTTTTAATTCGCTAACAGTATTTGTTACCAAACAACCTTTGTAACATGCGTTTTCTTTAGAGAATTCTAAAAAATTAAAAAAATAGTCTTTAATATCTTTAATTCCGTTTTTACCATTTTCTAAAATGTCTGTAATCTGTCTAATTTGTTTTCGATAACATTTTATACTCTCTAAAAAAACACCTTGTTTATTACCAAAACTAGCATAAATAGAAAATTGATTAATTCCCATTTCTTTTTCTAACATTCTAACAGAGGTATTTTCATAGCCATTTCGCCAGAATAAAGCCATTGCTTTTTCTATAACTACTTGCTCGTTATATTGTTTTTTTCTTGCCATTTTAAATAAAAGACCACAAAACTAAGCAAATGCTTTGATATAAAAAAATCTTTCATAGTTTTGCAACATCTTTAATACTTTTTATTATGAAAAAAACTATCTATTTATGTCTTATAACACTAATTTTTATTTCTTGTAAAGAAGAAAAAAAAGCGACAGAGCCTAAGACAGAAACAATTGAAATTGAAAAAAACACAGCTTTAAAATATCCGAAGAATTTATTAGATATTTTTGATGCTCATGGAGGTATCGAAAACTGGCAAAAAATGAAGTCTCTTGTTTTTACAATGGAAACTAAAAATGGAGATGAAATAATAGCAACCAATTTAAAAAGCAGAGAAGCTTTATTAACTAACAAAAATAGTACAATTGGTTTTGACGGATCTAAAGTATGGTTAGAAAATAAGTCAAAAGAAAAACACAAAGGATATGATCCTATTTATGGCTATAATTTGATGTTTTATTTTTATGCGATGCCTTTTATTTTAGCTGATGATGGTATTAATTATAAAGATGCAGAACCTTTAGTTTTTGAAGGAAAAACCTATCCAGGAATTGAAATAACATATAATAATGGTGTTGGTGAAACACCAGAAGACAGATATGTTTTATATTATAATGCAACAACTTTTAATATGGAGTGGCTTGGTTATACTGTTAATTTTGTTGAAGGAATCGACAAGAAAGAATTACATTTTAGAAGATATAAAGATTGGCAAAATGTAAATGGCTTAATACTACCAAAATCTATTATTGGCTATACTTTTAAAAATAATAAACCAATTAAACCAAAAGGAACCAACGTATTTAAAGATGTAAAACTATCTGAAAAAGCATTTGATTTAAAAATGTTTAAAAAAACAGAAAACGGTAACTATTTAAATTAAAATAGAAACCGCATAGATAAAAATCTATGCGGTTTTATTATTTTTTAGATTTGTTTAAAATTTCTCTAATATGCTCACTATCCCAATGATTATCAAACTCTACAATTCCTCTTTTAAAATCTTCATTTAAAAATTTTTCTTGCTGTTCTAATTCCTTTCTAGCTTTAAAAATATAATCATCTTCACGTTTCGTTTCTGTAGCTAACCGTCTAAGACTTTCTACATCGTATTTAATAAAGTTTTGAACCTGCCTATTTAACGTATATTTTCTAAAACCCATTTTACTTAAAACATCTTTTGCCAAAACTAAAGATGTTTCTAAAGATTCTCTATAAATATTTTGTTCTCCGTTGTTTAAAAGCTCGTATGCATCGTACCTGTTTTTAGTACGAATCATTAATTCTACTTGCGGATATTTCTCTTTTACAATTTTACTAATTGCTTTCGAAACACTAATTTTATTAGTAGCACAAATAATAATTTTTGCTTCTGCAATACCTGCAGATTCTAATAAATCTTCTCTTGTAGCATCGCCATAATACACTTCGAAACCCATTTTCCTTAGAAAATCTACACGATTAGAATCGTGATCTAAAATAGTAGCTTCTACACCATGAGATCTTAAAAACCTTCCAATTGTACTTCCAAAATGCCCAAAACCAACTAAAATTATTTTTTGAGATTTCGCAATATGATCCATAGGTCTTTTTACAGATTCTTTTGTACCTACTTTTGGTAAAATAAAGCGTTCATTTACAATGCTAATTATTGGCGTTATTGCCATACTTAATGCTGTAATTACAAGTAGCATATCCATTTGTTCTTGCTCTAAAATATTTAGACCAAACGCAAAAGACAGTAACACAAATGCAAATTCACCAACTTGCGACAAACTAAACGTTAATAATAATTTCTGATCTAATTTTAACTTAAAAATAGAACCAGTAATATATAAAATCAACCCTTTCATTACAATAATTGCAATTAGAACTCCGCCAATAGTAAAAGGGCTTTTAGCAATAACAATAAAATTAATTGAAGCACCTACAGCCATAAAAAACAGCCCTAAAAGTAAGTTTTTAAAGGGTTCTAATGTACTTTCTAGCTCGTGTTTAAACTCACTGTTAGAAAGAACAACACCACCTAAAAAAGCACCTAAGGCCGGACTTATACCAACAAATTCCATTAAAAAAGAGATTCCGAATACAATTAACAAAGCCGCAGCAATTAACAACTCTCTTACGCCAGTTTTTGCAACTTTTCTTAACATTGGCACCACCAAATAATTACCAACTACTATAATTAAAACAACAGATAAAATGATTGCCAAAGTTTGAAAACCTATTGGTAAACTTTCTAGTAAACTAGAAGATTCTGAATGTGTATTTGTAGTTTTTGTTGATGCTGAAGTAGAAAGTAGCGGTATAAAACCCAACATAAATATTACAATAATATCTTGAAATAACAATATAGAAAATGCAGCAGTGCCAAAATTGGTATCCATTAAACCTTTTTCTTTAATTGTTTGCATAGCAATTGCTGTAGAAGAAAGTGCTACTGCCATAGAAATTACTAAAGAAACTTTCCAATCGAAACCAAGAAAAGTAAATAACAAGTAAGAAAGTAACATTGTAGCAGCAACTTGTATTCCTCCCATTCCTAAAATGGTTTTACGCATTTTCCAGAAGTTTTTAGGTTCTATTTCTAAACCAATTAAAAACAGCATCATTACAACACCAAATTCTGCAAAATGTAAAATATCTTCTCCTTCTTCACCAATAAAACCTAAAACATATGGTCCTATTAAAACACCTGCCAATAAGTAACCAATCACAGAGCTTAATCCTAATCGCTTAGCGATAGAGACACAAATAATGGCTCCAAGCAAAAACATTATAGCTTCAAAAAGTAAACTCCCTGTCATTTTTTACTCGTTTTTAAGTTGCGGATAATCATTTATAAATGACGTTTTTTCTACATTATTTAATAAAACATCAGACTTTAATAAATCTATCAGTTTTCCGTAGTTTAATTTATAGTTTTCTAATTTTTCATCAGAAAGTTTGTGAGTTCCCATAACTGCAAACGGCGGTAAATAATTCATTCCGCATAAATTTGCAGTTTGCTCAAAAGGTCTTAAAAATTGTGCTACGGTAAAACTATTGTATCCTGCAGAACAGTAGACTTCTTTAGAACCACCAGTTGTAATAGCGTTTAAACAAATTTTATTGTGCAACGCTTTTCCTTCTGGCCCATAAGCCCAATTAAACTCAAGAACCATATCAATCCATTGTTTCATTAATGGCGGGCAACTATACCAATAAAAAGGATGATGCCAAATTATAACATCGTGCGTATTTAAAAGTTCTTTTTCAAATTTTACATCAATATGAAAATCTGGATATTCTTCATACAAATCATGTACTGTTACGTTTTCTATATCTTTAATATGATTTATTAAAACCTTATTAACTCTAGATTTCTCGTAGTTTGGATGAGAAAATAGCACTAAAACTTTTTTCATTTTTGATACGTTTTTGTAACGTTTAAAGCCTAATTAGAAATTAAATCGAAAGAAATTTTAATTCCTTGTATAATCATTCCGGTACCAATAATTGCAATGATTAATCCCATAATTTTACCAATTACAGAAATGATATTATTACCAACAATTTTTACAATTAAATCGCTAATTCTAAATGTAAAATAAGTTAATAAACTCATAGAACCAAAGATAGCAATTACCATAAATAACTGTAAAGGTGCTGCATTAGAAACAAAATTCATAGCGGTTACAATTGTTCCAGGACCAGCAAGAATAGGAATTGCTAAAGGAGAAACCGCAATATTTTCATCAATATTTACATTTTTTATACTCTTAACATTCGATTTTTTAGACTGCAACATCTCAAAACCAATAAAGAATATTAAAATTCCGCCAGTAATTTTAAAAGCCGGAATACTGATATTAAATAATTCGAAAATATATTTTCCTAAAAGGATAAAAACAGTAACAATAATAAACGCAATAATATTTGCTCGTTTATTAATATCTCTTTTTGTTTTTTTATCTGCGCCTTCTGTTAAAGACAAAAATACCGTCATGTTAGAAATAGGATTTGTAATCGCAAAAAAGCCGGTAAATACTGTAATTGCAAACGTAATTAAGTTATCCATTTAATATAAATTTAATTTTTTTTAAAGGATCTTGATTACCCTTGAATCTTTTATTGATAATTTGCAGAATCACAAAAATTATCTTTAGATAAATGTACAATAAGATTTTTTAAAACACGATTATATAATGCGATTAGTTATTTCTAATAATTCTGATATTTTAACTTCATCATAAGCATCTGGATGTGCAGGTGAAAAACGCCCAATTGTTTCGCCTTTATCGTTATCAAAATATTTTCCTGTAGCGTCTTTATAAGCATCAGAAGTTGCTAAATCATATAAAATATCTACACCTTTTTCTGCTGGCGACCAATGTTGCCCATAAGCTTCTTTAGCCATTTTAGTATTTAATAAAGAACCAGGATTAACAGCAATAGTCGTAATATTTGGATGTTGTTTTGCAAAATGAAAACTCCACATGGTTAAAGCTAATTTGCTTTGTGCGTAAGCATCGCTTGCATTAATAGAAACAGCTCCTGTAAGAATCCCTTTTTTAACAGTTGATTGTGCTGCAGAACTTAAATTGACAATTCTTGTTTCTGATCCTTTTTCTAAAATAGATACAATAGATTCCGTTAAAATATAAGGCGCTAAATAGTTAACAGACATTCTAATATCTAATCCGTCTTTTGTTTTTTGTAAAGGTGCTTTAAAAATACCTGCATTATTAATTAAAACATCTAAACTTGATACTTCATTTTTAATTTGTTCCGCAAGTTGTTTTACAGCATTTAAATCTGAAAAATCGGCAACAAATCCTTTTATATTTTCGTTGTTTGAAGCATTTTTAATTTCGGCAATAACACTATCTACTTTAGCTTTGTTTCTTCCGTGAATATATACTTCATGGCCTTCTTTGGCTAGTTTTAAAGCAGTAAGTTTTCCTATACCGTCTGTACTTCCTGTGATTAATATATTCATATTTTATTCTTTTTTTTAAAATTTTTAAAATGGCGCAAACGTATCTTTAGTTCCTTTTGGCACGCTCCAACGTTCACCAGCTGAAATATTTTCTGATGTTACATTCTCTGACGTTAAGCTATTTATATTGCCATAACTACTTGTACTTCCTCTTGGCACTTGCATACGATCTCCGTATAACCAAACTACTAAATTACTACGTTGTCCGCTAGTAATAGGATGTGTAGCATGTGGCACATTGCCTCTGTGAAGGATTGCTTTTCCTGGTTCAAAAATAGTTTGTACTGTTTTTCCTGATGCTTTATCATAGAAATCAACTTCAGATCCTGTAAATACCTCTTCAGGTAAGTTAATATTAATATTTAAAGTAGCTGCTGAAGCATCTGTGTGCGCATGTAAATCTTTATCCTTATCTGGATTATATTGAATAGAAAAACCAAAAGTTTGATTATCGTAACCATAAGTACCAAGCAATAAACGTGCAATTGGACGCATATAACGATTCATCATGTCGTTATAAAAGGCTTGAAAACTTGGTGCAGCTAAATGACCTTCTGAACGCTCATCTAACATCATTCCATAACGATTTAATTGAATACCATAAGGTGCACGTTTTGGGATTTCAGAATTTACTACATCTTCTAAATACTTACGGAATTCTGCTAAGCGTTCCACATCAAAAAACTGTGCAACATAAACACCCGGAATAATTTCTTCCCATAAATCGGCAACAGCGTTTTCTTTTTCTGGGTTTTCCCAAGCGTCATTTATTGCTTTTCGCAATTTTGGATCAAGTAATGTTTCATCAGGAATTAGTAAATTGTCTTTGTTTTCCATTTCCCATGTTGCCCATGCTTCTTCCAGTAATTTTCTATTGTTATTCCAAAAATGAGATACAGAAGGTTCACGTTTTAATGAAGCTTCGCGAGTTGGTTGCGTAATTGCACGTGCCTGTTCTAGTGCATTGGTATTTGTTATTGTTTTCATAACTAATTTTTTAGATTCTTTTTTGAATATCGATAACTACTAGTTTCTGCATTTAGCTTTTATAATCAAATTACATGATGAAATTGAAAAAGCCACACATAATATTAAATATTTGGTGGCTTCGTCTAATAATAATCGATACTTGGGTTTAATTATATTTTAAAATTAAAAGTTATTTTGATATCACTTTATAATTTCCGTTACTTCTAATATAAAGCACTGTTTCTTTTTCTGCTGAAATGATGGAAGTAGCATTTTCTTCTGCTCCAAAATAAGATGGTGCGTTTAATTCCTTTTTAACTTCTTTTTTAGAAAACTGATGTGAAATTCCACCAGAAATAACTACCGCTCTAAAATTTGGACTTAAATTTTTAATTTTTCCTTTAAAACCACTTGGTAATTTTAATAAAGAAGCACGTAATTGATTTTTTTTGTGGCTTCCCCATAAAAAAGCAGTTTCTACATTACTTTTTTCTGAAATCCATTCAATATCATTGGCATTTAACCAAACTAAATTCGTTTTATCAACATTAACAGGTCTTTCTCCATTATCAAAAGCTTCGGATGTTGGCTTTACCAAATATGGTCCTTCTTGTATATCTAAAAAAGCCATATTTTCCTCACCATCTGCTGCAGTAATATGTGCTTCTCCTGCTGGTTGTTGCCAATAAGATCCTGCAGGTAGCCATTGTTTTTCTGCATTTTCATCATCATTATGCAATAAACCTTTAATTACCACTCCGCGATATGTGATATTATGAATGTGTGGTGGCGAAGAAAACCCTTTATTGAATTTCACTAAAAAACCTGCTGGTTCGTTTTTGGTTCTGTCTCCCCAAAGTTTTCCTGCTGCTGGACTTTTATCACCTCGTAAAGGATTTAACCAACCCCATTCTACAGTATCTGCAGTTACTACTTCGTTTACAGATTTAATATTGTCTGTTGTTGGTGTTTGCGCCTTTGCAAAAATACCTGCTAATAGTGCTAATGCGAATAAGATGTTTTTTTTCATGATATTAATTTTCAAGAGAAATACTAATTATATTTCAGTGAATAATTCACTTTCTGGCAATCTAGATTTTGGTGTTTTATCTGTTGAATTAAAATCAGATTCTGCTCTGTAACCTATAGAAACAGCAACTAAAGCTGTAAAACCTTTTTCTCTTAAACCAAATTCTTCATCTAATGCTTTTACATCAATACCTTCCATTGGAGTAGCATCAATACCTAAACTAGCCACTCCTAATAAAAAGCTTCCTATGTTTAAGTAGACTTGTTTTTCCATCCAGTGTTGCTGGTCTTTTAAATCGTATTTGTGAATCCCAGCAAACGCTTTAACAGCTCCTAAAAATCCATTTTTTATATCTTCATTTGGAAATCTACCATTCTTATCTTCAGTATCAGCAATATGTTGGTAATACGCATCATCTGCATCAATTTTTGAACAGAATAAAACGACTGCTGAAGCATTGGTAACTTTAGGCTCATTAAAATGAAAGAAACCTTGAGTTCCTTTTGCTATACACGCTTTACCTTCTGTAGTTTCTGCAACTATAAAATGCCAAGGTTGCAAGTTTACACTCGATGGGCTAATCCTTAATAAATTTTTGACTTCTGCCATATCTGCTTCCGATATTTTTTTTGTTGAGTCAAATTCTTTAGTTGTGTATCTCCAGTTTAATGTTTCAGTTAAATTCATTTGTATATATTTTTATTAAGTTGATTTTTCAATTATACTATAAAAAGTATAGTTCAAAAGTAATTAGAGAATCTAAAACTCACAATAACGGTCGAAAATGATAGTACAAATTATTTCAACAAAAAACAACCTAAACACAACAATATCAATACATTTAGACGAATGTTAAATTTACTATAAAAAGTATAGTTGTATAATTAATGATAGTATGCTACCTTTGCATAAAAATTTAATAAAAGCTAATATGTATAAATTAAATGGTAAAGAATATCCTTGTTGTGCGAGTTTAACAATGGGGTTTATTGGTGGAAAATGGAAAACAGTTATTCTATTTCATTTAAGAGAAAAGACACTTCGTTATAACGAATTACGAAAAGAAATGCCATCGGTTACAGAACGTACATTAAGCTTACAATTAAAAACTTTAGAAGAAGATGGCTTAGTTAAACGTAAAGTTTACACTTCTAAACCGCCATTAAAAGTAGAATATTCTTTAACCGATTTTGGTAAAAGTTTAATTCCGGTTGTACAATCTATAGCAGATTGGGGAAATTATGCTGCAGAAAATTATAAGAAAATTAGTTAGGTTTTATTCAATCTCATTACTACAATACCATTAAATTACAACCTCTAATATCCGAATTGTCGAAACGTCCTATAATTTCGAAAGAATTATCTGTATAGACTTTACCAAGGTCTTGCGTAGCAATAAAAGAACAAGAGTTATAATTGGCTAAATCAATAACATTAATTCCGCCATTTTTACCATGCGAATTAATACTTAAAGCGTCTTCTGTATCTCTTGTTAAAATTTGCATCCATGGTGGTGTATTAAAAATTCCGTTTCCTTTAGAATATCCCTGACTTAGTAATTCTGTCATTCCGTATTCTGAATGAATTTCATCAACACCAAAACCAGATTTTAAAATTTTATGCAATTCTTCTCTAACCAATTCTTTTCTCCTTCCTTTCATTCCACCGGTTTCCATAACAATGGTATTATTTAATTCGAATTGATGTAAATCAATCAAATCTAACAAAGCAAAAGAAACCCCAATTAAAAGTACTTTTTCGCCTTTAGCATCTAATTCTTTAAGCTTTTTTGCCAATTCTTCTAAATTATTTAGGTAAAAACCACTTTCTGGTTTTTTCGATTTTTTAATTAAATCATCAACCATAAAAACCAAAGAAGAACCTGTTCTTTCTAAATAGTTTGGCAATAATGCGAGTACTGTATAATCTTCTATATTTCCGTAGAAATAATCAAATCCTTTTAAATAACTTTCTTTATAAAGATTCACATCTGTAACATAGTGCTTACTTGTAATGCTACCTGTTGTACCAGAACTTGTAAAAACAGTATCAACTTCATCTAAACTTGCAATTACCTTTTTACTTTTAAAAAACTGAATTGGTAAAAAAGGAATCTCTTCTATTTTAGAAATATCTGATGGGTGAATGTATAATAAATCGCAAAAAGATCTGTAAACTCTATTATTTTTAAATTGATGTTTAAAAACCTCTAAAGCAACTTGGTTAAACTCTTCTGTTGTATGTATGTTAAAAATCTTGTCTGTCATAACTTATTGCAAAAATAAGATTTAAAGAATACGTTTATGAATTATTACTTCTCTTTTAAAGAAGAATATTACATCTTTAAAGTAAAAAGCGAACCGTTCATCCAAAAAATAGACAAAAGATTTTCGTTTCATATTATTTTTATCTTCCAAAATTGATATAAATGAATTTATCTAAAAATACATATAGAACTATTACAGGTGTTAAAGAAGTTGTAGAACTAACAAAAAGAAAGTACCACCAATGGTTAGTGTATCAAGATAATAAACCTGCTTATTTTGTAGATTTTTACGATTTAAAAGAAGAATCTAACGCAATGATGAATAGTTTGGTTTTGTGCACAGACAATACTATAAGCGAAGTTTTAGAACTTATTAATAAACGCAATAATATAAATTTATCTATTCCTAAAATTTCTAGAATTGGTTTGAAAAAAAAGATAAAATCAGAACAAGCAGAATTAGATTTAAAACCAATTCCTAAAAAATGGTTGGCTTATTCTTTATAGATTTTTACAACTAAATTTCCTTTTTCATCCATAGATGCTCTATACATACCAGCGGTATTAAATTCAAAAGACATATTACCGTTTTTATCTAGAGCTACAACTCCGCCAGTTCCACCAAGTTTGGTTAATTTATCTTGTATAACATTTGAAGTTGCCTCTTTTAAAGATTTCTGCTGATATTCCATTTGAGCAGAAATATCATAAGCAACTTGAGATCTAATAAAGTATTCTCCCCAACCGGTAGAAGAAACACCACAAGTTAAGTTATTTGCATACGTACCAGAACCAATTATTGGTGCATCACCAATTCTTCCCCAACGTTTATTTGTCATTCCGCCAGTAGAAGTTCCTGCTGCAATATTTCCGTTTTTATCCAGAGCAACGCAACCAACTGTACCAAATTTTGCATTTTTAATATCTGCATCATAAAAAGCAGCTTTTTTATCATCGTGGTCTAATTCTGTCTTATTTTTATTTTTGATTCTCTTTAAAGATTCAAACCTTCTATCAGTAAAAAAATAACTTGGGTCTACAATTTCCAATCCTTTTTCTTTTGCAAAAATTGAAGCTCCTTTACCAGATAACATTACATGATCTGAATCTGTCATAATTTTAACTGCTAATTCAATCGGACTTTTTACATTGGTAACACCTGCAACTGCACCAGCATTTAGTGTTTTACCATCCATAAAAGATGCATCCAACTCATTGGTTTCTTCATGCGTAAAAACGGCTCCTTTACCTGCATTAAATAATGGAGATTCTTCCATTACTTGTATCGTTTTTACAACGGCTTCTTGACTTGTACCACCATTTTTAAGTATTGTATGCCCAACAGTAATTGCTTCTTCTAGTTTTGCTTTGTAGGCTGCTTCTTTTTCATCAGACAAATTTTTCTTTAAAATTGTACCCGCACCACCATGAATTATAATTGCAAAATCATTTACTTTTTTTGTGTTTAAGGCTTCTTTTTTAGTTGATTCTGATGTACAGCTTAACAAAAAAGCAAAAGTTACAATGGCAATAAAGAAGTTTTTCATTTTTACAGTTTGTTTAAAATTAAACAGATTATATCATTTTTGTTTAATTTATATATGTCTAAAATAATTCGTAATTTCGAACTTCTAAATTAAACAACTAAAACGTAATAACAAAATGACGGATTTTGGAATAAAAAACGCCTTACAAGAATTAGGTTTAAAAGATATAAATAATGGTACATCTACCGGTTCTAATAACTTTTCTAACGGAGATGTTATAGAATCTTACTCGCCAGTAGATGGTAAGTTAATTGGTAAAGTAAAAACGACTACCAAAGAAGATTATGAGAAAGTGATGGAAACTGCAACAAAAGCATTTTTATCATGGAGAAATATGCCTGCACCGCAAAGAGGAGAAATTGTACGCCAGTTTGGTAATAAATTAAGAGATTTAAAAGAACCTTTAGGAAAATTAGTTTCTTATGAAATGGGAAAATCTTTGCAAGAAGGCTACGGAGAAGTTCAGGAAATGATAGACATTTGTGATTTTGCTGTAGGTTTATCTAGACAATTAAACGGACAAACAATTCCGTCTGAAAGACCAGGACATGTTATGAGAGAACAATGGCATCCAATTGGTGTTGTTGGTATTATTTCTGCATTTAATTTTCCGGTTGCAGTTTGGGCATGGAACACTGCTTTGGCGTGGATTTGTGGTGATGTTTGTGTTTGGAAAGCTTCTGAAAAAGCACCTCTTTGTTCTATTGCTTGTCAAAACATAATTGCAGACATTTTAAAAGAAAATAATTTACCAGAAGGAATTTCTTGTATTATAAATGGAGATTATAAAGTAGGTGAAATGATGACTGCTGATACTAGAATTCCGTTAGTTTCTGCAACAGGTTCTACAAGAATGGGAAGAATTGTTGGCGCAAAAGTTGCTGAACGTTTTGGAAAATCTTTATTAGAATTAGGTGGTAACAATGCCATTATTATTACACCAACTGCAGATTTAAAAGTTGTAGTTCCAGGAGCTGTTTTTGGGGCTGTTGGTACTTGCGGACAACGTTGTACATCAACAAGAAGATTAATTATTCACGAATCTGTTTATGATAAAGTAAGAGATGCAATTGTTGGCGCTTATAAACAATTAACTATTGGAAATCCTTTAGATGAAAAAAATCATATTGGCCCATTAATCGATAAAGATTCTGTAAATACATATTTAGAAGCTATTGAAAAAGCGAAAAATGAAGGCGGAAATGTTTTAGTAGAAGGTGGTGTTTTAGAAGGAAAAGGTTACGAATCTGGTTGCTACGTTAAACCCGCAATTATAGAAGCAGAAAATCATTTTGAAATTGTACAGCACGAAACTTTTGCGCCAATTTTATACTTAATGAAGTATTCTGGTGAAGTTGAAAATGCAATTGAAAAACAAAATGGTGTTGCTCAAGGTTTATCATCTGCAATTATGACCAACGAAATGAAAGAAGCAGAGAAATTCTTGTCTTATGCAGGTTCAGATTGCGGAATTGCAAACGTTAATATTGGTACTTCTGGTGCAGAAATTGGTGGTGCTTTTGGTGGCGAAAAAGAAACTGGTGGCGGTAGAGAATCTGGTTCTGATGCTTGGAAAGTGTATATGAGAAGGCAAACAAATACTATAAATTATTCTGATGAATTGCCTTTAGCACAAGGAATTAAGTTTGACTTGTAAAAGAAATTCAATTTTATAAAATAATAAAGCCTCAACGTAATATAGTTGAGGCTTTAATTTTACTTGATATTTAAAATTCCGTTTTTTAATTCAATTGCAATATTTCCCTGGCTTACTTTGTTTTCTTTTACTTTTTTCTCTAAAATTTTATCAAGTTTTTTATCCTTAGAAAGACCAAAAGAGGTTTTGGTTTCGTTCATATTTAAAGTGGTATTATGCCCAAACACATCCATAGAAAAGTTTGACTTTGTTATGTTATATAAATTTAGTTCAGAATAATCTCCTTTTAAATTGAATTTTATGAAGTTTTTACTAAAATTATATAGGTAAAGTTTGCTATTAAAATCGTTAAGACCTACATTTTTACCAATTTCACCAATTTGAATTCTTGATGTTTCTGTAGCAAAACTAATATTAGACATTTCTCCAATAACCACTTTATTCATATCTAAAAACTCTATTCTTCCATTATTAATTTCTTCAGCTTGAAAAATTCCATTCGAAGCAATAATTCTATTTTCTTTACCAAGAATATTTTTGAATTTAAAAGTACCTTTAAAACTATTTAAAAGTAAAGGTTGAGTAATATCATAATTAAAAGTCAAGTTAGAGTTTATCGATTTCACCCTTAATTTCATGTATTTAGGGAGTTTAACAACAAATTTTTTAATAATTACTTTTTTGTTTTTAATAGAACTTCTTGATTTGGAATTATTTGTCCTTTTCAAAAAATCTGTTAAATAACTTCCTTCACTGAAACCAATTTCATTTAAAATAGAATCTTTTGTTTTGTATACTCCCTTTCTTTCTTTTTCTTTTTTTATAAAATCTTTCATTGAAATAAAAACAGAATCTGTTTTAAAATTTGGTGTAAATTCTGGATAGTATAAAAGATTAATACCTAAAAACTCTGAATTTTTTACGTTTAAAGTAAGTAATCCATTTTTATGTGTAGTTTTAACTTTAGTTTGATTTTTAATCATTTCCCTTTTTCTATTAGAATATCTTCCAAAAATCATAGAATAATCAAAATGAATTTTATCATCAAAAGATTCTTCAAAAATAATGGCAACATTGTCTAAGTCTAAGTTTAAAATGGTGTTTTTATCAACTTTATAACTCTTTTTTAAAATAACTTCTTTCGTTTGTGCAATAGAGATACTTGTTAATATACAAAATAAAATACTAAATATATATGGTTTCATTACTGGCGTTTTTTGGGTTCAACTCTTTAATGTGCTCATTAATTTCTTTAATTAATTGCAAACGTCTTTGCAGGTTCGTTATTAAAGATTCTAATAAATTAATATCGTTTGGAAAATTTTTTAATTGTTTTGTAATTTTTCGATATTCTAATTTTGATTTCTCTAATTTTTCTTCATATTTATGTACTAAAATCGTGTCTGTTGCAATTTCTTTAAAACTATTCCATTCTTTGTTTATAGAATTTAAATAGTCTTTTTCAATAGCTTGCATTTGCAGTTCGATTGCTGATTTTTGAGGCAAAGCAATCGTATTTTTATAAAGCAACACACTAGAAATTATCAACAATAAAGAAGCAGCTATTTTTAAAAGTTTATAACTCTTTTTAGGTTCTTTTTTAGTTTGATGTTCACCTAATTTTTTGATAAAATCTTCACGATGATTTTTTGGTAAATCTTTTTTAAAATCATTTTTTACCTTAAATAAATCTCTAATATCACGTTCCATATTCTTCATTTTTTAAAAGGTTTCTTAACGCTAATTTTCCTCTTCTTAATTGGGTTCTAGACGTTTTTACCGGTATTTTTAATATTTCGGATATTTCTTCATGATCATAACCTTCTATTAAATACAACTTTATAACTATTTGATATTTAAAATTTAAAGAATCTATAGCATACAGAATTTCTTTTTTCTCAATGTTTGCATCAAAATTCCAATTCGTATCATCTAAAATTTCTAAAGGATAATTATCTAAAGAAATAGTTTCTAATTTTTTCTTTTTTAATATATCAATACAAGTATTAATAACTATTTTCTTTAACCATGCACCAAAACTGTTGTCCTTCTTATAAGATTCTAGATTTAAAAAAGCTTTTAAAAAAGCATCTTGCATTGCATCTTTTGCTTCTTCTTCATTTTTAAGATACCTACATGCTATAAAAAACATCGCTTCACAAAATAAATCATAGAGCTTTATTTGAGCTTTCTGATTCCCTTTTTTGCTTTTTGAAATTAAAAGATATAATTCTTTAGACATTAATTAGTTGGTTCTATTATTAAAAACGAAAAAGATAGTTAAAGGTTTCATTTTTCTTAATTTTTATTTCTAAAAATTAAACTATCTTTAATTCTTTTAGTCTAAAGTTCATGAAATCAGCACATATTCAACATTTATATAACAGAATTGGTTTTGGTATTTCACCAAAAGAATTGGCTTGTTTATCAAAAAAAAGTAAAAAAAATATTATTAATGAACTTTTTAAAGCTTCAGAAAACACAACTATTTTACAAGGTGATACTTCTTTTTTAAATGGTAAAAGCTATCAAGATTTTAAAAAAGAGCGAAAAAAACTTCAAAAAATAAGTAGAAAAAAAGTAAAAGAATTTTCTATTGCTTGGTTTACAAGATTAAATAATCCTACAGAAATTTTACGTGAAAAAATGACCTTATTTTGGGCAAATCATTTTGTTTGCGAAAGTAAAAACATTTTGTTTGCAGAGAGTTACAACAATGTACTTCGTAAAAATGCCTTAGGAAATTTTAGAGATTTTATAAAACTGGTTTCTAAAGAAGCTGCAATGCTTAGTTACTTAAACAATAAACAAAACAAGAAAAAAAGTCCGAATGAAAACTTTGCACGTGAATTAATGGAACTTTTTACGCTTGGTCAAGATAATTATACCGAACAAGATATTAAAGAATCTGCACGTTCTTTTACGGGTTATAATCACAAGTTTAAAGGTGAGTTTATCTTTAGAGAAAAACACCATGATAATAATGAAAAATTCTTTTTTGGTAAAAAAGGTAATTTTAATGGTGATGATATTATAGATATTATTTTAGAACAAAAACAATGTGCTAGATTTATTTCAGAAAAAATTTACCGATATTTTGTTAATGAAAACATCAAAACAAAGCATATTGATGAGATGGTTGATGTGTTTTACAAGGATTATAATATCGAAAATTTAATGCGTTTTGTATTACTTTCTAAATGGTTTTATGCGGAAGAAAATATTGGAACTAAAATAAAATCGCCTATAGAACTCTTAGTTGGTATAAATACCATTGTACCTTATAAAATTGAAAAAAAGAACCAAATACTGTTGGTTCAAAAATTGTTAGGACAAATATTATTGAGTCCGCCTAATGTTGCAGGATGGAAAACTGGACGAAATTGGATTGACAGCAACACCATTGTAACGCGCTTACGTTTGCCTTCTATTTTGTTAAACAATGCAGAAATTGCTTATTCAGAAAAAGGAGATGAAGAAACAATGATTACTAATTTTAAGAAAAGAAAATTAAGAAAAAAAGCTTTTATAAAAGTAAGTGCAGATTGGAGTTCTTTTGAAGAAAATTTTAAAAATAAATCGAATAAAGATTTGGTACATCTAATAATTACATCAAAAGTAAATAAAGGCACAGCAGAAATGTTAGAGAGAAATGAAAAACTGTCTAAACATGATTTTGTTGTACAATTAATGAGTTTGCCAGAATATCAACTTTGTTAAAATAAGAACACATGAAACGTAGAGATTTTTTAAAACAATCAACTTTTGCTTCTGGAATGTTTTTTGTGCCTCAATTTTTAAAGGCTTTTGAGCACAACACCAACTCGATATTTAGCAATAAAAAAGTAGTTATTATTCAGTTAAAAGGAGGTAATGATGGTTTAAACACAGTTGTACCTTTTAACAACGATATTTATTATCAACAAAGAAATAATATCGCCTTAAAACAAGCAGATTTATTTAAAATTTCTGATGAAGTAGGGCTTCATACAAGCTTACAACCTTTACAAAAACTGTATGACAAAGGTTTTTTAAGTATTATAAATAATGTTGGATATCCTAACCCCAACTTATCTCATTTTAGAGCTACAGATATTTGGCAAACTGCTAGTGATAGTAATGAGTTTTTGCAAAACGGTTGGGTTGGGCGTTATTTAGATTTTATTAAAGGAAACCCTTACACTGCTATTGAAGTGGATGAAAGTTTGTCTTTAATGATGAAAGGAAAAACACAAAACGGATTAGCAATTACAGATTCTAAAATGTTTTACAACTCTATGAAAGCACCGTTTTTTAACAACGTTGTTTCTAATTATAATGATGCGCATCTAAGTGAACATAATTTAGGGTATTTGTATAACACCATGATTGATGCAAAATCGTCTGCAAAACATATTTACGAAAAAACGAAAACAAAAAACTCTTCCGCAGAATATCCTAAAAATTTATTTGGTAAACAATTAAAAAATATTTCTCAGTTTATTAATTCCGGATTAGAAACCCAAGTATATTACGCTGGTTTAAGTGGTTTTGATACACATGCTAACCAAACAAATACACAAGCAAGATTATTGAATTTGTATGCAGAAACTATGGAAGTTTTTATAAATGATTTACAAAAAAATAACACTTTTGATGATGTGCTTATTCTTACTTTTTCAGAATTTGGTAGACGTGTAAAACAAAACGAATCTAAAGGAACAGATCACGGAACAGCAAATAATGTTTTTCTGATGGGTAAAAACCTAAAAAACCAAGGTTTGTATAATAGTTTGCCAAATTTAGCGAACTTAGATAAAAACGGAAATTTAAAATACGAAATAGATTTTAGAGAAATTTACGCTACTATTTTAGACAAATGGTTAAAAGTTGATGATACTGCTATTTTAAACAAATCGTTTTCTAAATTAGGATTTATTTAAAACTTGATATTCTAAAAATATTCTGCTAAATTCGTTCGTCTTGTAATTGTATAATTAACAAGCTATTATAAAATATATTTTTAAGGCATAAATATTATTGTAAAGAATAATGATCTCACTTAATAAGACGATAGCGTACACCCAAAATTGGAAACCTACTTTTTTGATTGCTTTATTGTTAGGTACAGTAATTCCGGTTTTGTTAATTACCTTAGAGCCTTTTGATAATAGTAATAGTTTTTCATATAAATATTTAATTCTTTCTGGTTATTCCGTTTGTATAATAATACCGATTTTAATATTTCATCCTATAGAAAATTACGTTTACAAAATTCAAACAAAACGATGGTTTATAGTAAACGAGTGTATTTATATTATTAGCACATTATTTGTAATCTTTATTTTTTCTTTCTTTTATCACTTCTTTGTAATTAGCGGTTTAACTTCTTTTACCTATGAATTAATCTGGAGTTTTATAAAATCTTTTGGAGTACCTTTTACACCTATTGTAGTGCCTTTGTGGCTTTATTTACGGTCTAAATACGGTCAAATAGAAGTTCCTGATTATGATAAATCGAGCACTAAAAAGGTTAAAAAAATTACTATTAATGGAACCAATAAATCTGAAACCTTAACCATTTTTGAATCGGATTTTATTTTTGCAAAAGCCCAACAGAATTATGTAGATATTTATTTTAATACAGATAAAGGCATGCAACAAAAAACTTTAAGAAGCACGCTATCTAATATTATAAAACAACTACCTAAAGCTTGGCAAGTGCATCGCTCTTACTTGGTAAATTTAGATTATCTTAAAACTGTAGAAGGCAATGCTAGAAAACGTTTTATAAGAATTACAACAACCGAAGAGACTATACCAATTTCTCAGGTTTACTATAAGGCACTTAATAAAAGACTTTCAAATTCGTCCCAAGAGCTTCAAAAATAGCCCGTGTATTTCAATTTTAACCCAAAAACCTCAGGTTAATCACACTCTTTTTTTTCATTTGTTTTAATGTGTTCTATTTGCTGTGAACTTAAAAAACTAACAAATGAAAACTCTTAATTTTTTTATCGCAGTAATTTTATTACTAATTCTAACAAGTTGTTCTTCTAGTAAATATGTTAACTATTTAGAAGATCATACAGAAGTTGTTAAAATGACAGATTCTCTTCAATTTAATTCACTTGATGATAGCTTCTATAATAACAAACTATTTTTAGTAGGCGAAGTTCATGAAGTTGAAACATCCCCAAGAATAGATTTCGCAATGTTTACACAACTTAACCAGAAAATACATATTAATACATATTTAGCCGAAATGGATATTGCTCAAGGTTATTATCTTCAAGAATATATAAAAGGGTCAAATGAAATTACATTGAAGGAGATATTAAAAAAATGGCCAGTTTACATAGGTAGAATATCTGAACAACATAGAAATAAATGGGTAAAAATGAGAGCTTATTATGCTCAACTTCCTCATGACAAAAAGTTTAATCTAGTAGGAATTGATAGAATTGCAGATTTCGATTTGATTAGAAAACTATTAAAAGAAAAACTACCTGTAGCATATCATAAAGATATTGATAGTGAAAATGAGTATTTAATTTCTTGGTCTAAGAATAAACTAGATATGATTATAGAAAAAGAAAAACCTTATTTGAGTATGAATACGATCAATTTATTAAAAAATATAGCGTACAATTTAAATAATTATAAGGTTACAAGAAGTAGAGATAAATTCATGTTTCATAACTTTAAAAGATTATACACACAAAGGAACTGGGAAAACAAAAATCTATATAGTGGATTGGGTTTTTCACACACATTACAAGCTTATAGATATACTTTTGCTGGTCGAATTAAAAAAGATATGCAATTACCTTATTCTAATAAAATGGTTAGCTTAAATACGTTGTATGTAGATTCTAGGTTAACTGTTGATAGTAAAGCGTTACCAAAGTTTATGCAAGATAAAGGCAAAGCATTTACTCGATTTAAGTATTCTCAAGATAATAGGTTATTTATGTATATTGAAGGTATAGCGGATTATAAAAAAGTTACAGAACCAAACTCGATAAGCTTACTTAAATTAGATGCTACAGATTCTCCTTATCTAAACTCGTCTAGAGGTACTAAAGTTAAAAAGCTTATAACCATTTGGGATGCTTACGATATTATAGATGGCACATCTACAACAGACTATGCACAATATATTTTGTTTGTTAGAAATGCAGATTGGATTAAGCCTGATGAAAACTAGATAAATAAAAAAAGAGCTTATCATAAATGATAAGCTCTTTTTTATTTTACAAAACTAAGATTAGTTGTTTAACGCTTCTGCACCACCAACAATTTCAAGAATTTCATTTGTAATTGCTGCCTGACGTGCTTTGTTATAAGTTAATAACAATTCGTCTCTTAAATCTTTAGCATTGTCTGTTGCTTTATGCATTGCAGTCATTCTTGCTCCGTGTTCAGATGCAAAACTATCTCTTAATGCTTTATACAATTGCGTTTTTAAAGATTTTGGTATTAAAGCCTCTATAATTTCTTCTTTAGAAGGCTCAAAAATATAATCAGAATTTACAGCACTTGCATCACCACCTTCGATTGGTTTAATCGGTAAAAATTGCTCTACCTGTGTAATTTGAGTAGCGGCATTTTTAAATTGATTGTAAACAATTTCAATTTTATCATACGTACCATCAACAAATAACTCCATTAAGTTTTCTGCAAGAGAAGCTACATTACTAAAAGTTAAATCATCATATATATCACTTCTATTAGCTGTAACATTATATCCTTTAGATAAAACATCATTTCCTTTTTTACCTATTGTAAATAAATCTACAGAAGTATTGCTATATTTTTCGTTTATAGTTTTTACTACTTCTTTTGTAATAGAAGAGTTAAAACCACCACATAAACCTCTATTAGAAGTAATAACAACTAATAAAACTTTAGAAACATCTCTTTGTTTAGAATATTCTCCACTAGCATCACTTTCTAATGTTGCGCTTAAATTTTGCAACAATTCTGTAAGTTTAGAAGAATATGGGCGCATAGCCGTAATAGCATCTTGCGCTTTTTTCAACTTTGCAGCAGATACCATTTTCATGGCAGATGTAATCTGCATTGTAGATTTAATAGAAGTAATTCTATTACGTATTTCTTTTAAGTTAGCCATACTATGAGTATTTTATTATTCCCGCTTTCGCGGGAATAATAACTATATGTTATGCAAATTGCTTAGAAATTTCTTTAGCTGCTGCCTCTAAAACATCAGTAGCTTCGCCTGTTAATTTACCAGACTTTAAAACATCTAAAGTATCTCTATGCTTTGCGTTTAAATAATCGATATAATCTTTTTCGAATTTCTTTACTTTTTCTACAGGAACATCTTTTAGTAAGTTCTTAGAACCTGCATAAATAATTGCAATTTGATCTTCTACAGAAAAAGGATCGTTTTGAGCTTGCTTTAAAATTTCAACATTACGTTGTCCTTTAGAAATTACACTCATTGTTGCAGCATCTAAATCTGAACCAAACTTAGCAAAAGCTTCTAATTCTCTAAACTGAGCTTGATCTAATTTTAAAGTACCAGATACTTTTTTCATGGCTTTAATCTGAGCATTACCACCAACACGAGATACAGAAATACCTACGTTAATTGCTGGACGAACACCAGAGTTAAATAAATCTCCATCTAAGAAAATCTGTCCATCAGTAATCGAAATTACGTTTGTTGGAATATATGCAGAAACGTCACCCGCTTGTGTTTCGATAATTGGTAATGCAGTTAAAGAACCTCCACCTTTTACGATTCCTTTTAAAGAATCTGGTAAATCGTTCATTTCACTTGCAATTTTATCATCATTAATAACTTTTGCAGCACGTTCTAATAATCTAGAGTGTAAGTAAAATACATCACCAGGATAAGCTTCACGTCCTGGAGGTCTTCTTAATAATAAAGAAATCTCACGGTAAGCAACAGCTTGTTTAGATAAATCATCATAAATAATTAAAGCTGGTCTTCCAGAATCTCTAAAATACTCTCCAATTGCAGCTCCGGCAAATGGTGCATAAACTTGCATTGCTGCAGGATCTGATGCATTTGCTGCTACAATTGTAGTATAAGCTAAAGCTCCTTTTTCTTCTAACATATTTGCAATTGCAGCAACTGTAGAAGCTTTTTGACCGATAGCAACATAAATACAATAAACTGGCTCACCAGCATCGTAAAATTCCTTCTGATTTAAAATAGTATCTAACGCAACTGTAGATTTACCTGTTTGACGGTCTCCAATAATTAACTCACGTTGACCTCTACCAACAGGAATCATTGCATCAATAGATTTAATACCTGTTTGTAACGGTTCTGTTACTGGTTCTCTATAAATTACACCAGGAGCTCTTCGCTCTAAAGGCATCTGATAAGTAGTACCTTCTATTGGTCCTTTACCATCAATTGGGTTTCCTAAAGTATCTAAAACACGTCCTACAACTCCTTCACCTGCATTTAATGAAGCAATTCTTTCTGTACGTTTAACAGTAGAACCTTCTTTTACTGATGTAGCAGTACCTAACAATACAACACCCGCGTTATCTTCTTCTAAGTTTAATACGATTCCTTCTAGACCTCCTTCGAACTCTACTAATTCACCATATTGAACATTAGATAGACCGTAAACACGTGCGATACCATCACCTACTTGTAAAACAGTTCCTACTTCGTTTAAAGTAGCTTTAGCTTCAAAATTTGTTAACTGTTCTTTTAAAATTGCTGATACTTCAGCTGGTTTAATACTTGCCATCTTTTATGATTTGATGTATAATTAAATTTTTGGAATGAAATGACTGTTGTCAAATTCCTTTCTTAATTCGTTTAAATAATTAGAGATACTTGCATCATACTGCACATCTCCAACGCGTAGAATAAATCCTCCTAAAATATCTGGATTTATAACATTTTCTAGATTTGCTTTGTTACCTGTTAAGGCTACAATTTTATCTAAAACTTGCTTTTCTACTTCTTCTGTTAAAGGTACTGCTGTTGTTACCTTGGCAACCTGCGTACGCTTTAAGTGATCAAAAACAATTGCATATTTTTGTGCAACTGGGCGCAACATTGCAATTCTTTTGTTATCTTTTAACAAATGAAATAAACCTAGTGTAATATTGTTTACTTTACCCTGAAACAATGCCGTTAGAACATTCATTTTGTCTGATGCTTTAACAATAGGGCTGTTTAACATTACCTCTAAATCTTTGTTCTCTGCAATGGTAGCAGCTACTAACGACATGTCGTCATTAACCGCAGCTTCAGACTTGTTGTCTAATGCTAGATTTAAGATTGCTTTAGCGTAACGTAATGCTGCTCTTGCGTCTTTCATTTATACTTAGTTTAAAGTAACTTCTTTTAAAATACCTTCTACTAAATCTAGTTGGTCTTTTTTGTTAGATAATTCTTTTTTAATTACAGATTCTGCTATACCAATAGATAATTCTGCAACATTCTTTTTAATTTCTGCTAAAGCTGCTTGCTTTTCTTGTTGAATAGAAGCGTTTGCCTTTTCTATTAAATTTGCTGTAACTTCTTTTGCATCTTCTTTAGCATCAGAAATAATTTTGTCTTTTATTTCTCTTGCCTCTTTCATCATTGCATCTCTTTCTGCTCTTGCTTCTTTTACAAGCTTTTCGTTATCTGCTTGTAAATTCTGCATTTCTCTACGTGCATTTTCTGCAGCTTGTAAAGCATCTTCGATACCATTCTCTCTATCTTCTAAAGAGTTTAAAATTGGTTTCCAAGCAAATTTTTTCATCAAAAATAATAAAATTATTAAGATGACGATTTGCATAAAGAACAACCCTGGTGAAAAATCGTTTAATAAAGTTTCCATGCTATAAACTAATTATATTGTTTTTTGTTTAATTTAAAAACACTTTCTGTAACCAACCGTTACAGAAGAGTGTTTTTGTTTCTTTTTTAGGAAATTATGCTTTCCCTAAGATTAATGCACCAAATGCTAAACCTTCTAATAGGGCTCCAATGATGATCATTGCAGTTTGAATTTTACCAGCTGCCTCAGGTTGACGAGCAATACCTTCCATTGCTTTTCCACCGATTTGACCTAATCCAATTCCACCACCGATTACGATTAATCCTGCTCCAATTAAATTGTACATACTAATTGATTTTTAAATATATTAATTAAACAAATTCTAATTCTTCTTTTGTACTTGATTATGCATCAAGATTTCTAATGATGATCGTGTTCTTCAACAGCCATCCCAATAAATAACGATGATAACATCGTAAAAATAAACGCTTGTAAAAAGGCTACTAAAATTTCAATAACCATAATAAATAATGCCAACACTAAAGACATACCTGTAGACGCTACTGGCCCAAAAGCTTCTTTCATTGTTACCATTAAAGCAATTAAACTCATTACCACAAAGTGACCTGCTGTAATATTTGCAAATAAACGCACTAACAAAGAGAAAGGCTTAATTAAAATAAAACCTGCCAATTCTATTACTGCTAATATTGGTCTTAAAATTACTGGTACACCTGGCATCCATAATGTGTGTGCCCAAAAATCTTTACTACCGTTTGTAATGTAAATTACCATTGTAAATAAAGCCAAAGCAACTGTAACTGCAATTTGACCTGTTACGTTGAAACCTAACGGAGTTAAACCTAATAAGTTCAAAATCCAAATAAAGAAAAATACCGTTAATAAAAAGCCCATAAACTTTTTATACTTTTTCTCTCCAATATTTGGTCTTGCTATTTCGTCTCTAACATAAATTACCAAAGGCTCTAAAACTCTACCAAATCCTTTTGGTACTTTTCTAGATTTGTATTGTTTTGCTAATGCAGAGAAACCTAAAAACATTAAAAGAGAAGCAAATAAAATACCTACTACACTTTTTGTGATCGAAAAATCTAATGTTTTATGAGCGTTTGTTGCGTGGTGTGTTTCATCAAAAGAAACAGCTGTTGCTCCTTTTTCTAATTCATAAATCTTGCTATGAATTTTTGTGAATTTTAATCCGTTTTTTTCTACAATTACATGTCCATCATCATTATGATGAAATTCTGAAGACATAAAAGTTACTAAACCTTCGCTAGACCATAAAATTACAGGTAAAGGAAAACCAAAATGTTTTCTTTCTCCTTGATCTGTAGAATAAGAGAAAAAAGTAAAGTCGTGAGAATCTTTTAAGTGATGTTTAATATAATCAGTAACTTCTTCTTGTGTATTTACCTGACCACCATCGTTTTCCGAATGGCTTTTCTTACCTGTTTCTGAGGCAAAAGTTGTACTTGTAATAACCGCTATTACTGCTATTGTAAAAAACTTAATTATTTTTTGTGCAATCTTCATTGTAAAAATACGCTTTCTAAATTCGGCGCAAAGGTACGCAATAATTCAAAAGTACAAACCTTTTTTTCAAATTTAAATTTATAGTTTTTTATTTCTAATTTTTGATACGACAATTCCTTCTGTTGATAAAAAAACGAAAGTGGGTAATAAGAATGATAATTTTGCTATAACAGACAAAGAATCTCTTTCTATTATTGATGAATAAAAGGCTACGCAAAAAAACAGTAATTTTAAAAATAAAGCTCCTAAATATATATAACCTAAGTCTTCTGGTTTTTTATTAACACTTTGAAGTAATAATAAATTTACACAAATTAGTATAGAAAAACCGCTATGAAAAAGATATAGTTTTTGCAGGTTAAAAGGTAGTATTTCTTTATAACTCTCTATAATAATTTGATGTAAAAAAAAGCCTGAAAAATGTAAACCAAGAAAAACTACGAGTACAATTACTATTTTTTTAATCATTTATTTTATTTGCTTGTTTAATAAGAGCATATGTTGCTAAAAAAATAGCAACTAAAGTAATTGTTGTTGTTAAAAATGAAGTGTCTAACTTTTTATCTAACCATTCTCCTAAAAGAAAGCCTAAATATATTGTTAACCCCATTTGCAAGCCCGCACCAGATAACTGTATTGCTTTATTAAGCGGTTTTTTCTGAGCGTTTTTTTGTTTCATTACCACTTTTATTAAGTTCTTTTAATGCACCCTTCATTGCACAAGTAGCATTAAAAGTGGCACCTGGTTCTATAGATAGTTTACCTATAACCACATCTCCAGAAATATTTGCTGTACTTTTTATTGTTAACGTATTTGCTACAGATAAATCGCCAGAAAATTTACCTTCTATATCTGCATTAGTAGATTCTACAGTACCTTTTATTACACCTTCAGAACCAATAATTACTCTTCCTTTAGTTATTAAAGTACCTTCTAATATACCGTCTATTCTAAAATCTCCTTCAGAGACAATATCTCCTTTAAATGTAGAGTTTTTGGCTATTACATTTCTTTCCATAGTTCTTGGGTTTGCTTTTTTCTTCTCTTTTTTAGGTTCTTTGCTGCTAAACATTACTCTTTTGTTAATTGTTTTAAAATTTCTTTCGCTTTTTTTCCTTCTTCTGTACTTCCGTAATTAATAGCAACAAATTCTAATGCTCTTTGATAAGTTTCTTTATCTAGGTACTTACCAATTGCATATGCTTTTAAAAGCTCGAATTTTGGTTTTAATTTAGAATTATTAATTGTAGGTAAAACATCGTTTACATTAACAAGAACGTTTTTAAACTCTCCTTTTTTGTAAAGATAATATAGTTTTTTGTAAGTTTTTTCTACCTCGTTTACAACTTCTTTATTTTCTATTTTATTTTCTGGATTTTTTATAATCTGAGCAAAAACCGTGTTGGGATATTCTGATAGAATAACATTTTTATGTGTATTCGATTTTTCTAAATTTCCGTTTTTATTATAAATTTGATACAAATGCCAATTTATTGGTAATACTAACTCGGCTTTCGGATTTAAACTTAGCACTCTTTCTAATCTTCTTATTGCTAAGTTTTCGTTTTTAAATTGTTCTTTATAAATTAATCCTAATTCGTATAAAGCTTGATTTCTATCTATTTTTAAAGTGTCTATTTTTTGTTTATCTGTCGGAATTGTTTCTAAATAACTAGCTAAATCGTACCTAGTATTTATTTTTGAAACATTTACAGAATCGGTATTTCTAGTATTGATGCTTGCATTTGCAGACCAACGCCAATTGTCTTCTAGCTTTCTTTTTCCCCAAATTTTCTGGAATTCTGTTTTACCAAAACTAACTACTTGGCTATTATAAAAATACCATTCGCCTTTACTATTAGTTTGTAACGAACTTGAATTTGCACCAAATGCTATTTGATTTAGTCTTAATTGAGCAGCTTCTTCGTCTTGCTTTTTTAAATTTTCTATATAATTTTTAAAATAAGATTCTTGCTCATTTTTTGGTAAAGATGCAATTCTAATTATACTATCGTTTGTAGCAACTACATTTTCGAAATTAATTAACGACGCTAAGTTTTTATACTTTCTTTTTACTCTTCTAATTCGAAGTGCTAAAGAATCTGTAGAAACATTTAAAACACTATCGTAATAACTACTTGCAAATTGATACTCAGAGTTTTTAAAATATAAATTTCCTAAATTCTCGTATGTAAAACTTTTCTGCTTATCGCCACCATTTTTGGCTCTTAAAGATCTATTGTAATAATCTACAGCCAAAGCAATACTATCGTTTTTTTCGTGTAAAGAGGCAACTTGATAATACAACTGATCTAAATATGGTCTATTATCTCTATCTTTTATCAATTTCTCTAACCTAGACAAAACACTCGATGAAATAGAATCGTTAACAACGTTCTTTGCCAATTCTATATTTGCATGAATTTTATATTTGTATGGTGCTTTTTTAAAGTTTGCAAGTTTGTTAAAAACGGCTGCAGCAGAATCTTTTTTGTTTTCATTGGCATACATTTGCCCTAAAACAAACATATTTCTGGCTGCTTGTGCTTTATTTTCTTGTGTTCGTGTAGCTAAAATTAAATGTTTTTTTGCTTTTTGTAAACTATCAGATTTTACATAAGCCATTGCCAAAGCAGTATTTGCTTGCTCTTTTATATCGTTTGGCAAATCTGCTTCTAGAGTATCTGTAACAACCAATAAAAGTTTCATGGTTTCTATGGCAAACTCTTCATTATCCATTCTAATATTTGCTTTTGCACGCCAAATTTTAGTTTCTGCAATTAAATTTGCATTCGGATAATTTGCAATTACATAATTAAATGCTTCTACAGCAGGTACAAAACGTTGCGAATAATAACGGGCTTTACCAAGTAATAAATAAGCATCGTCTATTTTTCGGTTTCTTTCTAAACCGTTAATATTCATGCCATGTTTTTGTATTGCTTTTACCGCTTTTTCTTCTGCCTTTTCAAAAGGACCAGCAGGTTGTGTAGTTGTTGTTTTTTCTTTTTTGCTGCCAAAACCAGCACCGAGACTATTGTTTTTAAAAGTTGGCGCAACAATTTTACGATCATCAAAAACAATTGGTTCTATTGGTAGTTGCTGAAACCAATCATCTTTATAACCTTGGTTAATACCTTCTATTCCTTTTTTAAATGCTTCTTCACCATTAAATAAAATATTAAAATGAGACGTTAAAGCGTGGTAGTTTCTACTAATAACAGTATCTTTCTTTGTACTACATGCGTAGATTGTTCCTAAAAGAACGGTAAATAGAAGTATTTTGTTTAGTTGTTTCATAAAATTAAAAAACTCTTATCTAAAACTAATTTCTAGTGAAAATAGTATAAATAAGAGTGTAAAAATAGTAATAAATTAAGAATAGACTAAAATGTAAGAAAACATTTATGCTATTGTGGTTATTTGTTTTGTTTTTAATTTGTTACAAAGCAAAATAACTTTCTAATTCTTTTAAGGTTTCTTCGGATGTTTTTATGTCGTTTACCACGGTTCCTTTATCTAAAACCACGATACGTTCGCAAACCTCTGTTACGTGTGTTAAATCATGACTAGAAACTAAAACGGTAATATCTCTATCTTCTGTTAGTTTTTTAATAATTTGCTTTAATCTAATTTGTGTTGTGGGATCTAAGTTTGCAAAAGGCTCATCTAAAATAACCACTTTAGGGTTTCCCATCATTGCAGCAACAATGCCGGCTTTTTTCTGATTTCCTTTACTTAAATCTCTTAAATATTTCTTTTTCCCAACAATTTCCCCATTAAAAAAATCTTCGAACTGTGCTATAAATTTAGCAACATCTTCTTTATTCATACCTCTTAAATCACCAATAAAATCAAAATATTCTTCTGGTGTTAAATAAGATATTAAAAATGATTCGTCTATAAAAGAACCTGTAAAATTTTTCCAATCTTCGCTTTCACTAACAACTATATTATTATTTTTAACAGAACCAGTTGTTGGTCTAATCAAATCTAATAAAATATTAAATAAAGTAGTTTTACCTGCACCGTTATTACCAACCAAACCAAAACTTTGACCTGTTGGAATGTCTATTTTTTCTACGTTTAAAACTTCTGTTTTTCCGTATTTTTTTGAAACTGTATTTATTGTAATCATTGTTTTTTATTTTTAGGTTTAATTATGCTTCTTTTCCGAAAGCATTAATCATCACATATTTGTTTTTTATGTACTGTTTTTCTATCAGGTTTAAAGCATATTTTTTACATAATAAACTTATTATTCCTATAGATGCCACTACGATGTAACCAGAATTACCGCCCACAAATTTGTCGAACAACCAAAAAACCAACATAGGAAAAACCATTAATGGCAGTATAATTAAAAACTGAGTTGCACTTGTACCTTGTGTGTTACCAAATCCGCTTTTATTTAAATCAATTCTTTTTCTATTAAAAGATCCTGCAAATAATAAAAAGAGTGAATTAAAACCGATATTAAAGATTGCACCGGCGGTAATCATTAAAAAAATATCGATTCCGAAATACAAATACGGAAAACTTAATATGTATAAAAAAGAAGTCATAAATACCATTAAAATCCATTTAGATTCTAAAAACTTACGGTATTTAAAACTTTGACTCATTAACATTTTATAATGCGCACTATCCCAAGCAGGAATAAACTGACCGTAATTTAGGGCAAAACCACCTGTTACAAATAAAGAGGCAAACATTAACATTGCTGGCATTTCTCTGTATGTTTTTTGGGTGAAAAATATCAATCCGTAGAACAAAAATAAAAACGACATTAAAAAGACAGTTTTAGTTCTTTTATTTCGCCAAATTAAACGCATATCGTTTTTAATAAATGGCGCAACATCTCCTAATTTATCAGTAAAAGATAAGTCTAAAGATTTTGCTTCTTCTACTTTTTGAGAAACTGCTTCATCTAAATACACAAGGTTTCTTAATTGTTTGTAGTTTAATTGATACAACAAAACCAACACCACTAAAAAAATTAATGCGTAAATTGGGTTTTGATAAATGCCATCAAAAACAGAGCCACCGTACGATGTAACATCAAAAATATTAAACTTTTGTAAACCAATTAAGGTTAATAAAGTAACAGCTATTACACCTAAAGCAACTTTATTTTTATTAATTAAAAAATTTAAAAAATTGGCAGATTGAATAATTAATATCAGCGCAAATAACCAACCTAAAACACCCGAAGTATTGTAACCCTCTTTTATTAAAACTACAGAAAAAGGGATGTAGAAAAATAAACCTAAGATGTTAAAAAACGAAACAGAAGATTTACCTAAAACATAATGTACCAATTTACTTTTTTTAATTGGTAAAATTAACATAGGTTTTATATTCATAACCGGCAATTTCTGCATTAGATATCTAAAAATTAAATCTCCTAAAATTGCATATAACAAATAAGAATTTACCAATTGTAATGGGTCGGATTCTGGAAATTGTTTCTTTAAAATATAATAACCTCCAATACCTATTATTAAAAAAGTAGCTAAAAAATACAGGACAAAAAAGCCCATAATTATTTTAATGGCAATACTTTTTCCGAAAGAAGCTGATCGAAGAAATTGCTTCCATTCTAGTTTTAAAAAGCGTAACATCATAAGTTTAATAATTAGTTAGATTGATAATAAGTAGTTAAGTAATACAATTTGTTACAAATTATTTACAATTTTATACTCGGGATATGTTTCTATTAACAATTGTTCTGCTTTTTCTGGCAACACATAATTAGAAATATAAAACAAAATGCACAACAACGTTAAGACTACAGAAATTGCAAAAAGCCAATAGATATTTAAGTGACTAAAATCGAACCTTGTTAAGTTAGCAATGTTAAATAAGTTTACAAAAGTAAAGCCAGTGTATGTGTTTTTGGTTGTACCAAGCATTGCCTCTAACAAAAAAACTTTCTCTTTTTTAATTTCTTTTTCTTTATGCTTTTTTCTAATTTTATAAGCGCTGATTCCTTCTAAGCTTATTAAAATCAATAAGGTTCCTAAAAAAATATATTCTGAAAACTTTACTTGTAAAACAGTAAAAAATGCTAAAAAAACAGTAATTGTAATTACAATTTTTGGAAGTGTAAACCACTCTTTGGCAAAGTTTAGAATAATGTTCCAGTAGCGTTTATTCATTTGTTTTTGCTTTTCTTCTACAACATCCATAAAACCAAAAATGCCAAATTTTTTAAAAGATTTATCTCGAGCGTCTTCAAATGATAAATTCGGATTTTCAATCCAAATTTCTTCAATATCGTTTGCCAAATGGTCTACCAATTCGCTTTGTACATCGTAATGATAAACGTAATGTTTTCGTGTAAATTTAAAAAGTTGCGCTATATGGTTTTGAGTAAGTTTCATTATCAAAATAAATTATGAAAATTTATATTCTGGATACGTTTCTTGTAATAATTCTTCTGCTTTTTTAGGAATAACAATTAGAGATACATAACCAAAAAGAATTAGTAAAGTAATTATAGCAGCAGACAAGGCTTTTCTAAAATCGCCCATCAACAAAAAATCTTTAGCATTATCTGGAAATAAAAAATCGAAAGCGTACAATAAAATTAAAGCAGAATTACCAATACCATTAATAGCTATAATGTTTTCGAACATCCATTTTTTACCTGTTTTATCGGTTTTCTTTTTTAATTTTCTACTATTTTTAATTATTGTATAGCACTCTAAAAGAATTACAACAATAAAAACGGCGATATACATATTGTATGCATTTGGTAATTTTTGTAATTGATAAAAACCTAAAAAAAGCAATGCTGTAAGCACTATTTTAGGCAATCGAAACCATTCTTTTATAAATTTTAGAATAATTTTAAAATACCTTTTTGTCATTTGAGTTTGTTTTTGCTCTACAACATTCATAAAGCCAAAAACACCAAATTTTTTAAATGATTTATCTCGTGCATCTTCAAATGATAAATTCGGATTTTCAATCCAAATTTCTTCAATATCGTTTGCCAAATGGTCTACCAATTCGCTTTGTACATCGTAATATTCTACATAATGTTTTCTAGTGAATTTGTAAAGTTCTTGTATGTGGTTTTGGGTCAGTTTCATAGCTTATACAATTACATTAGGGTAATATGTTTTTACAAATTGCCTATTCTTATTATACACAAATTCACCAGACCAATAAAAGAGTAAAAGCAACACAAATACCGCTAATTGAATATTGTTATATATCGGATTTAAAAAACTTTCATCGGTTCTAAAATCTACAGAATAATAAAATAATTGAAACAATTGCATTATCAACATATTAAAATTGTTAGATCTTTCTAATGCTAAAAACTTAGTTTTCTTCTTATTTCTGTAGAAAAATAATATTAAAAAAACGAAACAACTAAAAAGAGCAACTAAAGAAAAGGTTTCAAAAAATTGCTTTTTATCTTCAAAAAGGTTCATCAATAAAAACAAAGCATAAAATATACCCGCTGATATTAAAATTCTAGGAAGTTTAAAAAATGTAATTAAGTGCTTTAAAGTTGCCTTATAGAATTTCTTTTGAACTGCTTTTGTTTTATCCTTTAAAAGGTTACTAAAACCTCTATCAGAAAAATTTCTGTGGATATTTTGTATTTCCTTTTTGAAATTTATATCAGGATTTTTAGCTAACTTTTGCTCTAAAATATTGGCAAAATGATCTACAATTTCTGTTCTAACATCGTAGTATTTTATTCCGCAAGAAAACACGTAATTGTCTATTTGCAAAAGTTGTTCTTTTGTTAATTCCATAGCTTATGAAATTTTATATTGTTGAATTGCTTCTTTGTGTTTTTTATAAAAGTGGAAATAACTGAAAGTCATCCAAAGGAAAGAACAGAGCATTCCAATATTAATTCCATTCAATTCATTCACACGTGTGAAAAAAATTGCTAAAACAATTAAACCTGTAAACGCTCCTAAACTTTTAGATTTCAAAATAAAACCATAAGTAGTTTCGATTTTATGATTATTACTAAATAACATGTATACAAATGATATTAAAGTTAAAACTATAACTCCTTTTAAAGTATTGAATAAACCGTATTCTTGTGGGTTTTCTATTTTAAAATTAAAATGAGTTAATAATAAAAAAGGCAAAAAATAAGAGGTTAATAAAAGCACATATTGTTTCCAATAAACTTTTTTAGCTTTCTGAATCACAATTTTTGGTGCAGTAAAACCAAGTCCAAAAAACATGCTGGAAGTTTCTTTAAATTGAGGATTCCATTTTTGTTTAGAAGTTGCAAAAGCATTGTGAAAAGTTACTTTTTCTTCTTCCATTTTTGCTTCAATATCAGAAATAATATGATCTAAAATTTCTAATCGAATATCGATATAATCAATCTGTTTTATATCTAAATAATGTTCTACTCTTTGTATTTGTTCTTTTGTTAATTTCATCCTACTCCAAACTTAATTTAGGATTCACCAATTGCTGCATTGTTCTTAAAAACTCTTGCATTTCATTTAACTTGTTGGCAGTTTCTTTGGTACCAGACTCTGTTAACTTGTAATATTTACGCAATCTATTACCCACTTTTGCAACCTCTACATCTAGCAAACCATCGGCTTCTAATTTATGTAAAGCTGGGTACAAGGCACCTTCGGTAATTTTAAGTTCGCCTTTGGTTAATTCTTTTACTTTTTGTGTAATTTCATAACCGTACATTTTATCATTACTTTCTAATAATTTTAAAATAATGGTTTGCAAAGAGCCTTTGTATAATTTCTGATTTCCCATTTTTATAATGTGTTTTTGTCACTTCAATTTAAAAATCATCTAAATTGACAACTTTTGAATATCGATGGTCAAATATACATAATTTTCTTATACATAGAATTCTTATGTATTGTTTTTTTGACAAAAAAATCCTGAGTTTTTTAAAACTCAGGATTTAATTTAAATACTTCTTTTAAGAATCGTTATTACTTTTCTACTTTTAAAACCTCTTTAATTATGCGTTCTAAATCTGCTTTTGGTAAAGCTCCGTTTGCCATTTGTGGTTCTCCTTCTGCAGGACAAAATAACATAGATGGTATGCTTCTAATACCAAAAGCGGCAGATAATTCTTGTTCTGCTTCGGTATCAATTTTATAAATATCTATTTTACCTTCGTATTCTTTAGACAATTCTTCTAAAATTGGCGCAATCATTTTACAAGGGCCACACCAATCTGCATAAAAGTCTATTAATGCTGGTCTTTTACCTTCAAATTTCCACTCTTTATTTTTTTCAAAATTAAATACTTTTTCTAAAAATGTTGCTTTTGTTAAATTTTCTGTCATATGAATGTTTTTAATTCAACTTTGTTGAATTTTAATTTTATAATTATTTTACTACAAAATTAGTCGTAAAAACCTCTAAAGTATTACAAATAGCTATCGATAACAAACATCGTAAAGTTAAAAACAGTTAAATCATTCTTTAATAAAACGATTATAATTTAATTTTGATAAAACAATTAACTTTGTTTGGTATACTAAACATCATAAACACACTTACATTGATTTACCCAAAAACAGAAAAAAAACCAGTTGTAGACACCTTTTTTAATACAACCGTTATCGATAATTACAGATGGTTAGAAGATGATAGAAGCGTAGAAACAGAATCTTGGGTAAAAGCACAAAATAAGGTTACTTTTAACTATCTAAATCAAATTTATTACAGAGATCAATTAAAAAATCGATTGGCTAATTTATGGAACTATGAAAAAATAGGTACGCCTTTTATAGAAGGCGATTACACATATTTTTCTCAAAATAATGGTTTACAAAATCAGAGCGTAATTTATAGAACCATAGATAATTCTGAACCAGAAATATTTTTAGATCCAAATACTTTTTCTAAAGACGGTACAACTTCTTTAGGCGCATTAAGTTTTTCTAAAGATGGTAAAACCGCCGCATACTCTATTTCTGAAGGTGGTTCTGATTGGCGAAAAATAATTATTATTGATGTTGTTTCTAAAAAACAAAAAGAACCGGTTATTGTTGATGTAAAATTCTCTGGAATTTCTTGGTACAAAAACGAAGGTTTTTACTACTCTAGTTACGATAAACCAACCGGAAGTGAGTTGTCTGCTAAAACAGATCAGCATAAATTATATTATCATAAGCTAGGAACTTCGCAAGAAGATGATGTTGTAGTATTTGGCGAAAAAAAATCAGAAAAACACAGATATATTGGTGGCTATGTTACAGAAGATAATCGTTTTTTAGTAATTACTGCACAAATTTCTACTTCTGGTAACAAATTATTTATCAAAGATTTATCCGAAGAAAAAAGCACACTAAAACCAATTATAGAAACGCTAGAGAGTGATACTTATGTAATTACTAACAAAGCTTCTACACTTTTTTTAGCGACCAATTTAAATGCTCCCAATAAAAAAGTTGTTACTGTAGATTTTTCGAACCCTACACCAAAAAATTGGCAAGATTTTATACCAGAAACAGAACATGTTTTAGCTATTTCTAAAGGTGCAAATTATTTGTTTGCAAATTATATGGTAGATGCGGTTTCTAAAGTTTTTCAATTCAATTTTAATGGCGAACTTATAAGAGAAATTTCTCTACCAGGTATTGGTTCTGTTGCGGGTTTCGGTGGAAAAATAAGAGCTAAAGAATTGTATTTTTCTTTTACGAATTACAACACTCCGAATTCGTCTTATAAATTCAATCCAGAAGATGGCTCTTACCAAACATATTGGAAACCAAAAGTGGCTTTTAATACTGATGATTATATAAGCAAACAAGTTTTTTATCCGTCTAAAGATGGCACTAAAATTCCGATGATTATTACACACAAAAAAGGAATTGAGTTAAATGGGAAAAATCCTACTATTTTGTATGGTTATGGCGGTTTTAATGTAAGTTTAACGCCTAGTTTTAGTATTGCAAATTTAGTTTGGATGGAGCAAGGTGGTGTGTATGCTGTTGCGAACTTGAGAGGTGGCGGAGAATATGGTAAAAAATGGCACAACGCGGGTATAAAACTTAAAAAGCAAAATGTTTTTGATGATTTTATTGCGGCGGCAGAGTTTTTAATTGATAATAAATATACTTCATCAGAATTTTTAGCAATTCGTGGTGGCTCTAATGGCGGACTTTTAGTTGGCGCAATTCTTACACAAAAACCAACTTTGGCAAAAGTTGCATTACCTGCTGTTGGGGTTTTAGACATGTTGCGTTATCATACATTTACTGCAGGCGCAGGTTGGGCATACGATTACGGTACTGCAAATGACAACAAAGAGATGTTTGACTATTTAAAAGGATATTCGCCTGTACATAATGTAAAAAAAGGAACTGCATATCCTGCAACATTAATTACTACCGGAGATCATGATGATAGAGTTGTACCAGCGCATAGTTTTAAATTTGCGGCAGAATTACAAGAAAAACATACGGGTAAAAATCCTACATTAATAAGAATAGAAACCAATGCTGGCCACGGAGCCGGAACACCTATTGCAAAGACAATAGAACAATATGCAGATATTTTTGGTTTTACTTTATTTAATATGGGCTTTAAAAAACTGCCTAAAAACCTACAAAACAGCTGATAAATTTAAAATAAAACTTTTTTAATTATTTAATTACCTTTGGTAATAATCAATAAGGTAATTACAAAAGTTAAAAAGATGTAACATTATATTTTTTAAGACACTAATTATCATAACACTCAAATTACACAAATAATGAAAACATTTAACAAGGTTCTTTTTACAACTGCAATTGCATCTTTTGCTTTTGTTGCTTGTAAAGAAGAAAAGCCAGAAGAAAGATCTGCCGGTATTATTATTGAAAACATGGATACTTCTGTAAAAGCATCTGACGATTTTTTTAGACACGTAAACGGTACTTGGATCGATAAAACAGAAATTCCAGAAGACAGAACATCTTGGGGTGGTTTTGGTGAGCTACGTAAAAAAACAGATGAAGATGTTTTAACTATTTTAAATGATGCCATAGCGCAAAAAGATTTTCCGAAGATAAAAGATGCACAAGGAAATGAAATAGATTCAGATCAAGAAAAAGCAGTAAACTATTACCAAACAATAATGGATACTGTTGCTAGAAACAAACAAGGTAAAGCACCTGTTATGCCTTTTTTAGCTAAAATAGAAGAAATAAAAACAAAGAAAGATGTACAAAACTACATTACCAATATGGCGCCTTATGGTGGTGCTGGTTTTTATGGTTTTGGCGTTTATAACGATTTAAAAAACAGCAGCCAATATGCAGGGTACATGGGTGGTGGTTCTTTAGGTTTATCTAGAGATTACTACGTAGATGCAAAAGTTGCAGATAAATTGACTAAATACGAAATATTTGTTGCTAAAATGCTTCAAGAATTTGGTGATGATGAAGCTACAGCTAAGAAGAATGCTGCTACAATTGTTGCTTTTGAAACTAGCTTAGCAGAACCAATGATGACAAAGGAAGAACGTAGAGATACACGTAAAATCTACAATCCAATGTCTGTTGCAGAGTTAACAAAATTAGCACCAGCTATCGATTGGAAAGCTCATTTAGAAGGAATTGGTGTTACAGACTTAGAAACAATTATTGTTACAGATCCTGCTTATTTTAAAGCTATGAGTAAAATTTTTACACAAAGATCTGTAGAAGACATGAAATTATTATTCCGTTGGAACACTATAAACAGTTCTTTAAGCTCTTTATCTACAGACTTAGAAACTGCAAATTGGGAGTTTTATAGCAAAGAAATGCGTGGTGCTAAAAAACAACGTGCAAGAAACGAGCGTGCTTTAGGTAACTTAAACGGTGCCGTTGGTGAAGCTTTAGGTAAATTATACGTAGAAAAAATGTTTCCGCCAGAAGCAAAAGCAAAAGCAAAAGAAATGATAGACAATGTAATGTTAGGTTTCGAAAAAAGAATTGCTGGTTTAGAGTGGATGAGTGCAGAAACTAAAGAAAAAGCTTTAGAAAAATTAAATAAATTAACTGTAAAAATTGCGTATCCAGATGTTTGGAAAGACTACTCAGAATTACAAGTTAAAGGTTTAGACGAAGGCGGTTCTTATTTTGAAAACAGTATTAATGTTACAAAATGGAACTACAATAAAAACATGGCTAAACTAGGTAAAGAAGTAGACAGAACAGAATGGGGTATGTCTCCGCAAACTGTAAATGCTTATTTTAATCCTACAAATAACGAAATTGTATTTCCGGCAGCAATTCTACAGCCTCCGTTTTACGATTACAAAGCAGATGAAGCTGTAAATTATGGTGGAATCGGAGCAGTTATTGGTCATGAAATTTCTCACAGTTTCGACGATTCTGGATCACGTTTTGACGGTGACGGAAACCTTAAAAACTGGTGGACAGAATCAGATTCAGAAAAATTTGCAGTAATTGGTAAGCAATTGGTAAAACAATACTCAGATATTATTGCTATTGATTCTATGCACTTAAATGGCGAATATACGTTAGGTGAAAACATTGGCGATTTAGGTGGTGTACAAGCAGCTTACGAAGGTTTACAAATCTTCTTAGAAAAAAGCGGTAGACCAGAAAAAATTGATGGTTATACACCAGAACAACGTTTTTTCCTTTCTTGGGGAACCATCTGGAGAACTAAAATGCGTGATGAAGCTCTTAAAAACTTAATCATGACAAATACACATGCACCAGGAATGTACAGAGCATACATGCCACTTAAAAACGTAGACGCTTTTTACGAAGCTTTCGATGTTAAAGAAGGTGATAAAATGTATCTAAAACCAGAAGAAAGAGTAAGAATCTGGTAAGTTCGCAGAACTTTTTGGTATAATTTTCTTTTTAAAATTTATACATTAAAATTCAAAACCGATACGAAAGTGTCGGTTTTTTTATGTTTTTTTGGGCGTTACCTAAAGGTCGCGCTTTTCGCACTCGCTTTTTATTCGTTCCTCATAAAAGAGCTCAAACAAATGCTACAATCGCTAACGCAGGCGTACTTGCTATCTAAATTACAACAACAAATCAAATAGAAACCTTATTTTTGTAAGATGCTAAAAGTCCAAAATATCTCTTTCGGGTACACTAAAAACAAAATGGTTTTAGACAACTTTAACTTCAATATAAAAGAAGGAGAACATTTGTGCGTTATGGGAGAAAGTGGCTGCGGAAAATCTACACTTTTAAAAGCAATTTACGGCTTATTAGATATAAATAAAGGAACAATTTTCTGGAAAGATCATCAAGTTCTAGGTCCAGAATTTCATCTAGTTCCTGGTATGGATTTCTTTAAATATGTAGCACAAGATTTCGATTTAATGCCTTACATTTCTGTATCAGAAAATATTAAAAAATTTCTATCTCGTTTTTATCCAGAAGAAAGCGAAAAAAGAACACAAGAATTATTAGAAGTTATAGAAATGACCGCTTTTGCAAACACAAAAGTTAAAAATTTAAGTGGCGGACAAAAACAACGTGTAGCAATTGCTAGAGCCTTGGCAAAAGAACCAGAATTACTATTATTAGACGAACCTTTTGGCCAAATAGACAACTTTAAAAAAAACTCTTTAAGAAGAAAACTTTTTGCCTATTTAAAAGAAAAAAATATTGCGTGTATTGTTGCTACACACGATAAAAATGATGCACTTTCTTTTGCAGACACTTTGCTAATTATTCGCAATCATAAAATAGTAGTTCACAATGCACCAAAAGAAATTTACAACAACCCAAAAAGCAAGTATGTAGCAGCTTTATTTGATGATGTAAATGAAATTGTAGTAAACGGTAAACATGTATTATTATATCCGCATCAGATAAAAATTATCGAGAATTCTAATAGCATTGCTATCGTAAAAAACGCTTATTTTAAAGGCTCTTTTTGGTTAATAGAAGCTGATTTTGAAAATCAAATTGTGTTTTTAAATCATAAAGATTTTATAGAAACCAATACTAAAATTAAGCTATCTCTAGAATTTTAAACACATTTCCGTTAAAAGAAATTGTTTCGCCTTTTTGCTTTCCTAAAAGCAATTTCCCTATTGGTGATGAAACGGAAACTGCAAAATAATTTGTATTTTCTATAGTTAAATGACCCGCAGAAATACTCAAGAAATAATTAGCCTTATCCGTATAAACAATACTGCCTAAATGTGCATTTTTAGAAGTTTTAGAAATATCAATTTTTGCTAAAATTTCTTTCATTTGTGTAATTCCCGCCAATTGTTGGCCAGCTTTCTCCATTTCTAATTGCAACATTGCTCTACCGGTTTCGTGCTTATCGCCTGCAGAACTTTTAGTTTCTGTTTGTAGTGCTTTTTGGTTAGAAGAAATAACTTCTTCTACATTTTGCAAACGTTTCTCTACAAATTCTTTACAATTATTATAAAGTGCTTCTTTCAAATTCATTGTTTAGTGTAAATGCAAATGCTCCGTAATTTCCATGATGAGAAATAGAACAAGATTGTGTTATTTTTTTCTCTCGATAATAATATAAAGGCGCACCAACAGAAGATTTTCTTTTTGTAATTTCTTCTAATTTCAAACTAACTATTGATGCTAGCTCCGTTTTTAAATCTTTATCTACATTATCTGATTTTCCTATTTTCGAAAAAATAGAAGTTGTAGTTGCGTTTTGTTTTGCAATAGTAGAAACATAAAAAGGATTAAAAGTTGTAGTTGTATAAAAAATTTTGTCTTCAAAAAAAACAGTTCCTTGGTCTTTAGAGATTAAAGTACATTCAAATTTTAAAGGTGCAAAAAAGCGCTTTTCTACTTGTTGTGTATAACATTTATAGGCAGCTTCTTTCATAGACCAAAATTGCCAAACTTGTAAAAACGGATTTTTAGAATTGTAAATTTCTTGCTGTTCTTTTTGGGAAAATTGTTTGTCTAAAAAACCATTTCTTTGCCAATTGCTTTGAGTTTTAGCAAGGTTTAAATCAACAATATCATTCCCAATACTATGCATTGATTTTTTCTTGAATAATTGCTACGGTTGCTTTTACAGAAAGCATTTTCTCCATAGAATCGTTATCTATCTCTATGTTAAATTCATCTTCAACATCCAAAATAATATCTACTA
The DNA here is from genome assembly GCF_038019025.1 of Polaribacter marinaquae. Lineage (NCBI taxonomy): Bacteria > Pseudomonadati > Bacteroidota > Flavobacteriia > Flavobacteriales > Flavobacteriaceae > Polaribacter > Polaribacter marinaquae. The sequence goes on from NZ_CP150496.1 coordinate 1,979,454, forward strand.
AATTTGCAGAATTTATTTCTAAATCGTTTATAAAATCGGTGTTTTCAGAGATATTTTTAAAACCATCTTCATTTTGAACATAAGGTTTTACAATAACTGTTAACTTGCTTATAATTTCTTCTTTTGTCATTTTTTATTCTGAATATTTTTTAAAGATAACACAAGCATTTACATCACCAAAACCAAAGCTTGCTTTTGCTAAAATAGTAATATCTTTCTCTATTATTTTTGTAGGAATTTTATCCGTAGAAATTAGTGTTGCAATTCCTGATTGTACATCTTCGCAATTGATATTTGGAAACACAAATTGTTCTTTAATTTGCAAAACTGCTGCTACAGACTCGATTGCGCCAGAAGCTGCCAAACAATGCCCAACCATAGATTTTAAAGAGTTTATATACGGAAAATTAACTCCTTTTCGATTTAAAGCCTTTGCCCAATTTTCTATTTCTAAACTATCTTTAGAGGTTGCTGTTAAATGACCATTAATTACATCTATTTCATCCGCAGATATTCTAGCATCAGAGATTGCGGCAGTAATACATTT